>JBCCYY010000125.1:0-2181 GCA_039188575.1 Planctomycetota bacterium | reverse complement strand
GAAGTGGTTGTCCACCGCGTCGAGCATCGCCTGCCGGCGGGCAAACCGCTTGTGGTCGATGTCGTTGGGCAGCGAGAGGTCGCGCACCTGGAAGTTCTCGTTCGACGGGTTCGCGCCGATCGAGAACGGGCCGTACTTGTTTGAGAGGTAGCCGCTGCCGGCGTGCTCGTTGGGCTGGTTGGGCACGCAGATATAAGGCGGCAACTCGCCGTTCGCGCCCAGCTCGTGCGAGACGACCGAGCCGAAGGACGGGTACTTGATCGCCGGGCTGGGCTTGTAGCCGGTGAACATGTTGTGCGTCCCGCGTTCGTGGGCGGCTTCACCATGCGTCATCGACCGGATGATGGTCATCTTGTCCGCGACCTTGGCGGTGTGCTTCATCAGCTCACCGAGCTGAATGCCGGTCACATTGGTATCGATCGGCTTGAACGGGCCGCGGTACTGCGAGGGGGCCAGCGGCTTGGGGTCCAGCGTTTCTTGGGCCGCCATCCCGCCGGGCAGGAAGATGTGGATGACGCTATCGCACTCGGGGGTTTTGAGCGCGTAGTCCTTCTGCTCGGCCATGGCCTGCATCTCGAAGAGCCCGGGCAGCGTCAGCCCGATCCCGCCGACCAGGCCGGCGTAGAGGAATTCCCGGCGGGACGGCCGCAGCGCATGATCCTCTCGGCCGCAGGGTGTAAATACCGGTCGATCCGCGTGTTTGTACTTCATCTAACGGCCTTTCTATCGCAGAATGGCGACAGGTCAGAGTGTACGGCCAGAGTTGCTCGGGAAAAAGCGTCTTCCCAACAATCCATGGCGACGCAACACCATCAACGCTATTACGCCTTGATTCGGCTAGATCAAAGATCGGCCCGTAACAGACCGCGGGCCATAACCCAAGCAGACTAAAAGAAGCTTGCCGATCAGGCTTGAAGATTACGAAAATGAAGTTGCCCGCTGCGATCGATTCACAACTAGGCGGACACCGCCTTGGCCGACGGCAGCGGGGTGGGCGGCGTGGGCTTCTTGCTCGGCTTGCGGAAGCTCCACCAGTACTGGGTCGGGACGATCATCGCCGCCGCCATGATGAACATCTGGCTCGCGACGAAGAGCGCCAGCGTGTACATCGCGCCGTCCCTGAAGCCGTAGCTGTGCAGGCCGACCCCCAAGAGGTTCGTGCCGAACCACGACCACGCGGTGACGATGTTGCCGCTGACCGCGAGGACCATGATCCCGCGGTCCTTCACGAGGTGGCCCCAGCGGGCGTGCAGGATGATCGCATGGATCAGCACGATCAGGATCGCGCCGTTCTCTTTCGGGTCCCAGCCCCAGAACCGGCCCCAGGACTGGTCTGCCCAGATCCCGCCGAGCACCGTGCCGACGAAGCTGAACAGGATCGCGAAGCAGGTCACGGCATAGACCATGCCGGCCATCGAACGCGCGGTCTTCTTATCCAACAACGGCGTGCACATGCCGAAGAAGATGTAGCAGATCGCGATGAAGCCGGCGAGGAAGGTCGCGGAGTACCCGAGCGTGATCGTGATGACGTGCGTGCCCAGCCAGAAGTTCGAGTCGAGCACCGCCTGCATAACACCCATCGTGTCGCCGTCCTTGGAGAGGTGGAGCGCGACAATAAGGGTGGAGACGCCTGCGCTCGATGCGGCGAGCGAGGCAACGCCGAGCTTGGTGATCTTCTCGAGGATGATCGCGCCGCCGACGATGCCCCAGCCGATAAAGACCGCGGAGGAGTACAGGTTCGTCACGGGCGGGCGGCCCTGCAGCCAGATGCGGATGATCAGCGCCGCGGTATGCAGCGCAAAGACCACAAGGAGGATCCCCATGCCGCTGCGCCAGAGCGCGGTGTAGCCCTCCTTGGGCAGCACGGGCCGGAGCAGTATCGCGAACAGACCCATCAGCCCGGCGAGGATGTATAGCGCGATCCCCTTCACGAAGGGCGCGTACCGGTTGTAGCCCTGCTCGAACGCGGCCTTGCGCGCCTTGGCGGGGACGAACTCTTCCTTGAGCTTAAGGTGGTCCTTTAGGGCCTCGTTGAACGCTTCGGGCTTGTCGTCCCGCAGCGCGTTCATCATGGTGAGCCAGGTCTTGCCCGCCTCGCGGTCGCGTGCGGCCTCGCTGAATCGGCCGTTGGGGTCCTCGACGATCGGCGCCCACTCGTCGCCCTGCTCCACGGGGGGCACG
>JBCCYY010000124.1:0-2240 GCA_039188575.1 Planctomycetota bacterium | reverse complement strand
CGCTGGCGGGTCTATTCAAAACGTCTGATTGTTTTAACGGGGGCGGGGCGGCGGGCGCGGCGGACGGCGAAAAGTTTAATGCCTCCCCCCGCGCCCTCTGCGCCTCCGCGGTTAAAATCTGAATCATGTTGAATGTCCTCGGCCCCAACTCCACGCTCGGCTACTGCACCAATGTGCACGCCGGGGCGTCGTTCGACGAGATGCGGGCAAACCTGCTGCAGTACGCCGTGCCGGTGAAGCGGCGCGTCTCGCCGGACGAGCCGATGGGGGTCGGGCTCTGGCTCTCCGCCGACGCCGCCCGCTACGCGATCAACAGCCCCCAGGCCCTTGCCGAGCTCAGGTCCTGGATGCAGGGGCTGGGCCTGCTCGTCTACACCGTCAACGGCTTCCCCTACGGCAACTTCCACGAGGCTAAGGTCAAGACCAACGTCTACCAGCCCGACTGGACCACCGACGAACGCTTCGAGTACACACTGACCCTCGCCAAGGTGCTCGCTCAGCTCTTGCCCGATGACGCGAACGAAGGAAGCATTTCCACCCTCCCGCTTGGCTGGCCGGCGCACTCTGGCGGGACCGATGCCGGCCTGCACCGGATCAAGTCCCTCTCCGCGGGCAGGCTGCACGACCTCGTACACGAGCTCGCCCGGCTCGAGCTGGACACCGGCAAGCACATCCACGTCGACCTCGAGCCCGAGCCCGGGTGCATCCTCGACACCGCGACCGATGTTGTCGACTTCTTCAATCAGTACCTGCTCGACTCGCCCGACGATGTCAGCATCCGCGGGTACCTTCGGGTCTGTCACGATGTGTGCCACTCGGCGGTGATGTTCGAGGCGCAGGGCGAGGCCCTCGCCGCCTATCAAGCAGCGGGCCTTTGCGTTGGGAAAGTACAGATAAGCTCCGCAGTTTCGGCTAAGTTCGATGTAATGACCGGCAATGAACGGCTTTACGCCAAAGAGCAGCTGCAAGCCTTTGCCGAGGACCGCTATCAGCACCAGACATCGATCCGACTACCTGACGGTTCACTGCGGTATTACGATGATTTGCCAGACGCACTTGCAGCCAGTAATAGCCCTGCAGGCGAATGGCGTGTCCATTTCCACGTCCCGCTGTACGTCACAAAGTTCGGCATACTTGAAACCACACAAAGTGACATCGCAGAATGCCTAAACAACCTCCAACCTGCTCATGAGTGCCACCACTTCGAGGTCGAGACCTACGCATGGAACGTACTGCCCGCGGACTTGCAACGCGAAGAACTAGCCGATGGCATCGCCGACGAGTTGAAGTGGGTGCGGGACGGGTTTGGCAAGGCCCCGGGAAGTGGTGTGTAAGCCATGAACGTTCGCGCCCTGCTGGAGCTCTGTCGCATCTCAAACCTGCCGACGGTGTGGAGCAATTGCCTGGTTGGGTGGGGTGCAGGCTTGCTACTGTTCTTGCGGTATGACAATCCGGCGCCTGCTGCTGATCACGCGAGTTACATCCGCAATAACCTTGAGTTGATCTTTGGCCCCAGCCTATTCTTGATGCTGATGATCAGCCTGCTTTACTGCGGCGGGATGGTGCTCAATGACTATTGGGACCGTAAGATCGACGCAAAAGAGCGGCCAGATCGGCCCATCCCGTCGGGCCGGGTTAAACCTACGCAGGCAAGAAATCTAGCGATCGGGATGTTTGTCGTCGCGGCGCTCATCCCTGTACTGCTTGCTTTCATTGAGCGGTCACCACAATCCGATTTCACACGGTTGATACCACCATTCACCGCGCTCGGCCTATTGATCGGGTGCATCGTCCTATACAACCGGGTGCACAGCACCAGGCCAATGTCCGTCATCCTGATGGCGATGTGCCGGTTCCTCGTGGTTGTCACCGTGGGGGCATTCGTCGCACCTTGGCCTAAGGATTATCTCTGGCTGATTCTAATCATCGGCCCTGCCTTCACCCTCTTCCTCTACACGCTGGCCATCTCGATCGTTGCACGGCGGGAAGCTGAAACAAGACGCTTCGCGGGCCCCAAGACCATCATGAACATGATCGCGGCGATGCCGCTTCTCGATGCGGCCTGGCTGCTGGTCATGGGGCTCTGGCCGGCGTCGCTGTTCTGCGTGGCGTGCGCGGGGATGACTAAACTCGCACACCGCCAGGTCGCGGGGAGTTGATGTAGCCGCCGCGTAACACCCGGGGGTCGGGCTTTCTGCGATGCGATCCCCGCGTGTTACGCGGCGGCTACCACCAAACAT
>JBCCYY010000123.1:0-2453 GCA_039188575.1 Planctomycetota bacterium | reverse complement strand
GCAGCCGACGAGCCCCGAGCCGACCTGCGTGGCCAGGCGTATGCGCTGCGACTCCCCCCCGGAGAGCGAGCCGGTGTTGCGCGAGAGGTTGAGGTAGCCCAGCCCGACGCTGAGCATGAAGCCGAGCCTGGCGCGGATTTCTTTCAGGATGGGCTCGGCGATCTGCGAGCCCTCATTACTCAGCTTCAGCGTCGCGAAAAACTCCGACGCCTCCTCGATCGTCATCGACACGACATCATGGATATTCGAACTCTTGAGGCTTTTACCCCTGCCCGACTCGAGGAACACGTTGAGCGCCGCCGGCCGAAGCCGTGCCCCGCCGCACGCCTCGCAGGGCGATTCGCTGAGGTAGTTGCTCAGGCGCTGCTTCACGAACTCGGAATCCGTCGACTCGAACCGGCGTTGCAGGTTCGGGATCACGCCCTCGAACGCGTTGTCGTACTTCTTCTCGTCCCGATCGTTCGTGCCGTGCATCAGGATGCGCTTGATCGGCTTGCCGAGCGACTTGTAAGACGCATCCGGATTCACATCAAACGCCTTGCAGAACTTGCGGATCAGGCGGTTGTAGAAGATGTTCATCCGCTTGCCGTTCTTCCGCCAGGGCTCGATCGCGCCCTCACTGAGCGACAAGCCGCTGTCGGCGACGACCAACTCCTCATCGAACTCAAAGACCGTTCCGAGACCCGCACAACTAGGGCAGGCCCCGTATGGCGAGTTGAACGAGAACAGCCTCGGCTCAAGGTCTTCCAGCGCGTACTCGGGGTGCTCCGGACAGGCGTAGTTCTCGCTGAAGAGGGTGTCGGTGTACGTATTGGGACTTGAGTTTTGGGATTTGGGGTTTGGGGATTGCGCAGCGATGACCACCAGCCCGTCGGCAATCTTCAGCGATAGCTCAACCGCGTCGGCGACACGGGTCCGCAGGGCGTCTGGCTCGGGCTGATCACCTTCCTTCGCCTCGGGCACTTCCGGGGGCCTGATCACAATCCGGTCCACCACCGCCTCGATCGTGTGCTTCTGGTACCGCTGCTTCTGCGTCGTAAAAGGCGTGCCCGCCTTCTTGCTCATGATGTCGCGGAGGTCCATGATCTCGCCATCCACGCGGGCTCGGACAAACCCTTGCCGGATCATCGCCTCGAAGACCTCCTTGTGGTGGCCCTTCTTGCCCCGGATCAGCGGGGCGAGGACCATCAGCCGCGTCCCCTCTTCGAGGGCCATCACGTGGTCGATGATCATCGTCGCGTTCTGCGACTCGATGGGCTTGCCGCAGACCTTGCCGGTCTTCGGGTCCACGTGCCAGCAGCGCGGCTGGCCGGCCCGGGCGAACAGCAGACGCAAGTAGTCGTAGATCTCGGTCGTCGTCGCAACGGTCGAGCGGGGGTTGTGCGAGGCGGACCGCTGCTCGATCGCGATGGTCGGGGGCAGGCCCTCGATCGACTCGATGTCCGGCTTCTGGAGCTGGTCCAGGAACTGCCGGGCGTACGCCGACAGCGACTCCATGTACTTCCGCTGGCCCTCGGCGTAGATCGTGTCGAACGCCAGCGTCGATTTACCACTACCGGACAGCCCAGTGATCACCACGAGCTGGTCGCGGGGGATGTCCAGGTCGATGCCCTTGAGGTTGTGCTCGCGTGCGCCACGGATCGAGATCTCGGTCAAAGCCATATGCGGCGATTGTAGGCGGTCTCCACCCGGCCGGGTCGGCTAGAATGTTGTGTAATGGAACAAACCGCCGAAGCCATCCCGCACGACGCCGTGGCCGCCGAAGGCCACGCGGTCATCCTCTTCGACGGCGTCTGCAACATGTGCAACGCCAGCGTGAACTACGTCATCGATCACGACCCGGATGCACGGTTCCGCCTCGCCGCCCTGCAGTCCGACGTCGGCACCGCCCTTGCGGCCGAGCACGGGATCGACACCAGCGAACTATCCACAATCATCCTGATCGACTCGGGGAAGGCCTACATGCGGTCCTCCGCCGTGCTACGCATCTGCCGAAAGCTGACCGGCCCGGCGAAACTGCTCTGGCCGTTCATCCTGGTCCCGGCGGTCCTGCGTGACCCGTTCTACCGGTTCGTCGCCAATCGACGCTACAAGTGGTTCGGGAAGAAAGACGCCTGCAGGCTGCCGACGCCCGAGGACCAGGCGCGGTTTCTGTGAAGAAAAAGCCCACGCTCGTTGAGCATGGGCTTCTGTAGCTTGAGTTGATTTAAGAGGCCTAAAGCGTCGCCGAGGTGTATGGCAGCAGGCCGAGGTAGCGGGCACGCTTAATAGCCTGGGCGACCATCCGCTGCTCGCGGGCGTTGAGGCCGGTCTTCTTGCGGCTCTGGATCTTGCCGTTGGGCGTGAGGAAGCGGCGGAGGTCTTCGGCCTGCTTGTAGTCGCAGTAGGTCGTGCCGTTGGACGACTTGAAGATGACCTTCTTGGGCGGGGCCGAGGTGAATCCGGAGAACTGG
>JBCCYY010000122.1:0-2869 GCA_039188575.1 Planctomycetota bacterium | reverse complement strand
TACAGATTCTGATTCTGTCAGTCTAGGTTCAAGTCCTAGTGGGCCAACTTCAAAACGGATCGGCCCGCTCCTGTGAGCGGGTTTTTTCGTATAAACACGTCATGCAATACACGACCCTCTCAGCGTTCTGCCTCTTCGCATTGATTCTTGGCGGGTGTCATGCGGACCCAACGCCCGCTCATCGCGTCGCTCCGGTTGAGCCGACCTCCTGCGGCAATGTCAAAAACATGCACCAGATCGGTGACCTCTACGTCGCAGGTGGCGTGACGCCAAGCGACTACCCGCTGCTGAAAGAGCTGGGCATCAAGACCATCCTCAACCTCCGCGAGAGCGAGGAGACGCCCGGCGTCGAATCGGCCAAGCTCGCCAAGGCTAACGGGATCCTGCACGTACGCATCCCCTGGAAGGGCCCGGACCAGCTCACCGACGACCGGCTTGACGCGATGCGGCGGGTGCTGCGTGAAGCCGAGCGCCCCCTGCTCTTCCACTGCGGCTCGGCGAACCGGGTCAGCGCCGGCTGGCTGGCGTACCGCGTGCTGGACGAAGGGGTCGACTTGGAGGCCGCGGTCGCCGAGGCGAAGACATTCGGCCTGCGGACACCGGCCTACGAAACCATCACACGCGGTTACATCGCACGCCAAACGAAGCGATAGTACCACCCCGTAGCATCAACGCATGCCAGACCCATCCCCCTCTCAATCAGCGCTCATCACCGGCATCACCGGGCAGGACGGCTCCTACCTCACCGAGCTGCTGCTTGAGAAGGGCTACACCGTCCACGGCATCATTCGGCGATCATCCATCACCGCCCGCCCACGCCTGGACCACCTTACACTCGACCCCGAGGTCTACGGCACAAGGCTGTTCCTGCACTACGCAGACCTTGATGACGCGACCTCGATCCGCAGGATCATCTTCAAGGCCCACCCCGATGAGATCTACCATCTTGCGGGGCAGAGCCACGTCGGGGCGAGCTTCGAGATCCCCGAATCCACCTGCGAGTTCACCGCGATGGGCACGCTCCGGCTGCTTGAGTTCCTCCGCGACATGGACCCGGCACCCAAGTTCCTCAACGTCGGCTCGTCGGAGATTTTCGGCCACCCCGACCACGACCCGCAGGATGAAGACACGAAGATGAACCCGGTGAACCCGTACGGCGTGGCTAAGGCGTTTGCCGTACAAACCACGCGGATCTACCGAGACTCGTTCGGGCTGTTCTGCTGCAACGCGATCGCCTACAACCATGAATCGCCCCGGCGGAGTAAGTCGTTCGTGACCCGCAAGATCACCAACGCGGTCGCGCGGATCGCTGCCGGTAAGCAAGACCATGTCTCATTGGGCAACCTCGATGTCTCACGCGACTGGGGTTTTGCGGGGGACTACGTCAAGGCGATGTGGCTGGCGATGCAGCACGATGAGCCGATGGACTATGTCGTCGCGACCGGTGAGCTCACTCCGCTGAAACGCTTTCTTGAGATCGCTTTCGCGCATGTGGGGATCGATGACTGGCAGCCTTACGTGAAGATCGACCCGAGGTACTTTCGCCCTGCCGAGCCAACACGCCTGGTCGGCAACGCGCAGCGCGCACGCGAAGTGCTCGGCTGGGAACCCTCCGTCAACTTGAAGCAGCTCGCTGCGATGATGGTGGATGCTGACCAGAGCAAGGGTAAACGCCGAGATGATTAGCCGTGCATCGCGCGACGGGTCTGTGCCTGCACGCGGTAGCGTTCGACGAGATAGCCAATCGCGCGGATAGGGTTTCGTTTCCGGAAGACCCGGCGGTTGATCAAACGGTTACCACCGCTACCGCGCTTGCCGGTATCCATCCGCTCGATCTCTTGGGCCAGCACGACAAACAGATTGTGCTCTTCCAGCGTCCGCCGCTTCGCCTCGGCTAACGCTCCCTGCCGCTTCTCAAAGGCGTTGTCTGTGATCGCCTGCCTGATAATGGCGATCGACTCGCTTGGCTTTCGGATATCGATCGGGATGAAGCTGTCTTCGGGGAAGTACTCCGCCGCATTGGGTGCACCAAAGTAGAACGGCAGCACCCCGCCGAGGTAGGCGTCGGTCAGCTTTTCCGTGATATGGTGCGGGGCCCAATGGTTCTCGAGGGCAAGGTGGTAGCGGTACCGGTCCAGAGACTCGGCCTTGTCGTTCATCTCCTGCATCCCATGGCCGAATACACCCATCTCGGGGATGGCGTCCTTGACCGCCTGCACAAAGTCATATCGCGCCTTGTGCAGCGTGTGTCCCATCCGCTTGTTCGAGCAGGCGGCGGAGATCAGCAGGTCCTTGGCCTGCGGCGGCATCGCGGCCAACTCGTCGAGCGTCTTCGTATGGCCCGGTGCGGTCGTCGGCCGGCCGTAGAACCAGAACAGGCAAGGCATCCGGCGGATGAGGTTGGGGTGCTTCATCGCCCAGGGTTCATGACTGGTCAAGACCGCGCCGAACTGCTGTAGGTACGCGCTGCCATAGACCTTGATCGACGAGGGCTCGGACGTGATCAACAGTGAATGCTCCCGCGCGCACGCCAGCGCTTCACCCTCCGGCGGGAGCTCGTCGTAGACCACCAGCCAGTCGTAGTCCCGGGACGTGTGATCAAACGAGAAGACGCACCGACCAAAGCGCGGCTCGGCGTCCGGCATCTGACGACGCCACGCCGACACCACCGTGATCGGGTGCTTCATGATGAACTTGACCCTGATCGGGTCGGGCGGTCGATCGGAGGGAGGGGGAGGCTGCATCACGCTACACACCGCGTCAAGCTGCGGCACTATCATTGCGTTTGATTCATCAACGAAAGACCATGCACAACAGCCGCGAACAAGCCGAATCCCCGCCGAAGAACATCCTGATTATCCGGCTCGGC
>JBCCYY010000121.1:0-3472 GCA_039188575.1 Planctomycetota bacterium | reverse complement strand
TGAGTGGCTGCATAAGTTGTGCGCGCGGGGAGTGGGGTTGGGGTTTGATTGAGGGGATGGATCGAAACAAAGCCGCCGACGGTGTCGGCGGTCTTGAGGGGAGGTTCAGATAATTCGTTTAAGACCGCCGATGCCATCGGCGGCTTTGGGGACCCGCGTGCGCGGCGGCGCACCGGTTGTGCGCGACCACTTTTGGGGGCCCAGGAAAGGGTGAAAACCCAGTGATTCCGGTTAACGCATACGATCAATGGTGTAAGGGCGTGGCTCAGGACGCCTTGACGCGTTCGATGTCGGCGCCGAGGGACTGGAGGGTCTTTTCCATCTGCTGGTAGCCGCGGTCCAAGTGGTAGACGCGGTTGATGGTGGTCTGGCCACGGGCGGCGAGGCCGGCGATGACCAGGCCGGCAGACGCGCGGAGGTCGGACGCCATGACCGGGGCGCCGACGAGGTTGCGGACGCCGGTAATCACGGCCGAGTTGCCGACGCGGGTGATATTCGCGCCCATCCGCAAGAGCTCGGCGACGTGCAGGAAGCGGTCGGGGAAGATCTTTTCGGTGACGATCGAGTTGCCATCACTGAGCGTAAGCAGGGCCATGAGCTGGGCCTGGAGGTCGGTCGGGAAGCCGGGGTGTGGCTGGGTGACGACCTGGACGGGCTGGAAGACGCGTGGGGTGATGACGCGGACGGTGTCGGAGAGTCCGGGGTTGGTGTTGTCGCCGAGCTGTTCGAGGGTGATGCCCATCTCTTCGAGGCGGTCGTTCGCGGCCAGGAGCGTGTCGGTGGGGAAGTTCTCGAGGATGACGTCCCCGCCTGTGATGGCGGCGGCCATGACGTAGGTGCCGGCCTCGATGCGGTCGGCAAGGACGTGATGCTCGGTGCCGTGGAGCTTGGTGACGCCCTCGATGGTGATGCGCGGGGTGCCGGCGCCTTCGATCTTGGCGCCCATCTTGGTGAGCAGGGCGCAGAGATCGGTGATCTCCGGCTCGCAGGCGGCGGACTCGATGACGGTGATGCCCTCGGCAAGCACGGCGGCACTGATGACGTTGGCGGTGCCGAGCACGGTCGAGCCGTTAGGCCCGCCGAGGAAGAGGGTCGTGCCGATGAGTCGTCCGCCGGCTGGGGGGCGCGCGACGATGTAGCCGCCGTCGATGCTGATCTCTGCGCCGAGGGCGCGGAGGCCGCGGATGTGCAGGTCGACCGGGCGGTCGCCGATGGCGCAGCCGCCTGGCAGGGAGACGCGGGCCTCGCCCCGGGCGGCTAGGAGAGGCCCGAGGACGCAGATACCTGCGCGCATCTTGCGGACGATCTCGTAGTGGGCGAGGGTCGGGGCGTTGTCTTCGGTCGCGATCGTGAGGGAACCGGCAGCGAGCCCGGCTGTGCCAGCCGGGGGAACCACAGCTGCGGTAGCGGTGGCGGCCTTGGGCTTGATCAGTTCGGACAGGCCCGAGTACTTGGGGTCGATCTTGTCCTCGGCGGGCGGGATCGTGGGGATCGGCGAGGGCTCCGCCGGGGACGACGCGGGCTTTGAGCCACTGAAGGCCATACCCAGCGAACCGAGCAGTTCCTGCATGGCCCGGATGTCGGAGAGGTCGGGCACGCCGTGGAGCGTGACGGGCTCTGTGGTAAGCAGCGCCGCGGCCATGAGCGGCAGTGAGGCGTTCTTGGAGCCGTTGATGCGGACGGTGCCGCGCAGGGGCTTGCCGCCGTTGATTTGGAATGCGTCCATAGTTTGGTGCTGGTGGCTAGGGGCTAGTGGCTGGAAAGAGCGGGCTGAGCCTAACAAGCGTCGATATCCCATGACGCATCGGCAAGTTTCTTTGTTCGCCATGACCTAATGCAACGGAACATGGTACAACCTGAAACACTTGGATAAACCTACGCCAGATCGAACCAGACACCAGCCACAAACCACCAGCACTCAACATGGACCTTCACACCCTCATCCGTGATATCGCCGACTATCCCAAGCCCGGGATCGTGTTCAAGGACATCTCGCCGCTGCTGAAAGACCCGTCCGGTCTGGCGATGGCGGTCGAGCAGATGGCCAACCCTTATCGGGGCAAGGGCGTCGAGCTGGTCTGTGGGGCCGAGTCGCGGGGGTTTATCTTCGGCACGGCGATCGCCCAGGCCCTGTCCGCCGGGTTCGTCCCGATCCGGAAGCCCGGCAAGCTGCCCTACGACACCCACGCGATGGAGTACGACCTCGAGTACGGCAAGGACAAGCTGGAGATCCACACCGACGCCATCGCCCAGGGCCAAAAAGTGCTGATGGTCGACGACCTGCTCGCGACAGGAGGGACGATGGAGGCCTGCTGCGAGCTGGTCTCCAAGATGGGCGGGGACATCGTCGGCGTCACCGTGCTGATTGAGCTGTCGTTCCTGCCCGGCCGAGCGAAGCTGGACCGCTTCGGCCAGGCTCACGCGGTGCTGACGTACTGAGCTGTGATTGATGCTTGAGCATGGATGCTCGATAATTCTTCTTCGCAGGCATATCGCGGTTAACGGATAACCCTCATCAGTCAGCCCTCTTCCATCACGACGTACTGGGACCGCTCGAAGTGGCCGCTGCAGTCGCTGTACTTCCTGCTGCCACTGCTGGTGGTTTATGAGATCGGTGCGCTGACACTGTTGACCGAGCAGCAGCTCACCGCGACGCGGTTGCTCGGCCAGTTCTTCGCGCTCTTCGGCGTAACCGGTGTGCACCTGCCTGCAATCGCGGTAGCGGGCGCGTTGCTGGGGATGCACCTGGTGCGGAAGAAAGACCCGTGGGCGCCGGAGCTGAAGCTGTACCCGGTGATGTGGGGGGAGTCGCTGGTGCTGGCGCTGCCGCTGTTCGTGCTGATGACGGTGCTGCTGCGTGAGCCGGTGGTCGCGGCGGCGTTCGACTCGGTGGACTGGGGGGCCTGGCGGCGGGACATGGTGATCTCGATCGGTGCGGGTGTGTACGAGGAGCTGTTGTTCCGGCTGGTCGCGATCGCTGCGATCCACGCGATCACCCGAGACCTGCTGTCGCTGCCCGAGGAGGCCTGCGTGATCGCCTCGGTGGTGATCAGCTCGCTGGGCTTTGCGCTGGTGCACTTCCTGGGCGACTACAACCCTTTTACGATGACCAAGATGCTGTTTTACACCGTCGCGGGTGTGTATTTCGCGGCGATCTACCTGACGCGCGGCTTCGGGATCGTTGTCGCGGTGCACGCGCTATATGACGTGCTGGTTTTCACCAAGCTGGCGATGTCAAAAGGGGCTTGAGGCTTGCGTTCTGAGGGTGTCGCAGCGGAGGCAAGCCCCGAGCCTCAAGCCTCAAGCCCAACCCCTGTCTGCTAAACTATGCGGCTGGCCCGATGGCCAAGGTTATGCAACATCAACACCCCAGTTTTTCGGGAAGGAACCGACCGATGATCCGTCAACACGCCAAGCTGATTTGCCTGCTCGCTGCTGTCGCCCTCGTCTTTGGGTACATGGGATTCCAGAG
>JBCCYY010000120.1:0-3951 GCA_039188575.1 Planctomycetota bacterium | reverse complement strand
TTTTTTTTTTTTTTTTTTTTCTTTTGTTTTTTTTTTTCCTTTTCGCGGGGGGGGGCGTCTGGGGGGGGGGGTGTGGGGTTTTTTTTTTTTTGTGGGGGGGGGGGGGGCCGGCCCCCCCCCGGCCATTCAGAGATTTTACTTGGTTCCACGCACCGCGTTGCTGGACCCTTTCGACGCTGCTACGCTGCCCGATTGCAAGCCCATTCGTCGCACCAAGAGCAAGACCATGTTCCAGTCCGTCCAGCCCGCCCCGCCCGACGCGATCCTCGGCCTGACCGAAGCCTTCAAGGCCGATCCCAACCCCGACAAGATCAACCTCGCTGTCGGTGTGTATAAGGACGAGCAGGGCGCGACCCCGACCCTCACCGCAGTCACCGCCGCGGAAATGTGGCTGCTCGACAACGAGCCGACCAAGTCGTATCTCGGCATCGATGGCTCGCCTGGCTTTGGCCAATCCACGCGCGAGCTGCTCTTTGGTAAAGATAGCGAACTTGTTTCCAACGGCCGAGCTATCACTTTCCAATGCCCGGGTGGCACCGGTGCGCTCCGCGTTGCCGGCGACTACCTTGCTAACAATCACGCGGGCACAACGCTCTGGCTCAGCGATCCGACCTGGGCCAACCACCACGCGATCTTTCAGGCCGCTGGCCTGCCGACACAGCCCTACGCCTACCTCGACAGCGAGACGAACGCGCTGAATTTCTCCGCGATGACCGAAGCGCTTGACGACGTCAAGCCCGGCGATGTCGTCCTGCTGCACGGCTGCTGCCACAATCCGACCGGCGTCGATCCCAACAATGACCAGTGGCGGCAGATCGCGCAGCTCATCAAAGATATCGGTGCGCTGCCTCTGATCGATTTCGCCTACCAGGGCTTTGCCGTGGATGTGGATGCCGACGCTTCGGGCCTGCGTGAGGTGCTGACTATTTGTGACGAGGTCTTGATCTGCTCGAGCTATTCGAAAAACTTCGGCCTGTACCGAGAGCGCGTCGGCGCGCTGACCGTCGTCGCGCATGACCCAGGCCAGGCCGCCGCGGTCCAGAGCCAGATCAAGTCCGCCATCCGCCGCAACTACTCGAACCCGCCCGCGCACGGCGCACTGGTCGTCGAACACATCCTCAGCGATGAAGCATTGACCCAACAATGGCTCGATGAGCTCAAACAGATGCGCGGCCGGATCAACGGTATGCGCTCCGCCCTGCGACAAGCGCTCGACACCCGTGGCGTTCAACTCAACGCCAACGGCAACGGTTTTATCGAGCAGCAGAACGGCATGTTCACCATGTCCGGGCTCACTAAGGACCAGGTCGCTGCCCTCAAGGCCGAGCACGCGATCTACATCGTCGGGTCCGGCCGGATCAACGTCGCCGGCATTACACCCGCTAACATCGACAAGCTGTGCGATGCGATCGCGGCGGTCGTCTCATGACCGTTATTTTTGATCTTCTGGCAACCTTCGGGTCGAGATCGACGTAGCAATTCTTGTGCGTCTGGCTCCGGTGCGGCGGTGTAATATGACTCAGATCAATCGATGGTGGCGGTTTGGCTTGCCGGTCGTAGCGGGGGTATCCCTGCTCTCCGCCGCGCTGGCCGACTTCCTGTTCTACGACCAGGTGGTCGGCTGGACGCTTGGCGGGTTCGTCGCCTGGCTGCTGCTTGTCCTGCTGTTACGCAACGGCCGATCGCTCTTGACCGGCCGACGGTGGGCGTGGGGCTGGTCGCTGACGGCGATGACGCTCGGGCTCTGTATCTCGCTCGCGCTCGAGCCGGGCTCGATCGCGATCATCCTGTCGCTCATCCTGCTCAGCACCCTCGCCATGCTCGCCCACGGCTGGTCACCCCGCCGACTGGGGTGGCGGTGGCTCTGGCTCATGGGCTGGTCCTGGCTGCTCGCGGCCTGGCGCCCCGTCCGTGACAGCCGGCTTGCGAGACGATGGGCGATGCGAACCAAGGGCCTGCGCAGCCGGGCGATGGGCGCCGCGCGATGGGCGTGGGCCTTCGCGGGGATCGTCATCCCGCTGGCGCTCAGCCTTGTCTTCCTCGGCCTGTTCGCGTTGGCCAACCCGGTTGTCTCCGACTGGATGCGGCAGGGCTCCGACAGCGTCGGCGACTTCTTCAGCAACCTGACCGACTACATCACCGTCGGCCGTGTCTTCCTCTGGTACATCGCGGCGTTCCTGTGCTGGGGCCTGTTGCGGCACCGCCCACGCCGGCACCTCAGGTTCCGCCGCATCCGCAGGGCGATTGCATCGATCCAGCCAAACGACGACTCTTCCTACGGGTTCGAGGTGCACCCTGTCCAAGCGGCAGCCGAGGAAAAGCGGCAGTCCGAACAAGTTGCAGCAAATACTTCTGAAGCCGCTGCCCCGACCGGACCCGCAGCACCAAGTGAAGACATCCTTGCCTGGCTCGCGGGTAAATATCAGAATCTTGTTGTTCGCTGCCTTATCGCGATGAACCTCGTCTTCGTTCTGCAGCTCGTGCTCGACAGCCGTTACCTCGTTCTGGGGCAAGACCTGCCCGACGGCATGACCTACGCCGAGTACGCCCACCGCGGTGCGTACCCGCTGATCGCCACAGCGATACTCGCCGCCGCACTCGTCCTCGCGGTTTTCCGGCCCAACGGCATCGCGCAGCGCAGCAAGCTGGCGGTGTATCTCGTGCTCCTATGGATCGCGCAGAACATCGTGCTTGTCGTGTCCGCGGCCTGGCGGCTGCAGGCGTACGTCGAGGTCTACACACTTACTCGGCTCCGTGTCGCCGCGGCGGTGTGGATGCTGATGGTCGCGGGCTGCCTGGCGCTCTTGCTCTGGCGGATCGCGCGGTCGCGCGATAACAACTGGCTCACCGGCTGGGCGATGGGCTGGGGCATCGCGGTGCTCTGGGTCTGCAGCTTCGTGCCCTTTGACCCCTTGATCGCCGGCTACAACGTCCGCAACTGCAAGGAACTCGGCGGTAAAGCGGGGCCGATCGACATCGTTTATCTCGAGCACCTCGGCCCAGACGCGTTGCCAGCGATCGAATTGCTGATCGACAAGCTACCGGACGAGTACGCGCAGGCCTCGCCGGGAAGCACTGCTTACGGAAACTATTCGCGAGAAAGAGCTCCCCGTCTTCGATACGCGTCGCGGCAGTCCTCGCCGCCCCGTCACGCGACCCTGGACGAGCACCTTCGGCACATCCAAGCCGACCTCACGCTAACGCTCGAAGAGCAATTGGAAGACTGGCGCGGCTGGACCGCTCGCCGAAGCTGGCTCGAAGGCTACGCGACCCGTGAATGAGCACAGGTGTTCTCATTCGTGCCTCTCACGCAGTTGGAATCCGACTATGCAGGTATGGCGTTACCTTGGAGAATCCTTTTTGACCGCACTTCTGACGCTTGCTGTCGCCTGCTCAGAACAAAGCGTGAATAGTCCCGCTGATGTGGGGTATCAACACTGGGCTGCCGTAGAGACCGCGATCATTGATTCTCTGCCGAAAGTGCTCGAAAGCGATGAGTCGATCGGCGACCGCGTTTTCGATCTGAGCGCGATGAGACGGATACGCGATAGCGGGTCGCTCGCTTTATGGCTCGAGATGTGTGAGCAGACGGACTATTCCCTCGTGGCACTCGCGGGCTATTTATGTATCGAGGCAAATGAACCTGACCACCGCATGGAGGCCGCGCTAATTATTTTCAGTCATCACCCTATGGCATCACTGCTCGGGATCTATGACGAGCCATTCGTATTTATTGGTGAAAAGGCAGAAGCGACGGCTGAGAATATTGATGCATTGGATTCCTTTTTGAGCGACTCGCAGATTTCAGATGATCGTAAAGCCGAAGTATTTGTCTTCATCCGACAAGCGATGAAGACGGCATGGCTGCTTGCTGCCGACGTCTCCCATGCACCGACTGAGGTTCAAGCCATTGCGGTCGACCATGCCGTTATTGAGTGGGAAGCGCAAAGG
>JBCCYY010000119.1:0-4931 GCA_039188575.1 Planctomycetota bacterium | reverse complement strand
GGCGTTGCTCGTCATACGTTCTACCTGCACCTGAAAGAAACCGAGTTCCGCTTCAACCACCGCCGTGATAACCTCTACCTGGCGGTCCTCAAACTACTCCGTGAGAACCCAATTTAGGACGCTTAACTTCCTAAGACCCTGATTTTTAGTGAGATGCACAGCGTTGGGAACTTTTGTGCGCCTCGGCTGTCCAAACAGACAGGTGATGTTGATATACTTGATTGAGTCTGCACGTTCTGTGATCCGGGTGATTCGCGTCTACCGAAGGGAATAATCAAATGTTTCGAGGGCGAGTGGGTATCGGTTTTGGTCTTTGCTTGAGGCGTTGGCGTATCACCGGATTGGCGGTCATGGTGTTGCTGTCGGCTTGGCTGGCGATGCCGGCCGAGGCGGCCCGACGCGAAGACCCCCTGGCCGGGCTGACCAGCAGCCAGCGACGCATCTTCCAGAACTATACCCGGCTGTACTGCCAGCAGTTCTTCCGGTTCGATGACGACCGCTTCATCCTGCTGCCCAACCACCAGCGTGCACGCGAGAACTCGACCGGCCGGACCTACGACCAGGCCATGGAAGAGATGACCGAGGTCAAACGCGAGGTCCGTCGAACCGCGCTAGGCAACAAAGCGATTGATGTGAAGTACCCGCCGCCGACCGCGGAGGTTATCGTCTCGGCACGGGTCATCCCCTCGATCGATGTCGGGCACTACGGGTTCGTCAACTCCGTGATTGTCAAAGACATCATCGGCCCCAACGAGATGATCATCACCAGCATCGAGTTGATCCCGACGAGCGAGGTCGGCACAACGAACAACACCAAGCGGCTGGCCGCCGCGGAGAAGCAGAAGGCCTACGCCTACCAGACCTTCCGGCTGCTCGGCTTCCCGACCAAGGACCTCAAGCCGGGGCAGAAGTACTACGGCCCGCGCAAGAAGGGCCTGCAGGTCGCGGTGATGAGCACCGACCCGCAGCACAAGTTCGTGCTCGTCAACTACGACCGCCTCGACCGCGTCCGTACCAGCGACTTCGCCGAGGCCCTGGCCTACGTACAGATCGAACCGCTGCAGTTCATCGAGATGGTCCGGACCAACCGCGAGAAGGACCAGGCCGACGGCGACAAGCACTCGCTCATCTCGATCTA
Source organism: Planctomycetota bacterium (assembly GCA_039188575.1). Lineage (GTDB taxonomy): Bacteria > Planctomycetota > Phycisphaerae > Phycisphaerales > Phycisphaeraceae > JAHQVV01. Next base: position 3,793 of record JBCCYY010000119.1, on the reverse strand, counting down.
CCAGCGGTTCTACAACCGCTACCGCCCCAAGCGGCTCTCGAGCGCCACCCGCCCGCCGGCCACGGTCCGTCAGGATGAACCCAAGCCCGAACCCCAGCCGGAACCGCGCCCGAGCACCGATCGTGAAAAGCTGGACTGGGACCGCCCGGAACCCAAGCCCGAGCCAAAGCCGGAACCGAAGCCTGAGCCGCGACCCGAGCCGGAGCCCGAAGAGGAGGATGAAGAAGACGACTGGGACTACAAAGAAGACACCCAGAAGGATTCCGATACGCCGAGCTTCTTCGGCATCCCGCTCTAAGAGCGCGTGTGTCAAGTTTTGGATATCTGATCCCGGGGGGCGAGGCGCCTAACGAGTTGCGAGTTTTCTATACGCAGCTTGGCAGTAGCCCTGCGGTCACGAAAACCTTTAGGCTCGGCTTGCTGGCTATACTTGGCCTTTTGAACGTGAATCTAAACAACCTGATCGTGTGGCTGGCCGCCTCCTGCCTGATACTCTCCACGGGCTGTCGATCCAACCCACCACCTGACCGCCCGCCCGAGCTGCGTATCTTGCAGCAGCACGCCACCACGATCGCGATCGACCGGATCGTTATCCCGATCCCAGACGATGAGCCGCAGGGCGGACAAAAACAACGCGGTATCGATGGGCGACGCCTGATGCTTGACTGGAGGTGGCAAGCCGTACAAAACGCCGTCGCCTACCGCGGAACCACCCACCGCGATGCGTTCTTTGGTAGCCGGTCTTACTGGCACACCAGCTCGACGCGCGGCATTAGTTGGACCCAGGACCAGCAGGGCGACCTCGACGTCTTCTTCACCGTGCCCGGCAAGGGCAACGTCCGCGTCCTCGGCGATGTCAACGCCGACCTCGCCATCGGCGGCAACAGCATCGTCCACATCCTCGGCGACCTCAACGCGACGCTCGACCTCCAAGGCGTCTGCGAGGTCGTTATCGGCGGCAACCTCACCGAGAAAGCCACCATCATCTGCGACGGCCAGCTCGAACTCTTCGTCGGCGGGGACAGTGCCGGCATCCTCGGCTCGACCGCCAGCTCGACGATCGTCATCGACGGCAACGCCAGCGGCACCATCCAGGCCAGCGCCCCCGCCACCGTCCTGACCATCACAGGCGACCTGCTGGGCGAGGTCCTGCCGCCTAAGAACAAAGAAGCCCTCCTCACCCTCCGCGTCGACGGCTACGTGCCGACGGCGAAGATGCTCGACTTCGCCAACGCCGGCTTCACCCGCGTCAACGCAACGATCGGCCTCTCCGACAGCCCGCCCGGCCTGTACCCCCAGGACCCCAACGCCCCGCGCCCCAAAGCGCGCTGGGTCGTGCTTGAGCAGCGCACCGACGATCCGCAAACTCAGTAAGCACGGTGTAGCGGGCGACGCGAAGCCTCCCGTGATTCGGCGAATCCATTGTGTGACTCACGCCAGACCATTCGAACGGGATGCTCCGCATCACCCGCTACGCGTTGCTTATGTTTACCTTTGATGATGCGAGAACGCTGTAAAAGTAAATCACAGATAATGGATGAGTGTCTAACGAAGACCAACAGCCCGGCCGGCTCAAGCGCGAGCTCGGCGTCTTCCACGCCGTCCTCCTCGGCCTAGGGTCCATCCTCGGCACCGGCGTCTTCGTCTCCATCGGCATCGCCGCGGGCATCGCCGGCCCCGGCGTGCTGATCGCGATCTTCCTCGCCGCGCTGCTCGCGCTGTGCAACGGGCTGAGCAGCGCGCAGCTCGCCGCCGCGCATCCGGTTGCGGGCGGGACCTACGAGTACGGCTACAAGTACCTGCACCCCAAGCTCGGCTTCACCGCAGGCTGGATGTTCCTGCTGGCGAAGAGCGCCAGCGCAGCGACGGCGGCGCTCGGTGTGGGCACCTACCTGCTCGGCCAGTTCTTCCTGGACAACGCGACGGTTCAGCGCTGGATCATCGAGGGTGCCAACCTCTACACCATGAACATCGCTATCGCGATGGCCGCGCTGTGTGCCCTGGTCGTCTTGGTCCTGATTGGGCTCCGCCGATCCGCGTGGGTCAACATGGTGCTGGTCATTGTGACGGTCGCGGGCCTCGTCGCGGTCGTGGCGTATGCGGCCTTCGGGGTCGACCAGCCGCAGGGCTACACCGGTTCGGAGCACCAACGCTTCTTACCCAAAAACCCCGCGGTCAGCCTCATGACCGCGACCGCGCTCATGTTCGTCGCCTACACCGGCTACGGCAGGGTCGCCACGCTCGGCGAAGAAGTCCGCGACCCCAGACGCACCATCCCCAAGGCCATCGTCGCAACCCTCGGCGTCACCGCGCTGCTCTATGTCGCGGTCGGCGCCGCCGTCATTTATGCGATCAACCCGTACGACGCCCGGTTGGACCTCGGCGAGGTGTTGTTGCAGGTGGTCTGGTGGAACAGAGGGCCGAACTGGCTGTCGACCCTAATCGCGATCTCGGGCATCACCGCGATGCTCGGCGTGCTGCTCAACCTGATCCTCGGCTTGTCGCGTGTGCTGCTCGCGATGGGCCGGAGGCACGATGTCCCGCGCTTCTTTGGCAAGATTAATGATGCAGGAACGACGCCCGTCCCCGCGGTGCTCGGCGTCGCGGCCATCATCGGCTCACTCACACTCATCGGCGACATCAAAACCACATGGTCCTTCTCCGCCTTCACCGTCCTGATCTACTACGGCATCACGAACCTCGCGGCGCTGCGCCTGCCACCCGAAAACCGCTTGTACCCCAGGGCTTTTTCCTTCGCCGGGCTCGGCGGCTGCCTGTTCCTGTGCTGGTTCGTCAACCCGTGGGTCTGGCTCTTCGGGCTCAAGCTGATCGTCGTCGGCCTGCTCTGGCATTGGATCGCCCCGAAGCTGTTCGGCATCGCGCCCAAGCCGAACGAGGTCTGCGTTGAATGCGGGTATGATCTGCGGGCCTCGAAGGGCGTGTGCCCCGAGTGCGGCGCCGCGATCCCCGACGCAGGTGATGAACGATAGACAACACCAAGCCCACGCCGTAACGGCGTGGGCTTCCGAACAATGAAAGACCGAATCCGTGCAGCCCCAAGCCCTGATCTTCGACCTCGACGGCACCCTCGCCGACACCATGCCCGTGCACTACCTCGCCTGGCAGCAGGCCCTCGCCGACACCGGCCTGGCCTTCCCCGAAGACAAGTTCTATTCCTGCGGCGGGATGGCCACCGTCAAGATCGTCGAGCTGCTCTGCAAGGAACAAGGCGTCGAGGCCGATCCGATCGCGATCAGCAAAGCCAAGTACGAGGCGTTCTTCCCCTTCATCGATCAGGTACAACGGATCGACCCGGTCGTCTCGATCGCCGAGGAACACCACGGCAAGCTGCCCATGGCCGTCGCCACCGGCGGCCGTACGGAGCCCGCGTCGCGCACGATCGCGCACACCAACATCGGCCACCTGTTTAATGCGGTTGTCACCGCCGACGACGTCGAGCACCACAAACCCCACCCCGAGACCTATCTCAAAGCCGCAGAAGCGCTCGGCGTCGACCCCACGAAGTGCGTCGCCTACGAAGACGCCGACCCGGGCGTCGTCTCGGCCCGCGAAGCGGGGATGCAAGTCGTGGATGTGCGCGAACTCTTGGCGAAGCTCTGATCAACCTATCAGCGCGGTGTAGCGGGCGACGCGAAGCGTCCCGCGCGAACCATCTGTCACTACAACCGCGTCCGCACGCGCCAAACCACGGGACGCTTCGCGTCGCCCGCAACACCCAGCTTTTGGGTATTTATTACAATTAGAGACCAAAAGTCTTAGCCGCCAGGGTGAT
>JBCCYY010000118.1:0-5120 GCA_039188575.1 Planctomycetota bacterium | reverse complement strand
GAGGGTGTCGAGAGTGAAGACTCTAAGGCTGCGCTCTACTCGACCGTTCACGGTGCAGGCCGGGTGATGAGCCGTACGCAGGCGGCGGGCAAGAAGCGCTGGGACAAGAAGGCCAAGGGCTTTGTCCGCAAGAGCGAAGGCCAGATCACCAAGTCGATGATGAACGCTTGGGTGAAGAAGGCTGGCGTCGAGCTGCGCGGCGCGGGCACGGACGAGTCGCCGCATTGTTATAAGCGCCTGCCCGAGGTGCTCGAAGCACACGGCGACACGGTGCGCATCGTCCACACGCTGACGCCGATCGGCGTGGCGATGGCGGGCGAGGATGAGTTTGATCCGTACAAGGATTGAGTGCGTCCAGCGCGATGTTTGATTTGTTTTGATTCTCTAACCCGGTTCCGACGCGTGAGGTGCGCATCGGGCCGATTTGCTCCCGGCCCTCGGGAGCCGAAACCTGTTTGCCCGGTCGGGGCGGCAGGCGCTTGAAAGAGCGATAGAGGGAACCCGGACTCGACAGCACCATGTGCCAGCGTGGTGATCCTGTCGACCTGGCCGGGCGTGGATCACCGCTATGGCAGGCGGGAAACCATGAGTAGCTTTGATCCTTGAGCCGCTGTGCCATCAGCGGAGCGCGGGGTCACTGATCCAGCGGATCTGGATGTCTATCGAAGGAACCGACCGACACTCCTGTACGAGAGGACCGAGTGTCCTGGGAAGCGGGGCAACCCGCAAGACATCACTGCATGAGTCTGGAAGTGCCTACGGCGTTCGGGGCAACCTGAGCGCGTCTGCCCGAAAGGGATCGGCGGCGTACATCCCAGGTGTACAAAGCCGATGGGTGCGGGATCAGGGTCGGCCAACCCGTGGTTCCAACCTCAGAACAGGCCGTGCAGAAGGTGCGTGCTGTTGCGTGCGGGTAACACCGCGACAACAGGGGCAAAGCCGATGAAGGGCGTAACACTCCCGTGTACAGCTCCCGCCGAAATGCTGGCGGGTGATCATCGGCAAGAAGGCAAGACCTTGTGCTAAGGCCTTCTATTTTTGAAACGGTAGCTCAAGCAGGCAGAGCACCCGGTTCTTACCCGGTAGGTTGTGGGATCGTGGCCCACCCGTTTCATTTGCAAGGATTGGCCTCGTAGCTCGAAGGCAGAGCATCTGACTTTTAATCAGGTGGGTGCGGGTTCGAGTCCCGCGGGGGCCATTCGATTTCCTTTTTTGCTGGCGTAGCTCAGTGGCCAGAGCCCCGTACTCGTAATACGGCCCGCGTCGGTTCGAATCCGACCGCCAGCTTCCCCCGGAATTTGCTTAGTCTTTCGATGCTCGCGTAGCCGTATTCGTGGCTGTAGTTAATTCCGGGGCGGGGGCACCCCGTCGTCTAATTGGAAGGGCACCGGTCTTCTAAACCGGTTTGTGCTGGTTCGAATCCAGCCGGGGTGATTCAGCTTTCGATTGCACCGTAGCACAACGGTAGTGCAGCTCTTTGTTACAGAGACGGTTGTTGGTTCGAGCCCAACCGGTGCAGCTTTGTTTCTTCGTGTGGGTAGCTTAATGGCAGAGCGGTGGATTCCAAATCCATCAGGTGCAGGTTCGAGTCCTGCCCCATGCGCTTTTGTTTTTCTCTTGCGTTCAACCGGTATCGTCCGTCGGCAATCCAGGCCCAGCTCCGCGGTTGGTCAGTGGGTGTTCCGAGACACGGGTTCTATCGGTATGGTTGGTCGACCACGAGTAGCTCATTGGTAGAGCATCTGACTGTTAATCAGACGGTAGCAGGTTCAAATCCTGCCTCAATGGCAAAGGCCTGAACAGCCTTGGGTTCGACTCCCACCTCCGCCCGGGAAAGGGCTCCAGGCGCGAAAGCGTCAACCACGCGGGTCGGGGGCAACGATCCCCCGGCGTCTCCAGCCGATTCGTTCGCTTGCATCGCCTTCGCCTGCGTTGGCTTTGCAGCTTCGGGTCGGCACCGGTTCATCGGCCATGCGGTTGGGCGGATACCGGGTCGACAAAGTGTGAGGTGTCTTTCCGGGGCGCCGCCTGATCACTCGATACCACGCAGCTGCTGCCGCGCTCGATAGCCGGGCACAGCCTTGCTCGACGCGATTCGCACTGCGTGGCATCGTTTGAATCAGCACACTCCCTGCCGACCCTCAAGCCAACCCCGCCGACACAACCGGGGAGCACGCCGGGCGGACACGCCCTCGGCTCGCATTTGATTGTTCTTTCTTTGTTCCCGCCGTGATGGTACGCCGGGCTTTCTTTCCTCTGTCTCAAAAGGAGCACAGACCATGTTTAACAAGCTTCGTATCCGTAAGCATGAAGTCGGCCTGTGGTTCCGCCACGGCGACTTCAAGGGACTCCTGGCACCGGGTGCTTACATCATGCCCGGCCGATACTTCGGTACCGACAGTGTTCAGGTCATTGACCGATTGGTCGGCAAGTTCGAGCACAAGCTGCTTGATGTGCTGATCGACCACACCGAGGTCGCCGAGCAGACGATCCGTGTCGAGCTCGCCGACGACGAGCGTGCGCTGGTCTGGAAGGACGGCCGGCTTGGCTGGATCCTTGGCGCTGGGCGTCACGTGTTCTGGAAGGGCCCGGCCGATATCGAGGTCCAGACGTACAACGTGAACGACTTCGCGTTCGAGCACCCGAAGCTCGACACCGTCCTGGCGTTCTCGGGCGCACAGCGGTTCTTCGACGGTGTGACGGTCGAGCCGGGCGAGAAGGTCCTGCTCTACCGCGACGGCCAGCTGGACCGCGAGCTGGGCCCGGGCCTGTTCGTGAACTGGAAGGGCGCGGGCCGTGTTGAGCGGAAGATCGTCGACCTGCGCGAGCAAGTGCTCGACGTATCCGGTCAGGAGATCATGTCGGCGGACAAGGTGACGCTGCGTGTGAACTTGCTGGTGAACTACCGCGTCGTGGACGCGCGGCTGGCGGCCGAGTCGGTCGGCAGCTACGAGCAGGCGCTGTACCGCGAGGCGCAGCTGGCATTGCGTGAGGCGGTTGGCGGCCGGGCGCTGGACAAGCTCCTGGCTGACAAGGATCAGCTCGGCAGCGAAGTGCGCAACGCCCTGGCGTCGCGTGGTGCCGAGTTCGGCCTGAAGGTTGAAAGCGCCGGCCTGCGTGACGTGATCCTCCCGGGTGACATGAAGTCGATCCTGAACGAGGTGATCCTGGCGCAGAAGCAAGCCGAGGCAAACCTGATCCGTCGGCGTGAAGAGACCGCCGCGGCGCGTAGCCAGGCGAACACCGCCAAGCTGCTCGCAGAGAACCCGGCCCTGACGCGGATGAAGGAGCTCGAGGCCCTGCAGGAAATCCTGAAGGGTACCAAGGCGACCTTCGTCTTCGGCCAGGGCGAGATGCTCGACCAGGTCCGCAAGCTGACTGGCCAAGATGTTTCGGCCGTGAAGCAAGATGCGGACTGATATCGGCATCGTCGTGATCGACTTAATCGTTGTCGATCGGTTTGATTTACTTCCTCTTATCCCACGCCGCGCCTTCCGGGGGGTCGCGGCGTGGGTTTCTCGTGGTTGTCGTCCAACGGCAGGACACCGCTATGCCACGGCGGAGATGCAGGTTCGATCCCCGCCAGCCACATTCGTACTCAATCCACACCAACAACAAGGAGCTACATCATGAATCAACCAAGACCCTGCCCAGAACCGTGCCGTCTGTAAGTATCGACGGCAGACAAGATCTGTCCTCAATTAGGAGTATGTCATGGACACTGACATGCTAATCAAGAAGTTCGAGCGTATGGGAGCGCGTGCGAAGCTCAACGAGCCACCACGTCAGCGCTGGAGCCTGACTGGCTCTGGTCCGTTCAGTATCGACATTAACCAGGACCGTAAAGGTGAATTCTTTTCGCTTATGCTCAATCCTACGATGCTGAATGACTGCTGTGTCAGCGACTTGCGTCCACGAGATCGCCACCTGCTACTACAGGTGGATTTTCGTAACGCGGGGCAAGAACGGCAGAAGTTCCTCTGCGGTCACGATGAGCGCCACTGGTTTGTTGCTGGTGTGCCCGAATCGGCCCGTGCCTCGAACGTGAAGACCGCGATGGAAGCACTCAAGCCTTCGTCAGTCAAAGCATCTCAGGCCCGCGTGGGCCTGAAGGCTAAAGATGGACGTCGGCGGAAGAACCGAGCGTTTGTGCGTCAGGGCGAATGGTTTTTCATCCCCCGCCCAGACGTGCAGCATGATCCGAAGCTTGTGATTCGTAACGAGCCGCTCTCACGCGGTATCGGCAGCAAGCCCCATATGGTTGAAGAGGTTGTTCGGACCGGTGGTGAGCGTGTTTACGTGAGCTACCTCCATCCAGCCGGCCTGACCGAGATCGAGCACAAGCGATGGGTTGCACGAAACCCCGACCGCGTGAAACGGGTCCGGTTCAACATCATGGTGCGAAACGCGGGTGTGTTTGCCCGAGGCAAGGTGCGTCACCCCGACCACAAAACAATCGTTCTGAACGGTTGGCACGAGGTCGTGATGAATACCGAGCACCAGGCAAGCGCCATGCGCCACGTCGTCTTCCTTGATTAAAAACGAACCCGGTCGGCCGGTTTACACCCGCCGATCGGCTTATTTGCATCTATCCGCTCTTTGATGGCCGGTTGGCTGAATGGCAAAGGCAGCGCACTGCAACTGCGCAATTTGTGGGTTCGATTCCCGCACCGGTCTTGAAGGAAAGGGAAGGTGAATGGCGGGTTGGCCGCCACCCCGATTGCTAGTCGGGAGGGACGCGTTTGCGTCTGTGGATCGTGCCCACCGCCTTCCGCTTCTGCTTTTGTTTAGTCGCCCCGTTGGTCGAATGGTGAGACGGCGCTCTCTCAAGGCGCAGGACCGGGATCGAAACCCGGACGGGGTATTGGAATTGGAAGGTGACGTTCGCCAATGGGGCGGCCCCTGTCTTGAAAACAGGTGGTGCCGAAAGGCATGGGGTTCGAGTCCTCCGCCTTCCTTTGATTGAGATGGTTGGGCATTGGCAGGCCCCACTGGCTGTAACCCAGTCGTCGTGAGACCTTGGCGGTTCGACTCCGTCCCATCTCATTGTTCGGCACAAGGTCAGGCGTCGTAGATCAATCGGAAGATCGCCGGGCTTTCAATCCGGAGGTTGCGGGTTC
>JBCCYY010000117.1:0-5184 GCA_039188575.1 Planctomycetota bacterium | reverse complement strand
GATGCCCCCTTTCGATCTGCTTGTGGTTGGGTTGCTGTGTTTGTTCACCGCCGCGACGCTATGCGTCGCTGGTCTTGTGATAGTTTTTATCATGCTAGGCCTGCGCCGCATCGCGTCGCGGCTATTTTTTAGAATGTTTACAGACGGGTCAGACGATGGTGAATGATTTTTCATGCGGGGTCATCCCGTACCGGGTGATCAACGGAACGAGGGAGTTCCTGCTGATCCAGCACAGGGCCGGGCACTGGGCGTTCCCCAAGGGGCACCCCGAGGAGGGCGAGACCAACATCGAGACCGCCCGCCGTGAACTCGAAGAGGAGGCCGGCATCGGCAAGGCGATACTTGATGAGGACCACCCTTTCGAGGAGCAGTACGTCTTCACCAAACGCAGCGGCAAGGAAGTGAACAAGCGGGTCGTCTATTTCCTGGGAGAGGTCGGGCAGGACCAGCAACTGCGGCTGCAGGCGGCGGAGGTATCAGACTACGCGTGGGGGGACGCGTTACAGACGCGCGAACGGCTGACGTTTGAGGAGGGGCGGGCGCTGCTGGATGAGGTGTTGTCTTATTTAGATGCGACGCCTTAATCAGCGAGCGGTTTGTAGCGGTCATGACGCCTCATCCCTGTCTCGCGGCATCAATTCGTTTGCTAGGGCTTGCATCCCGGGCTGTTGTATCCGTTCTTATCCGTGCTGATCGTCGCAGATGGACCCGCTTGAGGGGAAATCCTGAGTGGTGATCAACGACCGTTAAGTCCTCGGGTTTCGAGGGCGATAACGGGACTGTGCAGTAAGCGCGAGTTCGGCCGCCCCCGCAACAGATTCATGGGAGCAGGCCCCGGTTCGTGAGCCAAGGTGGCTTGCGGGGGCAGCCGAAAGCGCGCTGGCGTGTTTCGTACGGGGCTCGTTGCCCCGGCACGCCGAAAGTTAAGTTCACTCATTTGAGGAGAGTTCGTCATGCATGCACGTAAGATGGTTCGCAAGGGTTTCACGCTGGTTGAAATCCTGATCGTCGTGGTGATCCTCGGCATTCTGGCCGCGATCGTCATCCCGCAGTTCACCAACGCGTCCGAAGCCGCCAAGGCCTCGTCCGTGCTGAGCCAGCTCCAGACCCTGCGCAGCCAGGTCGAGCTGTACAAGAACCAGCACAACAACGAGTACCCCACCTCCGACGGCACCCTGGCGGGCACCTGGGACTGGACCAAGATGACCGGCAAGACCGACATCGACGGCACCGTGGGCACCACGGCCGGCACCCACATCTACGGCCCCTACATGCAGCAGGCGCCGAAGAACCCGTTCGTTGTCACCGCTAGCGCGACCGAGTTCGGCACCGCGACCGACGGCACCGACGGCTGGGTCGTCAACGCCACAACCGGCGTCATCCGTGCCGCTGTCCCGACGGCCACCGCCGCCGAGCAGAACATGGACACGACCAACGACGTCGTGGCTTACTAAACCAACGGCCTCACGGCCAACGATTCAGAACTAGACGCAGCCGAGGCACACACGCCTCGGCTGCGCTTCGTTATACGGACCGTCATAAAAATCAGGCCCTCACCTGACCCCAATGCGCTACCGGACCTAAACCCGCTACCCCGCGCAGTCGATACCACCGTTGGACCCTACCCCGGCAACACCGCCGACCCAGGAGACCGCTATGTCAAACGAGAAGTACCTCAATGCCGTCCTGACCACCATCGCCATCCTGCTCGCGCTGAACCTGTGGGTCGGCATGAACTACATGCCGGGCCAAAGCCTGAACCCCGAAAGCCAGGCCATCGCACAGGGCCGGGTCGATGCCGGTCAGCAGCGCTCCGAGATGATCAAGGAGCTCAAGGGCCTGAAGAGCACCGTCGAATCAATGAGCAAGAAGCTGAGCGACGGCTCGATCAAGGTCAAGGTCGAAGGCGACGCGGATAACGACTAAGTATTTCGCTATGGCCGCGACGCTATGCGTCGCAGGCAGGGCGTGATGGATTGAAAGGAACAGGGACCTGCGATGCGTAGTATCGCGGCTAGTTCTAAAAGTTGGATATGAAGCAGACATCGACAACCCGAATCGCCAAAGGCTACACCCTGATCGAGGTGCTCATCACCGTGACGATCATGGGGCTGGCCGCGGCGGTCGTCGTGCCGAACATGATGCAGGGCGGGACCCTCGGCGTGCAGGCCGGGGCGCGCATGATCATCGCCGACCTGCTTTTTGCGCAGAACGAAGCGATGGCCCAGCAGAGCACGCGGCGTGTGGTGTTTAACGCCGACCAGAACAGCTACACCGTTGAGAAGTATGACAACGGCGCTTGGGTATTGGAATACAACCCCTCCGCGGGTATGGGCAGCAACCAACAGAACTACGAAGTGGACTTCGACAAAGACAGCCGGTTCACAGGGATCGATATCGTCAGCGTCGACTTCAACGGCGGCTCAACGATCGAGTTTGATGATCTGGGCAACCCGTCCTCGGGCGGGACTATCCGTCTGCGTTTTGAAGACCACACCTACGAGATCACCGTCGCGCCGTTTACCGGGCGTGTCACGGTCAAGCGTATCACCAGCTAGAAACGATCCCAAGGGGGGATTGGACGCCCTGAACGGGCAGGCAGCCGAAGGGAAAAGAAGTGTTGGGATTTGGAGGCAAAATCAAGGGCTCGAACAACCCCATCGGTATCGCGGTGACGGCCAAGGATGTGTGCCTGGCCCAGCGTGTCTCCGGGGGGTATGTGTACGAGTACGAGCCGTTGAGTGAGGAGGTCTCGGTCGACGAGCCGAACTTCCACACCGAGACGCAGCGGGCGATCAGCACGGCACTCCGCCGGGGTAAGTTCGCGGGCAAACTCGCGGTCAGCGCGCTGCCTGCAGAACTATTGCGGTACAAGACGCTGCGGATGCCGCCGATGCCCGAGGAAGACATGGCTCAGGCCGTGGCGTGGGAGGCGGCCGAGCGCTTCCAGCTCACCGATGACCAGTCGCTGCAGCACTACCGTGCCGGCCAGGTCAACCAGGGCAATGAAAAACGCGAGGAGATCATCCTGCTGGCGGCAGCGAACAACGCGGTATACGACCACGCAATGGCGGTGAAGCAGGCCGGCCTGCAGCCGATCGCGATCGATGCCACCGGCGCCGCCATCGCCCGCGTGCTCGGTGAACCCGGGCGGTCCACACTCACGATCCACCTGGGCCAGCGCATCGCGGAGGTCGTCGGCCAACGCGGCGACCAGGTCATCTTCGACAAGCCGATCGACCTGCAGTTCCAGGGGGATCAGATCGACGTCGAAGCGCTGAGCAAGGAGATCAGCCTGTGCACGCGTTACCTGTCGGTAACGTTTGGCGTGCACAAGCCCGACGCGACGTGGGTCGCCGGGCACAACGCGTCTACCGAGCTCGCGCTGAAGTTCTCATTTGCACTCCAGACCGAGGTGCAGACGGCGGACCGCTCACCCGCACTGAGCAAGCTCGACCTGCCTATGCCGGACCCCGCGCAGTGGTGTGTCGCCTTGGGCCTGTCGTTGCGTGACGAGACGGGCAATGCTCAGCGAGGTGCCGCATGAGCCAGATCAACTTCCTGCCTGAAATGTTCCACCGTAGCCGGCGGCGGCAGCAGCGCCGGCCGGCCGAGTTCCTGGTGATCGGCATGACCATGATCGCCCTGGCCGGGCTGTACATCTCGACCAGCGGGCCCGACAGCGCCCTGGCGGTGCAGTCAGACCAGCTCGATCAGAGCCTGGAGGAGGTCGCCCAGCTGCGGGCCGAGCAGGACCGATTAGTGATAGAACGCTCGGCGCTCGAGCGTAAGCTGATGACCGCGCGGGAGACCTACCAGCCGATCACCGCGACGCAGGTGCTCAGCCGGATCAGCGCATTGGCCCCAGAGTCGATCCGCCTGGTGAACGCGGAGCTGTCCACCGAGCGCCCCACGCCCGAGATTAAGCCCGACCCGAATGCGAAGACCAAGACGGTCGGCAAGGACGACCAGCCGCTGGACCCGAACCTGATGCGGATCACGATCACCGGCCATGCCCCAACCGATGAACAGCTGGTCACGCTGATCCGACGGCTGGACAGCGACCCGGTGTTTACGTCGGTCGCCCTGCGTGGCAGCCGGCTCGACAAGACCGAGACACACTTCGTGCGGGTCTTCCACCTGGACGTGGTCATCGACCTGGACCGCAGGTTCATGGGTGTCGAAGGAGGCGAATCCGATGCGGATTGAGAGCGACATCGTGAAGACCGCGGTAGTGGTGACGCTGCTCGTGGGTGTGTACGCCGGCGTCGTGCTCTGGCCTAGCCAGAAACAGAACCAGGCGTTGGCAGACGAGATCCAGACCAAGCAGCAGTCACTGAACGGCATGGTGCGTCCGGACCTCGAGCCGGTGCGGCAGCAGATCGCGTCGCTCAGGGCCGAGCTACGCGAGCGGGCGGTCGTGCTGCCCAAGGGCAACCTGCACGACCGCGTGCTGCACCACGTGTCCGACACGCTGATCCAGCGGAACGTGACGCTGTACGAGACCTCGTACCGGCAGACGGAAGACTACAAGCGGTTCTCGATGACGCCGATCGATGTGCGGTTCACCACGGACTTCGCCAACGCGTTTGAGGTCATCAAGCAGATCGAGAACGCCGGCCCGCCGGTGCGGATCGAGCGCCTGGACATCGTGTCGCCTGAGAACGATACCAGCGGCCGGGTCGAAGTCGTGATGGCCTTAAGCAGCTTCTTCGAGCCGGTCAATAACCAGGGGGCCCAGCGATGAACAAGAAGATGAATCGGCTGTGGCGTCAGATCACGGCGGACAAGAAGAAGCTCGGCATCCTTGTCACCGTCGCTGCGGTTGGGCTGCTGCTCTGGGGCCGGCTGATCCTGCTGGAAGATGTGCCCAAGATCGCGACCGCCGACCCCAACGCACAGGCCCAGACGGATGGCACCACGACCGCTGAAGCGGTGGAAGCAGGCAGCGACCTCGCGTTGAATCTGCCGGCACTGCCAGTCGTTGATGTGGCCCTGAGCGAAGATTTGAGGCTGAATCTCTTCGCTTTTCGGCATAACCGTTACAAACCGCTGCCCACCGAAGAATCGGCGGACCGCGGTGTGCAGTCTGGTGCACGCACGGACGATGAACGCAAACGTGAGTTGGTGGAAATGGCCCGTAGCCTCCGCCTGCAGAGCGTGATCCAGGGCAAGTCGCCCGCG
>JBCCYY010000116.1:0-5546 GCA_039188575.1 Planctomycetota bacterium | reverse complement strand
TCGACGAGCAGAAGCTCGGCGGCGAGGTGCGCCCCGCGCTGCTCAAGCAGGCCTATGTCCGCGCTCACGCCAACCGCCGTCCCGACAACCAGTCGACCAAGACGCGGAGCGATGTCGAGGGCTCGACCCGCAAGCTGTACAAGCAGAAGGGCACCGGCAACGCACGCCGCGGCGACAAGAAAGCCAACCTCCTCCGCGGTGGTGGGCACGCCAAGGCCAAGGTCCGCCACTCCTGGCGTCAGGACATGCCGGCGAAGATGCGGAAGCTCGCCAACCGCAACGCCCTGCTGGCCAAAGCGGTCGATGGCGAGATCCGGCTGGTCGAGTCGTTTGGGATCGACAAGCCCTCGACGAAAGCCTTCAAGGCCCTGATCGAAGCCCTCAAGATCGATCGCACCTGCCTCGTCGCGTTCAGCGACACCCGCGGCCCCGACGCCAAGTCCGCCGCAAACCTCGAAAACGTAGACCTGACCCAGATCGACCGGCTTAATGCCTTCGACCTGCTGAACCATCGCTACCTCGTCGCGGAGAAAGCCGCGTTCGAGGACTATATCGCTCGCGCGACCGCTTCGGTGAAGGAAGTCGTCGCGGAGCAGGAGGTGGCCGCGTAATGGAACCGACCCACGTCATCAAGCGACCGCTGATTACCGAGAAGTCGACGTTCGAAGCGTCGGGGCAGGTCCCGCGCGGCAAGCGTGCCGGCGAGCCAATGAACCGCTATTCCTTTGAGGTCGATATGCGTGCCCGCAAGGGTGATATCGCCAAGGCGGTCGAGGCGATCTACAACGTCCGCGTGATCAAAGTGAATACGCAGGTCCGCAAGGGCCAGTACTTCCGGACGCGTTTTGGTCCGGGCAAGACGTCCAGCTCGAAGAAGGCCCTGGTCACGCTGCACGCGGACGACCGGATCGACCTGTTCTAAGAACCACCGGCGAGATGATCGCCTCTCGATAGAGACCCAACCATGGCAGTCCGCATCTATAAACGAACCACGCCCGGCCGGCGCAACGCCTCGGTCAACCTCTATAGCGAGGTGACCAAGACCAAGCCCGAGAAGACGCTTCTCGAAAAGAAGACGAAGACCGGCGGCCGCAACCACCACGGGATCTTGACCGACCGCAACATTGGTGGAGGCAATAAGCAGCGCTATCGCCGCATCGACTGGTCGCGTAAGAAGGACGATATGGTCGCCACCGTGGTCGGTATCGAGTACGACCCGAACCGCTCGGCGAACATCGCCCTCGTCCAGTACGAAGACGGCGAGAAGCGGTACATCATCGCCCCCAAGGAACTGACCGACGGCGACAAGATCATTAGCTCCAGCGAAAAGTGCGAGCCAAAGGTCGGCAACTGCATGCCGATCAAGTACATCCCTACGGGCCTCAATCTGTACTGCGTCGAGTTGCAGCCCGGCAAGGGGGCTCAGATCTGCAGATCGGCTGGTACCTATGCCCGCCTGACGAACCGCGAGAACAAGTGGGCGACTATCGTGTTGCCATCGGGTGAAGTGCGGCAGGTGTCGGTCAACTGCCGTGCGACGATCGGCGGGGTGGGCAACTCTGACCACAACAAGACCAAGCTGGGCAAGGCCGGCATCAGCCGAAAGCTCGGCCGACGCCCGCACGTCCGCGGCATGGCCAAGAACCACCACGAGCACCCGATGGGCGGCGGCGACAACAGCTCGTCCGGCAACCGCCCGCCGGCGTCGAAGACAGGTGTCCTCGCGAAGGGAGGCGGCACCCGTAAACGCGGCAAGAACTCCAACAAGCGGATCATCCGCCGACGCACCAGCAAGCGATACGGCCAACTGAAGCTCCGCGGCTAAGAATGAACCCCGCCGAGGCATGCTCGGCAAACCCTTTAGACAGAACCCAGGAAACTGCGAATGTCACGCTCTCTGAAAAAAGGCCCCTACGTCGACCTGAAGCTCTACCGCAAGGTCGAGAAGCTCAACCAGCAGGAGCGGCGCGAGCCGATCAAGACCTGGGCCCGGGCCTGCACGATCGTGCCCGAGTTTGTCGGCCACACGTTCATGGTGCACAACGGCAAGAGCCACCTGCCCGTGCTCGTCACGGAGGACATGGTCGGGCACAAGCTCGGCGAGTTCGCACTGACACGCGTCTTTAAGTCGCACACCACCGGCACCAAGGCCCAGCGCGCCGCTGGCATCAAGTAAACCAACAGCCTCTTTCGGCTTAGCACGTATCGAACCGAGACCCCACGATGGCTTACACCAGCAAATACCGGATGGCCCGGATCAGCCCGACCAAGGCCCGCCCCGTCATGGATATGATCCGTGGCAAGCGGATCGACGAAGCGAACGTGATCCTGCAGATGAGTAAGCTCCGCGCAGCGGTGCTGATCAAGGGCGTGCTCGACTCGGCCGTCGCCAACGCCGATCAGGCCGAGGCCAACGTCCGCAGCCTCGTTATCACGGACGCGCGTGCCGACGCCGGACCGACCATGAAGCGTTTCCAACCCAAGGACCGCGGCCGGGCCCACCCGATCCTGAAGCGGACCAGCCACCTGACCATCGCCGTGGACGCGGCAGCCGAGTAAGACGCCAAACGAGCACCAACACGCGGCCAAGACCGCACAACCCTGAGAACACTATGGGACAAAAAGTTCATCCATTTGGATTCCGCGTCGGGATCACCGAGGCCCACAAGAGCCGTTGGTACGCGCCCAAGGCGTTGTACGGCGAGTTGCTTGTTGAGGACTTCAAGATCCGCAAGTTCCTTGATAAGGAACTGAACCGCCGCGGCCCCTTCGCCGCCGTTTCGGACATCCACATCGAGCGGACCCGCGAAGAGCTGAAGATCATCGTCAAGACCGCGCGTCCCGGCCTGGTCATCGGCCCGAAGGGCGCGAACATCGACGCGCTGACCAGCGAACTGCAGCGCATGACCGGCCGAAACGTGTCGCTCAACTGCGTTGAAGTGACCAACCCCGACGCCGACGCCCAGCTCGTCGGCGAGTCGATCGCCGAGCAGCTCGCCAAGCGGGCCAGCTTCCGCCGCGTGATGAAGATGAAGGCCGAGGCCGCCATCAACGCCGGCGCCAAGGGCGTGAAGATCCAGATGTCCGGCCGCCTGGGTGGTCATGAAATGTCCCGCACCGAAGACATCCGCATGGGTGCCGTGCCGCTGCAGACCCTGCAGGCCGAAGTCGACTACGGCTTTGCCGAGTCGCTGACGACTTACGGCATCATCGGCGTCAAGGTGTGGATCTACAAGGGCATGTACCACGAGGTCGAAGAGGGTGAGATCACCTCGAAGGCTGCGGGTGCCCGTCCCCGTGCCCGTGGCCGACGATAAACGAAACACTGACTTGAACTGATGAAACAACCGTCGCTGCGATAGCGACAAACCGGAGCATAAACGATGCCCCTGATGCCCAAGAGAGTGAAGTTCCGCAAGGAACACCGCGGCAACCTGAAAGGCAACGCCTCGCGTGGCAACTTCGTCGCGTACGGCGAGTACGGCCTGCAGCTGACCCAGGGCGGCTGGCTGACCGCGCGGCAGATCGAGGCTGGCCGTATCGCCGCCCGTCAGTACGTGTCGCGTGAAGGCAAGCTGTTCGTCCGCGTCTTCCCCGATAAGCCCATCTCCAAGAAGCCCTTGGAAACGCGTATGGGTAAGGGCAAGGCCGAGCCCGAGTACTGGGCTGCCCGCGTCAAGCCCGGCACGATCGTCTACGAGATCTCCGGCGTGCCTAAGGATCTGGCCAAGGCCGCGTTCGCCCGTGTCGCCCACAAGATGCCGTTCAAGTGCCGTTTTGTGGAGCGTCGCCACGCCTAACCCAACCGGCCGTCCGCGGCTAATCAGGTATACAGACATGCCAATTAAAAAAGAAGAACTCCACAAGATGAGCGACCCGGAGATCGCGGAAGAGACCGAGCGTCTGCGCGATCGCCTTTACGATTTGCGTCAGCAGGCCGTGACCGAGCAGCTCGAGAACAACCGCGAGCCCGGCAATATCAAGAAAGATATCGCCCGGCTGCTGACCGAGAAACGTATGCGTGAACTGAGCACGAGTAAGGAAACCGCCTGATGGCCGAGAGCACCACCCAAAAAGTCACCGGCACGAAGGTCGGCATCGTCACCAGCGACAAGCGTGACAAGACCCGTACCGTCGCGGTCGAGTACCAGAAGGTCCACGCCAAGTACGGCAAGCGCCTCCGCCGGGAAGCGAAGTACCAGGTACACGATGAGACCAACCAGTCCGGCGAAGGCGACCGTGTCGAGATCACGCAGTGCCGCCCGCTGAGCAAGACCAAGAGCTGGCGCCTCGTCCGTGTGATCGAGAAGGCCCCCGAGGCGGTGACCCACGAGGCCGAGGCCCCGGCCGCAGAGTAAGCAGGCACGAAGCACCCCACCCGCGACTAAAGACGCTTTAGCGCGAAGGAACAAGCGATGATCCAACAGGAATCCAGAGTTGATGTAGCGGACAACAGCGGCGCGAAGGTCGCGTACGTAATCCGCGTGCTCGGCCGCTCGACCGGCCGGGACAAGTCCACGCGCCCCAGCGCGACGCTGGGCGACCGCGTGGTCTGCTCGGTCAAGAAGGCGCTGCCCGGCAGCGACATCAAGACTGGCACGATCGTCAAGGGCGTGATCGTCCGCACCAACTACCCGGTGCGCCGGCCCGACGGCAGCTACGTCCGCTTCGACAAGAACGCCATCGTCCTGATCGACGATAACGGCAACCCCCGCGGGACGCGCATCTTTGGTGCCGTCGCCCGTGAGCTCCGTGAGCAGAGCTACATGAAGATCGTCTCGCTGGCCAGCGAGGTCGTGTAAACGAAACACAGCTTGCGGCCCCGCCCGCATGTACGAGATAAGGAATCAACCATGGCACGACATATCCGCAAAGACGATGAAGTCATCGTGACCGCCGGCGCCGACAAGGGGACGCGCGGCCGTGTAGTCCGGGTGCTGACCAAGGAAGACCGCGTGATCGTGGAGGGCGTCAACGTGCGCCGCAAGCACGTCAAGCCGACGCAGTCCAACCCGCAGGGCGGTGTCGTTTCGGTGGCGATGCCGATTCACATCAGCAACGTGTCGCCCGTGGACAAGAACAAGAAGCCTACCCGAGTCCGCTTCGAAACCAACGCCGACGGCGAGAAGGTCCGTGTCGCGGTGACGACCGGCGAAACCCTCTCCGTCCTGAAGAAGGCACGCTAGATCGACCAAACACTCGCATAAGACGACCACGCACATCCCGTGGCGCAGCACGAGAGCAAGACCATGACCCCCCGTTTGAAAACACAATTCGAAGGCCCGGTCCTTGAGAAGATCAAGTCCGAGTTCGGCGTGACCAACCCGATGGCGATGCCCAAGCTCGACAAGATCGTTATCACCGTCGGCATGGGCAACCAGCTCGACGGCACGAAGCTCAACCCCAAGGCACGCGAGCAGGTCATCCAGGACCTGTCCCTGATCACCGGCCAGCGCCCGATCATGAAGAAGGCGAAGAAGGCGGTCAGCAACTTCAAGCTGCGGATCGGCTACGAGGTCGGCGCGATGGTCACCCTCCGCGGCAAC
>JBCCYY010000115.1:0-5613 GCA_039188575.1 Planctomycetota bacterium | reverse complement strand
GGCGTTGCTCGTCATACGTTCTACCTGCACCTGAAAGAAACCGAGTTCCGCTTCAACCACCGCCGTGATAACCTCTACCTGGCGGTCCTCAAACTACTCCGTGAGAACCCAATTTAGGACGCTTAACTTCCTAAGACCCTGCGCATTTACTTTAGCCTTCACTTGAAGGCTATCAGATGAGGTGGGCATGGGTTCCTTTCTGCAGGGACGGAGCAGGGTTTGTTTTGACGAATCGCTAGCTGAAGGCGTACTCTACCAATTTATTTTGAATAGTCAAAATATAAATATTGATATTTAGAATATTTCAGGCAGTAGTCTTTCTGACACCCTGCACCCCGGTAGCATGGGGTGGTCTGGCCAAGCGATTCAAAAAATTGCCACTTCAGGGCTAACGATTGTGCCCCGACCAGCGAAGTAATAGTGTTAAGAGCCCGCTTTTGCCCCTTCGCTATGAACTCGCAGGCATGAAATCCGACGAGCGATCCGAACTCACAGCCCACTGGATGCAGGCTCAATCCACGCTCCAGGCCTACATTCTCTCCTGCGTCGGCAAGTTTGCCGACGCCGAGGATATCCTCCAGCAAGTCGCGCTCGACGCCTCGGCCTCATACGAGAAGTATGACCCCAGCCGGCCGTTCATCCCCTGGGCGATGCAGATCGCGAAGCGGCGGATCGCCGACTTCTACCGCAAGAACAAGAACGCGGTCTGCCTGTTCGAGGAGTCCGACCTTGAACTGCTCGCCGACGCACACGCCAAGCTCTCCAAACAACACACCACGAGCGGTGAGGTCGCCGATCTCCTTGAGATGTGCCTTGATCGGCTGCCCGAAAAATCGCGGAAGCTGGTTGACCTGCGTTACCGCGACGGGCTCAAGCCGATAGAGATCTCGAAGACTACAGGCCGATCTTCCGGGGCGGTCCGTGTCGCTCTCAACAAGATCCGCAACGCGCTGGCCCGGTGCATCGAGTCCGCGACCGAGAGGGGGCGTACCCGTGGAGCGTGACCCCGCCGACCTGATCGAGGCCTACTTCAGTGGCGAACTGGAGGAAGCCGGTGCCGCTGAGCTGCGCACTTGGCTGCGTAAGGACCCGCAGCGGTTCGAGCAGGTCGCCTCACAGTCGCTGCTTGAGGCGGCGCTCAACCATGTTTACCAGAGCAGGCAGCTACAAGATGTGTTTGAGACAGCCGAGGTGCTTGACGAGTTGCATGATAGTCAAGGCCTAGATCTTAACGAGCCATCAATACCGCAAATCCAGTGGAGTTATCACAACGGATCAAGGCAACACAATAAGACTCTGGGTGTGATCGCGTACGTCGGCAGGCATGTGTTTCAGCGTTACGTGGTCCAGATTGCGACTGCCGCCGCCGTACTCGTGGTTGGGGTGATCCTGGTGTTTGTATTGAGGGGGATTGGGGACAACCCGGTTGAGCCTGAGGTAGTGATCGATGCTCCGCCTGTCGTCATTGATGAGCCGGCGGTCGATCCAGAAGCCGACGAGCCTGAGAAGGCTCTGGCACTACCTGCTCCCCCGGCACCGCCTGCTCCCATGGTCGTCGCCACTCTCACCGCCGAGCGTGACGCGGCATGGGATCGCCAGCCTGGGCAAGAACTCTACGCCGGGGAGCGCTTCACGCTGACACAAGGCTTCGCAGAGGTAACGACCAAACGAGGCGCGCTCGCGCTACTTCAAGCCCCGGCCAGCATCGAACTACTCGACAACGAAAATGCCCTATACCTACACACCGGAAAACTCGTCGGCATCTGCGAGACCGAACCCTCCAAGGGTTTCCTGATCCGCACCCGGCACTTGGAAATCACGGACCTGGGTACGAGGTTTGGTGTTGATGCATCAGTCCCCGGTGTGACCCGCGTGCAAGTCTTCGAAGGCGAAGTCGCCGCCGTGAGCACAAACGCCAACGCAAGCGTGACCCCGACCCGCCTGACCGCGGGCTCTTCCTCCCAAGTGAAATCTGCCAGTGGCCTTGTTGAGCCGATCGCCTATAACGATGAGCCGTTCGCTTCACTGCTTGAGCGCGTTGCCGAGATGGTTGACGGTTACTCGCTGTCAGGCGACATCGAAAGGGTCAGCCGTCTTCCCGAAAGCGGCTTTGGGATCGATCAAGCCGAATCCGATCGGGCACAGCTTTATCGCGTCGCGTCTGAGGTGATGAGTGACGAAGCAGTCCGGCTTCACCTCGGTAAGCCGGGCATGTTCGTTTCCCCACCAACAGGCGCATCTAGCACGAGTCGATCCGTGCTCCCGGCTGGGACCCGGTTCGATCTCTACCTGGTTCATTTTGATCCGCCGGGCAATAAAGAAACCTTGGTCAAGCAATCACGCGTCGATTTTGAAATAACGTTTGACCGTTCCATTTATGGTGTTTTTGCCGACACACCCTTCCCGGCCGAGACATCGGTGAGCCTCGATCGATACCAGAACGATCTGATAGACGCTGAAGGACCGGGGCTCTTGACTTTCGGCGACAACGACCGGCTGGAGCTATCTAATAACAGGCACATCTTGAAAGGCACATTGAAAGCCATGATTTGTGACCGTTTCTGGGTGTTGGTCACGCATGAGCCGGGGGGCAGAACGGATTGATCGCACCTACTTGGAGCAGTGGTTGTTCCGAGTTTTTTCTTTTGTTGATTTTATTTAGGGAGAGCGGATTGATGAATAAGACCCTCAAGCAAACTTGTACCGCATGGCTTGTCGCCGGATCACTAGGCTGGACGCCTCTAAGTGTTTCAGCGGAAACGATCATCAACTTTGATTTTGGCCGAACCGACTCAGCATTTTCCGCTTCTGACGGGGCGCAGCTAACAACCTTGGCGGGTTGGAACAACGTGACATCGACGAACAACTCCCTATCTGGAAACACCTCTCAAATCGCCGACCTGGTCGATTCCATGGGAGAGTCAACCGGCATCCAAGCTGATTTTGCATACATAGGTGGCGCATCTGTTGCAGGTGATGGAGCCGACTATGCCGGCCCTTATCCCGCGGCAGTCGCGAGCCTGCCCTTAACCGCACTCTCGGACAGCTTCTTCACCAACAACTCAGGCCAAGCCACTATGACCTTGAGCGGCCTGGACGACGAAATGGTCTACGACTTCCTGTTCTACGGTGCACGTGGCAACAACGATTCAGCGGCAACATATGCGGTGACCGGCAGTGGCGATACCGTCGAGGTGACCATCGACGCGGTGTTTAATAACGCGTCTTCGACCCCGACGGTCCTCGGTATCTCGCCCGACAGTGATGGTGAAATCACTGTTGTCATCGGTGGTGGTACTAACCCCCGAGTTGCGTTGAACGTGCTGCAGATCACCGAAAGGGTCCCCGAGCCCGGCTCCCTCGCGTTGTTGGCATTGGGGGGCGTCCTGATCGCCCGCCGGCGTCGCTGAACGCTTTCTCCTTCAAGTGGCGCCGCACCTCGAAAGGGGTGAGGTGCCTTTGCTTGCCGATCTGTAGAACGAAAGGAAACCTTTGATGCGGCGCGGATTTACCCTCATTGAACTCCTGGTAGTGATTTCGATCATTGCCCTGCTGATCGCGATCCTGCTGCCTGCCTTGAGCAGCGCTCGTGATGCGGCACGCCTGGTCCAGTGCGGCAGCAACCTGCAGCAGATGGCGACTGCGGCGACGAATTTTGCCACGGAACGCGATGGGCTTGCGCCGCCCGGGCTCATGCAGCGAACCAATGCCGCGCAGGGCCAATACGCGGTGCGCGGGAATCCGGTGATCAGCCTGCACCCGGAGTACGGCTACTCGGCCTCTCACGCGATCCTGATCGATGGCGGCTATTACAGCGAGCCCCAAGCCCTGTACTGCCCCGCATGGACGGGAGAACCACTCACAGGTGACGGCGACTCGAGCCTGTGGCAGGACCCCCAAGCGCTGCTGCAGACGTCCTACCACTACCGTACCACATTCGACGCGCTGGACGCCCCGAATACCATCTCGGAGTGGCGCTCCGCGAATTTCGATATCGACCCAGGCGACGAGCCCTTCATGGCCGACGCGTTTGCCGACTTTGTTAAAAACCGCAGCGTCCCGGCCCACCATGTCAGGGGTCTGCAGGTGTCGTACCTCGACGGCTCGGTCCGCTTCCACCAAGACGACGAAGGCGAAGACATCCGCACGACCTACGGCGACAGATTCCACGTCAAAAAGCAAGGCTACGTCTTGCAGGAGCGTGTCTGGACCGAGAAATTCCGCGACAAACAATGAGGATGGTGCCAGCGGGGTCTGGGGCCTTGGGAGCCGGTTTTGTTTTTCAGTGTTTTATTTACTAGTCGGGAAAACCATCAAGACAGATCGTTAAATCATCGAGGAGTAATCAACATGATTAGGAAGCGTGCATATCGGTATCTGTTTACAGGAGCTTTGAGGATGAAACCCATCCGGCCGATGCTCCTTCGTTCTGCCGCAGCGGTCGCGTTATCTGCCATGCCGGTAGCTGGGTTGCATGCGCAGACCGTTTCGGGCACCTTTACGTTCGACATCGATACGCTGGGGTCCAGCGCGGCTATGACACTCTGGGGCCAGGCCTCAGGCCAAATCGTTACGACATCAGACACGCAGAACTTCGACCCCTCGGGCAGCGTCACGCTCGACATCGAAGCCGACCTAGGCACGAGCACCGTCACCTCCGTTCGCTTCGTCTCGATGGACTTGGAGTATTTGACGGGCCTGGCCACGCCGACCAACTTCACACTAACACAGGTGCTTGACGGCTTAGGAGAAGGCGGTGTTAGTCAGGTCCGCGTGCCGTACGATCCGACCCAGGCCGTGGGCACCAACCCGCCCACCGAGGGCCTGCCACTAAGCCTGACGCTGACCGCCGCGAACGCCGGAACCCCCGGCGGCTCGGGCGGCACGCTCACGCTGACCGACCCGCTGTTCGAGTTGAGCGGCCTGGGGCAAAACTTCGTCAGCAGCACGGTCATCCCGCTTCCACCCAGTAACCAGGACGGTGTTCCAATCGAACTGGATTGGACCAGCAACGGCGACCTCGCCCAGGGCGTGCCCGGAAGCGACGCCAACGTCGTGACGACCAACGTGCTGCAGTTGCTCGCAAGCCAGGGGATCGGCAACGGCACGAGCCTGCAGGCCGCGCTCGACGACGCCTCACAACAGACCGGGGGCCTAATAACCGCCGAGTTTCAACTGCTAGATCTCGCGTTCGGTTTTGGCCTTATCCCTTTCCGTGCGGATTCGGTGCAGGATATTGTGAAAGTCGATTTCCAAGCGACCGTGCAGCCCGCGCCCACCGACCCGATTACTTTTGAGGCCGAGGTCAGCATCGTCGGCGATACGTTTGTGCTCGATGCCAGCTACTACGCATACGGTGATTCGGATCTCGGCTCGTTTGAACAAGGCCAGCTCCACGACGCGACACTCCAGGGCACGGCAGCGGTCCCCGAGCCCGGCTCGCTGGTATTGCTGGGCCTGAGCGGGCTCCTGGTGCTGCGTCGCCGGCGGGGATGAAGGCGAGGAGAGGGCTTGGTGCCGGCCCGTTGGGGCCCGGGGCCCTGGGAACCGGTTTTGTTTTGCTTTTGTTGTTCAGTCTGTTCGATTCACCAGGCGGGTACGCCGCCAAAGCCG
>JBCCYY010000114.1:0-5647 GCA_039188575.1 Planctomycetota bacterium | reverse complement strand
GCTGTTCTTGGCGGCGCATATGAAGCAGATAATTACGGGACAATACTTCTCAGTGAGTTGATTTCGTTTTCAGGTGATGTCGCACAGCAGATTAAGGATTTACCTGAGGGCGCGCAGATCGAACTCGATTTCACATGAAATGTTTGTTACGCCGCCTGCTCAGGCACCGGCACCAGTGCCGTGATGTGCAGGTAGGACAGCACCGCCGGATCGGACCACATCTCGCCTTCTTGTGGTTTATCGGCGTCTTGGTATACGTACAAGGCGCCTTTTGCTACACGCACCATCTCGGGGTGTCGGATGGTAAAGCGGTCGCCGGAGGACGTGACGACCTCGAATGGCTGGAAGGGTGATTTGGTGACGGCTTCTGTGATCTTTGCGATTTGCATGACGGGTCCCTCGGTTCACTGAATTATTGGCGATCAGTCGGGTTTGTCAATACCCTACAGCGATGAACACGCCGCAAGACGCTCTGATGTCTACCGACCTGCCGTTGCCCAATAAGCGGCAGGGCAAGGTGCGTGATGTCTACGATTGCACGCTCAAGGATGGCACCGAGGCGCTACTTCTCGTTGCAACCGATCGCCTTAGCGCGTTTGATGTCGTGATGCCTAACGGGCCGGCGGGCAAAGGGATCGTGCTCACGCAGATGTCCGCGTTCTGGTTCAACGAGATCAAGGATAAGCTCGGCTACAAGCTTCAGACGCATGTCCTGTCGACCGACCCCGCGGACATCGATGGCTTGACGGGAGAGCAGGTGCAGCAACTACGGGGCCGGGTGATGATTGGCCGACGGACCAAGGTGGTGCCGATCGAGTGCGTCGTGCGGGGGTACCTGGCCGGGTCGGGTTGGAAGGAATACCGGCAGAATCAGGCGGTTTGCGGGGTTTCGTTGCCTGTGGGATTAACACAGTCTGCCAAGCTGCCACAGCCGATCTTTACGCCGGCCACGAAGGCGGAGCAGGGCGATCACGATGAGAATATCTCGTTTGAGCGGGCCTGCGAACTGGTGGGCACGTTGCAGATGGAGGTGCTGCGTGACCATTCGCTGGCGATCTATCAGATGGCGCACGACTACGCGGCGGGGCGTGGCATCATCCTGGCGGATACGAAGTTTGAGTTCGGCGTGCCGGTCGATGCGAAAGACGAGCGGCCGATCCTGATCGATGAAGCCTTAACACCCGACTCTTCGCGCTACTGGTCTGCTGCGCATTATGAAGCTGCGCGCGATCAAGACAGTTACGACAAAC
Organism: Planctomycetota bacterium; assembly: GCA_039188575.1. GTDB lineage: Bacteria > Planctomycetota > Phycisphaerae > Phycisphaerales > Phycisphaeraceae > JAHQVV01. The sequence continues at coordinate 4,397 of JBCCYY010000114.1, read as the reverse complement.
AGTACGTGCGCAACTACTTGGAGGTACTCGTTGAGAAAGGCGGGTGGGACAAGCAGGCGCCCGGGCCGGTGTTGCCGGAAGAGGTGTTGATGAACACGACAAAAAAATATGAAGAGGCCTTTGAAATGATCACGGGTCTTACGCTACACTAGTTTCATTAACATACGACTTACTGGCATCGCTGATGCCATCCACGAACCGCCGGCGCGCCACCCGGCGGTTTCTTGTTGGATACATCGCGTGAGATCTGCTCTTGTCTGTGTAGCGGGTGATGCGAAGCGTCCCGTACGAAGCCGCGCATATTGAATCATGACACTAGATTCGCCAAACCACGCGATACTTCGCGTCACCTTCTACACGGTGCTCGATAAGCGTAGACAAAGCGCATTAAAAACCCCGTCATCGTGACGGGGTTTTGAAGTGGGCAGTGTAGGATTCGAACCTACGTAGGCGTAAGCCAGCAGATTTACAGTCTGCCCCGTTTGGCCGCTCCGGCAACCACCCAGTTGGTCTTCGGTTGTGCCGCCTGAAACCAGGCGAGCAACGCATTGAAACACGGCAAGCCTGATTCGTCAAGCGTCTGGCCGTTTAAATCGCCAAACCGTGTTCCAAACCCGTTTTAACCAAGGCCTGACGTTGAATCCGCCTCATCGGACCGATAGACTTCTTTATCGGAAACCTGCACACAGCGAACGATTCGTAATGGAAACCGCAGCGACCGCACTGAACTCGCACGTACTCGTCCTCAACAAGATGTGGATGGCCGTGCGTGTCGTGGATGCTCGGCGGGCCTTCGCGATGCTCTGCAAGGACCTGGCCGAGGTGATCCGGGTCGATGACGGGTCCTACACCGGGTACGGGTTTGGGGATTGGGCGGACCTCTCGGAGGACTACCGCCGGCTTTTTAGTGAGCCGGGCGGCGACGACCCGTACGAGTGGGTCCGCACCGTCCGGATGCAGATCGCGGTGCCCAAGGTGATCCGCCTGCTGGCATACGACCGGCTGCCGCGCAACGATGTGAAGCTCAACCGCCGCAACATCTTTGCGCGGGATCACAACCGCTGCCAGTACTGCGGGAAGAAGTTCTCGACCTCTGAGTTATCGCTGGACCACGTGATCCCGCGCAGCCAAGGCGGCGGCGCGAGCTGGGAGAACCTCGTCTGCTGCTGCGTGAGGTGCAATACCCGCAAAGGCGGCCGGACCCCGAAGCAAGCCAACATGCCTTTGATCCGAAAGCCGGTCAAACCCAAGACCAACCCGGTGCTGGGCCTGCGATTGGGTTCGGGCAAGTACGAGAGCTGGAAAGCCTTTTTGGACAGTGCCTACTGGTCGGTCGAGCTGAAGTAAGGCGGTGGCTGATTGAATCAACGATTCAAGCCCGCGGCTTCGGCGCAGCCAACGCCGCGTGGGTTTTAATCTTATAGATCCATTATTGAGAAAGAAAAACCGCGCTGATTTGAGTCAACGCGGGTGGGTTTATTAGCGTAGATCCGTGCGGCGTTGGCTGCGCCAAAGCCGCGGCTCTGGGTTGCTTTACTCGCCCATTTCTTCTTCGGGCATATCCGGCTCAGGCAGAGTGTCGGTCTCATCGATCTCTTTCTCGATCTCTTCAATGCTGCGTTCCGCGGGGACAGCGCTGGGATCGAGGGGCTTGCCGACGGTGGAGCCCATGATCAGCGGCGTGCCGTTGAGGGTGATCGTGCCGCTCTCGATGGGTGTGCCGGTGTAATGGTTGCGTCGGAGCTTGGACTTGGTCGCGTTGATCGGGTAGAGCTCCCACGACAGCGAGGTAGGGTAGCCATCGGACGTGGTGGCCCACTCGATCATCTCATCGCCCGTATCGCGCTCGACGACCAGCAGGTGCTGGGGCGGGATCTCGTATGACCAGGCGGTCTCGTTGGAGGGCTTGTAGATCGCGTAGACGGACTTCGGCGACATATAAGTCGATTTGTAAACCTCGCGGTCTTCGGAGTAGTTGCAACCGGTTGCGCCCTGGAGCAGGACGAGCGAGAGGGTCAGGAGGCCGAGGGTGCGTTTCATCACGGGTTCCTTGAGGATCGTTGGATCATCTTTGTTTGGGTCGATTCGGCCGGTGCCGTATCTCTGGGGTCATCGGTCAGACGCTGTGCAGGGTCAAGTTTATCGCGGGTTTGGGGGAGAGCCAAACCGAAGATCGCGTAATCTGGGCCCGGTTATCGGGTTGTAGCGTTTAGGCGGGTCAAGCCAGGCTCTGCCAGGGCCCCGCGGCGGGCTGTTCCACCCGATACCTTAGCGGGTCCACCGTGCAATCGATGTGCACCGCGAAAAACCCGCCCCGGTTCTGCCAGAACATCGGCCAGATCACGCTGCGGTCCGTCTCGGGGATCGGGAGCGCCTCGATCCCGCCGGGTTCGTGCCATTCCAGCCGACCCTCATCGAAGACCATCGCTTCCTCTGCGATCATCACCGGCTTGGTGACCTCGTAGAGGAACATCAGCCAGTGGGTCTCGCCGAGGTAGGCCGTCTCCGAGACGATCCCTGTCAGGTGTAGGTCGGCAAGGTCGATATCCAGGCCGGCCTCTTCTTGGATCTCTCGCCGAGCACAGGCGGTTGGGCTCTCGCCGATCGCCTGTTCGAGCTTGCCGCCGATCGGCGAGTAAAGGTCACGGTTCGGCGGCTTGACCCGGTGCAGCAGCAACACGCGACCCCGCTCATCGAAGAGGTAGCAGAGCACGGCGATCTTGTAGGGCAGGTCCATTGAAATGTTGGGTTGGGTGAAGTTCGACTGGGTGAAGTGTAAGAAAAACGAGCGGCCCGAGAGCCGCTCGCACTATTCTTTCAAACTTGAACACCATCAGGCTTGAACTCACGCCGCGTTGCGTTCATCGTCACTGTCGTCGCTTGGCTCTGGGAACGCCGGGGCGTCAGCCAGTTCGGTCCAGTCCTCGCACTGGGGCAGGTCGATGCTCATCTTGCAGGTCTTGCGGTAACCGAGCTTGCGGATGACCTCGAGGACCTCGGTCCATGTCGGAAAGGGCTTGTCGTTGGCGCGCTTGAACGCGTCGATCGCCTGGATGAACAGGAACTGCTCCTTGGTCATCTCGCCTTCTTCTGCGGCCTTGGCGAAATCGCTCAGCCGGCGTCCGGGCCCGCGGCGGCGCTCCAGGCCGTTGTGCCGGGGATCGACCACGTTCTTGCGGCGGTCCGGGCCACGCTCGGTCTTATTTGGTTCGTTGGAATCAGCCATCATCTCGCTCCTATTCGCCATGTCAGGCATGAAAGCTATCGGGCGTTGCAGGGCCTGGCTTGATCCCTTGGCGAATGGGACCGGTCTTTTAAAAGTGCCCGCGTGTATGGGCGTTGAATCTTGCGGTTTGTGACGGTTGTGTCGATCTAGAACATCACCGGGTTTCGAACTTAATCATCGTCATCGTCGAAGTACTCATCGTCTTCTTCGTCCTCATCATCGAAGTAGTCGTCGTCCTCTTCGTCTTCATCATCGAGGTAGTCGTCATCTTCTTCGTCCTCGTCGTCATCGAGGTAGTCTTCTTCATCGTCTTCATCCTCGTCATCGAGGAGGTCCTCGTCTTCGTCCATGTCGTCATCCCCATCCTCATAGAAGACCGACTCGTCGAACTCTTCTTCGTCTTCGATGGCGAGCGCACCGCCGTGCGCAAATGGATGGGGTCGTTCGTGGAAGGGGGTGATCAGGTCGTCGTGGGTGCTGGGCATGGCAGGGCCTCGGGTCTTAAACGGTCCCTCGCGTTGGCGTGACCAGACGCCTCGGCGGTTACACTATCGGCAGATCGTGCCGGCATAATCGCATGTTGTACCAACCCTTGGCCAGCGATCAAGCCCGCCCCGCCCCGAGTAAACCACTTTGTCACAGACCGCCGAAGACAAGCCCAAGCCTGAGCCCAAACTCGAGCCCGGTCCACCGGTGTGGAACCTGCCCGCGGCGGTCGCGGCCTGGCTCATCCCCGGGCTCGGCCACCTGCTCGCCGGGCACACCCAGCGCGGTGTCATTCTGATGCTCTGCATCGGCGGGCTGTGGATTAGTGGGCTGCTTGTCGGCGGGATCAGCGTCGTCCACGCACGCAATACCGACGGCTCGCTGCGCCCCTGGTATCTGGGGCAGGCTCTCATCGCGCCGTCCATCGCTGTCGAGTACATGCACGACCGCTTCCGTGCCCGCACCGAGGGTGCCGACCCAAGCCCTTACGACGAGCCGATCCCGTTCTCACCCGCGTACGGCCGGCCCGCCGAGATCGGCACGCTCTACACCGCGCTCGCCGGCCTGCTCAACCTCCTGGCCATCATCGACATCGCCTACCGCGAGCCGCGCAGCACCGACCATAAGCTGCCCCTCGGGGCCGGCGTAGAGACGGAGACGGCGTGATGCTTGGCTGGATCGCTTC
>JBCCYY010000113.1:0-5851 GCA_039188575.1 Planctomycetota bacterium | reverse complement strand
GCTCGATGACCGCCCACTGTTCGTCCGTAAGTTCCGATTGTTGCTTGGCCATGAAATGGAATCCTTTCCATGGCCGATTGGATCATAAGTGCGCCCGTAGCGCAAATTTATAGATCAGGTAGTTGTGAAACCGCTTCTAGTGATTAGCCTTCTCGGTGCTGGGTTTGTGACAAACTCATTAATTGGACTGTATGTTATTAAGTTCGCTTCCAAACAGTCTGATGGCTTAGCCTCTCGGCTGGAAGCTAGATCACAGACAAAGATCATGGGTTGATCGATTCGCTATCCAACTGAAAGGCCTCAGCATGCCCACCGCCGTCGCCAGCCACATTCTCGTCTCGACCGAAGAACAAGCCCTCGAGCTCAAGCAGCAGATCGCTGACGGTTCCGCATTTGCCGACCTCGCGAAGGAACACTCGGCCTGCCCCTCAGGCAAGGCGGGCGGCTCGCTCGGGCAGTTCAGCCAGGGGGACATGGTCCCCGAGTTCGATGCGGTGATCTTCTCCGACCTGCCGCTGGGTGAAGTCTCTGATCCCGTGAAGACGCAGTTCGGGTACCACCTCATCGAAGTGCAGCAACGCATGATGTGATTGGGCAGATACTCAGTCGTTCCAGTATTGATCGATGACTTCTCGGATACGCGGGTTGTCCGCGTCGGTGTCGCCGATCATTTCGCGCTCCGCCTTGAGCTGTTCTTTCAGTTCAACGATGACGCCTTGGTACGACGGTTCGCTGTATCGGTTGTTCATTTCCAGCGGGTCCTTCTCCAGGTCGTAGAACTCCCAGGCCACGGGGGTGTTCTTCCAGTAGCGGTTGCCGTCCCGGCCCTGCACGGTTTTGTTGTTGTGCTTATCCGTGAAGTCTCTGCCGTAGAAGAAGATGAGTTTGTACCGCTTGGTGCGGATGCCGAAGTGGGCGGGGTTGTTGTGGCCGTGGGCCATGTGCATCCAGTAGCGGTAGTAAGTTCCGGCCCGCCAATCATCGGGCTCGGGCTGACCCTTAAGCGCGTCGACGAAGCTGCAGCCCTGCATGTCATCAAGCTTCTCGATGCCCGCCATCTGCAGTAGCGTCGGCGTGTAGTCCGTGTTGTTGATCAGCCAGCCGCTCGTGCTGCCCGGCTTAACCACACCCGGCCAGCGCACGATCAAGGGCATTCGGATCGACTCTTCGTACATCCAACGCTTATCAATAAAGTCGCGCTCACCCAGCAGCATGCCCTGGTCGCTGGTATAGATGACGATCGTGTTGTCCGTGAGGTCGTTCGCCTCGAGGTAATCGAAGATGCGCTTGAGGTTGTCGTCGATCCCTTTGACGCAGCGAAGATACTCGCGGACGTACCTCTGATAGCTCTCGTGCGTCAGCTCGCGGTCGGTTAGGTCGGTCCGCCCGAGGTCTTCTTCGATCGCTTTACGGTAGTGGCGCGTCAGGTTCCGCTTGGTTTTCTTAGGCGAGATCGTCGAGCCGATGATACCCACAAGCCCGTCGTTCTCGCCCCGTGTCGCGACCGATCCCCAGTCCGGCCCGGGCTGGTCGTAAAGATTCTCCGGCTCGGGCATGTGGACACCATCGAGATAGTCCCCGTACCGCGGCGCATAGACGAACATGTCGTGCGGGGCCTTGAAGTGGTGCATCAGGAAGAACGGCTTGGCCTTATCGCGTTTGTTCTCCAACCAGTCCAGCGTGAAGTTCGTCAGCACATCGGACGAGTGCCCCTCGGTATCGATCACCTCGACATCGCGGACTAGGATGCTGTCGTAGCGCAGCCTGCGGAGTTCCCCACCTTCGCTGACGTGCATCGTCGGGTTCATGTACCGGCCCTGCCCGGCGATGACGCAGAAGTAGTCAAAATAGTTGGGCGAGTAGCGCAGGTGCCACTTGCCGCTCACCGCGGTGGTATAGCCGGCTTTTTGCATCTCGCGGGGCAGGATGTGCTTCTCGGGAGGTAGGCCATCGTACAGGTCACGCACGCCGTTGGTGTGCGAATACTGCCCCGTGATGATCGAAGCCCGGCTGGGCGTGCAGATCGAGTTCGTGCAGAAGACGTTGTCGAAACGCATCCCCTGAGCCGCCAGTGAATCAAGCACTGGCGTGGGGTTGAGCGGGGCCAGCCGGCCACCGTATGAGCCGATCGCTCGCTCACAGTGGTCGTCACTCATGATGAAAAGGATGTTGGGCCGCTCGCTCGGCTCGGCGTAAGCCGTTGGCCCCGGGAACAGCACGGCCAGTACGACCAACACCATCAGGGCAGAGAGGATTCGCATCAGACTCGACTCCATACACATGAATCTGGAACGACAAACTTATCTCTTCCTATCCGGCAACCGGATCAGGTGGATCGCGCGGATGTCCATCAATGCGGCTTTTTTGATCTGCTTAGGGGCGACAACTATCTCGACCTTTGCCGCGTCTGCTAGCTCGATCTCTCCGAGTTGAACCCACTGAAAGTTCTGCCAATGGCCTGTTTCTTTGACCTGGAAATCTAGCCAGGTTTCTGTGGATTTGGCAGGTTTATCTGGTTTGAGCATCATCTGTGCCGTGCTGCCACCGTGGCCTTTGCCGCAGCCCTGCAGCACCGCCACGTTAAACCGCCCCGGCTTGTCGAGCCGGATCGTCCAGTGTGCGGAGTCATTTTTGCCCACCCAGAAACCGACCGTGTTTTTAAAAGTCTGGGGCTCGTAGCGGACCTTCTCACCCCGAGTGATCGCCAGGTGTGCGGGCAAGTAGAACGAGCCATCGCCGGTTGCCTTGACCGGCTTGACCTCGGATAGCAGCAGCGGCTCATCATCAAATTCGAGCACAAGCATGGCCTTGCCATCAAGCAAGACCTGGTCATCAGGCCGATTCTTCCAGTGGATTTCCCAAGTATCAGTGCCCGGCTTCAATGTGATGTCATCGGCGACGCTCTTGCCCTTATCTTTGTCGGACCAGTGCATCGAACGTAGCGGAGCAGCGAGGCGAGGGATCGTGATTGGGCTCTTTACATCGGCCTCGATCTGCAAGAAGAGCGTATTTTCATCCCGCAAGACCCGTACACCATCAGAGTCGGCCGCCTCAAACGGGTATGGCTTTTGAACTGCAAACGCAGACGAGGTGAACAATACGGCGCAAGCCAAGATGCTTGCGATATCAATTCGATGGTTCGTTGACATATTCATACGGTCAGTTTACCCCGACTCGCACGGGACGCGTCGCGTCGCCCGCTACACCGCGCAAAGAAAAACCCCGGTTGTGAAACCGGGGCTGTCGTGATTCAATCTGTATTTGAAGCTACCCCAGCAGCGACAGGACCGACTGGGCGGTGTTATTCGCGATCGCGAGGGTCTGGGTGCCGGCCTGCTGCAGGATCTGGGCCCGCGTCAGGTTGCTCGTCTCTTCCGCGAAGTCGGTGTCGCGGATGACGCTCTCGGCCGAGGTCAGGTTCTCCAACGCGACCTGCTGCGACCGCAGCGTGGTGTCGAGCGTGTTTCGTTCGAAGGCACCGATCCGGCCGCGGAGGGTGGAGACCTGATCGATCGCGGCATCGATGATATCGGAGGCACCACGCGGGTCGTTGATGAGCGAGTCGGCCTCACCGGTCAGCACCTCGTTGAGGAAACCGACAGTCGAGTTGCCCAGGCGTGTCGCGGCGACGGACTGGATGCCGAAGCCGACCTGTTGCAGCGAGTTGATGTCCGGGCCGATCTGGTAGGTCGCCCCGCCGCCGGTGATGCTGTAGCTAAACGGCGTGTTGAGGGTTTGTGCGGCGGCGGAGGTGAGGGTCATCTCAACGTTAAGGTTCGAGGCGTTGAGCGAGATGTCCAGGCCGTCGCCAATGGCGAGGTTGCCGTTGATCAGCGCGAGGGTGTCGCCACCGATGTCGCGGTTGACCGCCCCACCGCCCTGTGCGGTATAGGCATCGAAGAACGCACCGCCGGAGAGCTTGCGGACGCTGACGAACTCGGAGGAGCCGTAGCTGGCAGACTGGAGGATGACACCCGAGGTCGGGTTGGCGGCAGAAGCGAGCGATGCCTCAACACCGGTCGCGTCGGAGACCTGGTTGATCGCGGTGACCACGGCGGACAAGGCCGTGCCCGAGGCGAAGGTAAACACCTGGACGCCGTTGTTGCCCTGGACCTCGAAGGAGACCGCGGAGGTGAACGTACCCGTACCATTGCCCGACAAGAACAACGACGCGTTCTCGGCAGACTGAAGGACCTCGACCGTGACAGGGATCGAGGTGTTGAGCCCGAAGTTGGCTCCCTTGATCGACACATCCGAGATCTGGCTGGCGGTGACGCCCGAGGTCAGGTAGTCGAGCGAGCCGTTGAGAAGCTTGAGCCCGGCGAAGCTGGCGGTGTTGCTGATCCGTGTGATGGACTCGACCGCCGAGTCGAGCTGGAGCTGGTTGGCTTCGATCTCTTCCCTAGAGAACGCACCGGTGTTGGCGGACTCGACGGCCAGCGACTTGATGCTGATCAGGAGGTCGTTGATCTCCTGCAGGGCGGACTCGGTCGTCGCGATGACGTTCGAGGCGCGTTCGATGTTGTCGACGGCCTGCCCGATGCTGGAGATCTCGCCCCGCAACCGTTCAGACACGATCAGGCCGGCGGGGTCGTCGGCACCGCGGTTGATCTTCAAGCCCGTGGAGAGGCGTTGAAGCCGGGTGGCGAGGTCGGTATTGGTCCGCTCCAGGTTGGTGCGGGCGACCATGGCAGAAACGTTGGTATTAATCCGAGTCATAGGGACAAACCTCCGTGTTTGTCATCTTTGTGCGGCGGGTATTCCTTGTCGCCGCTTGGGGTTTCTTTGCCAGGCGGCTGCCTGGCTTCACGTGTGTCCGGCGGTCACTCCCTTACGCCGGGGTCGGGTCCGTCTATGGGGACTGCTTCAACCTTCTTGAACGGCCGTTCTCGTTAGGGTGGCCGTTGCGTTGTCGCAGGGTCTGGTCTGCAGCGCTGAGGTCGTCGATCTCGATCTGGGCGGCCTCCGTGTTTTCGCGTCGGATCGCTTCATACACTTCCTTGCGGTGGACTTGGATCGTGCGTGGGGCGTTGATGCCCAGCCGAACCTTGTCCCCACGGATGTCGACGACGGTGATTTCGATCTCGTCGCCGATCATGATCGTCTCGTCGCGCTGTCGTGAAAGCACGAGCATGCTGGGGTGGTCCTTCCTTGGCCAATGTCTCGCCTCGCGTCCTTGCAAGGCCCCGCATCTACATCACGCGGGTTTTGTCTGTCTCTGTCACGTTCCCAGTGCCTGGCACCGGGGCAAAATCGTTCTCGCCAAGATCACGCGCTCTGGGCGTGGACCGCGGCCTTCACTTCGACCAGTGGCACACGCGTGGTGAACCGGCGGTCGCTGAGCACCAGCTGTTCACCGATGCAGTTCTTGACATTGATGACCAAAGGGCCCTGCAGGTTGCCGGTCAGCGTCTCGCCACGCTTGTTCACGATGACAAGAACCTGGGCGTCGTCGACCGTGTCCAGCGTCAGCTGGCTGATCTGTTCTGCTTTCACCGGGACCTTATACGTCGGGATAAACAAGGTCGGGTCCGTGACGATGAACGCCAGGTCCGCCTTCTCGACCGACTGAAGCCACCAGAAGTAGCTGTCCTGGCCCGCCTCGATCAGCACGTAGTGCTGGTACTCGGGGAAGCCAAGCAGGCCCTTGGGAAAGGTCATGACCCGCTGGTCATCGACCTCGATTTCGCCGAAACGTGATGAATTGATTTTCATCGTCATCAACCTCTGCAGCCCGGTCCATCCTGGTTACCAAACCCGCCAAGGACATCCTGTCGCGGGCGGCGGCTCCAACCGCCGGTCATTTTTGCGCGGGTTTGGCCGGCTGCTTGGCCTGGCCCGCGCATATCTT
>JBCCYY010000112.1:0-6516 GCA_039188575.1 Planctomycetota bacterium | reverse complement strand
GCACGGGACGCTCCGCGTCGCGTGCGAATTGTGATAGATGGTTTGCACGGTACGCTCCGCGTCGCCCGCTACACCCCGCTTTTGGTTGTTTTCTCGCGTTCGGAAGCCAACTGACTCGTAAATGAGCGCCGGTGCGCGCCTTAGCTGATCGATGCCATAATTGGCACCGCCGCGACGGCGAACGCCGAAACAAACGCGCGTGAAGCGAACAGCCCGATCGAATTCACCCCGGCCAGGACGGAACTAAGCGGAGCGCTCGGCATCGCCGCCACTATATGGACTGGCTTGGCAGGGTGCCATCGGCAATAAAACAACCGCCTCGATCAGAGCCGAGGCGGTTGCTTCTGTTTCGAATGGTTCGTAATACCGTGGATCAGAGGTCCAAGCCATCGTCACCGCCGCGGTCCCTCTTCTCGCCCTTACCCTTGCGCTCTGGACGCTCGCCGCCTTCGCTTTCACGCTGGGCACGACGCTCTTCCATCTTGGCACGGCGTTCGTCGACCTTCGCACGCTGCTCGTCGTTGAGCACGGTCTCATAGACCTCATCCATCGCGCCCTTGCGGATGGCCATCATCTGCTCCCGGACCGACTCGCGGTCGATCTCTTCGCCAGCCTCTTTCTTGGCCTTGAGGTCCTCCATCAGTTCCTTCGCTTCTTCGCGGGCGGAGGCAAAGATGGCCTTGGCTTCTTCCTGCTGCGTCTCGGTCAGGCCGAGGTCTTTCATCGGGTTGGGCCGTTTACGCTCGGGACGCTCGCCGCGCTCGCGCTTGCCTTCCTTGCCCTCCATTCCTTCGCGCTCGGCGACTTCGTAGACGCCGTCATCGCTGCCATCACGGTCCTTGTTTTTGCAGCCGCCTTTCTTCTCACCCTCGGCACGGACCTCGTAGACGTCATCTTGCGTGCCGTCCTTCGGGCAGTTCTTGTCGCAGTTTGGGCCGGCGAAAGCGGAGCCCGCGGCGAGCAGGGCGGCTGTGGTCAGAGCGAGCAGGGGGTTACGTGTCATTATCGTTTCCTTGTGGACTGGTTGGGAGGGGGCTGGCAACCTTGCCTGCCTTTGTTACATGCAAAACGCTCATCGGTTCGGACTATTGCACCCGTATTCTTTTCCCGCATCAGAGCCCTGCAACCCCCTCCTCAGAGGCCTAGAATGCCGATATGGCTACAGAAGACGCGATCTACACCGCCTTGCAGGGCGTCAACGACCCCGAACTGCACCGTGACCTCGTCACGCTCGGCCGTATCCGCCACGTCGAAATCAGCCAGCAGGGCGTTGCCCAGATCGGCATCCGCCTCGAGTCCCTGACCGGCCCGATCCGACAACGCCTCAAGGAAGACATCGAGACCGCCCTCGCCAGCGTCCCCGGCCTCTCCGGCATCGAGATCGAGTTCTCCGCCGGCCTCACCACCGCGAAGGCCGAGCCTGTCAAAGCCAAGACCGGCACCGAGCAGTCCCAGCAGAACCCCCAGGACCAGGCCCGAGAGGGCAACCCGCTGCCCGATATCAAGCACATCATCGCCGTCGGGGCCGGCAAGGGCGGTGTCGGCAAGTCCACGATCTCTGTCAACCTCGCCGTCGCACTCGCTCGGCAAGGCAACAAGGTCGGCCTGATGGACGGCGACATCTACGGCCCCTCCGTCCCCACCATGCTCGGCACCTCCGCTTACCCGCCCAAGGCCGTCGGCAACACCATCATCCCCTACAACGTCCACGGCCTCAAAGCCATGTCCGTCGGCTCGCTCGTCGAAGACGACCAGGCCCTCATCTGGCGCGGCCCCATGGCCCACGGCGCGTTCCGACAGCTCGCCACCCAGACCAACTGGGGCGAGCTGGACTACCTCATCATCGACCTGCCCCCTGGCACGGGCGATGTCCCGCTGACCATGGCACAACTGCTCCCGCTGACCGGGGCCGTCGTCGTCTGCACGCCGCAGAAGGTCGCCCAGGACGATGCCAAGCGTGCCATCGCCATGTTCAAGCAGCTCGGCATCGAGGTGCTCGGCCTGGTCGAGAACATGTCCTACTTCATCGGCGACGACGGCAAGGAGTACGACCTCTTCGGCAAGGGCGGCGCCCAGATGCTCGCCCACCAGCAGGGCCTGCCCGTCCTAGGCCAGATCCCGATCAATACCGCCCTACGCTATAACGCCGACGTCGGTGACCCAATCGCCAACTTCACCGGCGACCCGCAGCTCGCAGAAGAGCTCGATACCCTGGCCCAGGCCGTCTCGGAGCAGGTCGCGACGGTCTCGCTGGAGCTCGAACAGGCTACGCCGACGATCCACGTACACGATTGAATGACGCATTAATCGGAAATACTGGATTCTTGTCTTTGTATGAGAGCCCAAAAGGGGGCGCGCACAACCGGCGCGCTGCAGTGCACACCCATCCATAGCCGCCGATGGCATCGGCGGCCTTGCACAAGTCTTCGTGCCTCCTCCCCCAAGACCGCCGATACCATCGGCGGCTTTTTTCAACCATCCCCTCAATCAAGCCCCAACCTTCAACCCCGCGCGCACAAACCCGGTATCGCCACACCCCTGCAACGCATGCAAGCCCCCGCCAGAAATCTTGACCGCTCAAATCTTGCACCCCGTGTGTTACCACCACGCCGGTGTTTGATTGCTGGGCCTCGTATCAAACATGATGTATTCAGCGCTCGCGATGGGGTCAGACTCATCTTCCACGATCTCGCTCTTCAATCCGAACTCGGCGTGCCCGTCATAGAACGCGGTCGATGTCCCGTACCACCCGTTATTACTGTCGCGATGCGGGAAGTTACCCTTGTAAGACTCGCTCCAGTTCGCCAGCCCGGGGTAGCTCAGTTCACCATCCGCGTTGTAGGACTGCTGACTGTCTGTCGTCATCCCGATCTCAGAAGGATTGGTCGCGTCTTCCAGGTTCTCCGGGCGGTTGCTCCTGCGGCCCGTGTTCGGCGGCGTTGGGAGGCGTGTCCACCGCGTGACGCCGTAATTATCCGGCGTACCCTCGGCCTGGTACGTCGCCATGACCGCGATGCTCACAAACACCGCTTCGTTCGGCCCGGCGGTTACCCAAGTGTCGGGGTTCAAGTCCCCGGTTTTATCCGCAGGGCCGTAGAACACCTCGTGCGTGGTTAAGTATTTTTCGTATTCAACGCGCACATCCGTGGCCCCACCGGGCGAGGTGAACGACATCACCTGGTTGCTATGCCGCTTATGAATAGGCACATACCCCAGGTCGGTCGACATGCTGACCAGGGCTGCAGAAACCTGGCGGTGATTGCTGAGACACTGGGTCACCTGCGCCGCCTCACGCGCTTTACTCAGTGCCGGCAACAAAATCGCGATCAATAACGCAATGATGGATACCACGACAAGAAGTTCAATCAGCGTGAAAGCCCGATTCGGTCGAAGTGGCATCGTGGGTCTCCTTTTGAAAATCAGTTCCGCTCGGCATCAAACAGCGAGCCGCGCAAATCGGTCAAGCCCACCGGGTCCGCCGCGCCTTCCAGCAGGACACTGCGCTCGAGCTGCTCGGTGTGACCGTCCACGAAGGTCACGTTGCCGCGCTCGCGGTGGATGTCGAAGGTCACCTCCAGCGCGGGGTTGCCGCTGTTGATGAAGTTGGCCCGGACGAAGATGTTGGCCCGGTGGCCGACGACGCCGATGTCGGTCCGGATCGAGTCCATGATCAACGCCACGCCGGTGGTGTTCCGGATCTCCGAGAGCTGCCGCGCGTTAATCAGAACAGGCCCGGCGCCGGGCTGGTTGTCCCCGCAGATGCCGGGCATTCGTGCGTAGGTCCCGGTGGTCGGCGTCCTGACATCCCGCAGCCCGGTCGGCTGGTAGCTGAGCCAGTCGTCCTGCGCCGCGCCCGCGACGTTGCGCGTCAGGTTGTCGGAGGGGCATTTGTACTGGGCGCTGTCGTATTTGTAGACCGGGTTGTTGTCGCCCGAGCCCTGCGCCTCTGCCTGGGTGATCTCCCGCCCGTCGTACCCACCCACGCCGAGCCGGTCGTTCCACGTGATGGGCCCGCCGTTCTGGAACGTGCCGTCGCTGTGCGGCACCACGTCCTTGAAGTCCTGGGCGTAGGTGTAGAAGCTGGTCATGATCTGCCGCTGGTTGGACTGGCAGACCGCCGCCCGAGCCGCCTCGCGGGCAGAGCCAAGCGCAGGCAGCAGGATCGCGATCAGCAGCGCGATAATACTAATAACGACGAGCAGTTCGATGAGTGTGAATGCGGGCTTTTTCAATGGTGGTATTCCTCGATCAAGTACAACATGAAGGCATTGCTCAACCTGACAGATGCGGGCGAGAAAACCGCAGGCCGTCTTTCAAAGGCCCGCGGTCATGAAGGAGGATTCGGTTTAGCCACGACGACGGCGGGCGATCAGCAGGCCGCCGAGACCGAGCAGCGCGAGTGAGCCGGGCTCGGGGACACCCGCGGCATTAAGGCCGTTTAGGCCGTCGTTGTAGAGGGAAGCGATCTCCGGGGCCGTCAGTGCCTCATCGAATATCGCGAGATCATCGACTAGGCCGTTGTAATCGCGGCCGGAGTTGTTCGGATCATGCCCGAGGTTCCAAGAGCCGCTTACATAAGTGTCGGCATTGACCGTGCCCGCCTGTGCGAGCGCACCATTGATATACACCGCTGTCGGATCGTCGGCCGTGTTGTTAGCGGTCGGACCATTTCGCTGCCAGGTGTAAGCGATGTGGGTCCAGTCCGACAAGAAGGATTCCGAAACGTTTTCGGCTCTCGTTGTACCAGTACTGTCGCCGCGAACGGTAAAGTCGATTTCACCATTGTCTCGCTCTAGACCGAGGCCCCAGAACTGGTTGTTAAAGGTTGTCGTTGCTCGCTGCGCCATCGTATCGCGGCTCACAAAGATACCGATATCGTTGTCGCTGTTGGAACTGTTGGTTTCCTGCGCTCCTTCGTTTTTAATCCACATCGAGATCGTGATCCCTGTCGCATTCGAGAGTTCAATGCTGGCGACATTGAAGATGGAATCGCCTGCGGTCGTAAACGACGCAGCGCCGTCTCCAAGAAAGCCTGTAGTGTACGCCGCCGTGTCTGGAGCAACCGCGTTGTTCACGTTCAAACCGGCGGTATCAAACGCGGTATTGCCGCTCCGATCCGCCGAGTCAAACGTCCAGTGGTCGACCAGGTCGGCCGAGGCCTGAGCGGTGGTCAGGGAAACGGCGATCAGCGAAGCGGTGGTGAAAAAACGAGTCATGGTTAACCTCCTAAGGTGGTAACAGGGGTAAAGGGAAGCGTTTTGTGCAACGATGCACGGTGACCGAATGGGCTCTTTATCCAATGGTTCAGGGTGATTGATCTTGGTTTGTTGCTAGCGAGTAGTGCCGGGCAACCTGCTCGGCGGTCAAAGGCTTGTCATACAAGGCGACCTCATCCAGCCGACCCAGAAAGGGGCGGGGCGGGGTCTTGAAGTTTGGTCTGTCTTCGATGCTCTCAAACCGATAATCGAACGTGCGCCCCAGCCGAAGGGTCAACGGGCTGATCGGCCCGAAGGCGTGGGGCATTGCTTCAACGCGCTCGCCATCGAGGTACAGCGTGATCGTTTCAGCTTCTTTGACCAGCACCACGTGCTGCCATTGCTGGACGGGGTGGGCGTGATCGGTATAGAGGGCGCGACGCCGTTCATTTTCAATAAAGAAATCGGGGTAAACCCGGATCGAATACTCAAGCCAGCCGATGGGTTTGATGCGCTCCTGATCGAACAACCACGCGTCATCGGTCAACTCCAAGGCGATCAGTTCCTTAGAAGTCGCACCTGGCTCGCTGAGTATTTCTGTCGGGTCATACAGGCTCAGCAGCATGGCGGCGTCGTAGCCTTCTTGCTGTTTGAGGCGCACATCCGCGTAGTACCAAAACTCGATCGTGCCCTGTTCGAAGTTGGCGAGTTGGTCGATCGGATTGGTTGTCTCAAAGTGCCCATAAGGCTCGGCCCGGTTGGTCAGCAGGCCGGCCTTGCCGACGATGCCCGATCGTGTCAGCGTCGCCGGGCCGACCATCGACAGGTCGTCCTTGCCCGGATTGATCTCATTCACAACCGTGCGGGCCTGGTTGTCTTCAAACCGCCAGTACGCCACCGGGGCGGCATCCAGCACCGCCGTCACGTAGGGGTGCGGGATCGCTTCGTAAAACACCGGGGCCTCAGCGAGCGCGATCGCCTCTAAGCCGCCCGTCTCCGGCTCAACCCGGCGGGCCTCGTCCTGCTCCAGCACCACGGGCTCGAAAGCAAGCGGCGATGTCTCCGCCGGCTCTGCGCGGACCGAGCCCTCGATCACCGTCACGGTGCTCCCGTTCTCCGCGTCCGCTGAAACAGCGAACACGGTACCCAGGTCCACTACGTCCATCCCCGGGGCGTGGACGGTAAACCCCTTGCTGCTCGGCGTGTCGCACCGGCCGACCAGCTTGCCGCGGTGCAGGCGGATCGCGTTGCCGCTGTCGGTCGTCTCGATGGTCGCCGGGGCCTGGACCAGCACCTTCGCGCCGCGCTTGGTGGTGATCTC
>JBCCYY010000111.1:0-6518 GCA_039188575.1 Planctomycetota bacterium | reverse complement strand
GTGTGACCTGGGACGCGGCGAGCGAGGCGGAGAAGCTCTTCTCCGTGCTGATGGGTGACGATGTCGAACCACGGCGAAGGTACATCGAAGACCACGCGCTGGAAGTCAAGAACCTGGATGTCTGACTGACGCCCGCTCGGGCTTAGCGCAGGCGTGATGTCTGATTTGTTAGGCTACTGCGGATGTCGATGTACCCCTCCGAGCCTGAACAGCCCCAAGGGTATTACTACCAGCCCCCGCCAACTAATGCGCTGGGGATCGCCGGCTTTGTCATCTCGTTGTCGGGCATGATCGTCTGCCTTGGACTAATCAGCCCGATTGGGCTCGTCCTGTCGCTGATCGCGCTCGCCAAGTCACCCAGGGCATACGCGGTGGCGGGCAGCATCATCGGCCTGCTTGGCTCTGCCCTGGGCATACTCACCGTTCTTGTCCTCACCAACAACATCAACCTCAACCTCTTTAGCTCGCCCTTCTACAGCCACACCTACAACCAGATTGGCGGCGCCAGCTTCGACATCGACAACCACTTCCTCTCGAACCAGGACACGCTGCCAGACGAAGCAACGGGCGACGCGATCATCTCGGGCTACTACGACGAGTGGAACAACAGCCTCAAGTACACCCCCGCCCCCAACTCAACAGCGGACTACACCATCACGAGCCTTGGGCCGGACGGGATGCTGAATACCGCGGATGACATCGTTCAGTACTACACCGCGCAAACGCAGACCGAGCTTGCGATGGGCAACGCGACCTCTGCAATCGATGACTACTACAGCAACAAAAATGTCATACCCAACTTTTCAACGGGGAACACCCTCATCGCGCAATACCGCGACACCTGGGGCAAATCCATCCAGTACGGGCAGATCACCGGCTCGAGCATGGACTACACCCTGACCAGCGCCGGGCCCGACGGGCAGTTCAAGACCAGTGATGACATCTCGGGACAGTTCACGGCATACAACTACCACAGCGGCAGCACCCAGCCGAGTGCGGCCATCGAGGCCGAGACGCGCGATGTCGATGCCTCGTTTGATGCCGCGGCGAAGAAGATCATTGCGTCTTTCCCTGCCAACGCAGTGATGCCGACCGCGGCGCTTGTCAAAGAGCAGGCAGGCGATCTGCTCGACGCGTGGTCGGTTCCGATGAGATACAAGCCCACCGAGAACCCGCCCTACTACCACCTTGTCTCCGCGGGCCCCGACCGGCAGTGGGACACCACCGACGACATCACCCGCAGCTTCTTTTTCGCCCCGACCGGCGGAACCGATGGCCCGGAGTAATCCGGCGTCTATCATGACAACGATGGACAGCTCCCCCGAACCAACCCCACGCAAGCGGCCCTCACGCGGCTGGTACCTATTGTCACTGGTGCTGTTTATCGGTTCGCTGTCTGTCTTCGTATTCACGCTGATCAGCAAGGCCAGTTATCTGAAAGAGCAGATCGCGCCGATGCCCCGGTTTGTCGGTCCGACCGGTGACGATGGCTTTGTTGTAACCATCGATCAGCCCGGCAAGCAGAACATCTACTACGAGAACCTCGTCAGTCTTGATGGAAAAGCGTTCGACACCCCCCGCCGGCAGGTCTGGACCACCTTCGCCGCGCCGTCGATGGTGTGCACGGTGACGCATGTTGAGACAGGTGAAGCGATCGAGGTGCTCCTGCCGGGGCAGCGCGATAGCGAGGCGAAGTCGAGGACGAGCGAAGATCAGATCGTCAACTACAAAATCGATGGGATGCAGGGGCACAGCGCCTGGGTGTTCGAGGTGGAGCAGGCGGGCGACTACCGCATCGATTTAGCATACAACGAAGCGGTCTACGTCGAACCGGGCAGCATCGAGATCCCGCCAGAACTGACTAAGGCGGAGAAGAAGAAGATGCTGACCGAGGACGGCACGATCTACGAAGCGGTCCGACGCGAGGCGATCGAGCGTGCCGCGTTGGCTGAACTGGAGCCGATCGACGTGCTCTTCGCGGTCGGCCCGGACCCAACGCGTGGCAGCTTCTTCAACGTCATCGGCCTCAAGGGCGCCGCCACCGTGCTGGCGTTCGGCTTCACGTTTGCCGTGATGATCAGCCTCGTCACGCTGATGCTGCGCGGCGGGCACGTCACCCCTCGCGGCGAGATAGATCAGGTCCGCCGATTTGGTCAGCCCGCTGAGTAAGCCACGTAAGGCCTACGGATCGACCGGGGTCAGCACCAGCCCGCGTTCTTCAAGGATCGGCCTGAGCATGTCGTAGCCCACCGCCTGCACCGGGATACCCTCATCGATCGCGATCACCGCGGCCGTCGCGGCACTCTCGCCGAGGATCATGAAGACCGGCTCCATACGGATCGAGCCGAACGCGATGTGCGTCGCCGACAGCGACCAGGGCACGAATAGGTTCTCGCACTCGTCTTGCTTGGGCACGATCGCGCGGTAGCTGATGCCGTATGCCTTGCCACGAAGGTACGACTGGATGTCGCCCTCGTTCTTGACCATGCCGTCCACAACTGCACGTTGTGTGTTGTGCGAGTCGAGCGTGTACGCGCCCAAACCGATCGCATCGTCGACGGGCAGCTTGCGTCGACAGTGGTTCTCCGTCATGACGAAGTCGGACCGCATCCGCCGAGCCTCCCGGACGTACAGGTTGTAGGGCCAGTGGCCGTTGTCGACGAACTCATCTTTCGGCAGGCCCCACTTGCCGTACAGCTTACGGATGTCCTCGGGCACGCGCGGGTGGTTCTGCAGCGTCCAGATGAGGCCGCGTTGCCAGTTCTTATATTTTTCTGCGAGCACTTCCCGCTCGTCGTGGTCCAGCGTTGCCCAGTTCCAGCCGTCACCATAGTTCGCACCGACGAGGTTCATGCTGATCCCGCCGGTGTTGTTCGAGTCGGTCTTACGGTTGGGCATCGGGCTGGTTTTGAAAAAGCCCCACTTCTGGCCCTGCTCAATGGAGCGGAACAGGATCTCGTAGTTCAGTTCGTCGTAGCCCTCTGGCTTCTCGACCATGACGCGGTTATTGGGCAAATCGGTCAGGCACAGGCGGTAGCAATATGACTGCAGGCGGTGATCGCCCTGGCCCTTTTCGCCGCCGAGGTCCGGGTTGACGCCTGGGAGCAGGCCACTACTCGGGTCACCCTTCACGATATAGGGGTCGATTCCGTTGCGGAGTTGGTTCTTCCTGGCAACTCCGGTGTTGCCGTTGCCCTGCTCGTCGAACGCGCTGTTGGCCTCGCGCCCCACGACATATGACACCCCCGCACCTGGCATGAGGTCGCCTTCATAAGACGCGTCGATGAACATCTTTCCCTCGATGGTCGTGCCGTCTTCGAGCCGGATCGCGGTGATGCGTTTACCATCCTTGATCACGCCGCCATCAAAATCGAGCCGGCCCTTGATGATGGTCACGCCCGCCTCCTCGGCCATCTGATCGAAAACCATCTCGGCAATTCTCGGCTCGAAGACCGAAGCCAGCTGCGTCTCGTCGTCAAACGCCGCCGTGCCCTGCCCCTTGTTCGGGTAGGTCTCGCGCTTTTGGTAGACCCATGCCGAGTCGTCCTGGTAATGCTTGTAGAGGCGGTGGTAGAACTCGCGCGACAGCCCGCCGAGGATTTTGGGATTGCCCAGGTCGGTCCAGCCCAGGCCAGAGGAGGTCAGCCCGCCGAGGTGGCCGTACTGCGAGACGAGGATCACGTCCTTGCCCTGCTGCTTAGCGGCGACGGCCGCGGTGACTCCGCCGGATGCGTCGCCGTAGACCACGATGTCGGCTTGAAGCGTCTGGGGCGAGCCACCTGCCTGGCACCCAAAAAGAACAAAGCTGCTCAAGCAAAGTCCCAAAGCAGTGATCAAGCCCAGTCGATTCATCCGAAACACTCCTTCTGTGTGGTCTTGACTTTTGAATCCAACACTATGACAGACCGGCGGACCCGCGATGCATTACCTGCAAAAAGTGCTTGCCGATGTGGTTGCATCGGCCTACGGTAATAGCGTGGCGCCTGGCCAAGAGGACGACCACCAGGTTGACATATGCTTGATCTCATCGTCGCGGCTTGCATCGTCGCATCCCTCAGCGTCATCACGTTCATACTGGGGTATCGGCTTGGCTTGCTTAAGCAGCGCTGGCCGAGCATCGCCGTGCTGATCGTGGCGGGTGGGCTGTACGGGCTCTACCTGCTGCGGATCCGTGACACTGTTCTCGTCGTGCAGGTGCTGCCCTTCAGTTCAGTACCGATCCTTGGTGATCCCGCGCCGTGGATGGCGTCCCTCGCGGCGGGCGTGCTGATCGCTCAACACCGGGTTATGCTCATCAGGCGGGTTGTCATTGCCGGGCTGGTTATGGCGATGGGCTGGCACGGCCCTGTTCGTGCACTGACCACGACGCCACCGGACACCTACAACACCTGGAACCAGGGCGTCTGCCTTCAGTCCACTTTCTCCACCTGCGGCCCGGCCGCGTTAACCACCCTGCTCAAACACCACGGCGTCAAGACCGACGAGACCACGATGACCAGGCTCTGCCTGACCAGCGACAAGGGCACGCATCTGACCGGCCTGTACCGGGGCCTCGCGATCAAGGCACCGGCAGGCACCACAGTGCGCGCGGCACAACTCGGCGTTGACGAATTAATCGAAACCCCAGAACGGCTGCCTGCGGTGGTCTCGCTCATGCTCACGCGCGAGTTGGCGGAAGCCCAGCCGCGCTACGTCGAAGACTGGGGCTGGGACGTCGGCGTAATGCACGTCGTCACGCTGCTGGCCGTCGATGAAGAAGGCTATGTGCTGGTCGCCGACCCCGGTGTCGGGCCGGAGCGGTGGAACCAAGAAGGCCTGCGTCAGCTATGGACCGGCGAGGTGCTGTACCTTGCACGGGATGAGTGAACAGACGGACCTGGCCCCGACCTACCGGCATGTCGCCTGGGCCTACGACGCGATCGCGTCGGCCTACTCGCTGGGCGCGATCGACCGGGCCAAGGCCTGGCATCACCGCTTGATCCAACCGGGCAGCCGCGTGCTCTATATAGGTGCGGGCCGCGGCAAAGAGATTGCCGATGCCTGCCTACGCGGGGCAGACGTCACTTGCGTGGAGCCGTGCTCGACGATGGCATCACGGCTGCATGATCGGCTCAGCGCGGCCGGCGATGGGTTTACGATTGTGCCCAAGCCGGTCCAATCGATCCCACCCAGGCCGGACTACGACCTCGTCGTCGCCCACTTCTTCCTCAACGTGTTCGACGCGCAGCGGATGCCCGATGTCCTTGCGCACTTGTGCCGGTTTGTAAAGCCGGGCGGGTCCATCATCATCGCCGACTTCAGGCCTGCGCAGCAAAACGCGGGGCCGGTTGATCGGCTGATGCGGTGGCTGTACTACCACCCGGTCAACATCGTGGGCTGGCTGCTGCGCATCTGTGCTCTGCACCCGGTCTACGACTACGCGCCGCGGTTGAATATGAGCGGTCTCGAGATCCAGACACGCGAGTCGTTCCGCGTCTTACCGGTATTGCCCGCGTTGTATGAAACGGTAGTTGCTCAGTACAAGAAAGAACCCCCAACTTGCGATGGGGGCTAGTCGATAGTTTGCAATATGCGTTAGCTTACTCGGCCGTGGCTTCGGTCGCCTCTGCTTCGGTGGCCGCAGCGGTTTCGCCGTCCTCACCACCTTCGCCCTCGGCCGCTTCTTCCTCAACTTCCAACGGCTTGTCGCTGACGACCCAGAGCTTGATCTCGGTCTTCAGGTCCTTGGCCAGCTGGATCGGGATGTCGTATGTATCCAGGCGATTGATCTTCTCGCCGATACGGATGTGGCGGTCTTCCACAGCGAAGCCTTCGGCCTGCAGCGCCTCGGCAATGTCGTGCTGGGATACGCCACCGAAGAGTAGACCCTGCTCGTTCGCGCTGCGCTCGAGTGTCAGCTCGACGGCCTCGAGCTTCTCGATCAGCGTTTCCTGCTCGCTTCGCAGCTTCTTCAGTTCGGCTTCGACTTCCGCGCGGCGGGCTGCGAGTTCCTGGATCTTTTCTTCCGTTGGCGCCTCAGCAAGGCCGTGCGGCAGGAGGTAGTTGCGGGCGTAGCCCGGTTTAACCTTGACGACATCGCCGACAATGCCGAGGTTATCCACGGTTTCAAGGAGGAGGAGTTCGATCTGTTTCATGGTGCTGTCCTTTATCAAAAGTTAGGCGTCGGCCCGGCACAACACGTACCGGCGTACACCAGCGAAAGAGTTGGTCTAGAAGGGGATATCGTCCTCATCGACGGGTTCGTGGCTGCCTCCGCCACCGTTGTCCCAGCCCCCGCCGTTGTCGGCCTGCTGCCGGTTGCCGTAGCCGGCACTGGCTTGCTGCCCACCGCCTTGGCCACCACCGCCACCAGGGGCGCCGTCCTTCGAATCAACAAACTGCCAGGTATCCACAACGACCTTGAGCTTGCTACGCTTCTGGCCGGACTGGCGGTCTTCCCACTGCTCGAACCGCAGCTTGCCTTCGATAAAGATCGGCCGGCCCTTGGCGAAGAACTTGCTGATGTTCTCGGCGGTCCG
>JBCCYY010000110.1:0-6748 GCA_039188575.1 Planctomycetota bacterium | reverse complement strand
CTTCTCCACGCCCGTCGTCACCTCGTCCGTACCGTTGTTCATCTTCTGCACCGCGATCGTCGTCTCGTTCTGGATCGCCTGGATCGAGCCCGCGATCTCTTCGGTCGCCTTCGTCGTACGGTCCGCAAGCTTACGCACCTCGTCCGCCACAACCGCAAACCCACGCCCGTGCTCGCCCGCACGGGCCGCCTCGATCGCCGCGTTCAGCGCCAGCAGGTTCGTCTGGTCCGCGATGTCGTTGATCACCGTGATCACCTCACCGATCTGCTCACCACGCTTGCCCAGCTCCTGAACGGACTCCGCGGACGTCGTCACCGCGTCGTTGATCGACTTCATCCCCGTGATCGTCTGCTCCACCACGTCGCCGCCCTCGGTCGCGATCCGCCCAGACTCGTTCGCAGAGTTCGCCGCGTCCGCGGACTTGCGGGCAACCTCCACAACCGACGCGGACATCTCCTCGACCGCGGAAGACACCGTCGTGATCTGCTGGCTCTGCTCGGACGCACCTGCCGCGATTTCCTCGGCAGACGCCGCGATCTCGGTCGACGCGGCCGCGACTTCGGAGGAAGCGCTGGCGACCTCGCCGATCACCTCATTCATTTTGCCAACGAGTTGGTTGAACCAGTTGCCCAGCTGGCCGATCTCGTCTTCATTCTTGACTTCAACACGCTTGCTCAGGTCGAGTGTTTCGACGATCTGCTTGAAGGTTGCAACCAGCTTAGCGATCGGGTTGCCAAGCATCCACCGTAGGACGAAGATGAAGAGGACCACAGCACCGACAACCATCGGCACGACGAACATCAGGACGCTAATGGTTGCTTCCTTGACATCGCCGTCAACCTTGCTCAGGGGCATCATGACGTGGTACGCGCCGTGCATGTCGCCCGGCTTCCAGTTCTCCATCTGAAAGCCCAGCACGTCCTTGCCGTCGCCCGTCGGGCTGGTTGCCGGATCACCGTGGCAGAGCATACAGTCTGCGGTCAGTTTGATGGCCCGCATGTAGTGCAGGGTGTTCGTCTCGGTATCGACACGCGAGATGATGCCGTCGCCGCCCGTATCGACCTGGTGCTCGAGGTCGGTGAGCAGTTTGGCGGTGAATGTTCCGCGGGCGTCGAAGTCTTCGTCGCCTTCTTGGGCGTCGGGTTCGTTGTCTTTGTTCCGGGCGTTAAACGCGGAGATCTGAAAGTTGATGCCTTCGCGCTCGGCGGCTTCCTGCGCGGCGTACCAGCCAGCGACGACGGGGATCGTCTTGAAGATACGTGCCTTGGTGTAGTCGTACTTCTCACCACGTTCCTCGGCAGCCTTCTTCTCCTTGGCCAGCTCGGCCAGGAGGATGTCGTTGCTGAACACATCATCGGCCTGCAGGTCGCCGGTATGGTTCTTGGCTTCGTCTGCGACAGCGGTAAACGCGGCGGCCTTATCGACCATGGATTGGTTTGCCGCCTCGCGGTGCTTGTCGATGAATACCATATTGTTGACAACAACGATCGTGGTGATGATGGCGAGCGTCAAAGCGATGACACGGATGGCCAGGCTGAGCGAGCCAAACTTCTTGAAGAGCGTTTTCATGATTTACCCTGTGATCAGTGTGTGAGACGAGCGTCCCGTGCAGCTACGTTGCAGGGTTCATCGGTAGCAATTGCATGCCAATTCAGCGACCCGTGACGGCTCCATTAATCTGTTAGATGCCCGGAAACGTTTTGTAACATTTGGCCTTGAACGAAATGAACGATAACACTTTAAGCCTGCCGTCTTAGCCGAACGTGCCCGATCCCGGCCGATTCAAGGTCCGGCAAGACCTCGTCGCGCCAGCGGTTGGCATCACTGCCGTAGCCCGCAGTGGGGGCGGTCTCAGGTGAAATACCCAAGAAGTACCGGTTGAACCGCCGCATCAACAGTTCGCGGGTGAACTTGGCGTTCATCGACGCCAGAGCCACCGGCAGGTGCTGTTCCTCCGCCCCCACGTTGAACGAAATAAATAGCTTTTTTTGGCCAGAAATAATTTCATACACGCTGCTCTTTTTTAGCTCTGCCAGCACGTTGATCGTGCTCCTTTCGAAGACCTGGCCCAGGAGGTCCCGATAACGGGATCGACCCGATTGCCGATCCACCGCGATATGCGGGTGATACTGCCCATAGTCGCGCATGAGGTTGACCAGGTGGTGTGCGACCGCGGTGAAACTTACGGATGCCTTGGAGCGGGTCAGCGCGACCCGGTGGTTGAACTCGTCCTCGTAGATCACCTGCGTTGCGAAACGCTCGAAACAGACGCCCGCCCCTTGGCAGGCCCGCCCGAGCATGCCACCGGCAAGTGTCACCTCGTCCGTGGTGTTTGAGCAAGGCAGTTCGTGCCAGGGGCGGTCTTCGGTCGGTTCATACCAGGGCAGGTCAGCCAGGCCTTCTGTCCCCGTCGCCCGATGGCGGGTCTGGCCGACCTGATCCAGCCACTCGCCAACGTTTCGAGGCGGGTCATGTTGTAGCATCCTCGTGAACGCGAGCAGGCCCAACTCCAGGTGCTTGATCCCCGCGGCCTTAGTAGTCAGCTTCTTCGAGTCGTTGACGACGATCCGCCCCTTGCGACCCTGCAGGCGTTTACAGACCGCCGAATCAAGCAGGTCCCACAACGCCGGCGGCTTCGCATCGCTTGGGCGGTCCGGCAGGGTCAGCACCGCGCAGCCTACCGTCAGCGGGCCGTACATCGGCCCGTAACCCGCCTCGTCGATTCCCGCGTAGACGTACATCCATCTGTATGATAAGCGGATCAGATCTCATCCCTCTGCACCGGCCAGTCATTCCCGCAGTCATCCATCCCATCGGTTGGGTGCAGGTAGAGGTAGCACCATGCTGCGGGGTGGTCCTTCAATAAGATCTCTCGCCGTTCATACAAGCCTTCATCTACGCCTTCTTCTTCGTCCAGTCGGCTTAGGCAGTCGCGATCGATCTCCCACAACTCACCATGGATCGAAAGACCCACCAAGCCCAGCGGCGAGGCCTCTATCAGGGCGGGGTAGCCGCCTGTATTGAAAAGCCGATAGCCTGGCTCGGTTCGCGCGGTTCCTCGGAACTGTTGTCCATCCAGCAGGTACGCGCGGACATCCCCGCGTTTCAGCGTGCCGTAAACAAACAGCAGGGTGGACGCTTCGGGCATGCCCGGATGATAAGAACCTACCGGTAGACCTGCCGCATAGTGGGCCATGCGTCTTTGAGTTTGTTCGCCATGTTGCCGAACGCCTCGGCACCCGCGTCCGCAGCGGCGGGATATTTCTTGCTCTCACGGCTCCACATGCTCGCGATCCGCCAGCCATCCCCCTCACCCGAACTCACCGCGTAGATAAAGCCGCTGTGTGCATCGACCAGTGCTGCTTCGATGTTTGTTTCGACCGTTACCAGCTTCGTTGGAGCAAAACCTAGTGTGAGGATCGATGCCAAGCTGAGCGTCGGATCAAACTGATCGCTCTTGTCATGTGCCGTATACACAAGGATCAGGTCGCCATCCCTGACTTGCGCGGCGCCGAGCATCGCCTCTCTGAATTGAGCGGGTGTGACCGTCGGTTCGCCGGTATAGGGTTGATCCTGGTCGGGCTCCTCCCAGTGAAGACCGAGGTAGCCGACGCTGTCTACCCCCTCCAACTCTTCTAGCAAGGCGAGATCGCTTTCTTTAATGGTCACCCATGATGCGAGTTCGTAGTAGTAAGAGCGCTGCCTCGGGAGGAGCAGTTGATACAGCAGCAGCCTGCCCGAGAGGTGCGAGACGGGCCCGGGGTCGTTTGGCCGGGGGTTGACCTCGCCCCTCAGGCGTGCGTGCGTGTGCTTATCCAGGCCGATGTAGGTCATATCCTCCATCCGCTGGCCGATGAATGGCAGTGTCATACAGCCTCCGCCACAGACCAGAACCGTCAGCGCGAAGATCAACGGCCAGCGGACTGTTTGCCTTGTCATCGGCTTGCCTCCTGGGTGTAGGCGTACTGCGACAGGACCCGGGGCCAGGCCTGCACAAATTCGGCGACCAGCCCGTCAAAGGCCTGTTGCTCCAAAGCTTCCTGAGCTTCTTCGATCTGCTCGCTGTTGTTCCACGCGTTGTCCTTGTAGTGCTTGTCCCTGGCGACCTCGGCGGTGGCATAGACAAACCCGTTATGCGTGCCGAGCAAAAGCGCGGTCGCGGTCGAGGTGACTGTGATCTTGCGGAACCGCGCCAGCCCGAAGGTGATCTTGTCCAGTGGTTTGGGGTCGTCGTCGATCGTCCACTCGGTATTGATTGTGTAGATCAGGGTGAGGTCTGCGTGCAGGCGGGCGGCGGCGGTGCGCAGCTCCTTGTCGTTCTGCAGGTTCGAGCTCAGCACCAGACGGTTCAGCCGAACGGCGCCGTTCACCTGATCGAGCTCGTGGATGGCTTCAAAGTGCGCATCCTTTTCAACCGTCGGCGTCAGGACCACGCGGTAGGCCCCACGCCCATACGAAACCCCCGAGGACCTGCTGTGTGCCATGGCGCTCTGGACCCGAACGACCGCGATCGTGCTGGGGAAACGAGCCAGTGGGGCCTTATCCAGCACGTCGGCGATCTCCCGCTCGGTGTTCCATTGCCGCTCCTGCTCGCTGGTCGCGAGCCCGAAGCGTGCCATATCCGCTCCGCTGGGCGTTACGACGTGGCTGACACATCCCGTCAAGGAGGCGAGGAAGATGAGGGCGCAGCATAGGCGCATATTCAGTATGAACATGGTTGACCTTTCATTTCAATTTGCGTTGTAGATCGCTTCTGGCAGTTCTCACTCGCCGACGGTCGTGTCGTAACGGACACCCTGCGGCGTCGGCAGG
The DNA here is from genome assembly GCA_039188575.1 of Planctomycetota bacterium. Lineage (GTDB taxonomy): Bacteria > Planctomycetota > Phycisphaerae > Phycisphaerales > Phycisphaeraceae > JAHQVV01. Next base: position 1,936 of record JBCCYY010000110.1, on the reverse strand, counting down.
GCCTGGTGCACGGTCGTGCCGTGGTCGCCCTGCGTGACACGGGAGGCATCGACCGCGATGAAGGCGGTATAGGCGCTCACGAGGTTGTACTTCAGGGCCGTCGCCAGCACGGTCGGTTGCAGCTCGCTGTTCCCGTCGACCGTCATCTGGTCCATCATGTCAGCGATTTTCCGCCGGGCCCAGACCTGCGCCAGCGCGGGGTGTGTTGCGCTGTCGTTGTCGTCTAGCGCGATGGTCAGGCGTTCGCCGCCGGCCCTGCCGTTGATGCGGATGTCGGAGAGCTCGCCGGTGTATCGGCCGGTAAGGATCACCGGTCGGCCAACAATCAGGTCGGGCACCCGGCTGGGGTAGACCTCAGAGACCTGCGCGGCACCCCAGCTGATCTGCAGATCGGTCATCGCGGGGTGGCTGATGCGGTCGAAGTAGAGGTCCATCACTTCCTTCCCGCTGACGTTGGGCAGCAGGTACGCCGAGGCGCCCCGGCCGACCTTGGCCATGCGGTCCAGCAGGAAGCGGTTGGTGGATGAGCCGACGCCGAAGCTGAAGACGCGGGCGCTGGCGATGCGGTTGTTCATCTCGTTGAGGATCTGCTTCTCGTTACCGATGTATCCGTCGGTGAGGAAGGTGACGACGCGGTAACGTTCCGGATCATGCGGGAAGTCGAGCGCGGCCTTGATACCCTCGATCATGTGCGTCCCGCCCTGGCCGGAGAGCCGGTTGACGTAGCTGATGCCGTCGTTGATGTTCCGGCGTGTCGCAGGCAAAGGCTTCGGGCCGAGCGCGCTCGCGTTGTTGGAGAAGCGGATGACCTGGAAGGTGTCGCTCGGACGCAGCTGGTTGAGCGCGTGCTTCATCGCGTCTTTGGATTGACGCATGGGTTCACCGGACATCGAGCCGGAGCAGTCGAGCACGAAGACCATCTCCATCGGCTGGCGGTCCAGCTCTTCCAGCCCGGCGGGGGGGTAGAGCATCAGCGTGAAGTACTTGTCGCCCTTCGCGTCGGTATGCGTGACCAGGCCGGACTTCATCTGCTCGCCCGCGACGCGGAAGGCGAAGACGAAGTCCTTGTTCGGGATCGTGTCATCAGGCGACAGCTCGACACGCAGCTTGTTGGGGCTGTCCTCAGGGTTCGTTGCACTCACCGCGTGGGTCAAGCAGCGAGCTTCTTCGATCGAAACGCCGGCATCGATGTCCAGTGTGACACTGATATCGTGCCCGCTCCGTTCGTTCGGGCGGAGGTACTGGATCATTGTGCCGCTGCTCGGCGGGTTCAGCGCGGCTTGCGAGCCGTGGCCCACGGCGTGGGCCGGGTCGGGCGTGCCCGCCGGGTTGAAGCGCGGCCCGACGACCATCGGGAAGGTGAAGCTGTACCACCCGTCGCTGTAGCCGAGCGTGTTGAAGTAGCGGATGCTGATGTCGATCTGCTTGCCCGGCTCGATATTCGCGACCTTCTGCTCGAAGATGTTCGGCCGGACCTGTGTCAGCAGTGATGCATTGAAACCCCGCGCCCGTGCTTGGTTGTAGATGCGCTCGGCCTCGGCCTTCTCACGGACGATGCCGCGGATCTGTCGCCGGTCGTCTTCCGGGCCGACCTCCATCACGAACTCGCTCACCGCCGCGTCCTGCGGCAGCGGGAACTGGTAGACCGCCTCGATCTTGGAATCAAACGGGTTGTGGAACTGCTGCTCGACATCCACCGTCGCGATGTAGCCGGTGACCGACGCTTTCACGTCCGTATGCTTCAGCGGCATCGGCACGAGCCTGGGTTCGGCGTCTGGCTGCACAGGCGGCAGCAACGCGACCATCGCGCCCGCGCCGGCGTGGTCGTCGTCCCGCTTGGCCTGGGCCGGGCGATCCTGCTTCGGCTGCTTGATGATCACCCAGATGTCGTCGCCGGGCTTGGCGATGGCGAGGGGGGCCTGCTCGGTCCGCCTCG
>JBCCYY010000109.1:0-6759 GCA_039188575.1 Planctomycetota bacterium | reverse complement strand
GCGGCATCGCAGGCAGTTTATGCACGGGGTTTCCACGGGGAGGCGGAAACAACGAACATAAGAAGCCCACGCCGTGATGGCGTGGGCTTCGGGGGCATAAGGAGCTTGGTTAGTCTGGTTTCAAATCGCTCGTCGGAGCTGCTGCACAGCCTTGTCGCAGTCTTCGATCGAGTCGCCGACGAGGTAGTAGAGCAGCCCGCCGTCGCGCCAGAAGATGACCGGCTTGAGCAGGTTGTCGCCTACCTCGGAGTAGACCCGGCCCTCTTCGAGCTTGCCGAACTTGGCGTTGTCGGCCGCGACAATCCAGACGCTGATCGACTGTTCGGGGTTGTCCTGCTTGTGGTAGACGATATGGACCGCGCCGCTGCCGGGCATGGAGCAGGTGCCGGTGAGCTGGTACTCGTAGCCGATGCCGTCGAGGTTTAGGGAGAGCTTGTCGGCGGAGGTGTCGAAGTAGTCGCCGAGCACGCCGGGCAGCTGCTCGAAGTCGCTGGCGGAGCCGAACTGCGACGGGTTTTTGAGACGGTCGGGCCGCTCGGCACAGTCGAAGTGTCGGCCGGCGAACTGCTGGATGGTCTCGACAGGTAGAGAAGAGGCCGTCGACGGGTCAAGCCCGCCGGTCGTCCTGCTGGCTTGACTGAACAGCACGCCCGCCGCGAGGAGCAGCACGGCCGCGACCGCCGCCGGGACCCACCGCCCGATCCGCGCGATCACGGGCGGGCCGGCGTAAGGCGCCGGTGCGCTCTGCTTGGGCGCGGTCGTTTCCGCAGGGGCGGTCTTCTTCGCGGGTTCGGCCGCGAGTTCGAGGAGCTTGCCCGCAAGCTCGTTGGGGCACTTCATCTCAGGCCCGTCCATCGCCTTGGCGCAGGCGGCCTTCAAGCGCTGCTCATACGCCAGGCGATGCGCGGTCTTCGGGTCCTCGGCGATCTTCGCGAGGACCTGCGGCTGGTCGCTGAAATCGAGCTCGCCATCGGCCATCGCCAATAGCATCTCGTCCATCGTCTTGGGTGTGTTGTCGTGTTGCATGTCCATTGGTTTGATCTCACCCCGGTTTAAAGGCTACTGGTCCACGTCCCTTGCCTCTGTCTGTTTAATCCGCACAGAGGCGGGTTTATTCCACGCTGGCCCGATTGGGCCGGCGTCTCACTGGATCCCGTGCTCCTCAGCCAGGCCGGCGAGGTTCTCGGTCAGGATCGCTCTGGCCCGGTACAGCCGGCTCATCACCGTGCCCAGGGCCACCTCCAGCACATCGGCGATCTCGCGGTACTTCAGGCCCTCGACCGCCCAGAGCAGCAGGACCTCGCGGTAGTGGTTGGGCAGCTCGTCGATGGCGTGCTTGAGGCGGTCGTCGACCTGCTCCCAGTCCAGGTGCTCGAGGTCCCAGGCGGGCGGCGGCGCATCGACCTCGCCGAGGGACCCGCCCGCGACTTCGCCGATCACCTCGTCGCCGAGCGTAGGCTCGCGGTTGCTCTTCTTGACCTTCGTATAGAAGTTGTTGTGAAGGATCTTGAAGAGCCAGGGCCTGACCCCGTGGTCGCGGAGTTCGAACCGGCCTTCGCTCTTAAAGGCTTTCAGGAAAGTCTCCTGCACAAGGTCCGACGCGTCGTCGGGGTTGCGTGCCAGGTGCATCGCCATGCGATACACGCTGTCCATTTCAGCAAGGGCAAGCTCTCGGAATGCTGTGCTCTCCATGATTCACCGTCCCTCAAAACGTTCACTTAGTGTAGCGGACTGTTACGTTACGGTAGAAAACGGATTGCGCTGTCGCATTATTCCCGAGTTGGACCAGAAAAATACGGGCTTTCTCAGCGTCAGGGGCCGGTCTCACCGGTTTAAGCCGTTTGGTGAGCGCCTGGTCCTCGGAGAACATCTTGAAATACAGGCCAGCCGTGAGTAAAGTGAAATAACTCTTATCTTGAAGGATTCCCATCTGATGCGACAGGCTCCAGCCTCCTATTGTGCGGTTCGACCGCGTGCCGGATTCTCACTGATTGAACTGCTGGTGGCGATCTCGATCATTGCCCTGCTCATATCGATCCTGCTGCCCTCGCTTAGCAGTGTGCGTGAATCGATGAAGCTCTCACAATGCGCTTCGAACATCAGGCAGCTTGGCATCGGTCATGCCGCCTACGCGAATGACAACGACTTCATGGTCGCCCCGTCGAGCTACGGCGCTTACAGCCCGTACAACTTCTCCGGCACAGGCACGCAGTGGATCAAGGGCGGGTTCTCGAACCCCGGCGGCTTCGAAGGGACTTGGATCGGCATCGGCCTGCTTTACACCGAGGGCTATCTCTACGGCGGGGAGGCGATGTATGACCCCGCCAACAACAACGTCGTCCAATACGACAGCCCCACGGTCGGCTGGCGCAAGGGCGAACCATGGAATAACGGTGGCAACCGCTGGATGAACACCAACTACCTCCAACGCTCATGCATCGGCGCACCAAACAACAACATCGTCAACAACAGGAATGACAAATCGCTCGGAACCGGCCGACAAGTTTTTACGGATATCGATCCTGGCGGAGCGGCCTTCCTGACCTGCCGCAACGACTTCGGGTTCTCACCAGACGGCCAGCAATCCACCGTCGACTGGACGCACAAGACCGGTTACAACGTGTTCTACCTCGACGGGGCCGTCGAGTATGTCCCGATCCAGGGCTACGCCGGCCAGACCGCCGACCCCAACACACTCGGCAGCCAGGACCTGTCGATCGCCAACTACATCAAGGCCAACGGCATCACCTCGTACAAGTACAAGCCGAAGGTGCTTGAAAAGATGTTCTACTACAAGCTCGATAAGCAGAACCCCAGCGATGCGCCTGGGCCGTAAGCGGCTTCCATTTGAAGACAACAGCGCAGTGGATCATCGTTATCACGGCGTGTTATTCGATTCGCAACAGGGATGTTCCTAACACGCGACTGGCTGTCGCGAAGACATCCCTGAAGATGTTCGTAGAACATCCGATGCACATTCCGCGATGATTTGTGTCGGCTAAATTACAAGCCAAGACTTAGGGAACACACAGCATGGTGGTTACGGATTGGTGCAAAAACAACCCGGTATATGGCTACAGCATTGCGGGCGGCATCTTCTTGATCGCGATCATCATCGCCGGCATCAGCCTCATGTCTTCCGGGGGGGGCGAGCCCGAGACCACCAGCAGGTTTTACTACTACGACATGCAGACCGGCGAGCTTTTCGTCGACGAGGCGAACCTGATCCCGCCTATCAAGGCCCCGTCGGGCGGCGAAGGCGTCATCGCCGAGGTGTACAGCTGCGGCGACTGCGAGGGCGAGAAGTTCGTCGGCCTGCTCCGCAAGTACTCTGACGCCGCGAAAGAGGCGATGGAGAAAGAACTGCCGCCGGACACCAAGGGGATCCTGGTGCGGCTTGCGGGCGCCCATTCGCGGTGGGTGCCCGAGGACAGCAAGGCCGGGCAGGAGATGCGTGCTTCTTCGGTCGCCGCGGCTCGGTCTAGGTGCCCGGGGGGGGAGCCGGCGATCTGCTTCCCGCCGCAAGACTGAAGGACGCGTTGGACAAGGTTGGTTAGCATTGCGGGGATGACGACCCGACACGCCGCGCTGCTGTTTGCGATGCAGGACGAGGCCTTGCCTCTGATCCGCCGGCTTGAACTGGCGGATCAGGGGTTCCTCAGCCCGCCGATGCCGGTGCGGTGGTACGACGGCGAGGTCGGTGGTCTGCGTGTCGATGTCGCCGTGATGGGCGCAGACAGGCGGTTCGGCGTGGACTGCATCGGGACCCAGCCCGCCGCGGTCGCGACGCAGCTCGTCCTGGACAGGCTCGGCCCCGACCTGCTCATCAACGCGGGGACCTGCGGCGGGTTTATCCAACGCGGCGGCGCGATCGGCAAGGTCTACCTCACCGGCGGGCCTTTCTACTTCCACGATCGGCGTATCCCGCTGGCCCCGTTTGAGCCCTACGCCGACGGCGGGTGGGAGCTATGCGATGTTTCGGAGTGGGCCGAGGCGCTGGGGCTCGAACAGGGCGTCGTCAGCTCGGGCAACAGCCTGGACATGAACGATGACGACGCGGCACGCATCGAACGCGTCGGCACGCATGCCAAAGACATGGAGGCCGCCGCGATCGCCTGGGTTGCCGACCAGCACGGCAAGCCGCTCTGCGCCGTCAAGGCGGTCACCGACCTCGTCGATGGCCCGCACCCGACGCACGAGGAATTCGAGCGCCACCTGCACACCGCCAGCGATGCTCTCAGCGAAGCACTCGAAAAACTGTTACACCTATTGCCAAAACCGACCCACGGGAATCAGCCATGAAAAACAATATCCTCACGATGTTCTCGCTCCTTCTCATCCTGACCTTTGGCCTATCGCTCGCCCAAGCGGAGGAACCCAAGACGCGCGGTGAAGACGGCGATGTCCTAACACCACTCACCATTGGTAACACCTGGGTCTACGAGGACATGGACAACAGCTTCATCACCACCGACCGCGTCGAGGGGGTCGTCCTCTTTGACGGCCACCCTTGGCACCTGCTCAGGAGCTACGAGCACGAGGCCGGCCGGCCTGCGAATACGGCTGAGCTGGTCTCCGACAATTTCTGGCTGACGCTGAAAGACGGCTATGAGTGGGACGCCTGGGCGGAATTGAATGAGGGTGATGACGACGAAGAATTCGTGGCCGAAGAACTCAAACTCAGTTCGCTCTCCAAGTACTACCGCTACCCCGCGACGCTTGGCGAGACCTATAAACCCAACGCGGACGACCAGACCATCGTGATGACCGTCACGGCCTTGAATGAGAAGGTCACGACTAAGGCGGGCGAGTTCGAGTGCATCGTCTACACGGAAACCAGCACCGAAGACGAAGACTACGTCTTCACGAGCTGGGTCGCGCCGGGTGTCGGCATCATTAAAAATATGGGCATGGATGAGGACGGTGAGCCCTACGGCTCGGCACTCGTCAGCTATACGCTGGTTGAAGAAGAGTAAGCAGGCCCCTGACTTATCATTCACCGTGGTGTGCTTCGTTCGTATTACCCGAGAAAAACAAGGGAATGGGTAAACCCGGCGTCGACAGGCTGCACTAACAGGTATCTCGCCCCGCCTGTTTTGGGAGCTGTGTGTGGACCTCAATATCGTGCATCGTGCCGTGCGGACCGGGCTCGCCCTGCTGGCGATGCTTTCTGCGCCCTTGGCGTGGGGCGAAGCCAAGCCAACCGGGTACCAAGTCTCACAAGCCGACAAACAGCGCATCGACCAGCTCGCAGACCTGCTCGATATCCACTGCGTGCAGTGCCACGGCCCCGACAAGGGCCAGGGCGGTATCGATCTGTCGCTGATGCTTCGCGAGCAGCCGATGGTGCGCAACCACCTGGACTGGGTCAACGTGCTGCAGCGCATCAGCGACGGCGACATGCCACCCAGGCGGCACCCGCAGCCGACCGCGAAAGAACGGCAAGAGCTCGCCGGCCTGATCGATCGGCTGGTCATGCAGTTCGATTATGCGGAGGTCGCCAGCGCGGGTTACGAGCCGGTCCGCCGACTAACACACCGAGAATACAGCAACACACTGCGCGACCTGCTGGGGATTGACTGGGATGCGGCCGAGATGTTCCCGACCGAGATGGTGGGCGAGAGCGGGTTCGACAACAGCGCAAACACGCTGTTCCTCCAGTCCGGCATGATGCAGCGCTACCTGTCTGCGGCTGAGCGCGCGATCGACCTCGCCCTTCCCGAGGGTGCCGGCCGGCAGCAGTGGGAGCGCGTGATCGGTAAAAGGGCTGCGGCTATGCGTGCCGGCGAACGGCGGGCCGAGGCAGCGTTCGATTATTTCCTGCCCCGCGCGTTCCGCCGGGCGGTTACCGACAAGGAAGCCGCGAATGCCCTGGCCCACTACCGCTCGGCGGTCCAGCGCGGTAAGCCACACGATCAGGCGCTCCGTGCCGCGCTGAAGAACACACTGATCGAGGCGCCCTTCCTCCTGCGGATGGAGGCCTTGCCCGGCAAGCAGCCCAGACCCGGTCGTATCGAGAAGATCGGGCCTTACGCATTGGCCAGCCGGTTGTCGTACTTTTTGTGGGCGTCCATGCCGGACGACGAACTGATGCGGTTGGCTGCAGAGGAGAAGCCCGCCCTGCGGCTGGACCACCCCGCGGTCCTCCGCGCCCAGGTGGACCGGATGCTGAAGGACCCAAAGGCGCTGACGCTCGGCAAAAATTTTGCCAGCCAGTGGCTTGGCTTTACCCACCTGGGTTCACGGCGGAGGCCCGACCCGATCGACATGCCCGAGTTCACCGACTCGCTGATGCACGCGATGCGCATGGAGTCGGCGTACGTCTTCCACGACATCGTCAAGCACGACCGCCCGCTGACGCAGATCATCGACAGCGACTTCACCTTTGTGAACGAAGAGCTCGCCCGCTTCTACGGCTGGCGCGGGATCGAGGGCGAGCACATGCGGCGAGTCAAGCTGCCCAACGACCGACGCGGCGGCTTCCTCACCCAGGCCAGCATCCTGATGGTGACCGCGTTCCCGGATCGGACCAGCCCGGTCGTGCGGGGCAACTGGATCCTGTCTGAGCTGCTGGGCACCCCCCCGCCGCCCCCGCCGCCGGATGTCGGCGAGTTCGACGAACGGCTCGAGGAAGCGGGCCTGTCGCCGCAACGCATGATGCAGCTGCACAGCCAGAAGCCGTCCTGCGCGAACTGCCACAGCCGGATCGACCCGCTCGGCTTCGCGCTGGAGAACTACGACCAGTTCGGCCGGTGGCGG
>JBCCYY010000108.1:0-6990 GCA_039188575.1 Planctomycetota bacterium | reverse complement strand
GGTCAAGAGTAGGCAAGCGAGTCGTACAACAAGGCTTTTCATGATGAGACCTTTCGATAAGCTTGAGGTTGGGTTGCAGTGTTTGTTCACAGCCGCGACGCTATGCGTCGCAGGCCTAGCATGATAAAACCTATCACAAGACCTGCGACGCATAGCGTCGCGGCTGTGAACAAACACTGCAACCCAACCTCAAGCTTATCGAAAGGTCTCATCATGAAAAGCCTTGTTGTACGACTCGCTTGCCTACTCTTGACCATGCCTGCGTTTGCCGAGATCAAGACCGAGGCGATCACTTACAAGGACGGTGACACCACATTGACGGGGCATCTTGTGTGGAACAGCGATCGTGTTCAACCGCAATCCGAGGGAGTCGACGATGGCATGCCCAGTGTCTTGATCGTCCATCAGTGGATGGGTGTGACCGATTATGAAAAAGGTCGGGCTGAACAATTGGCGGCTCGCGGTTATTTGGTTTTTGTGTTAGACATCTATGGCACGGATCACAACCCCAAGAACATGCAGGAGGCTGGCAAGGCCTCAGGAAAGTTTAAGAACGACCGCAAACTCTTCCGTAAGCGCTTGAACCTTGGGCTTGACCAGCTCAAGAAGCACAAATGGGTTGATCAAGAGAAGGTCGCAGCGATCGGCTACTGCTTCGGTGGGACGGGTGTGCTTGAGTTGGCGCGCAGTGGCGCGGATGTTGCCGGTGTCGTCAGCTTCCACGGCGGGCTCGATGCACCAACGCCCGAAGACGCGCAGAAGATCAAGGCAAAGGTGCTTGTACTGCACGGCGCGGATGACCCGTTCGTTCCGCGTGAGGGCATCGATGCGATGAAAAAGTCATTCAACGATGCCAAAGTCGACTGGCAGATGATCGAGTATAGCGGTGCGGTGCATTCGTTTACTCAGCCGATGGCCGGCAACGACAACAGCCGCGGCGCGGCCTACAACGAGAAGGCGGACAAGCGTTCATGGGAGCACATGCGAGGGTTCTTCAGTGAGGTGCTTGGACCGGTCTGGCAAGCGCCTCCTTCTTTTTAACAAAGATGAAGCACCCGGTCTGGCGGGCCAACTTAAGTTGGCCCGCCGAGCGACTCGATCAGCTACTGGTCCTCTTCACCCGGTGCCATATCGCCAAGCTCGACGAAGCAGGCTTCAAACGCGAGCAAGACTCTGACCAGCGTGTCAGTCGCCTGTTCGACTTCCGGGGGCAGCGTTAGCGTGCCGTGGAAGACGAAGAGCTTGTCGTCATCGCGGTAATGCTCCAGCGGGATCGAGATCGACAGGCCCTGGTCGACGAGTTCTTCTTCGAGCAGATCGTCGATCTTGTCGCCGGTGTGAACGAGGTCGCCCTCGATCGAGCCGCTGACCCAGCGGTCCGGGCTGTACCAGCCGGCCCAGAGCGTGCCGTCGTCGTCTAGTTTCGCCGCGTAGTAGCACTCTTCTTCGAGGTGCATCGCGTCGCAGCGGACGCCGGCGTCGGTGCGCGAAACGCTGGCAAAGACCCCCGCATCGGTGAGCGGTTGGATGACGGCGTCAAAGACGGTCGAAAGGGTCGCGGTGTCGGGCATGGCGGAGGTCTTGCTCCCTCTCCCTTCCAGGGAGAGGGTTGGGGTGAGGGTCCAGCGTGGGACCATGAGTGAACGCTTGGTGTGGGCCGCGGCGTACTGTGCGCCCCACCCTCATCCCCGCCCTCTCCCTCAGAGGGAGAGAGGGCCCAAGCCGACGAGTGAGTATAGCTATTGTAGCCCGGCCGCTCTATGCTGACGCCTTGCTTCGAACAGCAGGATACCCGCGGTGACCGAGGCGTTGAGCGAGTCGGCGGCCCCCGCTGCGGTTGCGATCCGCACGCTCTGTCCGCCGGTTGATTCTGTGGCTTGTTTCCATGTTTCGCTGAGCCCGGTGTCTTCCGGGCCGATGACGATCGCGCAGGGGCCGGTGTAGTCGGCCTGGGTGTAGTCGGCCTCGCCATCGACGACCGCCGCGAGGATGCGAACCTTTTTCTCGACGAGGTGCTCGATCGTTTCTTCCTCGCTCATCGAGACCGTGGGCTGGGTAAACACCGAGCCGGTCGAAGCACGGATCGCGTTGGGGTTCATCGCGTCCACCGGCGTGCCCGCGGCGATGACGCTGCGGCACCCCGCCAGGTCGGCCGTGCGGACCATCGCCCCGAGGTTGCCCGGCTTCGCGGTGCCAACGGCGACAAGGTCGAGTGCTGATTCGTCCGCCGCAGGCAACGCCTCTATCGACCACGTCGGTGGCTTACACACCGCAAGAATCCCCTCCGGCTCGCGTACGTAGGCGATCTTTCGAAAGACGTCAGGGCTGACCGCGACCACGTTGTGCCCCGCGCTTAGCAGCAAGCCGCCTGTGTCACCGAGCAACTCCTGGCAGACCCAGATCGATTCGATCTCAAGTTTTGCAGCAATCGCCCGCTCTACTGTCCGTCGGCCCTCCGCGATGAACAATCCTGTCTCGCGTCGGCCGCGCTGGTCGCGCAGCTTCGCTAACGCTTTCACACGCGCGTTCTGTAAACTCGTGATGATGGTTTGATCGCTCATCGGGGACGCGCCGCCTAGCAGCATTAGCGAACGGCTAGCTGGTCATCACCTCGATGATCGCCCGGCAGAACGCGGGGCAGTCGTCCGGCCGACGCGAACTCACATGGTGCCGATCAATCACGACTTCTTCATCCACCCACTCGCTCACGCCGGCGTTAACCAGATCGTCCTTGATGCCCGGCGTGCTCGTGTAGCGGTACCCCTCCACCGCGTTGGCGGAGATATTGATCCACGCGCCGTGGCAGATCGACGCGAGGCACTTGCGCTGCTTGTCGATGTCGGCGGTGATCGACAGCACCTCCTCGTAGCGGCGGAGCTTGTCGGGCATCCACCCGCCGGGCACGACCAAGCCGTGGAATGTGTCGGCAGAGAGGTCGCTGAGCTTCGCCTCGCTGAGCTGCGGGTAGCCGTGCTTGCCCTTGTAGGTCACGCCCGCCTCTAGGCCGGCGACGACGACCTCGGCCCCCGCCTCGCGCAGGCGGTACTTGGGGTACTGCAGCTCGAGGTCCTCGTAGTCGTCGCCCACAAAGATGAGTACGCGTTTGCCGGTCAGTTGCATGGTGAGCCTCGTGATCGGGTAATGGGTCTGCTGCTACAGCGTAACAACTCGGCTACCATGCATGCACCGCGTCTTTTTAAGGAGCCCGCATGAAACCCGCCCTAATCGTTGTGCTGCTGACCCTCCCGCTGATGGCCTGCTCATCCACGCTCAAACCCATAACCGAACGGCCCGGCGAGGTCACGCTCCGCGGCAACCCTGTCACGCTGGTCGGTGAGCCCGTCGAGGTCGGTGATACCGCGCCCGACTTCGTTGCCGTCAAGCAGGACATGAAAGAGGCGAAGCTCAGCGACTACGCGGGTAAGGCCATTGTGCTTTCGGTCGTGCCGTCGGTGGATAAGAATGTCTGCGCGATCCAAACGAAAGCCTTCAACGAGAAGGCCGCAGCGCTCGGCGAGGACGTCGTGATCCTGACGATCAGCATGGACCTGCCCATGGCTCAGAAGCGATTCTGCGCCGCGGAAGGCATCGACCAGGTCATCACGCTCAGCGACTACCGTTACTGGGACTTCGGCAAGACCTACGGCCAACGCATCAAGGAGAACGGCCTGCTTGCAAGAGCGATCTACATCATCAACCCGGAGGGCGTGATCACGCACAAAGAGATCGTCCCCGAGCTGACGGATGAGCCGGACTACGACGCGGCGCTCAACGCCATCAAGTCCTGAACGCGGTCGTTCATAGTCATTTGGTTCACTTCTAAGGAGACATGCCATGCGATGGTTCGGACAGGTCTACATCCCGATGATGGCGGTGGTTGGGTTGCTCTTTATCGTGCTGTCCTTCTTTGTTGAAAAAGGCAAAGACAACCCGATGGGACACAGCACGGCAAGCTCAATGATGACGGTCGGAGCGATCCTCGCCGCGGGCGCCTGTATCGGCGGGGCGATCCAGAATAAGCAGTCGTGAACCGTTACTGAAGCACGGGGGCTGGCTTGGCTGAGTTGTTCGATTGGCTCTGGTTCCACACGTGGTGGTCATACACCACGTCCGAGGACCCGCTGCACGCGGCGGTCTACCGCGGGATCAACCTCGTCGAGGGGTTGTTCTGGGTCGGGTTCACCATCGTCGTGCTCAGGCGGCGGGCGAAGCAGCCGGAAGAAAAGCGCAGTGGGATCGAGTTGTTCTATGCCTTAGCGTTCTTCATATTCGGGCTCACCGACTTCCGCGAGGCGGTCGCGCTGCAGAGCTGGCTGATCTGGGTCAAGCTTATCAACCTGATCGTGCTGCTCTGGCTGCGCAAGCGCGTGATGACGACGCTTTACCCGGGATCAAAGGTGTTTTGAACTTGCTTTGCTGGAGCGAGGCAAAACAGCGGGTCATGGCTGGCATAACCGGGGGCTGAAGGCCTGGTGCGCACAGCCGCAACTGTGCCACGCTTTGATTGGCGTTCTTGAAGTTGGTACTCACATCGGCCCCTCGCCTATGGGTAGCGGCTGCCTTGATTGTCAATCAGGCCCGGCGGTCGGTGAGCCGAAGCGAGTCTTCGTAGTCCGCCCCGATGGCGTGGGCGACCTCTTCGTGAGTCACCTTGCCCGCGTGCATGTTCAGCGCGGAATTGAAGTCGGCCCGTGAACGCACGAGTGCCTCCAATCCATCGCCCGCGAGCGCCTCGGCCAGTTGGATCGCGTAAGGCTGTGTCGCGTGGCACAACGCCTGCGTTGAGGTCCGGCCGACCGCGCCGGGCATGTTCGCCACGCAGTAGTGCACCACCTCGTCGATGATGTAGATCGGCTCGGCGTGCGTCGTCGGACGTGTCGTCTCGATGCACCCGCCCTGATCGACGCCGACGTCGATGATCACGCTGCCCGGCAGCATGCCCTTGAGCATGTCCTTGCTGATCAAGACCGGCGTCCGGCCGCCCGGGATGAGGACCGCGCCGATGACGAGGTCGGACTTGACCGCGTGCTCCTGGATCGCGTGCGCATCGGAGTACACCGTCGTAACGTTCGCTGGCATGATCTCGTCGAGGTATCGCAGCCGGTCCAGGCTGACATCCATGATCGTGACGTCCGCGCCCATACCCGCGGCGACGATCGCGGCCTGAGTCCCGACGATCCCCCCGCCGAGGATCAGCACGCGGGCCGGCTCGACGCCCGGCACCCCGCCGAGCAGGATCCCCCGGCCCTCCATCGGTTTTTCGAGGTACTTCGCGCCCTCCTGCACCGCCATCCGGCCCGCGACCTCGCTCATCGGCGTCAGCAGCGGCAGCCCGCCCTTGCGGTCAACCAGCGTCTCGTACGCCAGGCAGCTCGCGCCCGATTCCAGGCAGCCCTTGCTCAGCGCCTCATCCGCCGCGAAGTGGAAGTAGGTGAACAGCACCTGATCAGCCCGCATCATCGCGGTCTCGCTCGGCTGGGGCTCCTTGACCTTCACGACCATGTCGGCCTTGGCGAAAATCTCTTCGGGGGTATCGACCAGCGTCGCCCCGGCCTTGCTATAGCGGGCGTCTTCGTAGCCGCTGCCGATACCCGCGGCCTTCTCGACGAGCACGGTGTGCCCGCGTTTGGCCAGCTCATCGACGCCAACGGGCAGCATCGACACGCGGTACTCTTCGCTCTTGATTTCCTTGGGGACGCCGACGATCATTGTGAAACTCCTATGCTTGGTCCAGTCAGGCATCGTAATGGCAGGTTGGTATTGTTGTCTGAGTTACAAGTACCGGGTTTCATCTTATGCCCAACGATCGTGTTGGAGGCCCGCTCGTGACGCTTACAAACAAACAAGTCTCATATCGTGGATTCACTTGGATGATTGCTATCGGGGCCTCCTGTCTGCTGCTGGGCGGTGTCACATACCCGGATCGTTTTGTGCCAGACCTAAGCAATACCCCCGTCTCTAATTCTTCCCCTTCGGTATCCGATTCTTCACCTTTGATCATCTCGGCCAGTGCCTCAACCCTAGAGGGCAAGAAGACTGTGCTACCGACCCGAGCAATGCTCGAACAGCACTGCATTAAGTGCCACGGCCCTGACAAGCAGAAAGGGAGAGTCCGGCTGGATGACCTGCCGCTGGCCATCAACGACCAGGAATCGGCCGAGCGGTGGGACGACGTACTCTGGGTACTTGAGGCGAATGAGATGCCGCCGGAGGGCGAGCCGGCGATGAAGGTGGAGGTGCGCAAGCAGGCGGTCATGGAGATCAAGCAGCTGCTCGCCGCGGGCCTCTCCAAGCACGCCCGCTACCCGCACACACCGATCCGCCGGATGACGCGCCTGCAATACAACAACGCAGTCGTCGATCTGCTGGAGCTAGAGGTCGACCTGTTTGCGCTGCCCGAGCGGATGCTGCGATCACACAGCAACTACTTCGACCCGGCGAGCGGCAAGATGCCCGACACGCTCAAGGTTGGGAGCAGGCCCCTGGGTAAGTCTCAACTTGTCCAAGACCGCTTGGCCGGCGTGGGGCCGTTCCCTCAGGACCTCCGTGCCGAACACGGCTTCGACAACCGCGGTGACCACCTGTCCCTGTCGCCGCTGCTCATGGAAGAGTTCCTCAAGCTTAGCCAATCGATCATGAACAGCCGGGACATGGGCCGGAAAACCAGCCGAGCATGGCGGTGGTTGTTTACGGCACCCGGCAAAGACGCGGATGTCGACAATGAGGTCAACAGTCGGCTGCGAATCTTCCTGACCCGCGCCTTTCGCCGAACGGTCGACGATGAAACCCTC
Source organism: Planctomycetota bacterium (assembly GCA_039188575.1). Lineage (GTDB taxonomy): Bacteria > Planctomycetota > Phycisphaerae > Phycisphaerales > Phycisphaeraceae > JAHQVV01. The sequence continues at coordinate 199 of JBCCYY010000108.1, read as the reverse complement.
GAGCGTTACGCGTCTTACACCCTTGGACAGATCAACACGGGCACGGGCTTCACTGAAGCGATGAAGCAGACGGCCTCCGCGGTCCTGGCTTCGCCACGCTTCCTCTACCTCTACGAGCTAGGCGTAGACGAGAAGGCCCAGCCCCTCGATGACTTCGAGCTTGCCTCGCGCTTGTCGTTTTTCCTCTGGGGGAGTATCC
>JBCCYY010000107.1:0-7197 GCA_039188575.1 Planctomycetota bacterium | reverse complement strand
GTGCGTGTTTTTTGTGGGGGTTTTTAACACTTGGTTTGGGGGGTGCGGGGCTGCTCCCTTTGCCCCCATTTTTTGTTGTTCCGCAGGGCCCGCCCCCCGACACCCGCTACACGGTCAATTTACTGAGAACATCGCCTCGACGAAGTTGGCGGGGTCAAAGGGCTCGACGTCGTCCGGTGTTTCGCCGACGCCGACGAACTTGACGGGCAGGTCCAGCTCTTCGCGGATGGCGATGACGATCCCGCCGCGGGCGCTGCCGTCGAGCTTGGAGAGGAAGATGCCGGTGACGTCGGTCGATTCGGCGAAGACCTTGGCCTGGTTGACGCCGTTCTGCCCGGTCGTCGCGTCGATCACAAGCAGCACCTCGTGGGGCGCCCCCGGCAGTTGTTTTTCAACCACTCTCCTGATCTTGCTGAGCTGGTCCATCAGGTGCGACTGCGTGTGCAAGCGCCCAGCCGTGTCGAGGATCAGCACATCGACGCCGCGCGAGATCGCGGCCTGGGTCGCGTCGAACGCGACCGCCGCGGGGTCGCCGCCTTGCTGACCCTTGACGACCTCGACGCCTAATCGGCCCGACCAGACCTCGAGCTGCTCGACCGCCGCGGCGCGGAACGTGTCGCACGCACCAAGCAATACCGACTTGCCCTCGCTGCGAAGCGCGCTGCAGATCTTCGCGATGCTGGTCGTCTTGCCCGCGCCGTTGATCCCGCAGACGAGGATCACGGTCAGGCCCTCAGGGTTGGCATTCAGCGTGCGGTCTTCCTCGGGGAAGTAGGCGGCGAGCTGGTCCTTGAGCGCGGCGAGGGCCTCGTCGCCGTCGTTGATCTCCGAGCGTTCCCACCCGGCCTCGATGTCCTTGCGCAGCTCGATCGCGGTTTTGATCCCGACGTCCGCCTGGATCAGGGCTTTCTCAAGGTCGCGCAGCAGCTCCTTGCTCAGTGGCTTGCCGACGAGCAGCGACCGGATGGCCGACCCGGTGCCTTCCGAGGTGCGGGACAGGCCCTTCTTGAGTTTGCCGAAGACGGCTTTGAATAGTGGCATGGTGGGGGTAGGGTAGTATTTTTGAACGGACAGACAAGTCTGGTATCTGTCTCAGAGTTTTCGTTAGCTTTCGAGTATTTTAAATAACGATGAAACGCAAGCTTGCAACTCTATTCGCCTGTCTGATGCTGCCTACGCTTTTAATTACAATTCTCTTCTACCCGAAATTCCCCAGTCCAGCACTAAAAGCTAAGTACGGCATATCGACACCCTCAAATATCAAGATCAAGCACTATGAGTGGTCAGGCTTCGGGATGGACCACTCTCATGTTTGGCTACTGGAACCGGCTGATTCGCTTTTTGTCAAAGCTTTGGTTGATTCGGCTGGATTGCAACCTGTTCCCATTGATGAGTCTCAGAGTGGGTTGTGGAGCGACTGGCCAGCATGGTGGCCTCAAAATCATCTAGAAACACTGCCGGAGCGTTACTATCTTGAGAAACGTTATGAGTACTGGTTTATTGGTGTTGATCGTGAGAATGATTTGATTTACGTGCAGTGGTTCGACTCTTAGTGAGTAGGCCGGGCTTTATCCCGGCCTACATGGGTTATTTCTCCCTCGCATCATCCAACCACGCGTCCTCATCGGTGGGTTCTTCGGGCACGGGACGCTCCGCGTCGCCCGCTACACCGTTCTCTTCGGGTGTGTTGATGATTCGGGCCAGCTTATCCAGCACGCCGTTGATGAACGGCGGGCTCTGCTCGGACCCGAACTGCTTGGCGAGCTCGACGGCCTCGTTGATCGCGACCTTGACCGGGGCGTGGCCGGAGGTCATCTCGAAGTAGGCCAGCCGGAGGATCGCGCGGTCGACCGGCGGTTGGCGGTGCGTCGGCCAGTCGGGCGACAGCGTCGCGACCTTCTCATCGGCCTGCTCGTGTTCGGCCCAGGCAACCAGCGCCAGCTCTGCAGCCTTCTTCCGTGTCGGCAGGCTGTCGTGCTCTTCGTCCAATGCCTCGGCGAGCTCGTCCCGATCCGGCAGCACCGTCGGCGCATGGCCGGGGTTGTGCTTGGGCGATGTCATATCGAGCTGGTAGAGCACCTGCATCGCCAGGCGGCGCAGGTCGCGGCGGTTGGGCGTACTTCCGGGGTTGGGCATAGCGGCAGTTTAAACGCTTAAGAAGATGCATGACGCGGTCGGCGGGACCCTTGTTCGCGCTCAGCCTCCCTAGGTTTTTTCCCTTGGCCCTTCACGTCGGCCCGATACGGACGCTATGACCGATCAACAGAACGATATCAAGCTCGAGCGTGAGTTCGCCCAGGCCTACCTGCCGGTCCGCGAGTTCACGATGGTGGATTGGGAGCGCTGCTACAGCGTCTGGAACAGCCTGAACTATGTGCTCAACGCGGGTATCCCCGGGGCCCTGGTCGAGTGCGGCGTCTGGAAGGGCGGCATCTGCATGCTCATGGCCAACACCCTGAAAGACCGGGGCGTGACCGATCGGGACCTGTACCTGTACGACACCTTTGCCGGGATGGTCGAGCCGACCGATCACGATGTCTCATTCTCTGGGCAGGTCGCGCAGACGAAGTGGCAGCAGAGCCAACACGCCGACCACAACACGTGGTGCTACGCGCCGATTGAACAGGTGCGGCAAAACCTCGCCTCGACGGGCTACGATTCTGCACGCTGCCGGTTTGTTCAGGGCAAGACCCAGGACACCCTGCCCGCGACGGTGCCCGATCAGATCGCACTGCTCCGGCTGGATACGGACTGGTACGAATCGACGTACCACGAGTTGACCCACCTCTACCCCCGGCTCGCTCCGGGCGGGGTGATCATTTTCGATGATGCGTACTTCTGGCACGGCCAACGCATGGCCATGGAACGCTACTTCCAGGAGCAGGGCATCACGCTGTGCCTGAACCGGGTCGGGATCTCCAGCGTCGCGGTCAAGGCGACGCCACACGGCCTGTCAGCAGCCGAGCGGCAGAAGCCCGCCGCCTAAGAACGCGTGCGAGAAGGATGCTTCACAGCCGGGGACCTACGGGCCCCGGACGCGAAAGCAGTTTGTAGATCGCGACAACCCGCCTGCCCTCGTGTCCGGCGTCCGTAGGCCGCCGGCTATTGCTGCCTTCTCATATATGTTCTAAGAGCAATAAGCAGAGCAATGCCGGTGCGTCTCTCGCATCTTCACAGCGTCCCGACCGTTTGCGGAGCGTTCCCTCCCGTCTGAGGGTCTGATCGCGTCGATCAAGAGCGCCAAGCCAAGCGTGGCACACTTGAAACCGTGCGCAAAAAGCGTGTGTCGTGCGCACCAACCCGGTGATCCAGGAGGTTTTGTAGTACACCCGGATGACGCCAAGGCCGCCCAGCCGCGCCCAACCGGTCAAGACCGCCAAGCCCTTGGCGTCCTTCGACGCACCCCTCCGAACAAGACAGCCGGGCTTGAACCCGCAGCGCCCCTACGCGAAGCCCGGCCTGCCCGCTTCTTTCAGAGCACGAAGCGCAAGCGAGTGTCACTCGCCTTGCCTCTTTTCTGGCACGGCTCGGGCTCCTGCTCCCAGGGAGAGGGGGCAAAACAGGGAGGCCAGGAACAACGCAAGATGATCTAGCTTAGCGACTCGATCAGGTTCGCCATCTCGACGCCGGCCATCATGGCGTACCGGCCCTGGTTGCCGACCTTACCCCCGGCCCGGTGGATGGCCTGCTCGAGGTTGTCGCAGGTCAGCACGCCGAAGATACAAGGCACGCCGGTCTTGACGTTCACATCTTTGACGCCCTTGGCGGTCTGTTCGACCACGGCGTCGTAGTGGTCGGTCTCGCCACGGATCACACAGCCCAGGCAGATCACCGCGGCGTAATCGCCCGATTCGGCCAGCTTGAGCGCGGTGACGGGCAGCTCAAACGACCCCGGGACCTGTACGACGGTGAGGTTCTCGTCCTTGCCCCCGAGCATGTGCCAGGTGTCTAAGGCGGCCTCGAGCAGGCGGTCGACGATGTACTCGTTGAACCGGCCGCAGGCGATCGCGATCTTGTGGTCGCCGGGCGTGAGTCTGGACTGGATCGTGTCGGGCATGGTGGGCTCTTGCTGGGGCGTGGATTCTAGCGGCTCTCGCGATCTTGGCACCAAATGAACGTTTTGAAGCGTGATTTTGAGGGGATCAGTCAGCCTATTCCGCGTAAGATATAGCGTTGATAAGTGGTCCTAACTGTCACAAGCGACACTTGCCAAATCCCACCCCTGTTCTGTGCTGCCATGAACCGATTCTCCATCGTCCGTTTATATCTCTTTTTGCTGGCCCTGGTTTTGGCCCCGCTTTCCACGTTTGCGGATGCGGACCAGTCGATCAACCCGCCTGACGAGATCATGAACAAGCCCTCGCCGGTGCTCTCGCCGGAGGAAGCGCTCGAGACCTTCCAGCTCGAGGAGGGCTTTGAGATCCAACTCGTCGCGGCCGAGCCGTTGGTCGTGGACCCGGTTTGCATGGCCTGGGACGAGGACGGCCGGCTTTGGGTCGCCGAGATGACGACTTACATGCCCGACCAGTTCGCCAACGGCGAGGAAGAGCCCAAGGGCAACATCGTCATCCTCGAAGACACCGACGCGGACGGCGTAATGGACAAGCGCACCGTCTTCCTGGACGAGATTGTCCTGCCCCGCGCCCTGGCGTTTGCCAAGGGCGGGCTGCTCTACGCCGACTTCGAGAAGCTCTACTTCGTCAAGATCAACTCCAACGGCACGGCCGGGTTCAAGCAGACCGTCGACCCGAAGTACTCCAACGACGGCAAGGCCAAGAGCAACGTCGAGCACCAGGCGAACGGCCTGCTCTACGGCCTTGATAACTGGTACTACAACGCCAAGTCTACGCGGCGGTACAAGCAGAGCGGCGCGCGCTTCCGCCCGGATATGAAGACCGACCGCAACCCGACGGGCGGCACCGAATTCCGCGGGCAGTGGGGGATCACGCAGGACGATGACGGCCGGATCCTGACCAACCGCAACCCGATCCTGATCGAGTACGAGCTGCTCCCACCGAGCGCAACGAAGCGCAACCCGAACTTCAGCTTCAGGAACCCGCTGCTCAAGGTCAAGCCCAACGTCTGGCCCATCGGGCCGACGCCCGGCGTGAACCGCGCGTACCGGCCGGGCGTCGTCGACCACGAGACCTGGAAGCTCAAGTTCGCGACCGCGGCGTGCGGCCCGGTGATCTACCGCGGCACCCAGTTCCCCGAGGATTACTACAACAACGTCTTCGTCCCCGAGCCCGCGGGCAACCTCGTCAAGCGCATCGTGCTGGGCACAGATGAAAGCGGCAAGCCCACCGCGGAGCACGCCTACGAGGGAAGGGAGTTTCTGACTTCTACCGATGAACGCAACCGCTTCGTCAACGCGTACACCGGGCCGGACGGCGCGCTGTACCTCGTTGATCTGTACCGCGGGCTCATCCAGCACCAGACCTACATCAGCGGCTACCTGCGTCGGCAAATCGATGCCCGAGAGCTGGACAAGCCGATCGGCATGGGCCGTATCTACCGCGTCGTCCACAAAGACTCGCCGATCGATCACAACCCGGTCAAGCTGAGCGAAATGGATAGCCTGCAGCTGGTCGAGCTCTTGGGCCACACCAACAGCTGGCACCGCCACAACGCACAGCGCGTGCTCGTCCAGCGGCGGGCCAGCGACTCGGTCGACCCGCTTATCGAGGTGGCGACGACCAGTGACAACCCGCAGGCCCGGATCCACGCGCTATGGGCGCTTGAGGGGATGCGTAAGCTCGATCCCGAGGTCCTCAAAACGGCCGGCAACTCCGAAGACCAGCGGGTCCGTGTCCAGGTGCTCCGCCTGAGCGAGGCGTTTGAGGGCGAACCCGAGGCGAGGGATTTCGTCGCGTTGATGCTTCGCTACGCCAACGAATCACCAAATTGGGCGATGGATATGCAGCTCGCTTTGAGTGCCGGCGTGCTCGCGAGCATCGATACGCCGCAGGCCTACGACGTCTTGCTCGGCGTGCTCAGGCGGCGTGGTGAAGACAAGCTCTTCCACAGCGCGGTCGTCAGCGGCCTGCGTGGCAAGGAAGCGGTCATGCTCGCCAAGATCGAGGGCGGACCGATCAAGGACATGCTCGCCGGGGCGTTGGTCAAGGCGACCGAGAGCGGCGACCTGACCATCGGGTCCCTGCTAGCGCTGGTCGACTCGCCCGACTTCGCCGACAGCCGCAACGACCTGCTGACGACGCTCGCCGACCAGGCGGTAGAGCAGGACAAGATCGCTGTCGTCAATGAACTCGTGAACAAGCTCGCTTCGGATGACTACTCCGAGGACAACAAGCTCGCGATCCTTGCGGGCATGTTGCAGGGTAGTGAGGTGCGGTCTTCACCGATGGAACTCAACGGCAAGCCTGATGTCTTCACCGCCCTGCAGGCGAGTGCCCCCGAATCGCTTGTAGATATAGTTGGCAAGCTCGACGAAATGTTCCTCTACGAACGCAACGAGCTGGACCCGGAAACGATCGCCCGGATCGAGGCGGGCAGCCTGCTCTACGGGGCCCACTGTTCGACCTGCCACGGCGAGGATGGCAAGGGTCTTGAAGGGGCCGGCCCGCCGCTGTCGCCTTCGGACTGGGTGCACAAGACGCCGGAGATGCTGTCGCTGCTCATTCTCAACGGGGTCGAGGGCCCGATCACGGTTAATGGCAAGCTGTACGAGCCGCCTGCGATCCAAGCGGTGATGACCGGCTTTAAGTACGCAGAGGTTTCCGACCAGGACATCGCCGACATCCTCACATATGTCCGCAGCCGAGACTTTGGCAACAATGCCAACCCGGTTGAAGCCGCGGTGGTGACCGGGATTCGCGAGGCGTACGCCAGCCAGGACGCACCGTTCTCGCCCGCCAAGCTGCTGCAGATCAACCAGATCTACGGCGGTGTGCAGTCGGAAAAACCAACGGTCGAAGTCATACAGGCCAGCTGGCTGAACCACAGCAACCGCAACCTGGTGGTCACGCTGATCCTGGTGACTGGGATGCTCGGCATCCTGCTAGTCGGCACGCTCATCGGTGCGGCGCTGCCGAAGATCTGACTTCTATATAAAACGGTGTAGCGGGGGTCCCGAAACGGCCCCGGCCAGACAAAAAAAAATAGTAGCCACGGACCCCTAGCCCAACCCCCAAAACCCCCCCTGATAAAACACAAAAACCAAAAAAAAAAACGACCCCC
>JBCCYY010000106.1:0-7465 GCA_039188575.1 Planctomycetota bacterium | reverse complement strand
TCCTGCTGCTTGAGGATCGAAACAATCTGTGATTCGCTGAATTTACTGGTCCGCATCAAAAGGCTCCTGGGTTAAAGAAATCGTAACGGAGCCTCCACTTTTAAGTTGGTCAGTTTTGAGGGGGGATTACAATAACCTCTACCTGGCGGTCCTCAAACTACTCCGTGAGAACCCAATTTAGGACGCTTAACTTCCTAAGACCCAATATAATTATTGTTATAAACCGTGAGGGTAGGTTGGTATAAGTGCTTCAAATCGTAGTTACTCTCAATCTCATTGGTCAGCTCTTATATCCTGGATTAGGTCGATGCCTGTTCTGTGCGGACAGTCTCACGCGAAGATGTCCATCGCGGCCTTGCCTTTGCCGTCCTTGGTCACGAAGAAGGGGCGACGCTCGATCTCGAACTGCGTTTTGGGGCTGATGCCCATCGCCGTGTACATCGTCGCGTGCAGGTTCTCGACGGACAGCGGGTTCTCGATCGCGATGTTGGGTCGTTCGTCCGCGGTCCTGCCGTAGATGTAGCCCTTCTTGGTGCCGCCACCGAACATGACGACGCTGGTGCCGCCGGTGAAGTGGCGGTGCAGGCCGTAGTGCTTCATCTCCTTGAGGACGTCGGTCTTGGCGCGGGACTGGTCCTTCGCGTTGGAGCCGGGCACGCCCTCGATCATCATATCGCGGGAGAACTCGCTGGCGACGACGACGAGCGTGCGGTCGAGCATGCCCTTCTCTTCGAGGTCTCGGACGAGCGTCGCGATCGGGCGGTCGATCTCTTCCTTGAGGCGCTTGGCGGTGGTGTGGCCGTTCTCGTGCGTGTCCCAGTGCAGGAAGGGGACGTACTCGGTGGTGACCTCGATGTAGCGCGAGCCGGCCTCGACCAGGCGACGCGCGAGCAGGCAGCCGCGGCCGAACCGGCTGGTGTTGTACTTGTCGTAGCTCTCCTTGGGCTCGAGCGAGATGTCGAAGGCCTTGCGCTTTTCTGAGCCGAGCAGAGCGTGGGCGTTGTCCACGGCCTGCCGCATCGAGTCCTCGTGGTACTCGCTGATGTATTCGTCACCGGAGGCTTCGACGAGTTTTTTGTATTTCTCGTAGCGCTCTTCGAAGCGCTTAGCGGTCATGCCCTTAGGCGTGGCGACGGCTCGGCCGGCCTCTTCGGGGTAGGGCACGTTGAACGGGCCGTACGCGCTGCCGAGGAACCCGGCGGTAGTGAAGGCCTTGAGTTCTTCTTTTTCGCCGACGCCTTCGAGGCGCTGGCCGATGTTGAGGAAGGCGGGCATGACCGGGTCCTGCGGGCCCAGCAGCCGGGCCATCCACGCGCCAAGGTGCGGCGCGGCGACGGTGATCGGCGGGACGTAGCCGGTGTGCCAGTGGTACTGGTGGCGGGAGTGCAGGATGTGGCCGAGGTCGGGCTGGACGGCCGAGCGGATGAGCGTCGCGCGGTCCATGACCTTGGCGACTTCTTCCAGGCCCTGGCTGATCTTGATGTCGTCTACGGCGGTGTCGATCGCGGGGAAGGTCGAGATGATCTTCTCGACGGGCAGGCCCTTTTCGAACGGCTTGTACGTCTTGGGGTCGAACGTCTCGGGCGCGGCCATACCGCCAGCCATCCACAGGACGATGACGGCGTCGGCGCGGGCGGCGATCTTCTCGATCCCCTCGCCACGGTCGGCGGTGACGAGTTGCGGCGCGCCGGTCATCATTGCCGCGGCGGACGAGGCACCGAGCGCCTGCAGGAAGCGGCGGCGGGTCAGGGTGGGGTTGGATGGGTCGTACCAGTCGTTCATGGTTGGACTCCTTGCTTCACTCCCCTCCCTGGAGGGAGGGGTTGGGGGAGGGTGTCGAGCTTGTTTGTGCTAATCGTGTGCACAGGTTTCTCGTCACCCCCTCCCGGCCTCCCCCTCGGAGGGGGAGGGGTTTCATTGTCAACACACATCATCGGATGTGCTGGAACTCGGGCAGCATGATGACCGACCAGAGCATGTCTTCCAAGCCTTGCTGAATCATAGGTTCGCCGAGCATCTCTCGGCAGATCCTGCGTTCCGCCGCGGTCGGCTGCCGGGACAAGGCGCGGGTGTAGACCAGCGTGATCATCTGGTCGGTGGTCTTGCCCTTGTGCTTATTGATCAGGGAGGTGGCCCCCTGCTGGATCATGGTGTTGAGTGCTTCGCCGTTGGCGAGGTCGAGTGCCTGGAGGGTGGTCAACTCCTGCGGTCGGCTGGTGACGACCTGCTCGCGGTTGGGCCGGCCGAGCGCGCGTTGCAGGAAGTCGCTGGGCAGCATCGACGCGCGGGCGGTGAACTTTTCACCTTGCGTGCCGGTCTGCTTTTCCAGCTCCTGCGCAGGGAACTTATTGGCGGCCTTGGTGGATTGTGTCTCGGTGACCTGACGGATGGTGTCGACGAGCATCTCGGCGGTCATGCGCTTGAGCAGTGGGCCGGTGTAGACGTAGCCGTCGGTCTCGGGCTCTTCTTCGAGCGTGACGGATTTCGTGCGGTAGGCATGCGACGTCGTGATCAAGCGGAGCACGGCCTTGAGGTCGTACTTCTCATCGCTTAGGTGGATGGCGAGCTGGTCGAGCAGGTCCTCGCTCCAGGGCTTGGTCTCCATCGCGTCGACGGGGTGGATGATGCCCCGGCCCATCAGCCGGTGCCAGAGACGGTTAGTGATGGTGCGCGTCAGCCGGCCGTTTCCTGGGGCGGTCATGAGGTCGCCGAGCTGCTTGAGCCGTTGGTTCTTCGGGGCCTTGGCATCGATCTCGCCGAGCTCGGGGTAGAGCCAGCCTGGCTTGGCGATCTCACCGGTCGGCTTGTCGCAGCGGTTGATCTCCAGCGGCTTCTCCGAATACACCGCGGCGAGGGCGTACGACTCTTCCAGCGTCCAGCGGTCCAGGAAGCTGTCATGGCAGGACGCGCACTTGATGTTGATGCCCATGAAGACCTGGCCGACGTTCTGCGCGAACTGGATCTCCGTGCTCTGGCTGGAGTTCACATCCCCGCGCCACTTGATGCCCTTGATGAACCCTTCCGCGTCGGGCCTGGGCGCGAGCAGCTCTCGCGTGAACTGGTCGTAGGGCTTGTTCTCAAGCAGCGACTTATAGAGCCAGTTCGTGATCGACTTGCGGCCGCCGGTGATGTAGCCCGTGCCGGTGAAGTCGTTCCGCAGCAGGTCGTTGAAGAACGTCATCCAGTGCTGCGCATACTCGCGGTCGTTGGCGAGCAGCTTGTCGATGAGCGCGGCGTGTTTGTTTGGGTCGCTGTCGTTGACGAAGCGATCGACGTCGGACGGGTCGGGCAAAAGGCCGATCAAGTCCATCGAGGCTCGGCGGTAAAACGCGGCGTCGTCCATCGTCGGCTGCGGCTCGACGTCCTGCTTCGTAAGGTACGAGTCGATGATCCGATCGACGGGGTTGTCCCGCCCATCAACCGCCTTGGGCAGCTCCGGCCGACGCGGCTCCAGCGGCGCTTCGTACGTGCTGCCCGCGAAGGAGAACCCCTCGTCCCACTTCATCCCCTGGTCAATCCACTTGGTCAGCGTGATGATCTCCGCCTCGGTCGGGCGTGGCTTACCCCTGGGCGGCATCGCCTCGTCGAGGTCCTCCTCGCGCATCAGCCAGATGACCTCTGAGTCCTCGCCATTACCAGGCTCGGCGGCCTGCTTATCCAGCCACAACGCCAGCGTGTTGATCGAGAACCCGCCCTTTGCCTCGGTGCCGCCGTGGCATTCGTAGCAGTGCTTCATGAGAATCGGGGCCACCTGGGTGTGGAAGTCCACATCCTTGGCTTGTGCCAGATGAGTCATACAAAGCAGCACAAGCAAGTAACAAAGGGTTCTGGTCATTGTGTTAACCTTCGATCGATGATAAGTCTCATCACGCTCGTTCATGATTGTTTTACAACGCATTGCTCATTCGTACTCAAATGCCGCGGCGAGGGGTACGTCGGTACCGCTGACCAGCCGGACCCAGTGCGTGTTCACCGCCGGCCAGAAGTTGAACTGTCTCGTCTCATCAGGCGAGGCGATCAGGCCACCGCGGTTCGGCCAGAAGTATTGGGACCACTGGCTGAAAGATAGGGTCGGCAGACTCGATATGACGAGGATCACCATCAATCGCTGTATCAGATTGCTTCTTTCATATTTGTTCGCAGCGATACCAAAAAGACTGAGGTATTTCGTCAACATCATCGTCCTACAATTCTTACCAATTTGTATCGATCACGACGCTACCGTTCGTTGGCCAGTCGCGATGCCAGGATAGCTGGTCAAGATCATTGACATTGATCGGTTCGGCATGGCCGTCGGCGAAGCTCATATTGATGTTCTTACCGGGGTGCCGGTCTATCTGCCACTGCGCCAGGGATGTGATGACACTAGCCGTCCATGGCGAGACGGGATCTGTCGACCCGCTGTCGCCGATATCCGGCCATGAGTTGCGCCAGACACAGTCGCCGAACCAGGGCACCTGGGTGGGGTTTTTTATGTTGTCGAGAGAGTTATACGACCACGCCTGCAACTCAGAGACCGTGAAGATCGGTGCGAGGGCATAAGCGGTATTGACGTTTGCCCAGTTGTAGCTCCAGCCGTTGATACCATAGCTACTGACCTGCATCTCATCGATAGGGATATCCTGGTATTGAACTGGAGCACCAGCGTTCTCACGCCACGCAGAACGGGCGGTTCCGTAGTAGCGGCTCGGGCCGAACTGGCTGGAAGGATCGAGGGTCTGTGCTTCGGGGCAGAGTTTCTCGTCTTTGCCCAAGCCGTAATCGTAGAGCATGCCCATCCAGCGGTCTTCTGCACCGTTGTTGTACCAGTACATCGGTATGTAGTCATTATCGACCAGACGCGTGGTACGGGCCTGGACGATGCTGCGGTTGTTTGCCAGGCATTGCGCGTTGCGTGCCGAGCTTCGGGCGGCTCCCAGCGCAGGCAGCAGGATCGCGATCAGCAGAGCGATAATGGAGATCACGACCAGTAGCTCAATGAGTGTGAAAGCACGATGCATCTATAAACTCTCTGCAGACCAGAAGACTGAATGGCAATGCGCCCCGGCTGGAGCGCACCACCTATGTGAAGGAGAAAAAATCATAAGCATCGTCGCCGAAGGACAAACAGGCCACCTAATCCAAGCAGCAACACCGTCCCGGGTTCGGGCACGGTCGAAGCGCCAAACACATCCAGCTCACGCCAGATAAACGCGCCGCCATTGGTCCCGCCGTTTACACTATTCGCGGTGATGCGTACGAACTGCACACCGCTGGCGAGTACACCAGACTCATCGGTCAGCGTCACCTTCGTGGTCCCAGCATCCAAAGCGTTTAACGGCTGATGATCCACGATCGCGAGCAGTTCATAGTCGGTCTCGCCCACACCCTTGACTTCGATGGTCCATCCCTGGTTACCAAACCCCGCACTGTTCCAATCCGCAATCGACACGATCGCGGTCAGGTCAAAACCATGGCCCTCGTTACCCGTACCCAGGTCGTACTCGGCCGAGGCGAGCACAGTCGTCCACGCCCCCTGCACGCGGTCGCCGGGCACGACATTGAAGGCCGCGCCGTGGATGCCGTCGTTGAGCTCCAGCGGGGATGCTTCGTTACCGGTGTTCCATCCCGACGTGGTGGGGGTCAAACCGTGGAGGAGGTCGGACGAACTGACATCGCCTGAAAAAGCAAGTTGCGTCGTCGAACTGATCTTGGCCTGTATCACCGTTGTCACAGGTGGCGGCGGCGTCGCGCTGAAGTCGATCGCCTCGATCCCGCCGAACCATGTCTGTGCCATACGGTCATAGCCCACATTGTCCGGGTGGTTTTCCATGTTGGAGATCCGCGCCTGATCGATCGTAGTCAGATCGCCAGTGTTGGTCAGGAAGTTCGTGTACTGGTCCACAGTCGAGATATTGCGCCCGAGGCCTTGGTAGGTTGGTACCAGTGTCTCTCGGATATAAGTGTTGTAGTCGACGATACCCTGCTGGTACGTCCACCTGGGCATGATCTCGGCGATGATCAGGTGCGCGGAGGGGCTTGTTGTTGTGATGGTATCGACCAGCGTGTCGAGTGCCGCGGTGTTCTGGGCGTTCGTGCCGATCTTCAAAAGCACCACATCGGGGGTGTGGGTATTCAGTGCCGTTGTAATCCCGCCCTGCAGATCAGTTGCCGCCGACCCGCCGAAGCCGTGATGGGCGTTCTGGCCCAACGCATGCAGGTCGGCGGGCGGCGTCGTGCCCGGCGAAATCGTCTCGTGGTCAAGCAACTCGCCCGATGACCCGACGAACTGCGGGTTGTAGCCACCGCCGACGAGGAGGTTGTATAACGTGCTGCGGTAGCCGTACTGGTATGGCTCGTTCCATGTCGGGTTGTCCGTGTACCCGGCGGTAATCGAGTCGCCCACCGGCATGATCCGCAGCGGGTCGGGTGTCATGGCGTGGCCAGGTATCGCCAGCAATGTTCCGATCACTACAGCCAGTATGAAAGTACGATGACGATAGGAGATTGTTTTAATGATGAACTTCATCGACAATACCCTTGTGATACAGAGCGGGCCCGCCCGATTGCGGGTGGGTTCTTCCCGTCTCCAAAGCATTCGGATAACAATTTGCCATAGGTGTTATTAGCCGCGCCGCCCCCGAGCGATTAGCACCCCGGCGAGGCCGAGCAGCGCAAGCGAGCCTGGCTCGGGCACGGTCGACGTGCCGAAGACGTCGATCTCGGAGAAGACCGTGCCGCCGAGGTTGTCACTGGTAGTGTCGAGGATATCGAAGCGGATTGCTTCGACGCCACTAGCCAGCTTGCCGGTGTCGTCAGTGATATTAATCCGGGTTGCGACTCCGCCGGTATCGTTCAACGCGGACGTAAAAGGCTGGTACTCGACATCATCCAGCAGTAGAGTGAAGGACGCGTCGCCCAAGAAGCGGACGCTGACGTCGTACTTCTGGTTGGCAAAGCCGGCGTTAGCCCAGGAAGCGATCGTCTGGATTTCGGTGATATCATAGCCAAGACCGTTGGCTCCTCCACCCAGCACAAACTCACGGAAAGAAACCCCGTCACCATCCGACGACCAGCTCTTTCCAACGAGGGCGCCTAAACCATCAACATTGAAGTCGCCGCCCGCAACACCGTCGTTGAGCCCATCGGGGCTGGACCCGTTGTCAAGCCAATCGCCGCCGGTTCCCGCGATGCCGGCGAGGAGGTCCGTCGTGCTGACATCGCCGTTGTAGGCGATCTCGTCAGTCTCACTGCTATTACCAGGGGTATTGACGGTTGCGAACAGTGGTGCTGCGTGTACCGAACCGGCCATCAAGCCTGCAAAGACTGCGACGGGAAGACCGGCGGTAAGTATTTTCATATCAAACATTCTGAACCTCCTATACGAGTGTCAAATAGTGGCAAAAAAAGGCTACCGACTACGTGCCGGCAAGTGTTGTGTTTAAGGTTTTGTGCTTCAAGATTGAGCTGTTCTAGATGCATAGGA
>JBCCYY010000105.1:0-7686 GCA_039188575.1 Planctomycetota bacterium | reverse complement strand
CTCGGGCTTAGGCTCCTGCTGGGTCTCATAGACGGTATAGAGCCCGCCCATGGAGTAGTGGACCGCGGGGAAGATCTTCATCGGGACGTCGCGCGGGTCGTCGCCGGTGAACTTCTCGTAGATCTCGAGGATGGCGGCGAGCTTGTCCTTGGTCGCCTGCGGGAGGTGGGTGATGTCGAGGTAGGCCATGCGCCCGCCGCCGACACCGAAGCCCTTCTGAACCGCAAAGAAGATCCCGCGGGTTGCGACATCGCGTGAGACAAGGTTGCCGTGCTGCGGAGTCGGGCCATAGGTCGGGTACATCTCTTCGAGGACGTAATAACGTTCCTCGATCGGGATATCGTTGGGGTGCTTGCCGGGGTCGGGGTGCGGCTGCCACTCGCCGTTTTCGTCCTTGATGCCGGGCAGCCAGACGCGTCCACCCTCGCCACGCGCGGACTCAGACATGAGCCGGCACTTGTCTTCACCAGGGATCGCGGTGGGGTGCACCTGGATCATCTCCGGGTTACCCAGCCAGGCGCCGGCCTGGTAGCAGCGGCTCGCTGCGCCGCCCGTACAGATGACGGACATCGTGGACTTGCCGTAGATCAGCCCGCAGCCGCCGGTCGCCATGACGACGGCCTCACCCTTGTAAGCCTTGATCTCCATCGTGCGCATGTCCTGGGCTACGATGCCCCTACAGGTGCCGTCATCATCGACAATCGGCCAGAGGAACTCGGAGAACTCGTACTTCTTGACCAGGCCCTCGGCCTCGCGCCGGCGGACCTGCTCGTCCAGGCCGTACAAGAGCTGCTGACCGGTCGATGCCCCGGTGTAGTGCGTGCGGCGGAAGATTGAACCGCCGAAGTATCGCCGGTCGAGGAAGCCCTCGGGTGTTCGGTTGAAGGGCACGCCCATGCGGTCCATTAAGTCAATAATCTTCGGCGCGGCATACGCCATCTCGTAGACCGGCGGCTGGTGGTTGAGGAAGTCGCCACCGTAGAGCGTCTCGTCGAAGTGGTCCCACTCGGAGAAGCCTTCTTGGCGGACAGGCTCGGTGCAGGCGTTGATTCCACCCTGGGCGCAGACGCTGTGAGACCGTTTGACTGGGACCATCGAAAAGAGGTCTACCGCGACGCCTGCTTCGGCAACACGGACGGCTGCTGCCAGACCGGCCAAGCCCCCTCCGACAATAATGACTCTTGGTGTGTCTGCCATGGTTGCGAATCCTAGCGCTTCAAAACCCTGTACGTCTACTTACTTTCGGCTTAATTCTTTGATGCGTTCATCTAGCGTACCCATCAATTCGATCAACTCCGGGTCTCTGATCTTCTCCGGGTCGATCGATTTGCCGAGCTTGGTGACGAGGTCTTCGTCCTTGAGAACCAGCGCGAGAACGAGCTTCTGCTCGTCCGTTGTGTCTTCTTCCAGGTCATAAATCCATGCCGCAACGATCGCCGTTCCGAAGAACACGGTGAGGGCGACGAAGAGGCCGAGGCAGGCCTGCCCCCATCGTTTCATCGCTGCTTCGCTGGTCGTGATGCCCCACGAGATCGCAGCGGTCCACAGCCCGTTCGCCCAGTGGTAGACGACCATCAACGCCCCGAGGGCGTAGAAGGCGGTGACGATCCAACTGACCTGCAACGCATACGCGGTATAGGGCAGTGACATCGGCACGTCCTGACCGACCACACCGTTGTCGGTGTAGAAGCCGTGGGCGTAGAACGGTGTAAACCACCCGAAGATATCCCAACGCCATCGCAGCGTCGCGATGTGCAGGAAGATGAAGACTAACGCGACGATACCGGAGATACGTTGGAAGAGGTAACGCCAGTTGCCCTGGTACTTGTAGTTGCTGACGTTGTGCTTGCCGGAGAAAGTGTAGTAGAAGCCAAGCGCCGCGTGGAAGCCGATAGCCGACCACAGCGCGATCTCGATGAAGAGTAGCGCGGGGATCGAGTGGATGAAGTCCACCTCGTGCTGGAAGACCGATTCGCCTTCGGTACCGGGCTTCTGCCCCCAGATCATTTGCGCGTTCGTAAAGAGGTGCGCGATGACGAATAGGCCTACCGGCAAGATACCCGACAGCGAGTGCAGCCTGCGGAGCAGGAAGTGGTAGCGGTCAAAAACAGAGGCCTTGGCGGCGGGCGGAGCGTCGGACACGGGGGAGGTCTCGGTGTGCGTTTGTGGTGTCGGGTAGGCGTGGTATTCGGCTTACTGGGTGGGGCCCCCGGTCGCGGGCGATCGTGATGCGCTCGCGATCTGGACGTAGCTCTGCCGCAACTCATAGAGCGTGGTTGCGAGCATCTTCGATTCGTCATCGCTGAGGTTGCCGCTCGTCTTCTCTTCGAGCACGCTGAGCGAGTCGATGTGGTGTCGGGCGATGTCGAGGTTGGTGTAGCGTTGGCCGGTCTGCGGGTCGGGCATCGCGCCGAGGCTGAAGAGTGCCTGCGTTGCGATCGAACTGACCAGCGTGGTGAAGTCGGCTGGGGGGATCTGGCCGGGGCCTGATTGCGTCGGGGTCCCCGCGTCATTTATGCCTGCTTTTGAGGCTTTTTCCTGCTCAGCCAGCTTGGCCTTCTCGGCCTGGGCCTGGGCCTTCCAATCATCGTCAACGTGCAGGATCGGTGAGGGGTCGTCGTCGCTCATGGGATCAATCGGCTCTGGTGTAGTGCTTGCTTCGGTGCCGTGAAGTATAGAGACCCCAGTGTCTAACGGCGACCCGAAAAACGTGTTCATTCCTCAGAAGAATCTTCTTGAGAATCACTCACAACTCCCCGCGAAAACCCAACTTCCGATACACTCCCCGCCATGGCAAAACCTGCATCCACAACGAAAAAGAAACCTGCGGCACCCAAACACCTCGTGCTGAGGGTCAAGAAGCTGCAGGGCCGGCTCCAAGCAGATGATATGGACGGGCTGATCATCTCGAACCCGCACGACATCCGGTACCTCACTGGGTTCGTCGGCGAGGACTCCTGGCTGTGGGTCCCGTCGACAGGGACTGGACTGACCGTGATCTCAGACATGCGGTTCAAGGACCACATCCCCGACGAGGCCCCGCACGTCCGCGCGGTGATGCGCAAACGGAGCAAATCCAGCTATGAGAACCTAGCCCAAGGCACGGCCCGTTCGCTCGGTCGGCGGAGTCTCAAGCGTGTCGGCGTGCAGGCGTCCTACCTCAAAGTGCCCGAGCGGAAACAGATCGTTAAAGAGTTCGGCGCAAAGGTTATCAAGGACTACAAGGACGGGATGCTTTATCAGCGTTCGATCAAAGACGTCAACGAGATCAAGAGCATCCAGCAGGCGGTCAAGATCCAGCAGGCCGCTTTCACCGAGACGCGTGAGATCCTCAAGCCGGGGATCACCGAGATCGAAGTCGCGGGCTACCTTGAGTACCGCATGAAGTGCCACGGCGCGGACGGCATCGGCTTCAACTCGATTGTCGCGTACGACGGCCACTCCAGCCACAACCACGCCCACCCCGGTCGGCAGAAGCTCAAGAAGAACTCGAACATCCTCATCGACTGGGGCGCGAAGTACAATGGGTATGTCTCGGACATGACCCGCGTGCTAAACATGGGCAAGCCCAAGAAGGCCATCGCTGAAATCTACAATGTGGTTGAGGAAGCGATGCACGCCGCGATCGATACGGTCGGCCCGGGCGTCCCACTTCGCGAAGTAGACAACGCCGCACGGAAGGTGATCCGCAAGAGTGGGCACACGTTGGTCCACTCGCTGGGCCACGGCCTGGGACTCTTTGTCCACGAGCAGCCCGGCATCGGTCAGCACGATACACCATTGGAGCCAGGACAGGTCATCACCATCGAGCCGGGTATCTACCTCGGGTCCAAGGGTGGTGTGCGCCTGGAAGACGACATCCTGGTGACCAAGACCGGTGCGAAGAACCTTAGCGACTTGCCGACGGCCCTCGAATGGTCCATCATCTAAGCCAATAGCAAACGATTAAGGCCAACCTATGATCGATCTGAAAAAACTCGAGAAGCTCATCACGATGATGGCGGAGAACGATCTCACCGAGATCGAACTCGATGACGGTACGGAGAAAGTCCAGCTTAAGCGTGGTCCCGGCGGCGCCCCAGTTCAGGTCGTGGCACCTGCGCAGCTGCCTGCTGCGGCACCCGCGCCCATCGCGACGCCTGCCGCACCAAGCGCACCTGCCGCTGAGGCTGCGGAGCCCGCCGCCTCGGGACCTACTATTGATAGCCCCATGGTCGGAACCTTCTACGCTGCATCGAACCCCGACTCGCCCGCCTTCATCAAGCCCGGCGACTCAGTCACCGCCGACTCGGTTGTCTGCATCGTGGAGGCCATGAAGGTTTTCAACGAGATTAAGGCCGAAACGACCGGCAAGATCAAGTCTGTGCTGGTCAGCAATGGTGACGCCGTGGAGTTCGGCCAGTCGCTGTTTGAACTCGAGTAGCGGGGCGAAGCGACACACCATGTTCAACCGCATCCTCATCGCGAACCGTGGCGAGATCGCCGTCCGCATCATCCGCGCCGCCCATGAGCTGGGAGTCGAAGCTGTTGCTGTATATTCGACCGCCGATAAAGACTCCAAACACGTCCGCATGGCTGACCACGCCGTGTGCATCGGCAAGCCCGCGCCGGCGGAGAGCTACCTCAACATCCCGCGCCTGATCGCCGCCGCCGAGGTCACCGACGCCGACGCGATCCACCCCGGCTACGGCTTCCTCGCCGAGAACGCGCACTTCAACGAGGTCTGCCGCGACTGCAACATCGAGTTCATCGGCCCGTCCGTCGAGGCCATGGCCAAACTCGGCGACAAGGTCTCATGCAAGCAGTTGGCCATCGCCAACAAGGTCCCAACTTCCCCTGGCTCCAAGGGCGCGATCACCGACGAGAAGAAGGGCCTGAAGATCGCTAGGGAGATCGGCTACCCCGTCATGATCAAGGCCGCGGCCGGCGGCGGGGGGCGCGGCATGCGCGTCGCGCACAACGACAACTCCCTGGTCTCCGGCATCAACTCCGCCTCCGCGGAAGCCAAGGCCGCGTTCGGCGACGGCACCGTCTATATCGAAAAATTCATCGAGTCCGCCCGCCACGTCGAAGTCCAGGTCCTCGGCGACAAGCACGGCAACGTCGTCCACCTCTGGGAACGCGACTGCACCATGCAGCGCCGCAAGCAGAAGCTCATCGAAGAAGCGCCCTGCCCGGTGCTCAACGACGCGGAACGCAAAGAACTCTGCACTGCCGCCGCGCGGATGTGTAAGGCCGCAGGGTATCATACCGCCGCGACCGTCGAGTTCTTGATGGACAACAAGAAGCATTTCTACCTGATGGAGGTGAACACCCGCGTCCAGGTCGAGCACCCGGTGACCGAGATGATCACCGGCGTGGACATCGTCAAGCAGACCATCCGTGTCGCCGCCGGCGAGAAACTGTCCCTCAAGCAGAAGGATATTAAGATCAACGGTCACTCGATGGAGTGTCGCATCAATGCGGAAGACCCGGATATGAACTTCGCGCCCTGCGCCGGCCTGATCGAAGACTTCAACCCGCCCGGCGGGCTGGGCGTCCGGCTCGATACCCACGCCAGCGCGGGTTACCGCATCCCACCCAACTACGACTCGATGATCGGCAAGCTCATCACCCACGCCCCCGACCGCGAGCAGGCCATCAAACGCATGCTCCGCTCGCTTGCCGAGTTCGAGATCGCCCCCACCAAGACCACCATCCCGCTACACACACGGCTGCTGAAGAATGGCAGCTTCCTGAGCAACGACACGGACATCAACTTCGTTGAGCGGCTGCTGGGACTTTAAGTGTCAGAAATTACAACGCCTCGTTTGATCAATTCGTGTTCACTTGAGCGTCTGTCTGGTTGGAACCTTCTAAATGCTCAACGATTGCTTTGGAGACGCAAATGCTCAACTATTCTGGCTTAAATGTGACACTGATCGGTTTTTTAGCGATGCTCATAACGGTCTCGGCGGCAACAACTGAAACCCGGGCACCTACCGAGCCGCTAGAGAAGCGGGTCAAAGCGGCTGAACTGATCTTCCCCGGTACCGTGATCAACAAGAAGATCGATGGCGAATGGGCGCGAGCGGAATTGCTGGTCGACTCGCCGTTGCGAGGGGTAGAGAAGGGTCAAAAGATCGAGGTCATCTGGCGGATGACGCTTGGGGGTACGCCGATCTACGACGCGGCTGAAGGTCAGCAGGGTGTAGCGTTGCTTGGCGACAAGCACGAGGGGCGGTACTGGCTCCGCGACGACAAGTTTGAAGACCTCGACAAACTGGAGAAGATCGAGGAGTTGCTCGGAGCGGATAAGTAACGCAGTTCTGTGATCGAATCTTTCACTGCAGCAACTTAGGGCCCGACCGGCCCAACCAGGTAGGCCTTTTGTGCTCGGTAGGTGCCTGTGCTTGAGTCACTATCGTCGAAGCGGCGTTCCATCTCGGAGCGTTGCTCTGTGTTCGTGATGTGAATGGAGAGGTTGGTGTCGTACTTGTTGATGCCGCTACCGTCGCCGTTCCAGTCGCAGACGCGGCCGATGGGCGGGGCCTTGGTAAAGGTGGTTTCGTGGAGGCAGCCGACCATCTCGGGTGGCAGGATCGCGATCGCGGTGTTGGGCGGATAGGACAGGTTGTCCATGTAGTAGGCATCCATCGCGTGGTGATGTTGTGGAAGCCCTGGTGCGTGGCGCTATACTTCGAATTCTTGCTAGCACTTGAGAGCCGGGGGGCACGACTGCGGCGACGATGCCCATGATGCCACAACGATGATCAACTCGATTAACGAGAGGAACTGGTTATTGCTCTTATTCCACACTCTTGTCGTATCGACAAGAATTGAAAATTGATTCGTTGATAAAACGATTCTCAATTTAAAAGACGCTAGTAATGCTACGATCCCTCAGCAAGATACCTATAAGACAGCCCTACGATGATGTAAGGGTGAGGCGCGGAGGTATTCTCATTGTTAGCTTTAGAAAAATCATTTGAAGTTAGCTCGTATGAGATGTAGGGTTAAATACTAAATACATGCTGAAAAGCTGGTGATGGGAATCGAGACATCCATATTTAGCTTGGAGATAAGTTGAACAATTCATCAAACACTATGAAATGATTAAATTTAAGGGGCTGTCCTAGGAGATTCCTCGAATCTCTAGGATACGCTCATGGGCCTGAAGCACAGCAAGCTCTCCCCCCGCCAGCAAGGCGAACTCATCAAGCTATTTATCGCCGGGTCCACCGCACGGACCGCAGCCGAGTTGGTTAGCATCCACCGCAACAGCGCGGCGCTCTACTTCCGCAAGCTGCGTGAGCTGATCGCGGCCCACCAGGAACGCGAGATGCGTCAGGCCTTCGATGGCGAAGCCGAGATCGACGAGTCGTACTTCGGTGGCCGACGCAAGGGTAAACGCGGTCGGGGCGCGGCAGGCAAAGTCGCTGTTTTTGGCTTGCTTAAAAGGGGTGGGAAGGTTTACACGCAGATGATCGCCGACTGCCAACGCGACACACTCATGCCGATCATCTGTCAAAGGGTTAAGCCGGACAGCGTCGTCTACTCCGATACGTTCGCCAGCTACAGTACGCTCTCGGCCGAGGGCTACCACCACGTTCGGATCAACCACAACGACATCCTGGCGGAGCCCGGCGGACGACACATCAACGGGATCGAGAACTTCTGGAACCAGGCCAAGCGTCACCTTCGGCG
>JBCCYY010000104.1:0-7791 GCA_039188575.1 Planctomycetota bacterium | reverse complement strand
GGTGGTAATTGTCGGCTTTTGCGGCGGGCCCGAGTCAGGTCCCCAAAGGTCGTGCAGACGCCAAAGAAGCCGGTTTTATTATCGGAACATACACCAGCCAGCCATGAAACACGCCCGCCCAACCGTTCTATACGCCGCCGCCGTGCGGGATGCGATAGGCGTCAATGTTTCACCCGGGGCCGTGCTGGTGCAGGAGGGCCGGGTCGTCGCTGCGGGTGAGCCGGGGAGTCTGCCCAAAGGATTGGTCGAGCAGGCCGAGGTCATCGAGCGGCCCAAGCACCTGCTGCTGCCCGCGATGGTTAATGCGCATACACACTTGGAGTTGACGTCCATCGGCCCACAGCCTTTTGACCGGGTGGACGGGTTTGTCGGCTGGGTCAAGATGGTGCGTGCTCAACAGCACGAGTCCGAGACATCTCAGCACGGAGCAGGTCTTGCTTCGGTCAAATTGGGTAGAGAGCATTTGGGACAATCAGGGATTCAAGCGGTCGGAGACATCGCGCACCACCCCGGCTTTGCCTTGCTCCGTGGCAGCGAGTTGATGGGTGTGACTTTTGCCGAATTGTTTGGATTAGGGGCACCACACATTCCGCAGGACCTGGAAACCATCATTGCAAAAGCCCAAGGCCTGCAGCCACACGCCCCATACTCGGCCGGGCCCGAAGTGTTTGACATCGCTGCGCGATCGGGCCTACCCGTCTCAACACATCTCGCTGAGACGATTGATGAGTGTCGTTTCGTTGCCGAATGCGACGGGCCACAGTTGTCGTATCTCCGGGAAATCGGAAAGTGGGATGAATCGTTCAGTAAACACTACGGCCAAGGGCTCACGCCTGTGCAGTGGATGAAGCCGTACCTGGACGCCGTCGCCGAGACCGGCGGCTGGCTCGTCGCGCACTGCAACTACGTCAGTGATGATGACATCGCTATTCTCGCCGACACCAATACCTCCGTTGCCTACTGTCCGCTCGCCAGCGAATACTTCGGCCACAAGGACCACCGCTACCGCGACATGCTTGATGCGGGTATCAATGTCTGCCTCGGCACCGACTCGATCGTCGGCACCGACCCCGACGACCCGCAACCCCTTGGGCTGCTCAGTAGCATGCGTCGGCTGTACCAACGCGACCAGACCGACCCGGACACCCTGCTCGCGATGGCAACAACCCACGGGGCCAAGACGTTAAGGCTGGGTGACAACCTCGCCACGCTCCAACCCGGTGCCCCGGCAAGATTCGCGTGCATCCCGATCGATCCCGAAAGGAGCGTCGACGCGTTTGTCCAGGTCTTAACGGGACAAAACGCGATCGAGGCGATATCGTTTGACCTGCCTGCCTGAACCCGGATGTTTACAGGGACCATTGAAAGACAACTCAACCCAACTCGGCTACATCGGCCTCGGCATCATGGGGCTGCCGATGGCACGCAATCTGATGGATGCGGGCTACCCGATGACCGTCTGGAACCGCACCCCCGGCAAGGCCCGGCCGCTGGTCGAACGCGGCGCGGTGCTCGCCGACAGCCCCGCCGACCTCGCCGGCCGTGATCCGGCCGTGATCTTTCTCAACGTCACCGATACGCCGGATGTTGAGGAAGTCCTTTTCGGGGACCTTGGCCTTGCAAAGACTGCCAAGCCGGGGACCATCGTGGTGGATCACTCGACCATCAGCCCCGATGCGACGCGCGACTTCGCCATACGACTCGCTGAACAGGGCATCGAATTCCTTGATGCGCCGGTCTCAGGCGGGGACATCGGCGCACAGAACGGCGCACTCAGCATCATGGTTGGTGGGCCTGAGGCGGCATTCCAAACCGTCTTACCAATGTTTGAGATCGTCGGCCAGTCCGCTGTCCACCTCGGTGGGTCCGGGCTTGGGCAGGCATGTAAGGCCTGCAACCAAGTCGCGGGCATGGTCACGCTGCTGGGCGTTTGCGAAGCGATGGCCTTGGCCAAGAAGAGCGGACTTGACCTGGAAAAGATGATCGAGGTGGTCGGCGGCGGGGCGGCGGGCTCGTGGATGCTCTCCAACCTTGGGCCCAAGATCTCGGTCGGTGATCACGCGCCCGGCTTTATGATTGACCTGGTGAACAAAGACCTCAAGATGTCACTCGATACCGCGGATCGTGCGGGGCTGCCTCTGGAAGCGACCCGGCTCGCTGCCAATGCATTTAAGCGGGTTGCAGAGCAGGGCGGTGGTCGGCTCGGGATGCACGCGTTGGCCAAGGCGATCGAGGCCGCGGGGGGCTTTTCGTTCCATGACTGATCCAACCCAACAACCCGACCCCGTCGCGGCCAGCGTCGATATCCCCGCCGAACAGGGCAAGCCTACCGTGATGGGTCTGCTCACGCGGCGCATGCGCTACCCCAATACGTATGCATGGCTGCTCTTGCTCTCGTGCATGGACATCATGCTGACCTGGGTGATCCTGCTCTTCGGCGGGTCCGAGGTCAACCCCATCGCACGCAATGTAATCGACCTCTACGGCCTGCCGGGCATGATCATCTATAAGTTCGTGCTGATCGTCTTCTTCATCTCGATCTGCGAAGTCGTCGGCACCCTACGAGACTCGACCGGTTGGCTGCTCTCCAAGTTCAGTGTCATCATCGCCTGCGTCCCCGTGGCCTGGGCGATGTACCTGTTGGCACGCCACAACATCGGGTAACCATTTAGACCGTTACGGCTTCTCGCGGGTTGCCGCTCTCGTCGTAGGGCAGGAACGGTTTTGGGAACGTCTTTTTAAGCAGCGGTTCGGTCTCCGGCAACGAACGCAAGTGTTCGACGATCGCGTCCTGACCGATACGCCGGTGGAACGTGCCCATGTCTTCGCCATCATGTTTGTTGGCGTTGTAGTGGTCGAACAATGCCGCGGTGACTTTAACTGCGTCGACCTTACTCACCCGACGTAGCAGCCACTGCTCGCCTTTCGCGGGCTTGACCGGATCGATACCCGTAATCCACTGTCCTTGATACCTGCCGTCTTCCGAGCCGCCGAGCTTGAGCGCGTACTGGTCCGGGCCCTGGCCGACCCAGCCGATCGTTTTCAGTCCCGGGCGGAAGCACTGGCGTTCACAGCCCGTGATGCCGATGGACTCGGTCATGCCGCCGTAGCCAAGGTCGTCGAGTTGATCGAGCAGTTCCGGCTCCCACTGCTCCGAGTCCGTGTACGCCAGCCGGCACGTCGGCAGTCCAACGCAAGCACCCGACAGCACACGAAGGGTCGAATAAGCCTTGCCCTTTCGCTTGCCGTAGCCGTGCTCGGCGAGCGTGGCTTCGAAGTCTTCTTTCGCATCGGGCTCGATGTTGGTGAACAGCAGGTCCTGGTTCGCGGTGATCAAAAGCTGTGCACTGAACTTCTCCAGCAGCGGCGTGACCATCGACTTCTGATGCCCGTTGCCCTTGGCGGGGTCGACATCGATCAGCCGGCCGTTCTCGATGTATGCGCCGTAAGCCAGCTTGCCGTTGGACTCCTGCTCCTGCCAACCGTGGTGCATCATGCGGGCACCGAGATCGAAGTCGGGGTCGGGCTCTTCGAAGTTGACGCCAAGCGCTTTGACTTCGTCCTGGAACCACGGGATGCCTTGCTTCTGAACGACATACTTCATGCGTGCCCAGACGCGGTTCTTGCGGTCGCCCCATTCCTTGTGGACATCGACGATCGCCTTCATCGCGGGGAAGAGTTCGTCCGGTACGACGCGGGCGAAGGGCAGGGCGATGCCGGCAAAGGTCGGCTTGCCGTTCTTCTCGCCCTGGCCGCCGCCGATGAAGATCTCATAGGCCACGACCTTCTCGCCTTCAACAACCGGCGCGACACCGATCTCACAGGCCCGTGCTTCGACACAGTTGTCGCCGACGACGTTGCCTTCTGCATTGCGTGCGACGCCGGAGAACGCGATCTTGAACTTTCGATTCAGCAACTGCTTGCCGTAGCTGTACTGTTTCTCCGGGTCATCGATATAGTCGGGGTCGACCGCGAAGACCTGGATGTGTGGTGCCGCGGGCAGGCGGAAGTACGTGCCGTACTCGTGCGCGAGCTTGTTGGCGTCGCAGATCGTGCTGTACTTGGACAGCGGGCAGCCCATAACGTTGCGGACGTTGTCGCCGCAGCCGTTGAGCGTGTAGTAGCCGGTGGAGGCGACGTCCTGAACAAGGTTGACCAGGTCCGGTTTTTTGAGCCAGTGGTACTGGATGTTCTGCCGGGTGGTGAGGCGTAGCGACGCACCGCCGTCGGGGTTGTGGTCGCAGTACTTGTCTGCGATGGCGTCGAAGACGCGCCACTGGTCGGCGGTGAAGGAGCCGCCACCGGGCACGGTGACGCGCACCATGTAGAGCCAGTCTTTCTCCCGGCCGGTCTGGGCGCGGTTGTACTCGAGATAGATGCCGTGGCTCTTGGCGAGCTGCTCCGAATCCTCTCCGATATTGCCGACGGTCTGGTCGCGGACGTGCTCGGGCAGGGCGCCGACGACGCCGTTGGAGCCCAGCTTGTAGTGCTCGACCGCGTTGAGCTGGTCGTCAGGGGTCTGGAAAACGGGTTCTGGAACCTTCTCGCGGGCCATCAAGGCCTCCTTGCGTGGGATGCATCTAGCAATGCGGAACGCAGTATTCTAGGCGAATCCTGTGTCAGAACAAGCCAGAAACCCGCTTGAAATGTACCAGCGGGCTTTATCCGCCTGCTGGTCCGGCCGAAGATACTCTAAACTCTGCGCACGCCGGAAGGCGTCCGTATAACCCGCAGACGATCAGGGAGCACACGCGATGCGCATCACGATGGTAGGGACCGGCTATGTCGGCCTTGTGACAGGCACCTGTTTTGCCAATGTTGGTAACGACGTGACCTGTCTTGATATCGACCAGAACAAGATCGACAAGCTCAACAACGGTATCTCGCCGATCTATGAGCCCGGCCTGGACGAAATGATCCAGCGGAACACAAAGGCTGGCCGGCTGCACTTTACCACCGACGCGGCAAGCGCCTACCAGTCTGCAGAAGTCGTTTTCATCTGTGTCGGCACGCCAAGCGACGAGCAGGGCCACGCCGACCTGAAGTATGTCCTCGCGGCATCCGCAGACATCGGTAAAGCCATCGAGTCGGGCCCCGGCACGACCGGCGGCGGCGAAGAAGAACGCCGCGCGAAGATCGTCGTCGTTAAGTCCACGGTGCCCGTCGGGACCAACAAGAAGGTCCAGGACGAGATCGGCAAGCACACGTCAAAACCCTACAAGATGGGCTCGAACCCAGAGTTCCTCAAAGAAGGCGCAGCGATCAACGACTTCAACAAGCCCGACCGCGTCGTCATCGGTGCCGAAGATGAGGGCACGGGCGACCGGCTCCGCAAGCTCTACGACCCGTTCACCCGAAACGGCCACCCCATCTTTGTCATGGACATCCCCTCGGCGGAGATGGTCAAGTACGCCTCCAACGCGATGCTCGCGACGAAGATCAGCTTCATCAACGAAATCGCCTCGCTCTGCGAGCACTACGGCTCGAACGTGGACGAGGTCTGGCGCGGGATGACCAGCGACAAGCGCATCGGCAACCAGTTCCTGTATCCCGGCCTTGGCTACGGCGGGTCCTGCTTCCCCAAGGATGTGCTCGCGTGCATCTCCATGGGCCAGCTCTGCGGTCAGCCTACTCCCTTGCTCGAGTCCGTTCACGACGTCAACCAGGCCCAGCGGCCCCGCTTCATCGAGAAGCTCGACAACCACTTCGGCCACGGGGGCCTGAGTGGCAAGAAGGTCGCGGTATGGGGCATCGCCTTCAAGCCCGGGACCGACGACATCCGCGAGGCCCCCTCGCTGACGCTGATGAATGCGATCCTGGAACGCGGCGCTTCGGTTGTCGCGCACGACCCGGTCGCGCACGAGACCTGCCAGGACCACGGCATGAAGGACCGTATCGACTACAGCGATGATGTGTACGGCATGCTCGAAGGCGCGGATGCGCTGGTCATCTGCACCGACTGGCCTGAGTTCAAGCAGCCCGACTTCGAGAAGATGCGCAAGCTCATGGCGCAGCCCGTGATCTTTGATGGCCGGAACCTCTATCAGCCCGAGACGATGCGCGGTGAAGGCTTTGCTTACTATTCCGTCGGCCGAGAGCCGATCACAGAGCAGGTAAAGGCCAACGCGTAGCGACGGCGTTGTCGGCGCAGCTCAATCAAACCCAATATCACGGAAGACTCGAAGACGCTTTGGGTTCCTGCTGTACCTTGGGTGTTCTGCCCTTTGACATCCGACACCAACTGATGAGGCCGCCTGCCGCGAGGCACACAAACGCAGCGGTGATCGCCAGCGCACCCCATTGCAGTTGGGTGCGGGGCAGCCATCGTACGACGGTTTCGAACAGCCAGACGGCGTGCCCGATCATCGCCGACAGCGTGTGACCCAGCGCGGCGAAGGGTATGGGCAGGACAGTGAGAACCGCGCCAAGCGCCCCACGCCCGGCGATCCACCAGCCCCAGGCCAAGACGATCGGTGCGAAGATGAGCACCCCACGCAGCGGCGAGAATGCGAGCCAAGTGTACGACAAGGACTCGTAGGTCAGTTCCCGCGCGGGCAACAAGCAGGGCACGACCGCGCACGCAACCAGGATCGTTGCCGCCTTCGCGCTGGCGGCGGGCCCGCCGAGCCGGTCCTGCTGCCTCAGGATCACCGCCGCTAGGCCGAGCAGGATGGGCGAGAGCATGCTCAGTTCAAACGCGTTCTCATAGACCCAGAGCAAAGCGCTCGCGTGCCCGATCAGCGAGACTAGCGGCAGGAGGATCAACCCACCCGCGACCAACCGCTGCAACTGAGCATGGTCGGGGTGGATACTGTCTCTAAATGAGACCCACCGAGTTGGGGCGGCGTACGCCGCAACGATCGCCCCTAGTAGGCACCACACCAGCATCGCCATGGGCTGGCTCAAGAAGCCATCGTGTGCCATCAGCCGGACCAAGACCGGGAGGATGTACATCACGGCCAGGCTGATGGAAGCCACCGCGGCCGCTGCCCGTGTCGGCCGAATACCCAGCGAGCGGGTGATCCACCAGGCCTTGATCAAGGCTAGAACGGAGGCGACCGCCGCAATCGCCACGCCGATCTCTGGCTTGAAGATGCTCGTCTCGTTGTAAACAAACGCGGCATCGACGAGCAGCAACAGCGCCAGGCCCAGCAGGTGCCGCGTGTCCCGCACCAGCTTCTGGCTCCGCGACAGCACGATCCTCAGCCAGATCACCGCGAACTCGTAGACATTCAAGACCACCAGCAGCGCGATCAGGAGCATCAGCACAACGCCTTCGCCGACCTCTGCAGGGTCGTAGTCGTGAATCGCTCCGCTGACCAGGAAGCAGCCCCCGAGCATGAATACGCCGCTGAGCAGGAACAGCGGGTTACGGTCGATGACCCAGGCCCATCGGCTGGCTCTTGGCTCGGTCGGGGCGTCGAGGTCGACTGTCTCACGCTGCGACATCGGATTCGCCGGCGGAGCAGCATTATGTTTGTCGTCCCCGGGGTCGTTGTGGGGCGTGATCGGGTCTTGCATAACGCGCTCCTTATGGTTCACGTTTGGGTGCACCGACCGCGTAGCCAGCGCGCCAAACGCACGTGGGGTCTAGAAAAACCCTGGCGGTCATGGTCGGCAGCCACGCACGCGCTGACTCCGTCAGCAACCTTGGCGCATGCACCGCCTGGCCTGGTATGCATCACGCCCCATTGGCGTGCCCGGCGCTGCCTCTAGGGAGATGGCACAGCCGATGCGACGCCGTCGCTGGCGAAGCCCCGCCGGCATGAACCGCCAGGGCAAAAACACGAG
>JBCCYY010000103.1:0-7917 GCA_039188575.1 Planctomycetota bacterium | reverse complement strand
GCCTTCGCTCTTGCGGACAAAGCCCTTGGCCTTCTTGTCCCAGCGCTTCTTGCCCGCCGCCTGCGTACGGCTCATCACCCGGCCTGCACCGTGAACGGTCGAGTAGAGCGCAGCCTTAGAGTCTTCACTCTCGACACCCTCAAGGATGACCGAGATGTCGCCCATCGACCCACCGACAAAGCCACGCTGGCCCGGGAAAGCCGGGGTCGCGCCCTTGCGGACGACCCAGACCTCCATCTCGTGCCCATCGATCGCGTGGGTTTCCTTCCAAGCGAAGTTGTGGTGGTTATGCACCTCTTCCACGATCTTCGTCTTCAGGAACTGCGCGACCTTCTGGCACACCCAGTCCCGGCCCGCGTACGCATAACGCCCGGCCAACTTCATGCAGCGGATGTACGACTCGCCCAGGTGTGATTCCTCGTGGAACACAACCGGCTCGACGTGCATCCCATCGCCGCCGCCGCCCGCCTGGACAAAGTGTGAAGCGAGCTTGTGGCCCAGACCACGCGAACCGAAGTGCACGCCGCACCACACGTTGTCCGCTTCGTCAACAAACAGGTCCACGTAGTGGTTGCCCGAGCCGACCGTGCCCAGCTGTTGCCGGGCCAGCTGCTTCAGGTCGCGACACTTGTTGACGCGGATCCGCAGCGAATCGACCAGGCCCCAAGCCTCGTCGTCGAACAGCTCGTGGTCGACGTCTTCCTTGTTCTTCCGGCCGACGCCGAACGAGATCTCGCGGTAGATCATGTCCATGATCTTCGCGATGTCCCGCTTGATGTCCTCGGCCTTGACGTCCAGGCGCACGGCCTTGTTGCCGCACGCGATGTCGTAGCCGACACCCGAAGGCGAGACCATGCCGTGGTACGCCACGACGCCGCCAATCGGCATCGCGTAACCCAGGTGGTGATCGCCCATCAGCGCGCCAGCCGCTGCGTCCTTGTTCCGCAGGCAGGTCTTGATCTGCGTGACCGCGCCCGCGTCCGGGGCGCCCCATACCGGGACGCCGTTGATCATCTCGTATCCCATGAGGCACCTCACTTTCTTTTATACCAGGGGATCCATCAAAAGCGTCGTGCCGGTGTCGAACCGGCTGCCTGCTGGTTGGAAGCCAGCCGCTCTGCCAACGTGAGCTAACGACGCGTGTGGTTTAGGCTTGAGTTCTGAGGCTTGAGGCTTGAGGCTTGAGTAAAGCTCTACTTCAAGCCTCAGGACTCAATCCTCAAGCCTTTCAATCAGCCCGGCAGGATTTGAACCTGCGACCTCTCCCGCCCGAGGGGAGCGCGATTCCAAGCTTCGCTACGAGCTGTTAATGCCCGGCGATGGCGATCACCGGGCTTGCGGGGTTAATGATTAGTTGTGAAAACGGCGGCCACGTTTGGTCTTCGTGCCCATATCCGAGGCAATACGCTGCTTCGTGTGCTGATGCCGGAACATCTGCATGGCTTCTTTGGGGACCGGCTTGCCGACCGATTCGACCCGCCAGCCGCGGTCCATGCCGGCATCCATCTCAAGCCCCAGCACGTTGCCCACCACCGCGACACCCGAGGGGATGAACCCAACGGTCGAACGATTGCCGTTGGTTAAAAGGCATTGACAGTAAAACTCAAGGCGGGTCATGGCTTGCTCCTGGGTTAAAGAAAGGGTGACGGACGGGACTCGAACCCGCTTCCACCGGACTCACAATCCAGCGCCTCGGCCACTTCGACTTCCGCCACCATCGAATCAAACAATCAGGGCAGCGGGACTCGAACCCGCACCTACCTGCTCCCAAAGCAGGTCCTCAGCCAATCGAGATCCACCCTGTATTTAGGCTTGGGGCTTGTGTCCAGAGGCTTGAAGCCTGGCTCTACACAAGCCTCAGGACTCAAGCCCCAAGCCTTTAAAAAGCGCCCGACCGACCCGGAGATCGGCCGAGCACCCATCATTATCAAACCGACTTAGTCCTGTAGTTCCGTGTTCCAGTACGCCGCGTCAACGAAATGCTTCCACGCGTCGTGCCGGGGACGCCGTGCCGCGAACAGCAGCTGCGTCGGATCGGGGCGCTTCGGCTCACGGATCAGCTTCAGGCCCGCCTCGCCCGGCGTGCGGTCGCCCTTCTTAGAGTTGACATCGATGCAGCAGCACACCACGTTCTCCCACGTCGTCTTGCCGCCCCGTGAGGTTGGGACGACGTGGTCAAGGTTGAGCTTGCTGGCCGGGAGCTTCTTTCCCGTGTACTGGCAGGTGTAGTTGTCGCGCAGATACACGTTCCGCCGGCTCATCCGGACCGTCGGCCGACGGACCTTGTCGAAGGTCAGCAGCCGAACAACCGCCGGCACGAGCACCGCATCGGTCACGGTCTGCACAAACCGGTACGGCTCCGGCTCGAACGCGCTCTTGAATGCGCTCAGCTCACGCCATGTGGCGAAGTCGTACGCCTGGTAGTCGGTGTCGATCGCCTCGACCTTGCCGATGAAGAGGTCGGCCAACGCCTCGGCCGCGGTGATGACCCGCAGTGCCGACCAGTTCTTGTTCAGAACCAGTACGTCCGTGTTGAGTGCCAAAGACATGGTCGGCCTCCTTTCTGTTGTTTGGTAAGTAGAGATTGAAATGTAGCCACAGGGACTCGAACCCTGATCCCCCGGTTGCAAGCCGGGTGCTCTCCCATTGAGCTATAGCCACGCGGGTCGTTGAAAGTGGAGTCGCGGGGACTTGAACCCCGAACCTTCTGGTTGCAAACCAGGTGCTCTTCCGATTGAGCTACAACCCCGATAAGTGTGATCCTTAGACCGGCCCGGGTCGTGGGGCGAGTTCGCAGCCAAGGATGGGCCAAACGCGTCTCGAGCCCCACGCCTCCGGAGCGGCCGTAACTGAATACCGCCGGCAGGATTCGAACCTGCAACCACCAGCATCTCGGGCTGGCCCCTCTGCCAGTTGGGGCACGACGGCGTAAGACGCCCGACGCTTCCACTGGCATCAGGCGCATGAGGTATGAAGAACTAAATCAACCGGGCCTGCTCGATCTCGTGGATGTAATCGAGCACGCTCTCCGACCAGCCGTCGACGTGGACCCAACGCTTGCCGTAACCCACACCGTTCTGGTAGGTCGCGACGTTGAGGATGTAGCC
This sequence comes from Planctomycetota bacterium, assembly GCA_039188575.1. Taxonomy (GTDB): domain Bacteria; phylum Planctomycetota; class Phycisphaerae; order Phycisphaerales; family Phycisphaeraceae; genus JAHQVV01. The sequence goes on along the minus strand of JBCCYY010000103.1, from coordinate 4,810 downwards.
CCGACCGTCAGGCTGACAGACCCTGCCGCTTGTCTGCTCGTCGGTGATGACGATCAGGCGGTCGTAGGTCTCGTGGCGGTTCACGTAGGACACCGCCTTGCCGAGGTTCGTGCCGCCGTAGTCCTGCTTACGGATCTCGTCCCGCAGGGCGAAACCACGGCGCGGGCGGACCGCGACCGCGTCGTTCGAGAACGTGTAAACCGCGATGTCCTCGCAACGCTCCCGGGCGATCATCGCCAGGGCACACGCCGCCTCGAGCCGGTCCATCTCGCTGCGCTTGCTGACCTTGGCGCCGACCATCGAGTACGACACGTCAACCAGGATCACGGTCGATCCAGGCATCCGTGGCATCTCACTAGCCCGCTGCAGCATCAGCTTCTCGAGTTCGGGCTCAAATCGTGAAGCGTGCTTCGCCGCCGCGATAAAACGCATCGGCAGAACCTTGCCCACCTTGGCCTTGCTCAGCGCCTCGCGGATCAGCCGCTTGTCGACGCCGGCCTGCGACATGTTCCGCAGGTTACGCAGCAACGCCAACGCGCCCAGCCGATCCTCAGCAAGCAGACGCTCCCACCGATAGCGCTTGTCCTGCCTCGTCTTCGACCAGCCGCCATCGGAGAGAGCGACTTCCCACGTGTCCGGCGGAGCTAGCTCACGCTCCGCGAGCTTCGCGAAAGCCTCGGCCTGCACCTCATCTACCGGCTTCGGGTGGACCAGGAACATCACGTCTCGCAAGGAGACCTCTGCCGGGCGGTCGTACTTCGCGAGCTGGTACGCATCGAACCGGCTGAACACGTCGGCCAGGCCCTTTTTGACTTGCGCGGGAAGAGGGCGACGGCCGCCATCGGACCAGTACATCGCGATCAACTCGCCCGGCTCGTCCGCACGGCGGATAACCCGACGCAGCACCGCCGCGATATGCTTGCGGTGATCCGCAGACTTCGTCATCTCGTTGACCAGCAGCAGCGGCACGTGACGCAGCTTCATCTTCTCGCGGGCCTCGATCGCGATCGACGCGACCTTGTCAGGCGCGACCCGTGGGACCAGGTCCGCGATCCGCTGGGCGATCGACACGCCCGACTCGTAGAACGTGTCCTCCCACAGCAGGCAAGCCATGACACTACGCCGCAGCGTCTGCTCGGCCGAGATCCGAGACGCCGGCCCGCCTTCGTGGGTATACGGCTTGGGCTTAGGTGACTTCACATTGATACGCATGGCGGGCCTCCTTTCATCTTGGCCAACGGGTAAAAAGAAAATTGGACGGGGAACAATCGACTACGGGTTTTTAACGCGCTCTGCCGTTGAGCTACAGGGGCATGGAACAAAGCCCCCGGTGGGATTCGAACCCACAACCTCGCGGATGGAAACCGAAGTATCCGTGGCCTACACCGCCGTCCGAATACCGCGCGTCGGCTTGCAACGGCCGAGACGCGGCAACTATGTATGAGGCCAGACAACAACCAGAAGCTGTCACGCTCTTCCAAGCCGGTCTCAAATACCACCGGCTGGATTCGAACCAGCACCTGACCGGGTTTGAGCCGGCCCCCTCTGCCTGTTGGGGTACGGTGGCCTAGATACCCCCTGCCGGAGTCGAACCGGCAATGCCCTTGTGGGCAGCGGGACTTAAGCCCGCCGCGTCTACCTATTGCGCCAAGGGGGTGCGTGATAAGCAATACCGCCGGCAGGATTCGAACCTGCACATTAACCGTGTCTGAGACGGCTCCCTCTACCAATTGGGGTACGACGGCGTGTCGATCGGGGGACAAGCGGCAGCGGTAGTCATGCGTATTGTGCATGTCCATCGCCGACGGGATTCGAACCCGCACTGTGCCGGGCATGGCCCGGTCCCTCTACTCGTTGGGGTACGGCGGCCAAGAAGTATCCGCTGCCTGCACCGCCGACCGAATCACCCCGACAGGATTCGAACCTGCAGCCTTCGGCTTCGGAGGCCGGTGCTCTTCCGTTGAGCTACGGGGTATTGAAAACTAGGCCGGTAGGACTCGAACCTACAACCTGCCGGTTCAAAGCCGGCCGCTCTTCACACTTGAGCTACGACCCAATCACCCCGGCAGGGCTCGAACCTGCAACCTCCGGCTTCGTAGACCGGCATTCTTCCAGTTGAACTACGGGGCAAAGCCACGGGCCGGCCTCGAACCGGCAACCGGCTGTTTACTAGACAGCTGCTCTTCCGGGATTGAGCTACCGTGACGTGCTAAAGTGTTGGATGTAAATCGGAGACTAAGATGTCCACCGACAAACAGCAGAATATCTATGCCCTTGAGGGGCGGGGATGTCACACGGTCTGTATCGAATCGAGTGATGGGAGCCCCGATACTGCATTCAGCGTCGGGCTGAACGACCTTTTTGAACACCCTGAAATCATCATACTCGGATCCGCCTCTGACGTGCTTGTTCACACGGTGGGTTGGGCCATCCATAACCTGCGCCGCGGTAAACGATTCGACAGCGGTGAGCTCTACGACGGCTTTTTTGATGCGTTCGCGGTCACGACGCGACCAGTCAATCCTAAGTGGCACGACAAATACTTCGGCTACGCGTCACAACACCTGACAGGGCTCAAGTGGCCCGAAACATTGCAGGCGGTCCAATTGCTCTGGCCTGACAAAAGCGGTCGGTTCCCTTGGGAAGAAGGCTGCGACGAGCAGGTCGTCAGGCTCCAGCCCCTGCTTGACCGGTAAGCGACGCCGACGGGACTTGAACCCGCACCTGTCTCGCAGACAACGAGGTGCTCTGCCATCGAGCTCCGGCGCCTAAGGTGATGTATTGAAAATCGACACGGGTGGAGTCGAACCACCGGCCTCCCGGTTATCAGCCGGGCGCTCTGCCGCTGAGCTACGCGTCGAACCGTGCCGGCCAATGCCCCCGGCGCACGATAGCGCCGGGGGCAGACCGTCACGTCAACCCCCGGAAAGCTTCCGGAGGCTTTTACATCTATCCGCTCTTCACTTGTCAAAGATCCCGGCACGGAACACCCGTGCCAATCGGCCTGGCATTTCAGACCTACCAAGCCCGTCTCCCAGGAATCGAACCTGAATCTCCCGGGCTTCAACCGGGCGCTTTTCCATTTAGCCAGAGACGGCGTATCGGATTGGATGTACCAATCATTTGTCGACGACGCTGCCGCATCGTCATTCTGTAATCACCACGGCCGGGCTCGAACCGGCGACTTCCTCCATGTAAGAGAGGCGCTCTACCGACTGAGCTACGCGGCATCGTTAGCGCACCGATCGCGCTGGCGGCATGTAACCACCTGCCCGCCCGAAACGGTGCGCCACTTTCGGGTTGTCAATGGCGGCGGCGGGATTCGAACCCGCGGTCTCCGGGGTATGAACCCGGCGAGGACTCCGCTCCTCTACACCGCATCACGTTTTCCAATCACGATGGCTAGGATCGAACCAGCAACCTCGCCCTTATGAGGGGCACGCTCTACCCTTGAGCTACACCGTGCGTTTTTCTTTGCAAAACAATACTTTCTGTTAATCCAGGGCGTATGAACAGATCCAATACGCATGTTAATCGCGTGTAGAAAAATCACTCTGCCAACGTGGGCCGGCGTCGTCGTAAGCTACTGGTTGTGGGTCGTTGCCGGCCTAGGCGATCGGATTGATCTGCCTAAAGCCCGGTATCACGGTGGATAGGCCGAATAAACCGGGCATAGCGGCGGCGGGTGTCCCGACCAGCGCCCAACTCGTATCGAGGTAACCTCGATCGGTTCGTTCGCCTTGGCCGGATCGACCAGACAGCCCCGACACACAGAGCGTGTGTTCGACGGGTTTCGGATTGTGCTGTCTGGTGTTCATGGAAGTCATTTACCTCGTCACGAGGTTCCTTGTTCGCAAAACATATCGGCAAGTCAACCGTATTGCAATAGTCTTAACGCGTGCCGTTGTAGATTTATTACATTTCTCCTCGTTTAAATCCAATGCCCGAGGATGAACTGTTTTGAAGAGCCATAAAGCATGCACTGCAAAACGATGCGTGCAACAAAAAACCCGAAGCGATGTGCTTCGGGTCACGTGAATGGGCTGGCAGGATTCGAACCTGCGACCTCACCCTTATCAGCGCGACAAGTGGTGTCACGACATGCCTTTACGATACCTCTGGTGCCGATTCATTGCAATAGATTCTACCCGATTGCGGGGGTTTTCTGGTTGACCGCAGAAGTGCATATAATAATGCACTAGAACCTGCTTCAGCGTGCGGGTCAGACACTGTTAGCCGGCACGATCACCTCGCATTCGCAAACATTCCCAGACACCTCCTGAAGCGAGGAGGCCGCCATAAACTTAGCCAAGACTAATCACAATTCGAACACTGAATCATAATGCTAGCCGGGAGGCACATGACCGACGACATCCAAGAAGTCAAAAAAATATTCAAAATCTTAGACGAAGCACACGTCTGCGGTAGCTTTCTACGTGAATCACTTAATGACATAATGAGCACTACGTCAGAAGAGTACCGCACAAACTATAATCTATACATTGCACATTTAGAAAATTCGCTTGAGGATCTAATTGCGTGTAAGTTTAAATTCTCCGATTCCGATAAAGAGCGACTTGAATTTCTTATCGCGAAACTTGATTCACACATAAATGAATTTAAACGAATACATGACAGCTTCGAATTGTCCTATATCATAGATACTGAAGTGCTCTGTTGAAATCATTTGACACGACGTCGCGTCCGCGCTCCAATGCTTGTTATGAGCACGGATGCCCAGCCTGATCGTTTGCTGAAGATCGTCGCGTTGTCCTTGGCCCTGGGCCGACGGCACCTGGCCGACTACGGC
>JBCCYY010000102.1:0-8379 GCA_039188575.1 Planctomycetota bacterium | reverse complement strand
TTTTAACCCCGGGGTGGCGGGGGGGCGGGGGGCCTCCGGTGTTTTGCCATTTTTTTTTTTTTTTTTCCACCGACGCGGCTGCCACTGGCCCCCCCCCGCCCCCCCCGCTACACCGTGCTGAACCATCTGCGATGGCTTACTTCAATGCCCCGATCACCACGGGCTTGCTGATGCGGTCGGCGATGATCTGGTCCGTCGCGTGGCGTGCGATATCGGTGACGACGATCGCCTCTTCACCCGTGCACAGGTCGCCGGGGTCGCCCTTCTGCAAGGCATCCGCGAAATGGTCATACATGACCGCGAAGTTTTTCTCGCCGGTGTGCTTGAGCTTCTCGGTGAACTGGTCGGTGCGGAGTTCGAAGAGGTTGGTGTTGCGTTCGTAGCGGATGATGCCGTCGGTGCCGATGAGTTCGTAGATGAACTCGTTGTACTTGTTCTTGGTGGTGTGGCCGTAGGAGTAGGACATCTCGACCATGGTGTGTGCGCCGTTGTCGTGGTCCATGTGCAGGAAGACGTGGTCGGGTGCCTCGTACTCGTCGTTCCACGAGCCCTGGCCGGCGTAGCGGACGACCGGGGAGTCGAGCCACCACTGGGCGAGGTCGATCTGATGGACGCCGCAGTCGACCATGGGCCCGCCCTCGAGCATGCGGTCGATCCTTCGTTGGTATTTGACCCATTTGCCGGTGGCGTCCTGCTCGTACTTGCCGTGGCAGTCCCAGTTGTAGATGAGCCTTAATGTGCGGGCCTGGCCGATCGCGCCGTCTTGGACGAGGTCGCGGATGGTCTGAGCGCAGCCCGAGAAGCGGTAGCAGAAGCCGACGTAAAGCGGTAGGTCGGCTTCCTTCATGAGCCGTACGATCTCGGTCGCTTCGCCGGCATCCATCGCCAGGGGCTTCTCGCACAGCGCGGGCAGGCCATGCGCGGCACAGCCCCTGATGTTCTCAAGGTGCACCGGCGCGGGCGAGCAGATGCTGACCGCGTCGATCCCGCTCTTCATGAACGCGTCTTGGGTGGTGTAGCCCTCGGGCACGCCGAAGCGCTGCTGGTAGTCTTTAAGGCGCTCTTCGCTGGGGTCCATCAGGGCCTTGACATCGAAACGCTTGCTATCACGGAGCGGTGGAAGGTGGCCGTACTCGGATACGACCCCGCAGCCCATGACCCCGATCTTGATTGCTGACATCACTGAACTCCTTTGTGCCAAAACATATACAGCCGGCGTCGTGCGATTAGCATGGTGTGGCAGGATGATATCGGCGATTGTGGCCAGGCAGGTGATTTCGGTTCAAGACTTATTGGGCGTTGGAGTCCGGCATGAAGAAGTGGAATAACGGCGTGATGAAGTGGTCGGTTTTGTTCTTATTCACCCTCTCGGCAATGGGCGCGCTGGCTGGCGACCCGCCGAAGGGCATGTCGGTCCCGCTGAGCGAGGATGTGCTCTACCAGCCCGGGCCCTACGAACTGGGCAAGGACTCGCTGCCGCAGGAAGGCGTGCTTATGGGAAAGATCACCAAAAGCGTCCTGCCTAAGAGCACCATCTACCCCGGCACGTTGCACGAGGTCTGGGTCTACACGCCTGCGCAGTACGACGGCAAGACCCCCGCCGCGGTCATGGTCTTCATGGACGGCAACGCCTACGTCGGCGACAAGTCCAACTACCGCGCAACCACTGTCATGGACAACCTCATCGCCGCGGGCGACATACCGGTCACCATCGGTATTTTCATCACGCCCGGGCACAAGGGCGACACGCTGCCCAAGGGCTACTGGGGCAAGCGCAACCACCGCAGCGCCGAGTACGACACGCCGGACGACACCTACGCGCGCTTCCTCCTCAAGGATGTGCTGCCAGTTGTCGCCAAGGACCTGAACCTCACCGATGACCCGGACCAGCGAGCGATCTGTGGCACTAGCTCCGGTGGGATCTGCGCGTTCAAGACCGCCTGGCACCGGCCCGACGCCTTCCGTAAGGTCCTCTCGACCATCGGCAGCTTCGTCAACATACGTGGCGGGCACGTCTACCCCGCGCTCATCCGCAAGGAAAAGGTCCGCCCGATTCGCGTCTTCATGCAGGCGGGGATGAACGACCTGGACAACACCCACGGCAACTGGTGGCTGGGCAACCAGCAGATGGCCCGGGCCTTGGCCTACGAAGACCGTTACGACTACAGGTTTGTCGCCGGCGACGAAGGCCACAACGCGAAGCACGGGGCAGCGGTCTTTCCCGACGCGTTGCGCTGGCTCTGGCGGGGCTGGGATGCGGAGAAACCGGAGCCTGAACGGCCTTGAGCCGGGCATAAAAAACCGCCTCTAGCGAGCGGTGCTCAGCTAGAGGCAGCTTCCGGGGGCATAGATATTCTCACAACTGAGATAAGCGTAGCACGCGTTTGCCAGATATGCAAATCGTGTTTAGCGGTTCTCACGCCTAGCCGGTCAGGACTTCCGTTTCGCCCTCGGTCTTGGCGATGGTCACCGCGCCGACCGAGTCGGAGAAGATGTTGACCGAGGTTCGGACCATGTCCAGCGGGCGGTCCACCAGCCAGATCAGGAACAGGCCGGCGACGAGGCCTTCCGGGGGTAGGCCCGCCCCGGGGCCGAGCTGTGCCGAGACCGCGTCGAGGATCAGGACGATGGCGACGATCGACGCGGACGGCACGCCCGCGACGCCGATGCTGGTGAGCAGCGCGACCATCACGATGAAGAACTGCTGAGCGAAGGTCAAATCGATGCCGAAGGCCTGGCAGATAAAGATCGCGGCGACGCACTCGTACAGCGCGGTGCCGTCCATGTTGACCGTTGCGCCGAGTGGGAGGACGAAGCTGGTCGTCTTGTTCGACACGCCGGCCCGCTCCTCGACGCACTCCATCGTGACGGGCAGGGTCGCGCTGCTCGAGGAGGTCGAGAACGCGGTCAGGATCGCGGGCAGCATCGCCCGGTAGTGCCGGATCGGGTTCACCCTTGCGACGAAGCACAGGATGAGCGGCATCATCACGAAGGCATGCGTCAGGAGCGCCGCGAGCGCGATCCCCGCGAACCAGGCGATCCCGCCAACCAGATCGCCCAACCGGTCGTCCGGCACGAGCGCCGCGTACTGCTTGGTCAGCGCCGCGGCGACGAGGAAGCAGACACCGATGGGTGCAAGCCGTAGGACGAGGTCCACCACCATCAGCGTCAGTTCGTAGACCGCTTTCGTAAAGCTCAAGAGCACATCACGGAGGTCGACGGTCAGCCGGGCGAGCATGTAGCCGACGATCAGCGACACGACGATCAGCCCGAGTAATTGCCCGTTGTCTGACGCCGCAGCGATGATATTGCTCGGCACCATCTTGCGGAAGACATCAAGGAACGAGCTCGCGCTGGTGCCCTCGGTCCGGCCGGCGATGTCGGACGACTCGTCCTCGAACGCGGTGAAGTCGGTCTGCCCCTCCAGGATGCCCGTCCCGTCCGCCGCGAGCCCGGGGGTGAACACATTGACGAGTGTCAGTCCGATGAGGATCGCGATCAGCGAGGTCGTCAGGTAATAGCCGAGCGTCTTCGCACCCAGCCGGCCAAATCCCGACCGCTGGCCCAGCCCGGCGACGGCGAGCACGATCGAACTCACCACGATCGGCACGATGATCAGCTTCAGCCCCTGGATAAACACATCCCCGATCAGGTCGAAGATCAGAAAGTCCCACCGCTCGTTGACGAGGTCCTTCGCCTGAATCGCGTCGGCGGCGGCCTGCGCGTCTTCTTCAACCAGCCCCGCCTTGATCGCTTCGCCGTAGGCCTTGGCTTTCGCGTCGTCCGCTGCGCTCACCGCCAGTGCCCCGCTGAGCCAGCCGATGAGCACGCCGAGCACCAGCCCGATGAGGATCTGCGTGTGCAGCGGCCAGCGCCAGGGCATCTTGCCGCCGCGCTGGGTCGCCCCGTTCTCGTCGAGCAGGTCATCGCTCATGCGTTCGATCATAACAACGTTGCACACGCTGTCGTAGCATCGATCGGTCGGCCGATGAACAAGGCCGACGGCGTGGATTAAAATCACGCTACGCCAGCACGGAGGCTCGCCGGTTGCAACTCGACGCGCTTATCAAGGACATGCCGATCACACTCGCCCGCGGAGACAGCGCGGTCGCGTTGACCGGGCTGACAGACGACAGCCGGTCGGTCCAGTCGGGCGGCCTGTTCATCGCCAGGCCGGCCCCGGGAAAGGATGCCGATAGCGACGCGATGCGGTTCGTGCCCAGCGCGATCGAGGCCGGGGCCGCGGCGTTGCTGCTGCCCGGGGGCAATGATGACGCGTTCGCGGGTTTGCCCGATGGTGTCGCGGTCGCCGTGGCCAAGCCGGGCGTGGTGGTTGATCAGCGTTTGTGCGGCAGGCTGGCCGAGCGCTTCTACGGCCATCCCTCCGAGAAGCTCAAGCTCATCGGCGTCACCGGGACCAACGGCAAGACCACGACCGTCACGCTTACTAAACAGCTGCTCGCCTCCGCCGGCCACACGTGCGGGCTCATCGGCACAGTCGAGCTGGACACCGGCTCGTCGGGCGGCCCACAACCCGCGACGCTCACCACACCCGGCGCGATCGAGCTCAGCAGGCTGCTCGCCGAGATGGTCGCCAACGGCTGCACGCACTGCGTGATGGAGGTCTCCAGCCACGCGCTGCACCAGGGCCGGGCGGATCACCTGCGCTTTTCCGCCGCGGCGTTCACGAACCTGACGCAGGACCACCTCGACTACCACGGCTCGATGCCGCAGTACGCGGACGCCAAGGCGATCCTGTTCGAGCAGCTGGAAGAGGACGCGTTCGCCATCCTCAACGGCGACGACATGTGGTCCGCGCGCATGGCCCGGGGCTGCCGCGCCTCGGTCGCGTTCAGCGCGGTGCTCAAACCCGACGGCGAGCTCCCGCCCGATGCGATCGGACGTCGCCGATGCTGTGTCCGTCCCATCAAACTCACCGCCGCATCAAGTAACGCCGAGTTCCACGGCCGGCTCGACCACTTCACTGCCACGGTCCCCATGCCCGGCCTGCACAACCTCAGCAACGCCCTGCAGGCCATCGCGCTGGCCTATGTCACTGCCGACATCACGCCCGAGCAGCTCAAGCAAGGCATCGAGTCCGCCAAGCCTGTGCCCGGCCGGCTCGAGCCGGTCGGCCCCGATTGGCCTCAAGTCTCAAGCCCCAAGCCTCAAGCCCAATTCCCCACCGTCCTCGTCGACTACGCCCACACGCCCGACGCGCTGCAGAACGTCGGCAAAGCTTTGCGCGACCTCACAAAAGGCAAGCTCATCACCGTCTTCGGCTGCGGCGGCGACCGCGACCGCGCCAAACGCCCGCTCATGGCACAAGCCGCGCAGCAATACGCCGACGTCGTCGTCCTCACCAGTGACAACCCGCGTACTGAAGACCCGCGGCAGATTCTGGATGACGCCGCGGCCGGCTTTGATGCTTCTTCAGGCAAACCAACCCACACGATGATGGACCGTGCCGAGGCCATCCGTGTCGCCATCAACCTCGCAGCCGAAAACGACACCGTCCTCATCGCCGGCAAGGGCCACGAGGACTACCAGATCCTGGGCACGGAGAAGCTCCACTTCGACGACCGCGAGCAGGCCGCCGTCGCCTTGAAAGCGAAGTGCGGATGAGTTTCTGGAGCTACGCCAACTTGTCAGAGGTGACCAAAGGCCGCTGGCTTGTCGAGCCCGCCGACCTGACCGCCGAGGTCGCCGGCCTCTGGCACGACACGCGCGAAATCAAAGAGGGCCAGGCCTATCTCGCGATCAAGGGCGAAAACTTCGATGGCCACGACTTCATCGACAAGGCCTTCGACGCCGGGGCGGCGCTCGCCATTGTCAGTACCCCAAGCCTGACGGGTGTGGCCGGGGACAAGCTTGCGAGCCCCCGGAACGAAGCGCTCGGGGTGACCGATCAGACAACACGTTCCGGGGGGTCGCCGAGCCTCCACCCCGGCCACCCAGTCCTGCTGGTTCCGGACACCGTCAAATCTCTACAAGACCTCGCCCGCGTCTACCGCGACGAGCTCAAGGCCGGCGGCTGCAAGGTCATCGGCATCGCCGGCTCCAACGGCAAGACCACGACCCGCCACCTCATCCACCACGTCCTGACGCATGCAGGACTCGAAGGCACGCAGAGCCCCAAGAGTTTCAACAACCACCTCGGCGTACCGTTGACGCTGCTGAGCGCGAAACCCGAGCACGACTTCGTCGCCTGCGAGATCGGCACGAACCACCCCGGCGAGATTGCATTTTTATCTGAGATCGCCCGCCCGGACATCGCGGTGATTACGTCGATCGGATTGGAGCATCTCGAATTCTTTAAGGATCTTGCGGGTGTTGCAAAGGAAGAAGCAGCAATACTCACTCATATAAGCCCGGGTGGAGATGCAGTCGTTTGCCAAGAGCTTCGAGAAGACGCTGGTGACCAAATTGCCGCGGCTCGTATGCGCTATAACGTTCATCAGTTTGGCTATGACGCAGACTATAACTCTGGATTTGTAATCGATTACGACGAGGATGAACACTGCCAATTGTTTACGGTTCATGGGCCACTGCTTCGTGACTCAACAACACACCTTATGGGGCCGGGTATAGAAGAGTTTGGCACATTGATTCGTCTTCGCATGAATGGGACCCACAATGTCAACAATGCTATGGCCGGCATGATCGTCGCGAGATTGCTTGGGGTTGAGACTGTATTGATTCAAGAAGCCTTGAGAACGATCGAACCAATCGAAGGGCGTATGCAGAAGCTACGCTTCGGGCAAGGTATTTCGGTCATTCACGACGCGTATAACGCAAACCCTACATCAATGTCATTCGCGGTTAGTGAAGCACTCGGTTTCCGTGATAAGCGGCGAGTTCTGATCCTAGGTGACATGTTGGAACTTGGAGAGCTTTCCGAGCCTGAGCACCGTGAGCTAGGGGAGTCTCTGGGGAAATACGCTCCCATGAATCGTGAATTACCAGTGACAGAATTCAGCAAAGCATCTGATGGGTTCTGGGAGTCAACTTTTGGGGCGAAGATATCAAACGACGAACTGCAATTAGGTTTATTGATTCTGATTGGTCCGGAAATGAGCGCGGCATTTAACGCCGTTCGTAAAACATGGCCGCCCAGCCGAATTCACTACTACGCCGATTGGCAGGACGGACTGGACCAAAACATTGCCGCGCTCCTCCAGCCCGGCGACACCGTCCTGCTCAAGGCCTCACGGGGGATGAGGCTCGAACGGTTGATCCCCGCGATTGAACGGCGTTTTGGGCCCGCGCAAGGCAATGAGCCGACATAGATCATGCATGAAGCCCACGCCGCCACGGCGTGGGCTTGGAATGATCTGACCTTAATCACCCGGAACCCGCCCCGCTTGCTCTACCTGCTCATCCAATTCATCGATTCCAAGATCGACGGCGGGCTCGACTCGACCTTCTTCAGCTTCCTGCGCATCTTCACCTTCATCGAGTTCCGCGCGGTGCTCGCGATGATTGTTGCCTTCGCCGTGGTCGTGCTCTCGGGCAAGCGCGTGATCCGCTGGCTGGTCACGCAGAAGATCGGGGACAACCCCGAGTTCCACAACAAGGACATCAACGAGCTGATGAAGTCCAAGGCGAACACGCCGACGATGGGCGGGGTCATGATCGTCGGGGCGATCGTGCTCGTGACGCTGCTGCTCGCGGACATCTCCCGGCAGAACGGGTTCTACGTCTGGATGGGGCTGGTCTGCCTGGTTGCGATGGCCAGCATCGGGATGGCCGACGACTGGCTCAAGCTCACGACGGCCCGGCGGAAGCCCGGCTCGCGGGACGGGCTGCGGTCCTGGGAGAAGCTCATGTTCCAGCTCGGGCTCGCGGTCCTGCTAGGCATCTTCGTGTACCACCACGGTGTGTCAAAGTTCTCCGCGCCGGACGAGCAGCACATGCAGCTGATGTCGCAGTCGCTGAACCTCCCGGGGCTGAAGACGTGGGTCTATAACGTCGCCGAGGGGGCGTGGATGCCCTCGCAGAACCTGATCATCCTGCCGGGCGTGGTGTTCGTGATCCTCGCGGTGATCTTTATCGCCGGGACGAGCAACGCGGTGAACCTGACCGACGGGATGGACGGCTTGGCCGGCGGGATCACGCTGATCGTTGCGTTCGCGTTCCTTGTGCTATGCCTGATCGCGGGCTACGAGCGGGGCGACTTCATCCTCGCGCAGTACCTGCTCGTGCCGCACATCCCGTTCGCGGATGAGCTCGCGGTGTTGGCCGGGGCGATGGCCGGGGCGTGTCTGGGCTTCCTCTGGTTCAACTGCCACCCGGCACAGGTCTTTATGGGCGATACGGGCTCGCTCGCGCTGGGCGGGACGCTCGGCTACCTCGCGATCGTCACACGGCAGGAGCTCC
>JBCCYY010000101.1:0-8586 GCA_039188575.1 Planctomycetota bacterium | reverse complement strand
TTCTCCTGCCACACCTACCACGCCATCAAGTGGGAACGCCAGGCCCAAAGCGATGACCCAACGACCCAGCTTCAACCCGGCACCCCGGCACCAGAACCAGCCCAACCGCTTAGCCTCCCCGTCCTCCCCGCCGCGACCACATCGCGCTTCAGCGACACCGACGACCAACAGGCCGTCGCCTAGCCCCGCCAAACCCGCCAAGACCCGCAAGCCCTCCCGCTTCGAAGCGCCGGTCAGAGACTTCCTCACCTACTGCAAGGTAGAGTGCGGCTTCGCCCCCGCCACACTCGCCGCCTACGCAGGCGACATCCGCGACCTCTGGGTCGAGCTCGCTCAGCTCGGCTGCACCTCCTGGGAAGACCTCACGCACGAGCTCATCACGAACCACCTCAAGAACCTCCGCGACATCCGCGGCATGGAGCTCTCCTCCATCGCCCGACACGTCGCGACCATCCGCGTCTTCTGCCGGTTCCTGCACACTTCCGCCGCCCTCGAAGACAACCCCGCCGAGTGGCTCGAACAGCCCGAGACTTGGCAGAAGCTGCCGACGGTCATGGCGGACGAGCAGGTCCAGCAGCTCCTCAGCGCCCCCCAGCCCAGCGACGCGCTCTACCTCCGCGACGTCGCCTTGCTCGAACTGCTCTACGCCGGCGGCCTCCGCGCCTCCGAGCTCGCCGACATGGACTGCGCCGCCATCCACTTCGAGCTCGGCGTCTGCCGCATCCTCGGCAAGGGGAACAAGGAACGCCTGGTCCCTATCGGCCGACCAGCACTGCGAGCGGTGCAGCGCTACCTCGACGAGCTCCGCCCCGACCTCGAAAAACCGGGTATCTCCGGCGACCGCATCTTCCTCTCCCGAACCGGCCAACCGATCACCCGCGTCGTTGTCTGGCAGGTCGTCAAACGCCACGCCAAACGCGCCGGCCTCAAGGACGTCCACCCCCACACCCTCCGCCACAGCTTCGCGACCCAGATGCTCGCCGGCGGCGCCGACCTCCGCGTCGTCCAGGAGCTCCTGGGCCACTCCAACATCAACACCACCCAGGTCTATACCCACGTCGATCGCTCCCGCCTCAAGGATGTGGTGACTAGGTTCCACCCGAGGCCTTAGGCCCTAAATCAGCCACAAGGATTCAACCGACCGCGTGTGCTGGGCCCGGTCTCTGTGCCATTCCCAGCTCCTTCAACTGTCTGCGAGCAGACGGTTGTAACCCCGGTACCTACAGGATAGGATCGATCAATTCACTGATCACATCCGGAGGCTCGGTCATGTCCCACCGATACCGCTTCGACCCGAGACACCTCGCCGTCATCGCTACAGTGTTCCTTTGCCTCTTCGGGGCTACCGCTATCGTCGGCCAAGAGGCTGCCGATGCTGACGCCCCCAAACCGAAAGACGGCGTTTTCTTCACCCTGCCATGCCACCCATTAGTCACCGCGACCAACGCGGACTACCAGGCCGGCCGGGGTGATCCACAGCTCCGAGAGCTGATGCGTCAAGCCATCCTGCTCACGGCGCGGGAGCACTTCGGACTCATCACGCGCGACCCGCTATTTGAAGAGAAGCTGCCCCCTGACGAGCCCGCTAGCGCTGTTGATTTCCGCGCTGAGATCCACCGCCAGAAGCCGGTCAAGATCACGCTATTCGAAACCGACGAGCAGTCCTTCGGGCCGTACATACTTAAGGGCCCCGCCGGCAAAATCGAGGGCTACTACCCGCTGACATGGGAGGCGGAGCGGTTTTCCCGCGAAGGCGCGATCGAGGCGCTGGCGAGCATCGGCTACGTGCCCAACCCAACGAAAGAGGCGCCAGCAGAGGAACTCCCAAAGACGATCCAGGATCGCCTGTATGACATGGACACGATTACTCAGTTCTACCTTGCCCAAGAGCTGCACGCGATAATCCGAGCGGACGGGCAGAACGTACAACGGCTCGCCGCACTGTCACACGCCTACAGCAACCTGGCCCAGCTGACGCGCTACCGCCTTGGCTACGCATCGCAGGGCTTCCAGGCGCGGGCCTGGCTCTATGGCTGCCGCGCCGCCAAGCTCTACCCCGACCGGCCCGAGGGCCAGTGGGCGGTGACCTACGCGTGGATGATGTTCGACCTGCCCGGGGGGTGGCACGGCCCACTGGCGAAGGCAGAGCAACTCAACAAAGAGATGGTCGAGCCCACACCCGAACCGGCCTGGCTCCAGTTCAAGAAGCTGTATTGGCGCTACGACACCGTCGGCCTGATGAAACAGTCACAGAATGAGGGGCCCCTGGCTGAACTCGCCGCGGTCCTGGCTGTCGCCTCAGCGGCAACCAGTGAAGTTAACGCCGTGCACAGAGCGGTCCTAGAGAACTGCCGCAACGTCAACCCCGACACCCAGCGCGGCTACGACACCTGCTTCGCCGCAAAAGCCTGGTGGCTCAAGGACGACGACTACGCCATCGAGCGCTACCAAAGCATGCTCCGGGCGGTCCCTCGTGTGCTCATTGAAAACGCAAAGCGAGTACCTGTCGGCGTCGTACGGCAGGCGGAGCGCATCGACCCGGACAATTACAGGTGGGGCGAAGCCTTCTACGCTGTAGCCGAGCTCGCGTGGGCGCTGGAAGATGATGCAAGCAATGACCTGCCGGTTGAGCTGCCTGCCGCCGCGCTGGCACACCTGATCGAAGAAATGGTCGCCGCTGCCGCTCTCGATTTTTATGCTGTCGCGTCCATGAAAGAAAACGGGCGGCAGCCCAACGCAAGGCTCTACGGCAGGGTGATCCAGAGCCTGAAAAGGCATCGATACGCCAAGCTCTTTGAAATCTTCCGTTACTCCAATCTCGGGCCAACCCGAGCACGGAATGAGATCGCTCGAAAGGTTGTGCTGGAAGACATCAACATCCTTCTGTCTGTCCGGCTTTACTCTGTCTTTCCTGACAGTGTGGCGTTTGCCAACCTCCGGAATGAAGCGGTGTGGCCGCACTTCGCCAGGCAGTTCACCCAGAACCTGCCAGCCATCTACCGATTGGCCAGCATCAATAACAACGCGGCCTCCTACAAGGCCTACTCGTCGTGGCTGCACGGCGGCGCGAACGAGGCCACCTTCCGGGCCCCAACACACATCCGATACGACAACATCAATGAAAAACAGCTGCTTGAACGGCTTCGGTACACCGGGCATCAACCCGACGCCCTGCTCGCCGCGGCGGAATGGTATAAAAAAAACAACCGGCCCGAAGACGCTTATGAGAAGCTTTGGGACGCCATTGAGATGATCCCCGACAAGGAACTCATGGTCCGGACCGCACGGTTCGCGCTCAAAACCGGCAAAGTCGATATCTGGCAGGAGCTGATGATCGATGTCCGCGATGCAGACCCAAACATCCCTCCGTATAAGAACAGTGAAGTGGTCATCGGTGCGACTTACATGGAAGACGGGCAATGGGAAAAGGCCCTCTACTGGATCAAGCTCGCCTATGAGCGGAGGCCCACAGGGAACCATGAAAACGTGTATCTCGCGTGGTGCCTGCACGAGACCGGCAAGACCAAAGAGGCGGTCGAACTGCTCCGGGCATTAGATCGCCGTTTCGAAACAAGTTTCGCGAATGCCTTCTGCTACCAGCTCAACCTCGAGCAGACCGACGAGGTGATCGGCAGCTTCAGAGACAACATCCTTCCCCGGCTGGAGCGCGATGACCCGCGTAGACGCTCTGCCCATACCTGCCATGAGATGATCCGAAAGGGGCAGATCAAAGAGGTCATCCCCCTGCTCGAACAGGCATGGAAGGATTTCAATGTAACCAACGACGGGATCCGGCTGGTGAGCCTGAGCCGGCAGACGGGCAACACCGAGTTGCACGACCGTATCATCCAGGACCTGATCAAGGACCGAGCGAGCGACTACCGCTCGGTCGTCGCGGCGGCCTTTGCTCGGACCATCCTCAATACACCGGATGAACCGCCAACCGATGAAGAAATCAATGCTGTTTGTAGATCGTTTCGGCGGTGGAGCTCGCATACGTTCGCAGAGCTCAATTTTGGCTGGTACCTGATCGCTTGTGGCGAAACCGAGCGCGGTCAGAAATGGTTGCTGAACGTCCTTGCTGAGAAGCGTCTCCCGATGGGGTCTGCGTACCAACGCTACATGGCCGTGATCCTACTGAGGCAGTCAGGCTATGACATGGACAACCATCAGTGGCAATTCCCCGATGCCCATGATTGGCCAAGCCCCGAGCAGCCCGCCCAACAGGATTGAATCAGAAACGCGGCTCAAAGATGCTTTTGTCGCTATGCACGACCCTGGCGTCAACACAGGGTACGCAATGCTTGGAAGACAGCCACCTCAAAGACTTGGTAACACGGTTCCACCCAAGGTCGTAGGCCTGACCTTTCCCAATCGATTCCCAGTTTCAACCCATTTTGCGCAGAAGTGCGTATAGGCTCACTGGTCCCCAGCAACCAAAGGGCAAAAGCCGAGCGCGCACAATCGGCGCACCGAAGCGCACGCTCATCCTATCGCCGCCAACACCGTCGGCGGCCTTGATGTGATCCTCCCCCCTCAACTAAACCCCAAGCCTCAACCCCGCGCGCAATGCCAAGCCCACCACCGTGTCCCGCAACGCAAGCTAGGCGATCACCAAGCCCAGACATAACCGAACGGCGGATACCCTTGCACCGCGTGTGTGACTAGGGACTTCCCCCGTTTCCCTATAGGCTGCAGGGCCGCGCTCGGGAAAGGCTCGGCATCACTTCTCCGCGTCCCAGAGCGAGCCACGCATGTCGCTCAGATTAACCGTGTCGTTTGCACCCTCGAATAAGACAGTCCGCTCAAACTGCTCGGTGTGACCATCAACAAAAGTTACGTTGCCACGCTCATTGTGGATGTCGAAAGCCGTTTCAAGAGCCACGCCTTCGTTCACAAAACTCGCCCGCACAAAGATATTCGCCCGGTGCCCGATATACCCGGCATCATCGGTGCGGACCGCGTCCAGGACGAGCCCGACCTCAGAGGTTTTTCGGATCTCATCAAGCTGACGGGCATTGACGATCAGGCCCCCATTATTTGCATTAACTTGGTTATCCCCAGCAATCCCAGGCATCGTAGGGTCAATATCAAGGCTACTGGTGTTCCGCCTCAAACCGGGCACGTTGTAGCTGAGCCGGTCATTATCGTCTGCACCCGCGTTGGCAGCACGCAGTAAGTTGTCTGACGGGCAGACATACTGGCTGTTGTCAAGCTCGTAGACCGGGTTGTTGTCCCCGGACCCCTGTGCTTGTAGCGGGGTTAGGTCGCGGCCGTCGTACCCGCCCAGGCCGAGCCGGTCATTCCACGTGACCGGGCCGGCAGCACCCAGAAAGTTGCCATCATTGCGGGGGACGAAGTTCTTATTGTCCTGCGCATACGTGTAGATGCTGATCATGATCTGCCGCTGGTTCGATTTGCAGACCGATGCCCGGCCCGCCTCACGCGCAGCGCCCAACGCGGGCAGCAGGATCGCGATGAGCAGCGCGATGATGCTGATCACCACAAGCAGTTCGATCAGGGTAAATGCACGCTTGTTCATAGATCAACACCTCAACAATGAACCAAATATCCCGGCGGCACTTACCACCATGCCGGCGTCTCGTTGCGTCCTCGACCGTCGAACATGATGTACTTCGCGCTGCCCTTGAGATCGTTCATGTCCACGATCTCGTCGGCCCGGCCGAACTCGGCGTGGCCGTCGTAAAACGACGTGGTCCCGCCTTCCCACCTGTTCTGGGCGTCGCGGTGGGGGAAGTTGCCGGCGTAGGTATTGGGGGTCCCGGCCATACCGGGCAGCCAGATATTGCCGGCATCATCGTAAGACTGCTGGCTGTCGGTAGTCATGCCGAGTTCGGAGGCGTTGGTCGCTTCTTCCATATTGCGAGGTCGGTTCGACCGGCGTCCGGTGTTGTCGGGTGTCGGCAGGTCGACCCAGCGCGTCACGCCGTAGCTGCCGGGTGCGGGCGGGTCGCCTTGCGACGCCTCGTACGTCGCCATGACGGAGGTGGTGATGGCAAAGAACTGGCCGGGCGGGACGTCGAGCCAGTCGCGCGGGTTGACCTCACCGGTGTCGTCTGCCGGGCAGAAGAAGACCTCGTGTGTGCCCAGGTAGTCGTCGTACTCGCGGCGCACGTCCTGGTCGGGCGTGCCGCCGACGATGGTCATGACCTGGTTGCCGTGGCGCGGGTGGACCGGGAACTCGCCGGCGTCTACCGCCATCGCGGTCACCGCGGCGGAGACCTGCCTGTGGTTGCTCAGGCACTGGGTGACCTGCGCCGACTCGCGCGCCTTGCTTAGCGCGGGCAGCAGGATCGCGATCAGCAGGGCGATGATGCTGACGACGACAAGCAACTCGATCAGCGTAAAGGCGGGTTTGAAGTGTTTCATGAAATAGACTCCGACAGAAAGGCGTACAAAATGGGCGACTGAGACGGCAGAAGAAGCCGTATGAAGATCCACCGGCCGCCGCGAAGCAGCCGGCAGATGTGAAGGAGGATCAAAGGATTAGCCGCGACGCCGGCGGGCGATCAGCAGGCCGCCGAGGCCGAGTAGTGCCAACGAACTCGGCTCGGGGATCGGGGTCACGTCCAGACGGACATCGTCGACCAACACGCGGGTACTGCCGCTCTCGTTGCCAAGGCGGAAATTGAGGTCGACCGTGCTGTAGGCGCCCGTTGAGACGTACTGCTCGGTGATGGTGTTCGAGCCATCGCGGGCCGAGCCGCTTCGGGCGACCGTATCGAAGGTGATGGACTGCTCACTGCCCACCACGCCCGCGTCGAGGGTGAGCGTGACGCTGGCGTTGCCGCCGACGCTATCGCTGCCGAGGAGGTAGGACAGGTCGAAGATATCGCCTGCTAAACCCGAAAACGCGATCTGGTCAGCCGACAAATCGATCGTCGCATTCGCGTTTCCGTTCTGGAACGCCATGCCGGAGCCGGTGTTGTTCGGCTCGAAACTCGTGTCATCGAAGCCGAAGTGGCCGTCAAGACCAAACGCGTTGTTAGCACCGTTGTAGGTGACGCGGACGAATGACCAGCCGTTAACCGAAAGCCCCTGGCCGGGGTTGTTGCCAACGCCAACAAACGCGCGGTCGCGCGGGATCACCTCAGTAATCGAGGGCACGCCGAAGCCGCCCGAGATGCCAACGCCGTCGCCTTGCTCGTAAAAGAAATCACCGTTACCTTCGTCGATGCCAGCGCCGATGAGCGACACGGCAGAGGCTTGGGCGGCAACGAAGGAAACGGCGAGAAGCGAAGCGGTGGTGAAGAAACGATTCATGGTAAACCTCCTAAAGGGGGAAAGGATTGAAAGTGTGCGACGTTGCACGGGGGCCCAAAGGGGCGATAGGTCAAATAACAATCAGGGTGAGTCCTCGCTGGTAGCCAGCGAGTGATGTATTGCGATCTGTTCGGGTGTGAGCGGCTTGTCGTACAGCGCGACCTCGTCGATCCGGCCACGCAGGGGGCGGAAATTGCCTTCGTAGTAAGGGTTATTCGGGTCAAGCTTTGTGATGACGTCCAGTACCGATCGACCAAGTCGAATATTTGCCACATCGATTGTTGGCGGGGTATACGCGGCCTCCTCGGCAAGCACACCATCCAGGTAGAGCTTCACGCCATCCTTGGTCTTGACCATCACCACGTGCTGCCACTTCGCGACCGGGTAGTCTTGGGCGGTGTAGATCTCGCGGCGTTGTTCCGTTGCGATATCCTTCATCGGAAAGCCACGAATCGAATACTCGCGCCAACCCGGCGGCCGCGTGATGATGAAATTCTCATCCTTGTCGTTCCAAAAATCATTGGTGAGTTCTAGCGAGAACAGCCAGGCCTCTGTCGCATCTTCGTGGTCATTGCCCTGGGTCGGGTCGAAGAGGTTAAAGACCGATGCGGTCGAATTCTTCAGAGCCATCTCGTACCGCTCATCCGTGTAGTACCAGAGCTCGATGCTGTACTCGTCCAGGCTATTGAGGGCTTGCACCGGCTCGGTGGTCTCGAAGAAGGCATACGGCTGGCGGCGGTTATGCAGCCGACCGGCCTTGCCGATCAAACCCTCGTTGGTGAGCTGCGCCGGGCCATGGATCTTAAGGTCGCTGCGGCCCAGGCCGACCTCGTTCGCGATGGTGCGGTCGGTATCGTCTTCGAACCGCCAGTACGCCACCGGGGCAGCATCCATAACCGCCTGCACATACGGGTGGGGTACCGACTCATAGAAAACGGGCAGCTCCGATTGCGCGATGGCCTTGAGCCCGCCCGTGTCTGGCTCAACCCGGCGGGCCTCGTTCTGCTCCAGCACCACGGGCTCGAAAGCAAGCGGCGATGTCTCAGCGGGCTCTGCGCGGACAGAGCCCTCCATCACCGTCACGGTGCTCCCGTTCTCCGCGTCCGCTGAAACAGCGAACACAGTACCCAGGTCCACCACGTCCATCCCCGGGGCGTGGATGGTAAACCCCTTGCTGCTCGGCGTGTCGCACCGGCCGACCAGCTTGCCGCGGTGCAGGCGGATCGCGTTGCCGCTGTCGGTCGTCTCGATGGTCGCCGGGGCCTGGACCAGCACCTTCGCGCCGCGCTTGGTGGTGATCTC
>JBCCYY010000100.1:0-8617 GCA_039188575.1 Planctomycetota bacterium | reverse complement strand
TGCCCACCCGAAAACACGATTCCCACCCATAGCAAGATCGAGGCTATCGATGCAGACGACTTCTGTGCGCGACTACTCGAAGCGCGGAGACGCTCTACCCATCCCGAACCTGGTCCAAGTCCAAGAGGCTGCTTACGACCGATTCATCCAATTAGACAAACCCTACGACGGCCGCGACACGAGCATCGGTCTCGAGTCGCTCTTGCGTGAGGTCTTCCCGATCGTTTCGTACGACGGGAACATGCAGCTTGAGTACCAGTACTACAAGCTCGACGAGCCGCGCTATACGGCCGACGAGTGCCGTGAGCTGCGCCTGACCTACGGCATGCCGTTCCGTATCGGTGTTCGCTTTGTCCGCAAGGATGTTTCCGAGGTCCCCGAGGAAGAGATCTACCTCGGCGAGATCCCCGTCATGATGGGCGGCGGAGAGTACATCATCAACGGTGCCGAGCGCGTTATCGTCAACCAGCTGCACCGCTCGCCGGGTGTGGACTTTTCCATCGCGTCTTCGGAGGGCGACCGGCCGCTCCACTCGGCGCGCATCATCCCCGAACGCGGCTCGTGGATCGAGCTTGAGGTCAGCAAGAAAGATGTGCTGCAGATGCGCATCGACCAGTCAACGAAGATCCCTGCGACGACCTTCCTCCGCGCTCTGGACGAAGACTTCTCGTCGACACAGAAGCTGCTCGAAACGTTCTATAACATCGAGTCGATCAAGGTCACCGACCTGCAGGCCGAGCACTACGCCGCCGCCCCGATCGTCGACACCGAGTCAGGCGAAGAACTCGTCCCCGTCGGCGGGCAGATCGGCGAGAAGCTCGACGAGATCATCGCCTCGCCGCTCAAGAAGATCGACGTCATCGCCAACCCCGGCGACATGCTGCTCCTGAACACCATCGCCGACGAGAAGCAGGCCCACCTGCCCGAAGGCATGCAGGTCAACGAGCACGAAGCAGCGCTGCTTGCGCTCTATGCCCGGCTGCGTCCCGGCAACCCGCCGCAGGTCGATAAGGCCCGCGCCCTCTTTGAAGAACGCTTCTACGACGAGAACCGCTACCGCCTGGGCAAGGTCGGTCGCTTCCGCATCAACCGGAAGTTCGAAGAGATCAACGTCAAGGAAGACGTGATGCGGCTGCGCTCGCCCGACTTCCTCGCGGTTATCAACTACATGCTGGACCTGCGCTCTAACCGCAACAAGGCACACATCGACGACATCGACCACCTGGGTAACCGCCGCCTGCGGACGCTCGACGAGCTCGGCGTCGAGGAGCTCCGCAAGGGCTTCCTCAAGCTCCGCCGAACCGTGCAGGAGCGGATGTCTGTTAAGGACCCGGACGAGCTCTCAAAGATCGCCGACCTGATCAACTCCAAGTCGATCAGCAGTGCAATCGAGCACTTCTTCGGCCGCGGCGAACTGTCGCAGGTTGTTGACCAGACCAACCCCCTCTCGCAGCTCACCCACGAGCGTCGTCTTTCGGCCCTCGGCCCCGGCGGTCTGAACCGTAAGCGTGCCGGTTTTGAAGTCCGCGACGTCCATATCAGCCACTACGGCCGGATCTGCCCGATCGAAACGCCGGAAGGCACGAACATCGGCCTGATCGCATCGCTGGGCATCTATTCCGAGATCGATGACTACGGCTTCCTGCAGACACCGTACCGCCGCGTCGAAGACGGCGCGGTCGTGACCGGCAAGCGCGGTATCGACTACCTGCGTGCGGACGAAGAGATGAAGTCCACCCTCGGGCCGACCGACGCGATCGAGACGGACGGCACGCTCAAGAAGGGGCTGGTGCTCGCGCGTGTCGATGGCGACCTCGCGCAGGTCCCCTCGAAACAGATCGACCACATCGACATCAGCCCGAAGCAGATCGTCGGGGTCTCCGCAGCGCTGATCCCGTTCCTCGAGCACGATGACGCGAACCGGGCCCTCATGGGCTCGAACATGCAGCGGCAGGCGGTCCCCTTGATCAAGACCGATCCGCCTTGTGTTGGCACTGGTATGGAGAAAGAAGTGCCCCGTTACTCGGGCATGCTCGTCCGCGCGAAACGGCCCGGCGTGGTGACCTACGTCGACGCCCAGCGCATCGTCATCGACAACGCCGACGAGTACGAGCTGCGTAAGTTCGTCGGCTTGAACGAGCGGACCTGCCAGAACCAGAAGCCGATCGTTTCGCTCGGTGAGAAGGTCAAGAAAGACCAGATCATCGCCGACGGTGCCGCGACGAAGCAGGGCGAGCTCGCCCTTGGCAAGAACGCGCTGGTCGCGTTCAACACCTTCGACGGTTACAACTTCGAAGACGCGATCGTCATCAGCGAACGCCTGGTCAAGGAGGACGTCTACACCTCGATCCACATCGAAGAGTTCGACGTCGAGATCCGCGAGACCAAGCTTGGCCGAGAAGAATTCACTCGCGATATTCCCAACGTCTCCGAGAAGATGCTTGGCCAACTCGACGAGATGGGCGTTATCCGCATCGGTGCGTATGTGACCCCCGGTGATATCCTCGTCGGTAAGGTGTCGCCCAAGTCCAAGAGCGAGCTGACGCCGGAAGAAAAACTGCTACACGCGATCTTCGGCCGAGCGGGTGAGGATGTGAAGAACGACTCGCTCGAGGTGCCCGCGGGTACCGAAGGTGTCGTCATCGGCGCCAAGCGGTTCAGCCGACGCATGCACCTCAACGACGAGCAGAAGAAGGCGCTGCGTCGTGAGATGCGGGAGTACGAGGCCGAGATGGACGAGAAGCGCGTCGCGCTGTTCACCCAGTTCGTCGAGATGGTCAACGAGCTGACCGGCAGCGAGATGGTCGACCCGTCGACGCGTCAGAAGGTCGCGGCCTCGGACATCACCGAGATCGTTGTCGAGCAGATCGAGTCCTTCAACGCGAAGTGGATCAAGGGCTCCAAGGACATCAAGGAGCAGGCCAACGAGCTATACGAACAGTTCTGGCCGCGCATCGATGCGATCGAGAAAGAGAAGCAGCGCCGCCTCGCCCACATGAAGCGGGGTGACGAGCTGAGCTCGGGCGTTCTCGAGATGGTCAAGGTCTACCTCGCGACCAAGCGGCCTTTGTCCGTTGGTGACAAGATGGCCGGACGCCACGGCAACAAGGGCGTCATCGCCCGCATCGTGCCGGTCGAAGACATGCCGTTCCTCGAGGACGGCACACCGGTCGACGTGCTGCTCAACCCGCTTGGCGTGCCCTCGCGTATGAACGTCGGGCAGATCCTAGAGGTCCACCTCGGCTGGGCCGCTCAGGTGCTCGGTTTCCAGGCGATCACGCCCGTATTCGACGGTGCGACCGAAGAGGAAGTGCACAACGCGATCGCCGAGGCCAACGACTACATCGATAAGCGGATGGAGGAGACCAAGGGCGCCCACGGCGACCGCGAGCTCCTCGCCAAGATGCCGCGTGGCGGTAAGGTCCACCTCTACGATGGACGCACCGGAGAACGCTTCGACCAGAAGACCACCGTTGGCTTCATGTATATCATCAAGCTCCACCACCTGGTCGATGACAAGATCCACGCCCGTGCGACCGGCCCATACTCGCTGATCACCCAGCAGCCGCTCGGTGGTAAGGCTAGAACCGGCGGACAGCGTTTCGGCGAGATGGAGGTCTGGGCGCTCGAAGCCTATGGCGCCGCGTATATCCTCCAGGAACTGCTGACCGTCAAGTCCGACGACGTCGAAGGGCGTACGAAGATCTACGAGTCGATGGTCAAGGGCAGCAACACCCTCGAAGCCGGCATGCCCGTTGCCTTTGACGTGCTCTGCAACGAAGTGAAGGGCCTAGGTCTGAACATCACGCTCGAGAAGAGCGAGATCGACGGCATCGGCTCGATCTTGTAACTCTTGACCCTTTTCGGCGGAGGCCGCTTCGGCGGCCGGGTCTTAAACCGAAGACCTCTCAAATCAAAACACCCACGCCCGACACGGAGCGTCAAACGATATGTCTGAACAACTCTACGACCGCATCAACGACTACGCCTCGGTAAAAATCAACCTCGCCAGCCCGAACGACATCCGTTCGTGGTCCTTCGGCGAAGTGAAGAAGCCCGAGACAATCAACTACCGCACCTACCGCCCCGAAAAGGACGGCCTGTTCTGCGAGCGCATCTTCGGCCCCGAGCGCGACTACGAGTGTGCGTGCGGCAAATACAAGGGCACCAAGTTCAAGGGCATCATCTGCGACCGCTGTGGCGTCAAGGTCACGCACAGCCGCGTCCGCCGCAAGCGCATGGGCCACATCAACCTGGCCGCGCCGATCATCCACATCTGGTTCTTCAAGGCGATCCCCTCGCACCTGGGCAACCTGCTAGGCATGAAGACCAGCGACCTTGAAAAGGTCATCTACTTCCAGGACTACGTCGTAACCGACCCGGGCGATACCCCGCTCAAGCACATGCAGGTCATCACCGAGGACGAGTTCCGCACGGCCGTCAACGAATACGGCACGCAGGCGTTCCGCGCGATGATGGGCGCGGAAGCGGTCAAGGAACTGCTCGCCACCATGGACCTCAACGACGTTCAGGCCGAGCTGCGTGAAGGCCTTGGCGCGACCAAGTCCAAGCAGAAGATCAAGGACCTGTCCAAGCGGCTCAAGATCGTCGAGCAGATCCGCCACAGCGAGAACGACCCGTCCTGGATGGTTATGGATGTCGTGCCCGTGATCCCGCCGGACCTGCGGCCGCTGGTGCTGCTGGAGTCGGGCAACTTCGCGACCTCCGATCTCAACGACCTGTACCGCCGGATCATCAACCGTAACAACCGCCTCAAGAAGCTGATGGACCTCAACGCACCCGAGGTCATCATCCGCAACGAGAAGCGGATGCTCCAGCAGTCGGTCGACGCGCTCTTCGACAACGGCCGATGCCGCCGACCGGTGCTCGGCTCGTCCAACCGCCCGCTCAAGTCGCTCACCGACATGATCAAGGGCAAGCAGGGCCGGTTCCGCGAGAACCTGCTCGGCAAGCGCGTCGATTACTCCGCCCGTTCGGTCATCGTCGTCGGCCCGACGCTCAAGCTCCACCAGTGTGGCCTGCCCAAGAAGATCGCCCTGGAACTCTTCCAGCCGTTCATCATCCGCAAGCTCAAGGAGCACGGCCTGGTCGACACGATCAAGTCCGCCAAGAAGATGCTCGAGCGGCGCGACCCGGAGGTCTGGGACGTCCTCGAAGAGGTCATCCACCAGCACCCGGTCCTGCTCAACCGCGCACCCACGCTGCACCGCATGGGCATCCAGGCCTTCGAGCCCGTGCTCGTCGAAGGCAACGCGATCCGCATCCACCCGCTGGTCTGCGGCGGCTTTAACGCGGACTTCGACGGCGACCAGATGGCCGTCCACCTGCCGCTCTCTGTTGAAGCGCAGGCCGAAGCTTCCGTGCTGATGCTCTCGCCGCACAACATCTTCTCGCCCGCGAACGGCAGCCCGATCATTTCGCCTTCGCAGGACATCGTGCTCGGCGTTTACTACATCACCGTCCAGCCCGAGCCACCGAGTGAAGCGGCGGTCGCCGCAGCGCAGGGAACCGCGAGTAAGGACGAACTCGACGACACAGCCAAGGCCGAACTCCGCGCGATGCCCGAGTTCAAGGACAATGCCGAAGCACTCATGGCTTACGAGCTTAAGAAGATCGACATCCACTCGCCGATCGTTCTGCGCCTGCCTAAGGACCGTTTCTCCGGCATCGTCCACGCCGAGCGCGGCGATGTCGAGCCCCTGCCCACGTCCGGTAGGATCGTTACGACCGTCGGCCGGCTGATCTTTAACGACATCCTCGAAGAGGGCATGCCTTTCTACAACTGCTCGCTGGGCAAGAAGGGCGCGTCGCGTGTGATCGACGATACCTACGCCTACCGTGGCCGCCCCGCGACGATCGCGCTGCTAGACGCCATGAAGGCTATCGGCTTTGAGCGTTCGACGACCTCGGGCCTGTCGTTCGGCATCACCGACCTGCGCATCCCCGCGAAGAAGCAGGAAGAGATCGACAAGACCCAGAAGAAGGTTGACCGTATCGAGAAGGCCTTCCACGCAGGTGCCATCACCGAGCGTGAACGCTACAACCAACTGCTTGACAACTGGACCACCTGCCGCGAAGCCGTCAAGGACGAGCTGCTCAACGAACTGAAGAACGACCGCCGTGATGAGAACGGCAACCTCGCTCCTATCGACGATACCTCGGCCGAGAAGTACCTGAACCCGGTCTGGGTTATGTCCCACTCCGGAGCCCGGGGCAACGTTAGTCAGATCCAACAGCTCGCAGGTATGCGTGGCCTGATGGCCAAGCCGTCGGGCGAGATTATTGAGACGCCCATCAAGGCCAACGCCCGCGAAGGCATGTCTGTCCTTGAGTACTTCTCGTCGACGCACGGTGCGCGAAAGGGCCTGGCGGACACCGCGCTTAAGACCGCGGACTCCGGCTACCTTACGCGTAAGCTCTGCGATGTCGCCCAGAACGTATTCATCACAGATTTTGACTGCAATTCGAAGCGCGGTATCACCAAGCGGGCGCTCTACAAGGGCGAAGAGGTCGACGTCCCACTCCGCGACCGAATCTTCGGCCGCGTCGCACGCGAGACGATCATCAACCCGATCACCGACGAGACCATCGTCAAAGAAAACGAGATGATCACCGCAGAGGCCGCACGCAAGATCGAAGACCTGGGCATCGACGCCGTCACCGTCCGATCCCCGCTCACCACCGAGGCCGCACTTGGTATCTCCGTCCTCGACTACGGCATGGACCTCTCCACCGGCCGACTCGCCGAGCCCGGCCTCGCCGTCGGCATCATCGCCGCGCAGTCCATCGGTGAGCCCGGCACCCAGCTCACCATGCGGACCTTCCACACCGGCGGCGTCGCGACCAAGGACACCATCGAGACCTCCTTCTCCGCAGGCGCTCCCGGCATCGTCGACATCGTCGACGCCAACGAGGTCGCCTCGCAGGACGAAGACGGCAACGACTGCCTCAAGCCACTCAAGCGCAACGGCGAACTCATCATCCGCGACGACAAGGGCCGAGAGCTCGAAAAGTTCGCCCTGCCGTACGGCTCGTACATCCGCACCAAGCCCGGCGAAACCGTCAAGGCAGGCCAGGTCCTCGTCGAATGGAACCCGCACGTCATCCCGATCCTCGCGGAAAAAGACGGCAAGATCCGGTTCGAGGACATCATCCCCGGCGAGACCGTCCGCGCAGAATCCGAGTCCCAGCAGAAGGGCGTTAAAAAGTCTGCCGGCGGCGGCGAAGCACTCGTTGTCATCGAGCACAAGGGCGAGATGCACCCCCGCCTCGTCATCGAGGACGCCGACGGCAAGATCCTCGACTTCCACTACCTGCCCGCCAAGGCACGGATCGACGTCAAGGAAGGCGACGCCATCAACGCCGGCCACATGATCGCACGGCAGCCCAAGGAAGCCTCCGGCTCCGCGGACATCGTCGGCGGTCTGCCCCGCGTCACCGAGATCTTCGAAGCACGTAAGCCCAAGGACGCCTCGGTCATGGCCGAGATCTCCGGCACGGTCACCATTCGGTCCGACAAACGCAAGGGCAAGATGACCATCACCGTCACCGGCGAGTCCGGCCTCGAAGTCGACCACCACGTCCCGCAAGGCCGGCATCTCAACGTCCACACCGGCGAGGTCGTCGACGCGGGCGACGCGCTCATCGACGGCCCGCAGGTCCCGCAGGACATCCTCCGTATCAAGGGCGAAGAAGCACTCTTCAACTATCTCTTGGAAGAAGTCCAGAACGTTTACCGCGCACAGGGTGTCCCCATCGATGACAAGCACATCGAGGTCATCCTCAGCCAGATGCTGCGTAAGATCCGAGTCGACCAGACCGGCGACACACCGCTGCTGCCCAACGAGGTCGTGGACAAGTTCCGCTTCCGCGAAGCGAACATGCTCGCCGCCCGCTCGGTCAAGATCAAGGACCAAGGCGACTCCACCCTCGTCATTGGCACCGTCATCGAGAAAGACGAGCTCAAGGAGATCAACGCCAAGCTCGAAGCGGATGGCAAGGAGATCGCCAAGGGCACTAAGTGCAAGCCCGCGGTCGGACAGACCCTCCTGCTCGGCATCACCAAGGCGAGCCTCCAGTCCGAGTCCTTCCTCTCTGGCGCCTCCTTCCAGGAAACGACGAAGGTCCTCACCGAAGCCGCCCTCGCCGGCAAGCACGACGACCTGGTCGGCCTCAAGGAAAACGTGTTGCTCGGCCACCTGATCCCGGTCGGCACCGGCTTCAAGGACTACCAGTCCATGGGCGTCAAGTACCTCGCCGAGCCCCCGATGCCCGAGGCCCTGGACGTCGAGGAAGAGATCGCCGCTGCAGCAGCGTTGGCCGAAGCCGCCGGTGCCGAAGCCCCCGATGCCATCGGCACCACCATCGGCGAATCCAAACTCGTTGCCCAACTGCTGGGTGATGAGAGCAACGGGAAGAAGTAAGACTTCTCAACGTTGCGAACGACAATCTGTGTTGGGTCTTAGGAAGTTAAGCGGCCAGTAAACTACTGCTGGCCCTATGAAAACAAGGAAAAACCGCTACTACCGGCGTTCCCGAATCGCAGAGCCGATCTTCCGGCGTCTGATCAAGGCCTTTGCCATGGACCTCACCGCTA
>JBCCYY010000099.1:0-8646 GCA_039188575.1 Planctomycetota bacterium | reverse complement strand
CTCGATGACCGCCCACTGTTCGTCCGTAAGTTCCGATTGTTGCTTGGCCATGAAATGGAATCCTTTCCATGGCCGATTGGATCATAAGTGCGCCCGTAGCGCAAATTTATAGATCAGGTAGTTGTGAAACCGCTTCTAGTAGTTGTTTATTGAGTCAGCGTTTCCAGCCGAAAGTGTATTTCACAAAGTCCCACAGGCCGGCAAACCTGTAGCCCGGGTCGACATAGTGCTCGATCACGTAGAACGCGAAGTAGTAGAACCGGCAGAAGCACCAGACCGCGGTCGCCAGCAGCAGTGCGGTCTTCCAGTGGAATACCTCGATGAGGATACCCGCCGAGGCCAGCAGCCCGCCGAGCAGGAAGAGCCAACCCTTGAGCCAGATGAGCTTCTTGTTCTTCAGGTCGGGCATGGGTCTAAGGTTTTACACCCTTAAGCTTGTCGGGCCGGGTCTTGGCCATCTCATCGATCACGGCTTGCAGACGGTCGTGTACTGCTTCCCGCTCCGAGGTTAACGCGCCGATATCGAGCTCTTGTGCCTCGTAGGACCGGGCGTATTTAAGCAAGCGCATCTTGCTGCCGTCTTGCCGTCCGACGAGCGCATAGGTTTTGTTACGGGCCATGACCTGGCCGCGGTACCAGAAATAGACCCAGGGCTTGTCGCGCTCACCTTTGCCGAGCAGCGCGGGCATCAGGCTGACCCCGTCGCCGGGGTCACCGTCGGGCAGCTTGGCCCCGGCCACCTCGCAAAGTGTTGGCATGATGTCGGTGAAGTCGACGAGGGTGTCGGTGACGTGGTCCTTCTTGATCTTGCCGGGCCAACTCGCGATGAGCGGGACGCGGGTGCCGGAGTCGTTGAGCTGGCCCTTGCCGGCGGGGATCTTTCGACCGTCCATCATCGTGACGACAGGCTTGTCGGTACCGTTGTCACCGGTGAAGAGGACCAGCGTGTTCTCGCGCAGCCCGAGTTCGTCGAGTTTGGTTACGATCTGGCCGACGACCTTGTCCATGTAGGTGACCATATCGCCGAAGTACTTGGCGTCGCCCTTGTAGGTCTTTGAGCCGGGGTCGGCCGGGTCCCAGTCCTTGGAGTCGGGCGTGGGAACGAAGGGGCAGTGGGTGAGGATCATCGGGTAGTAGACGAGGAACGGGCCTTCCCTCTGCTGCTCTATAAAATTACAAATGAAGTCGGCGCAGAGCTGCGGGCCGTACTCGCCATCGTTGTAGTCTTTCTCGACGCCGTTGATCTCGAGGCGGGGGTTGGAGAAGCGCGAGTCGATGGTCGTACCTTCGCGCATGCGTTTACGGGTGTGCTGCCAGAGGCAGGACTGGTCGAATCCGAAGTGCTGGGGCGAGTCGGGCTGGTTGCCGAGTTGCCACTTGCCGACGACGGCGGTCGCGTAGCCGGCTTGTTTGAGCTGGTGGGCGAAGGTCGTCTCGCCGCGCGGCAACACACCGAACTTCACGTAGTTGCGCACGTTGTACTGCCCGGTCATGATCTTGACGCGCGAGGGTGTGCAGATCGGGTTGGCGAAGGCGTTGGTGAAACGCACGCCACCCGCCGCGAGCGCATCAAGGTTCGGCGTCTTGTACTCGCTTCCGTTCGCGCCGATGCACTCGTAGCCCAGGTCGTCGGCCATGATCAGGATGATGTTCGGTGGCGCAGCTTCGTCGGCCACGCAGGGCAACACCAAGAATAAAGCCAAGGCGGCCAGTATCAGGTTTCGCATCATGTCATCCTACCGGTTGTCAGCGGTAAAAAACAACCCCGTACTCTCGCGCGGGGCTGCCTTAGTTTGATGTGATGGGTAGGCGATTACTGGGTGTTGCCGCTTTCCTTGTAGAGCTCGACCATCGCCTCGCCCATCGCCAGGCCGACGTTCATGTAGGTCTTTGCGCTGCCGCCATAGTGGCCGCAGGACCCGCCGGGCGGGGAGGCGAGCGGGAACGTGTACACGCCGGCAACGTCGCCTTTGAAGTCGGGGTGCTTGCTACCGTCGGCGAAGTTCATGATCGCCTCGAGGATCTTACCGCCGCCGTTCTCGACGCCCTTCTCGTCTTCACCCAGCGACGCGCCGACGAACTTGGCCTCTGGCGCGTTGAAGTCTCTCCGCAGCGCCGTCAGCAGCGTCACCAGGTTCTGCTCGTAGCGGTTGAAGTGGCCGGCGTTGCCACGGTCCTTGCAGCCCTGCCACCAGAAGAAGCCAGCGACCTCAAACTCGGTCGCGTCGGGGTAGTACTTGGCCAGGTCCGCGAGGATCTTCTTGGCGTTGGCGACGTCGTCGTCGTACTGCTTGCCGGCGTACCAGTTGTGGTTCGGCGGTTCGGGGACGTTGCCCTTCTCCCAGCGGGCGTGGCGGACCTCGTCCTTGTAGCCGGGGTACACATAGGTCACATCACGGTTCTCCTTCTTGTTGAACTCCGTGTGCTCGTAACGCACGCTGCCGGGCGGCAGCAGGTCCCAGCCCAGACTACGGTTACCGATCGAGCTGCGCAGAACCATCACCGGCTCGTCGAAGTAGTTCCCGAGCTGATGACCGATGCCCTGGTCCATGCCGATCTTCTTGCCGGTCACCGAGAGCCAGGCGTTGCGGCCGACGCTCATGTTGCCGCGCTTCTGCATCACGTGCACCTGCCGGACGTCTTGACGCACGGTCCACTTGCCCTCGCCGTTGACCATGAACGGGTAGAGCC
Organism: Planctomycetota bacterium; assembly: GCA_039188575.1. Taxonomy (GTDB): domain Bacteria; phylum Planctomycetota; class Phycisphaerae; order Phycisphaerales; family Phycisphaeraceae; genus JAHQVV01. Next base: position 5,955 of record JBCCYY010000099.1, on the reverse strand, counting down.
CTTCTTCGTTGATCGCCTTGAGCAGCGCGCCGTCCTTGTCGCCCTGAACCTGGCCGAACTCCAGCGTGTTGGACTGGCCCATGACGATGAAGACCTTGACGGGCTTGGTCATGTCGGCGGGCTTGCCATCGGGATCGGGCAGCTTGTCGTTGATCGGTGCTTTGGCCAGCGCGGGCGAGGCCATCAGGCACAGGCCGAGCAGAGCGGCAGACAGTTTCGTTCTGTTGAACATGGGTTTCCTTCCGTTCGATTCGATTAGGGCTCCTTCGGGCCGAGCGCTCGGCACTCCTAAGGTGTCCGATGAGAGACGCTCGTCCGACGGAATTGTAACAGCATTCGGCGAAATTAGGACAGCGACCCTGGCTCACAATCCGCACTCGCGCTCCAGTAACAGGGTCGCTTGTGGGGATTAGCTCCCGGGGGTTAGCTTGCTGCAGGTGAGCGTGAGGTCGTACATCGGGTCGCCCGCCTCGCCGATCAGGTTGAAGGTGACTTCTGGGTCGTCGAGCTCGGTGTTGAAAGTGAACTCGCCGAAGGCGTACTTGCCGCTCATGCCGAAGAGCTGGGTCTCCCAGGCGTTGCTCTTGGCTGGAGGCCCGACGCGCCCGCCAAGGCAGGCCGGCTCGAACTCGTAGAAGCTGAAACCCGACGGCCGGGGGATCGAGAAGACCCGCGCGCCGTGGCGGTCGCCCGACGTCAGCAGCACGCCGCCGATCTTCTCCGTCTCGATAAAGCTGAACAGCTCTTCGCGTCCTTCTGGGTCGTACTTGCCCCACGAGTCTTTTCCGTTGGAGACGAAGTCGCTCCACATCGTGGAATTGGTCATGATGATGAACTGGCCCTTGCAGCTCTTGAGCGTGTCCTTGAGCCAGGCCATCTGCCGCTTGCCGAGGTAGCAGTGCTTGCCTTGCTTCTCACGGAAGTACCGGCTGTCGGTGAGGATGATGTCGACGGGGCCGACGCTCGTGTGCTGAAAGATACCCTCGCCGGTCTCTTCGATGCCGTAGGACGTGTTGTTCCAGGACTTGGTGTAGACCTCGCGCACCCCGCGGCGATCGGCATCGGTCATCTTCGGCGGGATGCCCCACTGGTCGTTCGAGAAGTAGTCGTGGTCGTCCCACGAGGTATAGACCGGGGTCGCTGCGACCAGCTTCTGGAACGCCGGGTGCATATCGCGCAGCGCGTAGTCAGCGCGGTGCATCGCGAAGTTGTTGCGTCGGCCCTGTGCACCGATATCGCCGGACAGGATCATCGCAAGCGGGTTCCGTTTGAGGATCGTGCCCATCAGCTGTTCGTTGCCGAGCCCCCAGCGGTGCGGGCAGGTGCCGAACGCGATACGCGTCGTCGTCGCCAGGCTCGCGTTCGGCGTCGTGATCGCCGCGTTGTCCTGCATGGTGATCGGCTTGCCATCGACAAATACCCGGTAGAGCGTGCGCTTGCCAGCGGGCAGGCCCGTCACTTTTACCAGTGCCGAGAGGTCGCTTCCGTAAGTACTCGTCGCCGGGCCGAAGGTTTTTTCCTTCCCATCGATCTCGACCTTGACCGTGACGCTCGCGGGCTCGAGCGTCCGCACCCACACGGTCGCGCCGTCCGGCTCGAGGCAGCCGAGCAAAGGCCCGCCGAGGTGCGTCACCTTTAGCTCCGCCGCGATCCGACGGACCTCGGCGTCTTTGGACACGTCTTCGTAAGTCGCGTTCGGGCTCGTCGCGAGTGCGCTGTAGATCGCGGTGTAGTAGTCGTTGACGGCCTGCGGCTTCTTGTCCCACATGTTGAGGATGTGCAGCGACGTCTCGATCGATCCGCGGTGCAGCATGTTGATGTCTTGCTTCTGCTGCGCGAGCACGCCGGGTAGCGTTGAGCCCGGCAGCATCCCCGACCCGACCCCTGCCGCCACCGTCGCACCGGCCGATACCTTGACAAACCGTCGCCGTGTCATACCGCTCATTTGTTCCGCTTGATCCATGCTTTGCCTCTATCTCTGTTAGCCAGACGCTCAGTATAAACGGTCGCAGAACAAAGACCGCTCTTACTTCGCGTTGCGACCTATCAACGACGGGAGGAAGCGGGCATCTTTACCTCGCGCGTCATTATGAAATTGATCCCTGATGGTTGATCGGGGGATCATAGAGCCACCTGGGCGTTCGCAAAGGCAAGACCATTGCAATCATCAGTTGGAGACCAAATACGATCACAAGCAGCGGCAACTGCGTGTCAAGCGTGATCAGCCCCGACTGACGTAGCAAGGACAGCAACGCCGCGGTAATCAGAAACGGGCAGAGGACAATGCTGCCGCGGTCAAGCCCAAACCATGCTGGGATCACGATGCCAAAACCGGCCAACGCCATCACCCAGACCCAATTGACCCCGGGCAAGATACCCTGAGACGTTAGCAGCCAGCCGAGACCGATCGCGATGATGAGCAGTGGGATGGCGATACGTTTCATAGGAGGCTCCCAATAGTTAGTGATTACTTACTTTATTGTCGGCCAGATCCTTGTTTCTGTCAAGCCAAAATTTGAGGCCAACCGCACCACGGCCCCGTCAGCGTCAGCACGTGGTCTTAACCGTGCACAAGCCGGTCTGCCTACAAATCATCGCGCCACCGTACGCACCAATGCGAGAGCCGCTGGCCCGCAGCGCGACACACCACGCCCGCACCGGCCGACGCAGCTCCTTCCGCGACGCCCGCTCCACCCGCTTGGCCAGCTTCCAGGGCTTCTTCTCCAGCTCAATCGATACGGCGTCCCACGCCTCAAACAAAGCAAGATCCACTTCATCCATCGTGCGCTCCGGGTGCAGAAAAAGGGTTCTACAAACGGGGCGATCACGGGGTGGGTGCGCACAACAAGACATGTCTATGGCCGTATACTGCGTGCTTAGGGACACGGTGTGACAACTGGCGATGCCGGCCGGAGAGCTAGTTGATAACCGTGAATAAAATGACGTCGTTTTGCTTCGTCGAGAGTTCCAGTAGCGTCCCGCCCATTTCTATCGCGTCGCCCGCCTTGTACTGGGCAGAAACCTTACGCCCGGGCCAGGGATTACGAAGCCGCAGAGTTTCGCCCTGTTGGCTGGTGATCTTCACTTGGCCGATCTTACCGTCGTTGATACTCGCCTCAACCATAAAGCCCCCACGTGCATGGAGCTTGAATTGAGCGTCCCATTGGGGAGGCATCGCAGGGAAGAGCCGGATCACCGATTCACCGCCGGGGCTCCCCGGCACAGACTGCATGAGCGCTTCGGTCAGGGCATATGCGGCATTACCAAGCCGCTGCGCGCCAAGCGCACCGGGGCCTTCACGTAGCGTCATCCGATTAGGAAGCACCAGAGGTGGTCCGACGCTATCCCAGTCGCAGTAGTTGTTGTACGGATTGGTGATCTGGTTATAGATATACTTGCGCGCCGCATCGGCAAGCCCAAGCCTTGCCGATGCGACCGCCTGGAGTCCGAGCACATTGACCTCGATATTTTCATCGACACCATCCGGATGTGCACGTTTGAAAGAATCGATCGCGCGTTGGAAACGGCCTGGGTTCGTCACCGAGGTTTCCATCGAGACCAAGTCGAGGAACTCTGCGGGGTGGATTGAAGGCTTCGCCTCGCCGATCCCAATTGCTTCTAATCCTGTGAGCCAGAAGGCTGGCTCGCCGGGGCCGGACTTCATCGAAGCATTATCCAGCCCGCTGTGCGGCATCGGCGCGAGATCTATATAGATCTGCTTCCACGCTTCACGCCGCTCAGGATCCACGCCCAGGACCTCACCGGCCTTGATCGCGATAGGTAACAGCGCATGCAGCGAAGCCATGCACCCCATCGGATCCGTCACATCTCGCAAACCTTCCCGATGGTTGGCGCGGCGGAAATGCCATTTGCCATCCTCACCCTTTTTGAAGTGTGGATAGTGCAGGAAGAATTCCAGTGCCCCCTTGATCATCGGGTAGCCCTGCTCGCGCAGAAAGGCCTCATCGCCGCTGTGCTGATAGGCCACCCAATACTGGTTCGCGAGCTGCGCCTGACTACCAAAGAGGTGCACCACATGGCCGTTCGGTGGGTCGGGCTTGGTTTCGTAAACCCACTTACCATCGACGTATCGCCCGACTGATTTCCAATTCCACCGGCTGTTCTGTGGATGTTTTGTGCTGGCAAACTCAATAAAACGCTCGGACACCTCTGACCAAGGCTTCCTGAAAAGATAGAGTTCTCGCATCTCTTCAGCGATGTCGTCAGGCAGTGCTGGCAATCCATCAAAGAAGACGGTCTCACCAATGAAAATACCCTGACTACCCCACATCTGCTGTGCAGAGAGGGCCGCGGATTCGTACATGCCGTGGTACATGTCGAACAACGGCTTGGCCAACTCGGCGTGGTTCGCGGCGTGGAGCGCGCGGTAGTACATCGACAGGTTGTGCCACCAGTGCTGCGAGCCCCACATCCGCCGGTCGCCGTTGCTGTTCCACAGCATGCCGTTGTACTTCATCGGCAGCGATCCGCGCGACGCCGACCCCATCAGGTACAGCCACCACGTGAAGTGCTTCTCGACCAACTCAGCCTGGCCATCATCACTGGATAGATGCACGTATGACCGTGTCCAGAAATCATGCCACCACGCTTTTGTTTCATCGGAAAGGCTTTCAAAACCCTTGCTCTTTGCGCTCTCAAGCGTCGCCAAGGCCAATTGACCGACAGGGCCAGGCTCGCTGAATGCCGCCGAAGAAGAAACCAGGATGACCATCGGGCCCTGCTTCGGCTCAGACGTCAGCGTAATCGTCGATGGATTGGTAATCCGGGTCTGAGCCTTCCTGCCCAGCACCGCGATCGATACCGCGCTGCTGCACTGGTAACCGCCTTCTGTGTAGTGCTGGGTGAGCATGATATCGGAGCCATCACCCGCGGTCGGCTTGATTTCATGGAGCGTCGATTTCGCCGTGTGGCTCTTGTTGTGCAGCAGCGAGCTGTTCTCACGTGTCAAATCGTCGTTGATGTCCGCTTCGTACTTGTTTACGTAGCGCAGCTTCCGAAGATTGATGCGAATCGGCTGCGGCTCGGCACGCTGGTCATCGATTTCGATCGCAATCACATCTGAGTGCGGGTGCGCGATGATCCGGGCGGAGACACCTTTGCCCTGGAGCGACATCGCCCCGTCATACACATGGACCTGCTGATGGTAGTGCGGTTTTTCAAAGACGGCTTCGCCGTAGTTCAACAGCTCAATATCGATAAAAGCGCAGCCGCCGCAATAGTCTTGATTGCGGTTAAAGCTGTTTGTCGTTGAATCGTTGCCGTACACATCGACTCGGTTAATCTGCATATGAAATGCCGCAGGTGTCGTCCAAACCAGCGTTCCCATCGTGCCGTTACCGACCGGCATCGCGCCCTCGGTCCGTTCGGCAGGCGTCTCGTAAATCAGATCGGCATTCGAAACGTGAGAACCCAGATCAATCGCGTCTGCGGCATTCACTTCTACGCCAGTAATCGCGATCAAAAAGAGAACAAGGTACCAATGGGACAAGCACAGTTTTTCTATGAACATCAAAATCGCTCCAAACATACGTGACCCCATACAGGAATCGTAAAAATAAAATCAATTACACGACTAGATGAAGGGTGTTTGATTTTATTACTACTGCCTCATTTCAAGTCATTACAAACGATCTATACACCCGCACAAAGGTAATCCATTTCTACCCAAACCGCTAAAAAAGACCTATGAACGATCGTACCAATAAAAACAGCCCCGCATTGCTGCGGGGTTGTTCATTAAACACAGGGGTCTTAGGAAGTTAAGCGTCCTAAATTGGGTTCTCACGGAGTAGTTTGAGGACCGCCAGGTAGAGGTTATCACGGCGGTGGTTAAAGCGGAACTCGGTTTCTTTCAGGTGCAGGTAGAACGTATGACGAGCAACGCCTTTGAACTTGGTCAGCCGGTGCTTGGCGTAAGCCCAGAAGCTCTCGATG
>JBCCYY010000098.1:0-9315 GCA_039188575.1 Planctomycetota bacterium | reverse complement strand
GATGCTCACGCTGCTCTTCGAGCAGGGCCACTCCAACTGCGATGTGCAGACCGCCGCCAGCGCTAGCTACGCAAGCCTGTGCAACGTCGGCCCGGGCCTGCACCGCGTCGGCGCGACGCAGAACTACGGCTGGATGCAGCCCCCGACCCTGTGGGTGCAGAGCGCGATGATGTGCCTCGGCCGGCTGGAGTTTTATGCGCTGTTGGTCTTGCTGGTCCCGCGGTTCTGGCGCGGCGACTGACTCTCAAAACAACCCGTGTCATTCAAGCGTTTTTGCAGCGCGATTCGTTATCTGCGTGCGTATAATGCCCGCATGCCGATCGCGGAATCCGACATCATCAACGTCGACCAGGCCCCGCTCAACGCGGCCGAGGCGTTCTACCTGCCCGAGGTGTTCAAGGGCCTGGGCACGACGCTAAAGCACATGGCCGGCAGCGTCGGCAAGTGGGCCGGCGGCGGCAAGAACCTCAAGACCCTCGAGTACCCCGAGGAACGCCGCGAGCACCTCCCCATCGAGGACGGCGGGCTTTATGCCGGCAACTTCCGCGGCGTCCACCGTCTCAACCGAGACGAGGACGGCCGGGTACGCTGCGTCGCCTGCATGATGTGCGCGACCGCCTGCCCCGCCAACTGCATCCATATCGAGGGCAAAGAGTCTCCCTGGGACGACCGCGAGAAGTACCCCGTGAAGTTCGACCTCGATGAGCTCCGCTGCATCTACTGCGGCATGTGCGAGGAGGCCTGCCCGGTCGACGCGATCGAGCTGACCCCGATGTACGACGTCGTCGGCATGTCCAGGCAGGAGATGATCTTCGACAAAGAAAAACTCCTGAGCATCTACGACGCGACAATCGATCAGAAGCCGATGTGACCGGGTCGCCTCTTCCATCAATACGACAGCCTTAGCCTCCGAGCTATTTCTGCTGTGTTTCTGCACGCGTTGTGGGTACACTGCGTTCTTATCTGCAACTCCATGGGGACCCCGATGCAACCACACCGACGAATCTGTCTCGCCCTGATCCTTCTCGCAATAACGCTGCCGGTATGGGCGGAAGAGGCTGGGAAAAAGGCTGATGAGAAGCCCACGATCTATGGCGTCTGGTACCTCCAGTCCGCCATGGATGAGATGGTCCCTGCGGGCACGATGAAGATCGACTTCACTAAAGAAGGCGTCGTTAGGGCTTATCAAGACGATGAGGAAGACGACACTAACCCCTTTAAGATCGATCAGGACAAGTCGGAGATAGTGCTGTACGAAAGCGATGGCGAAGAGGTCGAAGTGACCCTGTCATTCGCCATCAAGGACGGCGTCCTCACACTGACCGGTGAAGAAGAGTTCGACGGCGAGAAATTCGCCTTCTCGATGGAACTCACCCGCAACCCCGAAGGCACGGAAAAACACCAGCAGGCCCGCGAAGCGCAGGGCGACGACGACAACCCCCTCAGCCGCGCCCGCAGCACCGCCCGGGCCATGCAGTCCTCCACCCAGATGCGCGGCATCCACCAGGGCGCGGTGACTGCCTCGACGATCCAGAAGGGTGCGTATCCTCCTAGCATCGGCGCGATGCTGGTCGAGGACTACTTCACCCCCGAGTACGTGCTCTCGCCCTGGTCGGAGGTCGAGATCGCCGAGGACTTCGACGACTGGCCCAAGCAGAAGAAGATCGACTGGGCCAACACCAATACCAGCTACGTCTACCTGCTGGCCGGCAAGAAAGAACAACTCAATCCCGAGATCATCGCGCTCTTCGAGATCCCGAGCAGCGCCGACCAGGAAAAGGTCCGCGTCGCCTTCGAAGACAACAGCGTCCAGGCGATGTCCTTTGAGGACGCCGACAAGCTGATCAAGAAGCAGACCAACGTCTCGCTCAAGGAATGGATGACGACGACGTCGCCGGGTACGGGCGAGTACCTCCCGCCGGAGGATGAAGAGTAATGGATCGCCCGATAGATCAGAAAGATCATTTTGGCCGGAGGCTCGCCATGAAACATCACGGGATAAAAACGCTTGGGCTTGTTGTGCTCGTGATACTGGCTCTGCCGGCGTTCGCGCAAGATGATCAAGAAACCGACCCCCTGCCCGAGGACGACACCATCCTCGGCACCTGGTGGATCCAGTTTGGTGAAGACGAACTCCTCGACGAGCCCTTCCGCCTCGTCTTCGAGAAAAATGGCACCGTCAAGGTCTATGAGGACGGCGACCGCGAAGAAACCGCCGGCTACCTCCTCGACGAGAACCAGTCCAAGATCACGATCTACGAAGACAACGACCCGACCGATATCGAGGTGGTCATCAAGTACAGCTTTGTTGATGACCTGCTGATCTTTCTGATCAGTGATGGCGATGGCCGGGGAGAACATGAAGAACGCTTCGAACTCACCCGCAACCCCGAGGGCACCGAGCAGCACCAGCGGGCCCGCAAAGACCTCGGCGAGGGCAAGCCAGGCGTCCACACCGCCCGCAAGACCATGACCCAGCTCCGCGGCCTGCACCAGGGGGCCGTCACTTTCTCCGTCAGCGCCAAGGACACCATGCCCCCCGGCATCGGCGAGCTTGTCGTCGGCGACTACGTCACCCCCGAGTACATCCTCCCGCCTACGTCTAAGAAAAAGGTTCCCAAGGGCTTTGACGACTGGGAAGACGCCAAGAAACGCGACTGGGCCAACAAAAACACCGGCTACGTCTTCCTCCGTGCTAGCGAGAAGGTGACGTTAGACATCGAACTGATCGCCTTCTTCGAGCTGCCCGCGAGCAAAGACCAGAAGAGTGTCTATATGGTGTTCGACGACAACCACGCCGAGTCTCACCCGTACGCCGACGCCGACAAACTGATCAAGAAGCAGACCGGCTACACGCTCGAGCAGTGGATGAAGAGCAAGTCCCCCGGGACGGGGGCGGCGCCGCCGAAGGAAGAGAAGGAAGAGAAGAAGCAAGAGGCGGAAGAGGCCAAGCAGTAGCCCCCATAGCCGCCGGGCAACGCCCCGGGGGTCGAACCCTCTTGATACGTATCAGACAGCCCGACCCCCGCGCGTTGCGCGGCGGCTACGCACCCATCGATCGGGCGCTGAGCTCGTCGTAGGTGTCCAGAATATGGTTGGCCGTGGAGGCCCCGCCGAAGAGCGGGTTGGCGTCGTGGATGCCCTTGAAGGTGGAGAGGATGTACTGGCTGTCGGCCCGGTCCAGGCCGTAGAGGATGAAGTACGCCGCGTCGAGCTCGGCCATCAGCTGCGCCCGCTCGCGTTCGTTCCACTTGTTGAGTTTGCCGCCGTACTCCTTGAAGCTGCCGGCCGTGAAGCCGCAAGCCTCGGCCAGCGGCAGCATGTCCTCGGCCGTACACGTCAGCTTCAGCACTCGCTCGCTGATCCATTGCTCGAGGGTTTGCTTGCTGTCCCACGGGCACGGCTCGTCGTAGCGGTCGGGGGTGAACATCGGGAACTGTTCAATCAAAAAGAAGTTGAGGTTGACGTTGCCGATTTTGCCGCGCGCAATGTAATCGAGTGCATATGAGTTAAGGTTTGCGAGCAGGCAACAGTACACGTGCTCTGAGAAATCATTCTCCAGCAAGATTAAAGGGGCTGAATTCCCGACACCAGTTTTCGGTAGAAAACTCGCAATCATCGTTCGGCGATTCGTTGGGCTTGTTACGTTCTTAAAGCCGATCATCGCCGCTGGCAGTTCGTCAATTCCTGGCGCATCAGACTGAATCCACCACTTTGGAATCGTTAAGAACTCTGGATTTTGATGCTCTACCAGCGTGGTTTCACTTGTTTGTGATTGTCGAAACCAGTTGTCACCTTTGGCCACAACCCCTGCAGCGCGGTGATCAAACGCTTGAAACATCATGCCCACGTACAAAGGCAAAAACACCTTCTTCCCCTTCACCCACCGGTTGCCGTCGAGCCTGAAGCCTTCTTGTTGCAGCGTCTGGGCTTCACGGAACAGCTCGGCGTCGTTGGTCTGGTGGAACATCGTCTTGAACTTGATGCCCCACGGGTTGCCGGTCTTCTTCCGGCTCTTGTCGATTAGCACGGGGACGCGGCGGTAGATGGCCTTGGTGATCTCGGTGTCGCGGCGGGTGCGGAAGATCGGGCAGGTGCGCGTGTTGGGGTTGAGCAGTTTGATGTCGTCGCCGGTGAGTTTCACGTGGCGCTTGATGTCTTCGATCTCATCCACGCTGTGGGCGAAGAAGATGAAGTCGGCTTCTTCGGCTTGCGTATTGACGCCGCCGACATTGAGGATCGAAAACTTGAACGACGCGTGGACTTCGGGGAAGAAGACCTTCTTGTTTTCAAAGTCGTACAGCCGGATCAGCCGGTCGTTCTCGGCGACCTCGGCGAAGACGGCGTAGGTGTTGATGTCGCCCTTGCCGGCCAGTGGGTACTGCTTGGACTTGCGGCAGTAGTCGAGCAGGTCCTGAGCGGCTTGCAGGGCTTCCTGATAGCGCTCGTACAAGGCGGGGTCGTCGGATTCGAGCTTCGCGACGAGCTTGCGGCGCTTCGCGGCGTTTGATGCGGTGGCGATCTCGGGCGCGGGCAGGGAGAAGAACTCACGTTCCTGGAGCTTAATCCGTTCCCATGGCGGGTTGCCGATGACGCAGTCGAAGCCGGGTTGTCGGGGCCTGCGATGCGTAGCATCGCGGCTATTGTTGTCTGTCTCGTTTAGGTTTTCAGCCGCGACGCTACGCGTCGCCGGGTGCGACTCGAACACTTCTGGGAACCTTTGTTTCCAGTCGAACCCGTGCTCCGCGACCTCGGGTTCGTGGACCAGCGAGTTGCCCAGCACGATGTTCTGGCTCAGTGTGGCCAGCGTCTGGGTCCGGTCGGCGGACTGGATCCACAAAGCAAGCTGGCTGATCTCGACAGCCTCGGGCGAGAGGTCGACACCATACAGGTTATCGTTGAGGATGAACCTGGGGACCTGGGCGGCGAGGTCTTCGCTGCCCTCAATGCTAAGCCCGACGAGTTGATCGATGACTTCGCCGTAGCGGAGGGACAGGCACTGGTAGGCCTGGAAGAGGAAGGCGGCCGAGCCGCAGGCGGGATCGACGACCTTGAGGTTGCGGAGGATGTCGAAGCAGCCCTGCCAGAACTTTGCCGAGACATGGTTGGGGTCGTTCAGTTCGTCGGCGAGCTTTGCGAATCGCTCATCGATCAGCTCATCCACGGTGTAACGGACGATGCGCTCGGTGAGCACGGCGGGGGTGTAGTAGGTGCCGAGCTGTTTGCGCTTGGCGGACTGTGGCATCTCGGCGTATTGGTTGGCTTTTTCCGTGTTGCCGCCGAAGAGGCCGGTCTCTTTGAGTTTCTCGATCTCGGTGATGGATCGTTCGAAGAGGTGGCCGAGGACGTCGAGGTTGACTTCGTCGGCGAAGTCGTAGGTGCCCAGCACGTTGAAGAAGTTGGTCCAGGGCTCATCGTCGAGCTCAAGGTCGTCGACGGGGTGCTTGGCGAAGAGCCCGCCGTTGTAGCCCGGGATGCCGTGGGCGTCGTTGCCGACGTTGATGAACTGGAACAGGGACTTGAAGTTCTGCCAGCGTGGGTTGGTGACTGCTGAGAAGCCGGGCAGCTCTTTGTACGCGCGGTTGAGCGACTTCTCGGGCAGCAGCCGGCGGTCTTCGCAGAAGGCGATGAAGATGACGCGGTCGAAGAGGCGCTGGGCCATCTCGATGGCGTCGTTGAGTTCCTGGCCGTGCTCGCTCATCAGGTGGGCGATGAGCTTGGTGCGCTGCTGGGAGTAGTAGTCGTAGAGCTTGTCGCCGACCTCACGTTGCCGGTCGTTGGTCTTGGCGATGAGGTCGAGGATCCGCGGGGGCAGGCCGGCGGTGGTTTCTATGAGGCCCTTGCGGTGGAAGACGGCGTAGAACTGGGCGAAGGTCTCGAACTTGCGGAGGGACTGGAGGGTGAAGTGCTCGTACTTGGCGGGGGTGGCGGTGCGGTCGTAGAGGCGGAAGGAGACGAAGTTGGAGACGATGCCCCATCGGCACTGGGCGGGGAGGGCGTAGAGGTAGTCCCAGCACTGGGCGACGGCGTTTCTTCCCTGGGACCGGGCGCGGTCGAGGTGGATGCCCGCGCCCTTGAGTTCGACGACGGCGGCGGGGATTTTGTCCTGGCCCGGGCGGAAGTGGCCTAGCGCGGCGTCGGCTGAACCGGTGTTGTCGATGTGGAACTCTTGTTCGAGGTGGTAGATGCCGTCGTCGTTGGCGTCATTGACGGGGTGGTAGCCGAGGACCTTGCCGAGAATGTCTTCGCAGAACGGGCCCTGGAGCTGGGTTTCGTGGGTCTTGGCGAGTTCGCCGGAGGACTCGAGGTCGACCCACTTGAGGATGATAGGGTGGACGGCCTTGGCGTCTTCTTCGAGTTGGCCATCGTCGCCGGCGGCTTTGAGGAGGCGGGCGAGGATGAGCGGGTCGGTGCGGGGCTGGCGGAGTGCGAAGGGGTTCTCGTCTTCGAAGAGCTTGTTGGGGTTGGCTTTGGTCCGTTTGGCCATGGGACGGACAGTTTAGCGGGCGCGGGGTCGGGTGTGCTGTGCGCGGGCCTGTTGCCCAAACCCTTGCATTGTTTTGATCTAGCGCTACGCTGTGCTATTTCGTTGATCAGGGAGCGGTCAGTATGATGGGCAAACGTCAGCAGCGAGCAAGCAAGTTCTTCTACACGGGTATCGATCTGGGCGAGCGATTGCCCCACGGCCATCGGCTGCGTGAGATCGACCGTGCGTTGTCGTTTGAGCGGGTCCGCCCGATGGTCGCGCACCGCTACGGGCACAACGGCCACGCGTCGCTGGACCCAGTGGTGGTGCTCAAGCTCATGCCGCTCCTGTTCATCGAGGGCCCGCGCACAAAACACGTTTTTTGCGCACGGTTTCAAGTGTGCCACGCTTGGCTTGGCGCCCTTGGCAGCCTTGGCCTGCTGGTTTAAGCAACGCAAGGGGTGTGTTCTGCGCCAAGTCACAGTGGCTAGTCGGGGTGGGTTGTGCCGGTTGTGTGGGGGGCGGGTTGTGGAATTGCCGGGAAGCGGGGGTTTGGGGCTTTTAGCTGGGGTTTGGGGTTCCGATAACACTCGGGACCTCTGCTCCGGCGCGTTGTGGAGGCCCGTGGAGACCCCCCTATGCGGCGATGGAAGCTGGTGACGGTGTTGGTGCTGGGCGTGCTGTGGCTTCTGGCTTGCGAGCAGCGGGCCGAGCGGTCGGTGGAGGGGGTGGTCGAGGCGGATTCGCCGGTGGCGGGGGTGTGGTACCTGCAGTCGGAGGGGGAGGGCCGGCCTGTAGCGGGGGATTTGGATGTGCGGTTTGAGTTTCTGGGGCAGGGCCGGGCGACGTACGAGCGGAGCCAAGGCGGGCCGGAGGGGCCGATGGCTTTTGAGCTGCGGTACAACCTGCTGGACCAGATCATCAGCATCGATAGCAACCGCGACGACCCGGCGGTGCCGAGGCTCACCGGGCGGATCGATGTGTCGGACGATGGTAAGACGTTGCGGATCAGGACGCATAGCGACGCGGTGTGGGTATTGACGAGGGACGCCAGGCCGGGCGGTGAGTTGGAGGCGGCTCGGGCGGTGGTCGAATCCGATGCTGATCCGATGCTGATCCGCGTGCAGCACCTGGCGTATGCGGTGAGCCGGTATCGGCAGACGTTTGGCACGGAGCCGGGGCATCTAAGCGACTTGGTGGACGCAGGCTTGGTGTCTACCGCCGCGTTGACCGAAACGGGGCAGCGTGATGAGCTGCCGGCGCGGTACCCGCGGATGACAGCGAAGGAGCGGGCGAACTGGCTGGACGGGCATAGCGCGTTTGTGCTGCTGGGTCGGCCGTCGGGTGATACGGAGGCGGAGCATGTGGTGGTCGCGACGCTGCCGGCGGACCACAAGGCAGCGGTGATCATAGGGATGTCTAGCGGCGCGGTGTACGAGACGCCGGGGAAAGAGGCGGCGGCGCTGATCCTGCAGCAGGAGGGCTCACTTCCGGAGCGCTGGCCGGGTTTGGGCTGGTCTGAGGACGCCGCGACGGGGCTGGAGCCTCTGAGTGATTAGCGGGGTTTGCGCATGTGTTGCAGGCAATCGCGATGGCTGAGCATGGATATTCGTTGATTTTGTAAGGATTTATCGGCTTGTAATTTTGTCTTGGATCGGTGGAGCAGCTGGATTAGACTAGGGTGTCTCGTCTGCTATTGCCCGGTCTGGGCGCGGTTTGGTTTTCTACATCTGAGGTATTGATCATGAGGTTTGACGTCCGTTGCCTTCACCTGGATAACAGTGAGCACGTCGATCGGCACGCGCGGGAGCGCTTGACCGGGAGTCTGAGCCATTTTCAATCGCGTGTTGAGCGTGTTGATGTCCTGCTTGAAGACCTGCATGGCTTAAAACACGGGGTTGAACGCCGGTGCACGGTGCGTATCACGCTGTCGGGGGCCACCGATGTGCTCGTGCAGCACATCCACGCGGACATTTATCAGGCGATTGATTTGGCGGCTCACCGTGTAAAGCGGACGGTCCGCCGGCGGATCAAGCGCCGCCGGGATATCGCTCACCAGCGTTCGGTGAGCGCGCGTCATGCGGCGTGAGATGCCGGGTCGGCGGAGAAAAGGCCCGACCGTTTGGCCGGGCCTTTAGTGGTCGCGACTGTGGTCAGAGATCACAGCGCGTGGGGGCGATCGTGGTTCAGGCGTAAGCGGTGATAGTCGGGCCTGCGGTTGGCTGGGCCTGAGTGGTAGCTTGCGATTTGGGTTTGGTGATCCCGGCGAGGTGGTTGCGGAGTTCATCAAGTCGGTTCCGGACTTTGCTGCTGGGTAAGTCCAGCACGCGGCTGATTTCCATAGGTGTTAGGCCGTCGGCGTAGTAGAGCAGCACGATGTAGCGGTCGTCCCGTTCCAGGCTCTGCACGTAGCTCCGAACCTGCGTCACCTTCGAATCAGCCATACCTTGCTCCTTGGAGAATGAATTTAGATCGGATCCTGATGATGCAGAATGACCCACACCCTTAGCGAGTGAAAAGCAGGCATATGGGTTATCGGAACCGACCTAAAGAGGGCTTTACATTTTCTCAAGAATTGAAGAACAACTGTCTCGTTATTGGCTCATATACCCCAAAACGCATGCGGTGCCTGTCAGTCTGCACTTGGGCCAGAGATTGGCTTAGTCCCAATGCCCACACTCTCAGCCCATTGACAACAGGTCATAACTCCTATGAAGCCGGGTCCGTCAAGGGTGTTGGGTAGCGTTTCGGCATAATGGTCCAATCTCCTATTCGAGCTCTCACGCGTATGTCTTGTGCGTGGGCCCACTTCACGGTTGCGTCCAGTCCCAGTCTCAAGAGCGGGGCAT
>JBCCYY010000097.1:0-9479 GCA_039188575.1 Planctomycetota bacterium | reverse complement strand
TCCGATGGGCTGATCGCATACTCGGGCGTGATGTAGTCCTCGTCCATCAGGATCTGGAACCGTTGCTCGACAGTGATCCGTTCATCCTCGCCAAACTCATTGAGTCCTGGGAACCAGTTCTGGTTGCCGCTGGCGTAGGTTACCAGGCCCTGGTGGATGCCTCGCAGCTGTGTTGAGTTCTGCATCCGGCGCGCGGGCTTCCGTGTGTTGGTTTCACTCACCGCGACCGCGATCGTGACGAACACGACGACGCACAACAGTGCAACCGCGAGGTGGACAATGTTGAATGAGTTCTGGCGCATGGCGGGCTCCTGAGGGTGCCGGCCAGGCGGTAGTTTGATTGTATCACTACGTCGTCTGATTCAAAGCAGAAATCTTGCGGTTGGCTTTAGCCTGCCGATCGGCCGAGCATCTCCAGTTCGCGTGACCAGGCGGCGCGTTCTTCTTCACCGACTTCGGGATCGGGCAGCAGCGACCGGCGGGTGCAGTTGACCAGGGCCTGCAACGTCTGGACGCGTCGCGTCGGGCCGATGTCGGCGGGCAGCAGGTCGTGCACCGCGCTGGTCACCTCGTCCATCGTTAACGGCTCGCCGCTTAGCATCAGCATCGACTTGAGTTGCGAGCGCAGCGCCGCGAAACCTGCGGACGAGTAGCCCGCGGTCAGGTCCATCAGTTGGGCGATCGCTTCGCTTTTGTCATCGAGCTTCACGGCCTTGAGCACCCACTGCACAAAGGCGCGGTGGTCGTCGCTGCCGGGCTCGGCATCGAGTACAGGGATGATGAGGTCGCCGACGCGGCCGGGCCGGCGGATGTCGGGCGACAGCCGTTCGATCCGCGCGGTCATGAGCAGCCAGACGACCTTACCACGGAGCTTGGGGTCGGACATCATGGCCTGGACCTTGCCGGTGAGCCGCCGTTCGGTCGCGTGTGCGTCCGCGCCGACGCCGCCAAACTGCGTGTCGGCCTCGTCGACAAACAAGATCACCTTTCCCAGCGCTTCGAGCACGCGGCGCAGCCGCTCGAAGATCACATCGGTCTGCCCGAAGTACTGGCTGCGGATGTTCTTGAGGACGAGGACGGGCAGGCCCAACGAACCCGCGACCGCTTCGAAGATAAACGTCTTGCCCGCGCCGATGGGCCCGGCGATCGCGGCGCCGGGGATCGCCGCATCGCCCGTCGCCTTAATCCGCGGGATCAGCTCATCATTCAAAAAAGACTTGAGGTGCGTGTAGCCGATGACGTCCCCGAGTGTGTGCGAGGGCTTGGAGAACTCGACGACGTCTTCGCCGAGCTGCCCAAGGATGTATGACTCGACCTGAGCGATCACCTGCTCGGCCGTGATCGGCTGCTGGCTGTACGCCGACTGGACCAGCAGCTGCCGCAGCGCATGGATCGATAGCCCGGCGGTCAACGCAGCGAGGGTGTCGGCGTTCTCGATCATCGGCTTGGCCTTGCCCTGCTCGGTACGCTCGTGGTCGAACCAATCCAGGTAGTGGCGACGCACGATCTCGTCCGGCGACGGGACCGCGACACTCAATACTTGCGGCAGCTTCGACACCCGGCCATGCACCGCGCTGCGCGACTCGGCGAGCATGACCAGCGTGTCGTCGCCCTCGATGAAGCCTGGGTCGCTGAGCCAGTCCTGCATGATCGCGATGCGGTGGCGGTCGGCCTGGCCGAGCTTGGTGATATCACCATCCCCCGCTGGCATCAATAGGTCGGCTGCCTCAATCAGGATGATCAGGTTAAATCGATCAGACTTCCGGGGGGCGTGACGCCGCGCATGCTGGGCACAGAGGGTCAGCTGCCGCAGCAGCTCTAGCGCGACAGTCGGCTTGCCCGTCGCCTCGTTGATGTGCTGGTCGAAGCTCTGCTCGAGCTGTTGCTTCTTCTTGCCCGCGTCCGGGTCGGTCAGGGCCTTGAGCGTGAAGTGGTCCGGCGAGAGCCCGGTCTTCCAGGTGATCCACGCCTCGCGGAGTTTCTTGTGGTCGTCCGGGTCGACACAGCGGATCGGGCCGTTGAGTTCATAGACGAGCACGACCGTCCCGGGGATGTCGCACTGCCTGCAGAGGTATGGCATCAGCGGCAGGTAGTCGCCAGCGAGGGCATCGCCCTGCTGCTTGTCCGCGTCGTCGAGCTTGCTCGGTTTCTCGCCGACGAAGAAGAGGTCGTGCACATCCCCCGTCACCAGCACACTCCGCGACTGCCCCGCGTTGACGATCCGTGCGAGGTCGCTGAAGAAGGCGTACTTGGGGGCGGGGGTGCTCATCGTGACGTGCTGTGTCAAAAATAGCCGGTGGCCTACGGACGCCGGACGCGATGGCAATACGCTTGTTCTCTCGTCCGGCGTCCGTAGGCCGCCGGCTATTGCCATTGTTGTTCTTTGTGCGAATGAATGGGGTCTACTCCGGCAGCTTCGACTCGCCCTCGGCTTGATCCGGCGCATCCTTCGACGCGCTGTCCGCTTCGCCGGCCAGGCCGATGAGCTGGTCGAACTCGTCGTTGGCCTTGTTCTTGGTCGCGTACTCGATGAACTCGGCTTCCTGGACCTTGGTGTCGGTGCCGGCGAGTTCCTTGCTGACCTTGGCCTTGGCCTTCATCTCTTCGCGGAGCTGACGCATGTCGGCCAGCTCTTTGCTCGTGCGGTCAGCGCTGATGCCCGAGAGCATGTCGTTCAGCTCGGCCTCTTCCTTCGCGGTGATGATCTCGGCGACGGTGGTGGCCTGCTCTTCTTTCAGGTTCTCGATGTCGCGGAGCATCTGCTGGAGCTGGATCTTGTGGCCAGAGATCGTGCCGTCGAGCTCGCTGACGTCGCCTTCGAGTTCACCGATGTGCTCGGTCTTCTCGTTGATCTTGACCGAGAAGTCGTTGAAGGCGTTCATACAGGTCTGGTAGTCTTCACCGGCCTTGATCTGCTCCAGGCTCGCGCCCGAGGCCTTCATCTCCGAGACGACGGTGCGGGCCTTGGCGGCGGCGCCTTCCTTGAGTTGTTCGAGGCGGTTGACGTCCTCAGTCAGCGACTTGATCTTGCTCATCTTCGCTTCGTGCTGGACAATCAGCCGGGCGATCGCGTCCTTGTACTGCTGGACACTCTTGCGCTTGGACTCGATGATCTGGTCGAAGGTGGCGTTGACGACGTGCGGGCTGGTCGACACGGCACGACGCGCGGCGTCGATCCTGCCGGTGACGAGGTAGCCCAGGGCTCGGAAGTAACGGCCGATCGCTTTGAACATGGGGGGTCTCCAAATGGCCTTGGGCTGCCTGGCCCAGCCGTGTTGTTACTCATCCTACATCGTCGCGATCGTCGGCGTGGCCTTAGCAATCGCGGTTTGCGGCGGATATCACGCCCTATAGGTCATCATCATCGATGACATCAGCCTCCGATCCGCCGGCGGGCTTGTTCCGCTCCAGCCGGTCGATCATCGTGTCGTACTTGCCCAGCACCTGCTCGATCTTGTCGTGCAGGCCCTTGAGCTGGTCGTCCTGGTCGGCGGTGATCCGGGTCAGCGGCTCGAGCCAGCCCTTCATCAACGCGAACTGCTCCTTCATCACGTAAAGGAACGTCGCAGGGATCTTGTTGACGACGGTGATCTCCTGGCTCGGAGCCGCTTGCGCCGGCTTGGCCTCTGGTTCAGTGGGCGCTGGCCCGGGTGCTGAAGCACCCTCCGCCTGTGGCGGAAGCTGGGGCTGTTGAACAATGGGCAGGTTCCCGAGCTTCTCGGTCAACTCGTGCAGTGCGTCGAGTGTCTTCTTGTCGAGCTTGGCCGTGACTGAGGCCGGTGTCTTCTTCGTAGGCTTCTCAGGCTTGTCGTCCTGAGCCGCGGCCTTGGCCAGTTCGGTCGCTCCGGCGTCCAGCGCATCGCGGATGCCATCAAGCCGATCACCCAGCCCCGCGACCTGCGACAGCACCGGCGCGAGTTGTTCGCCGAGCGAGGGTTGGTCTTCTGCCTCG
The DNA here is from genome assembly GCA_039188575.1 of Planctomycetota bacterium. Lineage (GTDB taxonomy): Bacteria > Planctomycetota > Phycisphaerae > Phycisphaerales > Phycisphaeraceae > JAHQVV01. The sequence goes on along the minus strand of JBCCYY010000097.1, from coordinate 5,527 downwards.
GCGTCGGCCTGGCCGTTGGTCTCGGCGAGCTTCGTCACCGCCCCGCCGATGGCTTCCTTGATCCCGCCCAGGCCCTGGTTGAACGCGGTGAGCTGGCCGACGACCGCTGCGGTGCTGTCCCCACCCATCGCGTTGACCGCGTTGTTGCGTTGGAAGGCCTGCTTGATGTCGGTCCAGCGCTGCTGTTCTTCCTCGGTGATGACACCGATGAGTTCTTTGAACTTCAGCAGGTTCGCCTCGGCACCGGTGGTCAGCGTCTGTGCGTCCTGCTCGTAGGTCGCGATGACCAGCCGCATCAGCTCCTCGTCGTTCATGACCGGCACGACCTTTTCGGCTAGGCGGTTCATGTTCCGGTACGAGCCCTGCAGCAGGAACGGCGGCTCGGTGCGGTACTGGTCTTCCTGACCGGCACTGAGGATGTACTGCTGGTTGACCTTGAGGATGATGTCGCGGACGACGAAGAGCTTTTTCATCACCGAGGCCATCTCCTCGATCTCCTGCGTCGCGTAGTTGCCCTCGAACTCGAGCCCTTCGCGGCTGCCGGTCTCGGCGTACTTCACGATCGCATATACATCCGACTGGCTGCGCGTTGCGAGCGGGTTAAGCGTCGGGTTGCTGGTCAGGCAGTTCTCGAGGTAGCTGAGCTTAAAGGCGTCGCCGTGCTCACCGATGATATCGCCGAGGTTGTAGGTGTCGGCCCGGTTGGTGAGCATATCGGGTAGGCGGAAGCTCTCGCCGGACTCGGTGTACGGGTTGCCGGCCATCACGACGGCGACTTTGCGGCCGCGCAGGTCGTAGGTCCTTGTCCGCCCCTTGTAGACGCCCTCGATCCGACGCTGCGCATCACACAGCGAGATGAACTTCTGCAGCAGTTCCGGGTTGGTATGCTGGATATCGTCGAGGTAGATCAGGACGTTGTCGCCCATCTCGAAGGCGAGGTTCAGCTTCTCGACTTCCTCGCGTGCCGAGGCGTTGGGTGCTTCCGCGGGGTCCAGGGAGGTGACGCCGTGGCCGATCGCCGGGCCGTTGATCTTCATGAAGACGATGCCCAGGCGGTTGGCGATGTACTCCATGAGCGTCGTCTTGCCGTAGCCGGGCGGCGAGATGAGCAGCAGCAGGCCCATCCGGTCGGTGCGTTTGTTCTCCCCGGTCGTGCCGATCTGCTTAGCGAGGTTGTCGCCGATGAGCGGGAGGAAGACCGAGTCGATGAGCTTGTTGCGTACGAAGCTGGTGAGGACCTTGGGCTCGAATTCTTCGAGCCGCATCTCGTCGCGGGCGTCGTCGATGAACCGCTTCTTGAGCTCGGTGTACTGCTCGAAGCGTGGCACATCCTCGGCGGTAAAGCGGGCAAGTCTCGACATGAAGCTGTTGAAGTGCAGCTCGATCGTGCCGCTCTCGATGTTGCCGTGCGACCCAATCAGGCCCTCGATCGACCGGCGGACCGAGACGTCCAGCACCCGGCCTATCTCGTTTCGTCCTTCAAAGATCAGCGCCGCGGCCTCGTCGAGGTACTCCCTGAGTGCATCGACCTCGGCCGGCGAGGCATCCCCATCCAGGAACGCGCCCAGCCAGTCGCGGATCAGTGTGAACTTCTCCACCGGGTGGTTATCGAGGTCGGCGAGCGACTGGTCGAAGTCGGTCCGCTTCGCGCCATCAGTGAGCTGGGTCTCGAATGCCTCGACGAGCGCCGAGGCCTCCGGGCTGATGACGAAACCGCTTGCATCCGTGGTGAGCTGATGAAAAAGGTAGCTGCCTGCCTGCTCGACCAGCGCCGCGTCGAACGCCGGGTGGTCCATCGCGAACGCTTTGAGCAGTGATTGCGCGCGGTGGATGTAGAGCTGCTGCTTCTGAGCCTCGGGGAACAGCCGGCGGACCGCGCCGAAGCCAACGAGTTGGGCCCGCAGCAGTGCGCGTTCGGCGTTGTCGCCGCGGGTGAGCCAGAACATCGAGGCGATCGCCCGGGCGGCGCTGGGGAAGCGCAGCAGGCCGATGGAGGTGCCGATCGTGGCGAGTTCGCGGGTGATCTTCGCGGCGTCGGCGTCATGGACACCCTTGGTGTAGCCCTCGCTGTAGCGCGGGGCCATGTACTTCTGGACGAGGCTGAGTAGTTCGTCGTCTTCAAGGGCGGCGAGGTCTTGAAGTGACGGGACAGGCCCATCTGATGTAGGGTCGATCGACTGCTGATAGATAAGGTAGGCCAGGAACTCAGCGCGGTACACCTCGTCGGACTCCGATACGACCTCGCGTTCCCAGACGGGGCGCGTCGCGTTGAAGGCCTCGTCGGTGATCGGCTCGAAGAAGCGCGTCCCCGCCAGGTGCAGCTGCATCTGGCCGTCACGCATGACCGTCGTAAGATCGATGTTCTGTGTGTTGATCGAGAAGCGGTGCTTGCCGAAGCGGATGACGTTGCCGCCCTCCTGCAGTTCGTTGCGGTCCTTGAGCTGGCGGACCGCGTCCTCTCGGATCGATTTCAAACGCGACTGGATGTCGTCAACCTTGACGGTATCTTCGAGCTCGCCCAGCTCTTCGACGATGTCGCGGAGCTTGTCGATCATCAGGTCGCCGGCGTAGTAGCCGTTGATCTGCTCGACCTCGTCCATCGACTCGACACGCGACTTGATCCCGCCGAGGATGCGGTCCGCGGCCTGAGCCAGCGCGTTGGCCCGCTTGTTGCGCTTCTCGACGAGCTGGACCTTCCGGTTCTCGAAGGCGTTATAGACCTCGTCCCGCTTCTCAGTGAGCTGCAGCACGAACTCATCGAACTCGGCGAAACGCCCTTCAAGCTCCTCGACCTGGACCATCACTTTGGTCAGGTACTGATCGGTCTTCTCCGGGGTGTCGCACAGGTCCAGGAAGTTCACGACCGACTGGTTCAGCAGCTTGAGCTGGCTGTTGAATTCGGCGATACCCTCGGTCTTACCGAGTTCCTGGGTCTTGTTGCGGAGCTTGGTCCGCGAGGCATTGAGCTCCGCGAAGATCGCGCTGATGCCGTCGATGATGGCGGTCCGCTGGGTGGCATCGTCGATCTTGAGGTTGCCGACGATGTCGATAAGCATCTCCAGCTCGCCGGAGGTCTTTAGGATGGCTTCTTCGAGTTCCTTGGCTTCGGTGACCTTGGTGACGGCTTCGATCCCGGCCTCGTGCTCGGTCGCGGCGGCCTCGTAGGGCGCGAGCGAGGCGTCCTGCAGCAGGAAATCGACCGTGCGCTGGCTCAGCGATTCGACCTGCTCCTGCACGTCTTTCTCGAGCTCGTCGATCAACGCGATGTCGGCATAACGCAGCTCCTTGAGCCCGATGATCCGGCCGCGGACGCCGCGCAGCGACCCGAGCGCCTCGACATAAACGTTGATGTTGTCGTAGATCCGCGTCGCGTTGCGGTTGACCAGGTCCTTGGCTTCCTGCGCGACGGCATCCGTCTGCTGCCGGGTATTCTTGCGGATGCGTGTGACCTTCTCGAACTCACCAACGGCGGCCTGGGCGGTATCGCGGATCTCAGTCAGCGTCTTCGCCAAGCCATAGCACGCCTCGTCGCTAAGCCAGAAGAACGAGTCGAGCAGGTCCTGCGTGGTTGAGACGATGTCCAGGTACAGCTCGGCGTACGGGTCATCCCGGTCGATGAGCCCGAGCACCTGCGTGCACTCGGCCATGCCGCGGACGATGTCGCGGTTGCCGATCTTGTAGAGGTAGCTGTCGCTCTGCTCCTCGGGGACGAAATTGGGCCCGACGATCGGCGTCTGCCAGACCTGAACGGCGTGGTGCTTCTGCGGCTCGTCGTCCGCGATGAAGTAGACCAGCGTGCCGTCCTCTAAGAACGAGTAGCCGTTGCAGATCGTCGGCGTCTCGACCTTCTGCCCGATCAGGTTGTACGCCATCAGCACGTAGGTGCCTGACAGCCGGTTGTAGAACACGTAGAGGTGGTCCTCGCCGTTAGGCGCGGCGACACGCTTCTCGAATGTCAGGTTGTCCGGCACGTTGGGGAAGGACTGCAGCTCGCCCGTTGCGAGGTAGTACCCGCCCGCGAACATCAGCCCGTGGTCATCCGGCAGGAGGATCGCGGCGTGCCCGAGCGCATCGCAGCGGTGCACCTCTTTGAGCTTGTCGTTGAAGATGAAGTAGCGGTGCGTCCGCTCCTGGTACGGGCGGACACGCAGCAGGATCAGGTGGCCATCGACGACGTACTCGTACTCCGCATCGTCGAGGGTCTGGTCCGGGTCGTCGACGGGCTCGCTGTAGATGCCCTGCCCAGTGGCGGTGTTGTCTTCGACCTTGATGGTCAGGTCGCCACCGGTCGTCTCGACGAAGACGCGGTCGTCGATGGCGATGTGCGGGTGGGCGCCTGGTCGCTGCTCGTCCCGGCCGGCCCGTGTCCAGCGGAAGTCGTGCTGGTCCGGGTAGCGGACCTCGTGATCGGATCGGTTGTCGAGGTACCTGATGCTGCGCTCATCGCCGGTGCCTTCGAAGGCCCACTTAAAGGCCTTGAAGTCGTTCACATCCCGGCCCACACGGAACTTCATGTAAAGGAACGGGCCCTTGACAAAGAACTTCGCGAACGTGGTCGTCTTGTAGTACCGGTACAGGTCCGCGAAGTCCTTCTCGAACTCTTCGTTGTTGAGGAGATTCAGCGGCTTGGGCTCGAACTTGCCATCTAAAAAATCGAAGCAGGCGAAGACGTCGCTGAGGTCGATCCCCTGCTTGAGCCCGAACTGGACGTTGTAGCCGACGAGGACCTGCTTGCCGATGGCGACCATGTCCCTAGGGATACAGTTGTGGGCGGTGGTGATCCGGTCGGTGTTGGTGAGCTTGAACTCGATGGACCCGAACACGTCCTTGCGGGCGGTGTTGAGCTGGTCGAGCTTGGTGCGCAAAGCACCTCCCTGCTCGTTGAGCCGGTTCTTGATGACCTCGTAGGTGCCCTGGTCGAGCTGCTCGCCCTCGGCGTGGCCGGAGGCCGTCGGCTGTTGAGTTGTTTCGCTTGGTTCGGCCATGGCTCAGCGATACTTTTCGATCGATCCGGTACGTGGGCATTCATCCTGGGAGGGTGGGGCCCCTGCCGTGCCGAGAATCTTCTGTGGCTTGCGGCTCGGTTGGAGCCCCGCCCTCCCAGGCACGGGCAAGCCTTTCCGCCACCGGGTTGGCCGGGGCACGCTAGCAGTGCGCCCGACCGGTCCCCGGAAGCCCGGTTCAATTGGTTTAGTTCAACAAGCCCAGCGAGCCGACGGTCTGGTCTTCGACGCCTGCCTGCTCGGCCAGGCCAAGCAGCTCGGTGATCTGGGCCTTGAGCTTGCCGCCCTTGTCTTTGGCAAGGAGTTGCGCGGCGAGCGCGGCGATGCTCAGGTTCTTCGCGTCTTCGCTGTCGATCCCGAACCGGTTGATCAGCTTCTGTAGTTGCCGGCCGAAGTACTCGCCGTCGCCGTTGAAGAACGTCGACTTGATGTCCGACAGGTGCCGGCTGGAGTCGAAGAGCCGGTCGGCACGCTTGCCCTGGGTGACCGAGTGCAGCAGCGTGTCGAAGATCTCGGTCTCGCCG
>JBCCYY010000096.1:0-9502 GCA_039188575.1 Planctomycetota bacterium | reverse complement strand
CGCGGACGCGGTCCTCAAGGCGACCAAGGTCGACGGCGTCTACGACAAGGACCCGAACAAGCACGACGACGCCAAGCGCTTCGACACGATCAGCTTCGCCGCCGCGATCACCAAGCAGCTCAAGGTGATGGACCTGACCGCGTTCGCGATGTGCCAGGAGCGCGGGATCCCGATCATCGTGTTCAACATGAAGACCCCGGGGCACATCGCCGAGGTCGTCGCCGGCAAGCAGCACGGGACGCTGGTTGGGTACCGGAACGGGTAGGTTGGGTTTTCTCTCACGCAGAGGTGCGGAGGCGCAAAGTACAAGGCAATAAGGCATTTTGGAACCGCAGATGAACGCAGATGGGATGCGGTTTTTGAAGCCGAGGACAGTTTTGTTGTCCGGGGCCGCTACTTCATCATTGTTGGGGATGTGATCGAAGGCCGATTGAATGTTGGCGATCAGATTCTGGCAACAGATCCAGAGACAATTCTGCCTGGACGTATCATTCTTGCTGTCGAAACAGGGGCTCGGGTCAAAGGCGGCAGGTTCGTTGGCCTATGCATTGCAGAGGACACCGATCCAGATATTGAGCAGCTCCAATCGATCCAGATATCAGGGATCAAGATCATGGTTGCCGATCAAGGTTAAATATCTGCGTTTATCCGCGTTCATCTGCGGTTACAAAGTGCCTTCGCTTTGTGCCTCCGCGCCTTTGCGTGAGATTAAACAACCCTCCACCAGCGCAGTATCATGTCAGCCCCGCAACCGAAAGCGAGACCCAATGGACTTGAACAGCATCGAAAAAGACGCGAAGGCCGACATGCACAAGGCCGTGGACTACCTCAAGAGCGAGCTCAAGGGCGTCCGCACCGGGCGGGCGACGCCCGCGTTGATCGAGTTCGTCAAGGTCGAGGCCTACGGCACCGAGTCGGAGCTGCGTTCGCTGGGCATGGTGCAGGCGCCCGAGCCGACGCAGCTGCTGGTCAAGCCGTTCGACCCCGGGACGGTGCAGGACATTATCAAGGGCATCGAGAAGGCCGGGCTCGGCCTGAACCCGCAGGCGGACGGCAAGCAGGTCCGCATCTCGATCCCGCCGCTGAGTGGCGACCGCCGCAAGGAACTGATCGCGTCGTGCAAGCAGATGGGCGAGCAGGCGAAGGTCACGATCCGCAACGCCCGCCGGGACGCGAACAAGCACATCGACCAGCTCAAGAACGACAAGTCGCTCGGCCTAAGCGAGGACGATATCAAGGGCGCGAAAGACGACGTGCAGGGCCTGACGAAGAAGAACGAGGCCGAGGTCGATTCGCTGGTGAACGACAAGGCCAAGCAGATCGAAGAAGTCTAAAAAGTGATCGATAAGACGATTTCTTTTTTATGTGCGCCTCCGCGGCGGGCGGTCAGGGCTTTGCCCCGACACCCCAAAGGCAATGAAGGCAACCAAGAAACAACCCGCGTTGGGTAACGTGGGTTGTTTTTGAATGGTGGTTTGTTTTGGCTCAGAAGTCCCAGGGGACTTCGATGCGGAGTGCTTCGCTTTCTTCTTCGACGAGCTGGCCGTCAACGACCTTGAAATCCGGGAAGTCGGGTCGGCGGCTCTTGTCGCGCTTGGGCGGGTCGTAGGTCTGGCCCTCCGCGAGTTTGTCGGCCCGGCCCTCTGAGATCAGCTCCTCGAGCTTTGTCGTCACCCACTTGTTACGCTTAGGCTCGTTCTCTCTGTCTTCGCTGTACATGAGGGCAAATTCGAGGCGGTTCTGCAGCGGGATCTTGCCTTTGTCCTTGAAGGTCCGTTCACCCTTTTTGATGACGAACTCTTCGGCCAGCTCCTGCAAGCGCATGTCTTCCAGGGCGGTCAATCTTGCGGGCAGGTTCTCATAGACATAGATGATCGTGTTGAGTTCGACCTGCTGCTTTGGCACAGCGGGGGGGAACTTCACGCTGGGCCACTTCTCCGGATTCATCAGCATATCGGTGATGACAATGGCGCCGATGCCATGCGCCCCGCGGTTGTGCGGCAGGTCTTTCGCGTAGATGTCCAGTTCTTCGAGCCGGAACTGCAGGGCCATCTTCCGGGCCTGGGGCTTGCCGTGATAGATCGCGGCCATGTCGGCGAAGTATTCGTGCATGGTGGAGTAGAGGTCGCCGTACCGGTCGTAGAGCTCGACGTTGTTGCGGGTCGAGATCGTCTCGGTGAGGTAGTTGTGGCCAAGCTCGTGCCAGACGATCACTTCCGCGATGTCGCCTAGTGTGTAGCCGTGGATCTTGGCGAGCTTGCCCCCTGCGGCCTCGGTGCTGTCGACCATCAGCGGCTTCCAGGTCACGAGGATGATCAGGTCGACAACCTCGAACTCGCCAGTCTTCTGGTTGAATTCTTCTTTGGGGTAGACGGCCTGCAGGCCCAGCTCACGGGAGGGCACGTAGTTGGCGAAGAAATCCCGCCCCCAAATCTCGGCCTTGAAGCTGTTCTTCTCCTGTTTCTTTGTGCCCTTCCACCAGCGGGGGCGGTACTCCGGCGCCTTCTGATTCATATGCCGGATGGCCGTCTGCTTGTCGCGATCGAGGAATCGCTGCTTCGCGCGCATCTCGCGGTACAGCTCCTGCACCGTTTCCATATCCCCGTTGAGGTAGGCGGCTTCGTATTTCTCGTAGACCGCGAGCGCTTCTTCACGGTCTTTGGCCTCTTTTGCTTCGCGTTCCTTGCGGCGCTCTTCAGCGATCTGCCGCCGCCGCTCTTCCGGCGTCAGCTCCGCGTCATCTTGAGCAGCGATCTGAGCCAAGGGCTGCGCATCGTTGGGCCCTGCGGTTGCAGCGCCCGGTATCACAAGCAAGCCGATTGCAAGCAGTTTCAAGCAGGCAAACAATGGACAAATAGATATTAGACAAGATTGGCGTCTCGGTTCGAATGACATGATGTGGTTCCCGGTCCCGATTGGATGTTGGTGAAAGTGTCCCTCTGTGCTGTGTAGTCTATCAGCTTGTCTGCAGACTTCCAAACCCGATGTTACGCCATGCCTTGCGGCGACATTCCCAACTTTGCGACCTAAGATATAGCTGATGAAAGGCCTCGATGTAAAGCTTGAACAAGACCTGGATATTCCCGGTGTCATCGCCGGCGAACGCCGTCTTTCTGTTCAGGATGCCGTGCGTCTGTACGACGAGGCTTCGCTGCACGCCCTGGGCCGGTGGTCCAGCGCGATGGCCGACCGCATCCATGGCAAGGCCGAGGACGGCGCGACCCGCACCTACGTCATCGACCGGAATATCAACTACACGAATGTCTGCTCCGCGAGCTGTACGTTCTGTGCGTTTTTCCGCAAGGAGGGCGATGATGACGCCTACGTCCTCTCCAAGAAACAGCTGCACGACAAAGTACGCGAGCTGTCCGACATCGGCGGGACCCAGGTCCTGCTGCAGGGCGGGATGCACCCGAACCTCGGTGTTGATTTTTATATCGATCTGCTCCAGGGGCTCAAGAACGAGTTCCCGCACATCCACATCCACGGGTTCAGCCCGCCGGAGTTCGTGGAGTTCGTTGCGGTTTACGAGATGGATGGCTTCCCAAAGACCGACCCGAAGAAGTCGCATGAGCTTCCCCGCGAGGTCTGGTTGGCCAAGCTCGAGGCGATCATGAAGCTGCTGATGGACGCGGGGCTCGACTCGCTGCCCGGCGGCGGGGGCGAGGTCTTTGCGGAGCACGTCCGGAGGCGGATCGGGATCGGCAAGGCGACCGCCGACCAGTGGCTGGACGTGATGGCCACGGCCCACAAGCTCGGGATGAAGACGTCCGGCACGATGATGTTCGGCCACATCGAGGGTGTCGCCGACCGCTTCGACCACATGGACCGCATCCGATTACGCCAAGACGAGGCGATCGAGAACGACTGGCCCGGCAAGTACATGGCGTTCATCGCCTGGCCGTTCCAGCGCGAGAACACCCCGCTTGGCCATCTGCCGGATTACGAACGCGCAAGCGGCGAACCCTTCCCCGGTGATGTGCTGGCCCAGGCCGTGCTTGACGGAAAGGTCGACCCGCGGGACAAGAAGGCCTGCGGCGAAGCGGTGCCCCGCGCGGGTAAGGTCGTCCGCCTCGCCGGGGCGACCGAGTACCTGCGGATGCAGGCGATCGCCCGCCTCTTTATGGACAATATCCACTCCATCGGCAGCAGCTGGGTCACCATGGGCCCGCACATCGGCGAGCTCGCGCTGTTCTACGGCGCCAACGACATGGGATCGGTCATGATGGAGGAGAACGTCGTCTCCGCCGCCGGCACGACCTACTGCCTCAACGAAGCGGTGCTCTGCCGGCTGATCCGCGACGCGGGCTTCACCCCCGCCCAGCGGGATAACGCTTACGAATTGGTGAACACCCACGGCGGTGACTCGGCCCCAGATCTCGATGTCGAAGACTGGTCCACCCAGCGGGCGGACAAGCTTCATATCGAAAGCGCCCAAGAAGATGCGAAGCCCGTTGAACTGACGATCAGCACAGATGGTTCGGCATAGACAGGATTTCAGGATTAGCAGGATTGACAGGATTCAATCCCGATGACTTTGAACCTCATGTCTGGCTTATGTTCAGATAGCCTGAAGGCCCATTCGTGTCTGGCTCGATCCTGTTAATCCTGAAAATCCTGCAATCCTATCAAAACAAACCACATCAAACTCACTTCGCCAGCTTCAGCTTCCGCTTCTTCCGCTGCTCGGCCATGTCGACCAGGATCCGCTGCGTGATCGTGCAGTGGCGGACGGTGTGGTTCAGCGCGGCGATCAGTTCGAGCGTCTCGTCGCTGGTGAGGATCTTGCCCTTGCTCGCCTCGCGGATCGCGATGAGGGTGTCGCTGGAGGACTTCAGCGCGTTGCAGCTCGCGTCGAGCGCGTCTTCCGCGTCGATCTTGCCATCCGAGTTCACGTCCAGCTCAAGCTCCATCCGCGTGACGTGCCAGTCGGTCCCGGCCGCGAAGGTCAGGATCAGCTCCTTCTGGGCCCGCATGTCCGGCAGCAGGCGGACCAGCAGGCGGACCGAGTCGAAGTCCGGCTGGGATTGACCCGCGATCCAGCGGTACACCGTCGACTGGCTGACGCCCGTCAACTCGCTGATCTCCTTGGCGGAGGTGAACTGTTTGTCGATGATTCGCTTGAGTGTCTTGGCCAGCATGGCAACTCCGGAAGTTGTCGGCGGCACGTAACAGTCGATCCCGCCTTGTGATACGCAATAAGCCTACCTAGTTTTGTCTCTCATGCGAGAGAAACTTGGTCCGAGTCGTCCCATTTGTTAGATTTGCGACCTTTTTGACGATTTATAACGTTCAACCATCAGGCGGCATTTCCGGGAGCCGCCCTGTCGTTTGGAATGGTTCTAGTCTCATCCGATTGCACGTTGCTGCGGCTGTCGCCCTGTGTGAGGCGCTCGCCTCGGCCATGACACCGATCAGGAAGGTCACGCCGACCCTTCGCCATGAACGTGAGGTGGGGGTTTTCGCCGTTTTTGAGCCCTTGCCCCGCGGCAGGGGCGAATGCGGCTGCGTTACACTGGTCGGCCTATGAGTGCATCAAGCAAACCCTGGGAACACGCCAAGGCCTCGGGCAGCGAGGAAGACCCGCTCGCCGCGCGGTTTGTCGCGTCGCTGGACTACGACAAGCGGCTGTACAAGCACGACATCCGCGGGTCTATTGTCCACGCCGCGATGCTTGCAAAGGTGGGATTGATTACCCCCGAAGACCAGGCAGCAATCAATGCCGGTTTAGAGGAAATCGAAAAAGAGATCGACGAGCAGGGCGACGCCTGGCCCGGCTGGAAGGTCGAGCTCGAAGACGTCCACATGTGCGTCGAAGCGGCGCTGATCGAGAAGGCGGGGGATGCGGGGCGCAAGCTCCACACCGGAAGGTCGCGGAACGATCAGGTGGCGCTGGATATTCGTTTATGGATTCATGACAGTGTGATCGAAATCGGCGAAAAGTATGACAAGCTAGATGAGTCGCTTGTCGCGCTCAGTGAGAAATACGGCCATATCGTCTTGCCATCTTATACCCACCTTCAACGAGCTCAGCCTGTCGTAGTTGGTGGAGAACTCATGGCATGGATCACTGCATTTCGAGGTTGTATGCAACGTGCCATGTGTATACCTGGATTTATGCCAAGCCCATTGGGTAGTGGGGCAATCGCGGGGTCATCACTACCTTTAGATCGTGATGCAGTACTCGAAGATTTACCATTTAAGTCGATTGATTTCTCAAGTATCTATGCAACAGCTTCCAGAGATGATGTAATCGATTTTGCATATAGCCTGACGATGTTTTCCATGTGGCTCTCGCGCTGGGCTGAGCAGTGGATCATCTACGCGACAACGGAGTTCGGCTTCATCACGCTGGCCGACACGTATACGACCGGGTCGTCGATGATGCCGCAGAAGCAGAACCCGGACATGCTCGAGCTGATCCGTGGTAAGACCGGCCAGGTCTACGGCTCGCTCATCGCGCTGCTCACCATGTGCAAGGGCATCACCGTCGGCTACAACCGCGACCTGCAGGAAGACAAGCGGCACCTCTTCGCCGCCTACGACGCGGTGTGCGACTGCCTGGACATGGCGGCGGGCATCGTACGGACGACTAAGTTCAATGAAGAGCGGATCAAGGCGGGGCTGGACAAGGGCTACCTCGACGCGACCTCGCTGGCCGAGTACCTCGTGACCAAGGGTGTGCCGTTCCGCACGAGCCACCAGATCGTCGGCCGAATGGTCGGCGTGTGCGAAGAGCGCGGGCTGGGCATGCTCAAGAAGCTCGAAGTCGCCGACTTCAATGCGGTCTGCAAGGAATACAACGCGGGCGAACCCGTCAGCGACGACATCTTCGACTGGCTCGGCCCGGAGAACGTGGTGAAGCGCTACCAGTCCGCCGGCAACGCGGGGGTCAGCGGTTTCGAGGCCCAGCTAAAGATTTGGAAAGAAAGATTGAAAACCGATTGAACCACGGAGACACAGAGGTCACAGAGTTCTGAAAGAGCCTTATTGATTTCTTATTCGATCTCTGTGCTCTCTGTGTCTCCGTGGTTCAATATGAGTCGGAGTTAATGATTCATGCTCGTCCTCAACGTCATCCAGGGCCCGGACAAAGGCATGCGGATCACGCTGCCGGACGACGAGCCGCAGCTGATCGGCCGGTCGTCGGAGGCGATCGTGCTGTCGGATCAGACGATCTCAAGACGTCACGCCGAGCTGACGCCCGAGGGCGACGGCACCTGGTACATCCGTGACCTGCAGTCCAGCAACGGCACGTTTGTCAACGGGGTCCGCGTCACCGAGCGACGCAAGCTCAAGCTCGGCGACCAGGTCCGCACCGGCAACTCGCTTCTAATCTACGGCGAGAACGCGCCCAACCCGCTGGCCAACCGGCTCAAGCTCGCGCCGTCCAGCGAGATGGACGTCGCGGTCGAGCACACGGTGGATGCGAACGAAGAGTCGATGATCATGTCCTCGCCCGAGCCGTCGCAGGCCGCCGAGTTCCAGCTGCAGATCATCTACCAGCTTGTTGCGCTGATCGGCTCGACGACGGACAAGGAGACGATGCTCGAGAAGATGATGGACGTCGTCTTCGAGTACTTCGCCGCAGACCGCGGGTTCGTATTGATCAGCGACAGCGTGGTGGATAACCCCGAGCCGGTCGTGATGCGGTTCCGCGAGGACGGTGACAAGCTGCCGGACCCGAAACGCAAGGCGACGATCAGCCGGACGATCGTGCAGTACGTGCTGGAGCGGGGCGTTGCGGTGCTTTCGAGCAACGCGATGAGCGACACACGCTTTACCTCCGGCGACTCGATCCAGGCCTACGGCATCCGCTCGGCGATGTGCGTCCCCATCAAGCACAAGGAAAACACCTTCGGCGTGATCCAGGTCGACTCGCAGATCGCCAACTACACCTTCACCGAGGACCAACTCTCCCTGCTCGCCGCCATCGGCGTGCAGACCGGTTTGGCGATGGATAATGCGCGGCTGCTCGAGCAGCGCATGCAGGAAGAGCGCCTCGCCGCGGTGGGCAGCGCGGTCGCCTCGCTTTCGCACTCGATCAAGAACATCCTGCAGGGCATGCGTGGCGGGTCGGACGTCGTCGAGCTCGGCCTACGCAAGAAGTCGATGGACGTCATGGTCAAGGGCTGGGACATCGTCCGTCGAAACCAGGAGAAAATCTACCAGCTGACGCTGAACATGCTGCAGTTCAGCAAGCAGCGGCAGCCCGAGCTGTCGATGGAGCACCTGCTGCCGATGTTCAAGGACCTGGCCGGGCTGGTGCAGAGCCAGTTCGACGCGAAGGGGGTCGCGCTGATCACGGACGTCGAGCCAGACCTGCCGCCGGTGCCGATCGAGCTGTCGGGCATCCACCAGGCGGTGTTGAACCTGTTGCAGAATGCGCTCGATGCTTGTGAACCGGATACGGGGGTTGTGACGCTGGCTTGCCGGTTTGATGAGCTGGAATCCAGTGTGCGGATCATCGTGACGGACAACGGCGAGGGGATGAGCCGGGCGACGCAGCGCGAGCTGTTCCAGCCCTTCCACTCGACCAAGGGCTACGGCGGCACGGGCCTGGGCCTGGTCGTGACGCGCAAGATCGTCCAGGAGCACGGCGGGGAGGTCGCTGTCCAGTCCAAGCTCAAGAAGGGTGCGTCTTTCACCATTACGCTGCCCACCGAGTACGACCGCGAGCCCGCAGCGACCCACAGCCCGTTCTGATAAGAAAGCGATCAATGTTCGCGCCAAGTTTTGCACATTCTTTTGACATGTTGTGTCGAAGTGTTGTACTGCAAGTACAACACTAGGGAGAGCGGTGATGGCAAATTTCGGTGACTATGTGAGATCAAGGCGTGCTGAAGTTGGCTTGACGCTTCGCCAGTTTTGTGTTGATGCTGATTTGGATCCTGCATATGTGAGTCGTGTCGAACGAGGTCTTAGGCAGGCTCCATCTGATCTAGCAATGCTGCGTAGATGGGCAAAGTTTCTTTTTATTCGTCCTGAGTCCCGAGAATGGGAAGAGTTTTCAGATCTAGCTTCGATCTCGGCGGGAAGGTTGCCAGAAGATCTATTGAGCGATGAAGAGGTAGCAGATAAGTTGCCAATGCTTTTTCGTACATTACGCAGTGATCAGCCTCCCGAGGAAGCGTTACGAAAAATTGTCGATATTGTACGGAGAGGGTAAATCCCTCAATGAAGAAATCACCTTATATTCCGGATGATAATTTTGGAGCGATTGCATCTGACTTTCTTCATCAGCACAACTCTGATGGGACTATCCCAGTTCCGATTGAATCAATAGTGGAGTTCAAGCTTGGAATCGATATAGTTCCTGTTGCAGGGTTGATTGATACTGCTGGTATCAATGCTTTTATTACTAGAAGCGGTTTCATAACTGCCGCATTGTGATCAGCATGCACGCCAGATGGAAGAACGCGCGATACACCTTGATCTGATGGTCATACCGCACCACCAGCCTTCGGAAGTTACCCAGCCACGCGAAGGTGCGTTCGACTTT
>JBCCYY010000095.1:0-9993 GCA_039188575.1 Planctomycetota bacterium | reverse complement strand
GGTGAGGTCCATGGCAAAGGCCTTGATCAGACGCCGGAAGATCGGCTCTGCGATTCGGGAACGCCGGTAGTAGCGGTTTTTCCTTGTTTTCATAGGGCCAGCAGTAGTTTACTGGCCGCTTAACTTCCTAAGACCCAAAATCATTTTGAAGATAGAAAAACAGCGTGCTGTGGAGCACGCTGTTCGTCGTTCATGTCGGTTGAGGCTGGTCCCAGTGGGTTTACCAGCGGTCGCCGCCGCGACCACCGCCGCCGCCACCGCCGTAGCCGCCCCGACCACCACCACCGCCGCCGCGCTGTTCACGCGGGCGGGCTTCGTTGATGTTGAGGGTTCGGCCTTCGAACTCCTGGCCGTTGAGGGCCTCGATCGCTTCCTTGGCGCCCTCGTCCGCCATGGTGACGAACGCGAACCCGCGGGGGCGACCGGTCTCACGATCGGTAATGATCGCGACTTCCTGGACCTCGCCATAGTTTGAGAAAAGACCTTCGAGTGACTCTTGGGTCGTACGGAAATTCAAATTACCAACGTAGAGTTTCATCGTGAAGCTCCTGACAGTCTCGAGTCCGATCGGGGGTCTGCCGGAACGCCCGGCATTGCTTCACGTTCGTCTCTAACCGTAACCATTGCCCCGGACACAATTACCCGGAGCCACCGGTATTGTACCCGACCGGCGAGAAAATAGGCAAAGTCTTTTTTCGATTCCTCGGATTAGGAATCCGTAAGCGGGCCCTACGACAGCCTGATGACGCAGCCCGCCACACCAATTCATACATCAAACCCGAACAGAGCAAGGACTTAAAACCGCAACCCCCCACCGATCCGCCAGATAGGCCCAGTGATAGGCCAGTGCGCGGTTTAGCGGGAGACGCGGAGCTTTCTGCGATTCGGAGGTTTTTAGACGCAAGACGCCCCGTGGTTCGGGGGTTTCGGAGGCGGCAAAACTGAGAGATGGTTCGCAGGGGATGCTCCGCATCGCCCGCTACACCGGGGTGCTCTGGTTATTGGGGGTTCTCAGGCCTGGGGATCAGCAGCAAGGCGCCGAGCCCGATCAGCCCAATGGATGCCGGCTCGGGCACATCAGCAATCTGTTGCCCGATCGATAAACCGATGGCCTGGGCCTCCGATTCGTTGCCGGCGGACAGCAGCTGCACGAAACCGAATATATCGAGGTTGTTCATCACGCCATCGCCATTGAAGTCACCGATGATGTCATGATCCACGAATGCATGCGTGGCTGCATAGGCTTGTGGGTCGGTTAGGGCCATGACAAACGCGCTGATATCGTCGCTGTTGGTGCTCCCGTCGCCGTTGAGGTCGCCGAACGCGAGCCAGTCGTACGCAATCGTGAGTTCGGGGGCTGAGAAGAAGTCGGGGAAGAGCGTGTTCGCCTCGGTTGTCGAGAGCGCGAACTGCTGCCCTGCCGCGTCCGCGAGACCGACCAGGCCGAGGTGCGACGCCCCCGCATCAACCAGGCCATTGAGCACCGCGGCATCCAGCGAGACGGTCAGTTCCCCGGTGCCCGTGATCGGGTCGGTGACGCCGAGAAGTGTAAGCCCCGCGGCCGGGTCCTCGTTGGAAAGCTGCCCGTCGCCGGCGTACGCGTAGAACTCGATCGCGCCGAAGGTGTCCTGGCCGTTCACCGAGGCGGATGTGTAAGCCCCCACATCGACCGTCAGCGTCGCGTCAAAGATGACCGCGTCCGATGGCACACCGCTCAGGTCGAACTCCATGACCGAGCGCTGCTCGGGGCCCGGGACTTGGCGCACGGACATGTCGTTGCCGCCGTCTGCCACATCGAAGCCGTCCCCGTTCCACGCCGCCTGCGCGTCGAGCGTCGGGGTAATCGTGATGGGTTCGGGCGCGGCGATGCGGAACGCCTGGACCCGCCTGTCATCAGAGACAAACAGGTAGCCATCAGAGACTGCGATGTGAGAATCACGGGAGACAGGTGCCGACCAGGTCACCCGCTGCTGTGCCAGATCGATCGCGTAGACCTTTGAAAAGTCCATGACAAAGGCGTGCGAGTCGGTCAGCGCGATGTTGTCGTTGAAATTCTGCAGGTACAGCGATACGTCCAGTACCTGCTCACCCGACTGCGTGTCGAAGCCGATCACATCGAACCGGCGTTTGAGCAGGATCATGTCGGGGCTGATTGCAAGGCTCTGCCAACCCCCGGGCGTGACGTAGTCGCGCTCGAAGCCGCCGGTGGACAGGTCGTACCGGGCGATGCGAAAGGCGGACGAGGGGTCGTCCCAGCCACTGGGCTGCCAGGTGGCGTAGTAGAGGTCGTCGCCCTGCACGAAGGGGATCAGCAGATCAAAGTTGTCGGGATGGGTATTGGTGTGCCGCAGCGTGCCGGTCACGGGGTTGAAGACCTGATCCCTAAACACCGCGTACTGGCCGGCGCCGGCAAGCAGGTCTTCCCAGTCGCCGGCGTGGGTCTGGTCGAAGTAGTCGTTCTTCCACCACAGCGTGCCGCCGAGGGGGTCAAACCCCGCGGTACCGGCACCAAAACCCGCCGGCGCAACCAGTGCTCCGCCCAGCGGCTTGACGCGGAAGTTAGTGCCGTGCTGTCGTTGATAAAACGTCGACCCCTGGATTGCGCCGCTCAGGGCATCAAGCCGGTACAGCAGCGGTTCGCCAGAGCTGGAATGACTCGAGGCGTTGACATAGACCGAGCCGTTGTAAACCGTGGGTTCACCGACGCCGGCAGGCGCGTCGCTGGTCACCGGCGTACGCCAAAGCTCCGTACCGTTCGCGAGGTCCAGGGCGACCACGTCGTACTGCCGGGTGGTCGTGGGGGTCCTGATGTTGGTGTGCTCGGTGAGATACACACGGCCGCCCTGCACCGCGACGCCATGCTCATCCCAAGGCGTGCGGGTATCAAAATCGTTGTACTCGTGGGTCCAAGCCGGCGTAAACGCCCGCGCGTTATAAACGCCCGGCTGGTAATGCGTGTTCCCCGAGTCCCCACCGTACTGGTTCCACGACGCGCCGATTGGCAAACCCACTGCTACCAGAAACGCCGCGGCAAAAAGCCACTTCGCGCCGCATCCCAGACCGGCACCCCTCACTCTCATCTGCCCGGACACTAAGGCCTCCCATCATTGAGTACTGGACAGTATGACCGAAAATGTGGCCGCTAACAAGAAATTGATGTGATCGATGCGCATCCGTTCGTGTGTCGTAGGCTGGATCAGGCGCGTCTGCGGAGCAGCATCAGGCCGCCGAGCCCGAGGAGCACGAGCGTCGTCGGCTCGGGGACGCCGGCGATCTCATCGGTGATCGAGGTCGCGATCGACTGGGCCTGCTGCTCGTTGCCCCCGCTGAGCAGGTTGATGAAGCCGAGGATGTCCAGGTTGTCCATCACGCCGTCATCGTTGAAGTCGCCGATAAAGCCCGGGTCGACGTTGTGGTAGGTGTTTTCAAACGCTTGCTGATCGGTCAGCGCCATCACAAACGCGCTGATGTCGTCGTTGGTGACAAGATAGTCGCCGTTGAGGTCGCCCTTTAGATATGTGCGGGTGATGTCGAGGATGTATGTGCGGTGGCCTTGCAGGTCGTAGTTGCTCGCGTCCTGGACGAAGAGCAAGCCGTTCTCCAAGTCACCTGAGAGGGTGAACGCTTGCCGAGCAACATCGTTGAACAGCAGCGGGATCGGGTCCGACGAGCCATCAAGCGGTTGAACGACCACGGCGGCTTCGAAGCCTTCCTCGCCCAGCAGAAACATACTCTTAAAGATCAGCCTGCGCTCGGCGTCGATCACAAAGTTAGAGGACGTCAGGCCGCGGTGGATAAAGGTCTCCCCCGTTTCCAAGTCCACCGACATCACTTCTTTGTAATCACGTTTAATAGCGAGCAGCGCATCCCCGCCGGGCAGGACTTCCAGGATCGTGTTGTGTGGCCGGCTGCTACTGCTGTACTGGAAGAGCGTTGCAACCTGCGTGGGGTCTTCAATACTGTTGGGGTTGCCTTCAAACAGTATGTCGAGGTCGCTATAGCTCGAAGTGAAGTAGTACCGAGCGTCGGTGGGGTCCTTGGCATCATAAAAGGCCAAGGCACCCTCCCGCATATCGCCCCCGGCGGGGATGTTGTTACTGAGTTGGGAAGCGACGCCGTTGGATAGATCGATATCGTAGAGGTGGTGGTTCCACCCGCCGTCGACCGAGCCCATGAAGTAAACGCTTTCTCCTTTAGGCCCCAGCCAGCTCTGGTAGACATCGGGGTTGGATCGGTCGCTGCCCGGGAGCGTGTCGGCGAGCCCCTGCGTCAGGTTGATCGGCTCGGGGGTCGGCGTGTTCAGCGGGACGTAGTGCAGCGCGGAGCCGTCATCCAACAAGGCAAACGATTCATCAGGTGACACATCGAGCGTCTCGTAATAAGGCCCGGTGTAAATCACCGGCCGCTGCTCACGTGTCGCCGCGTCAGTCAACGCGAGCCATCGGTTGTTGCTGTTCGAGGGGTCCTGCGTCATGTTCAGGAAGTTGCCGTTGGACAGGAAGAGCTCGGGGATCTCGTTGGCCCCTTCAAAGTGCATCACGGGGCTGGGGTTTGGCACAGCGAGATCGACACTAAAGAGCTGTTTGTCTTCATAAAAACCGCGGTAGTACAGTGTTTGATCGTCCGGCGAAAAGAGTGCAGCCGGGCCTTGGATCGTGTTGGCAAGGTAGTCGAGGGTCACCTGATGAAAGCTGCCGTCGTTTCGGTCGGCAACCCAGAGGTGGCCGGTTCCGGGATGGCTACCAAAGCGGTACGCGATGTATCGATCCGTGTTAGATGTGTACGTCTCGTAAATCTCCAGGTCCGAGAAACCACTGTAGACCTCGGGAGAAAGCTGACGGGTCGTGCCGTCGACAAGACGGTACTCCATCAGCCGCTCAACAGTGGTGTTCGTGTTAGGGTTCTCGTCGGACTCGATCTGATAGATCACCGAGCCGTTGAGCCCGCCGAGGATCGGCCCCGGTACGGGTGGAATGATTTCGCGCTCGACCTCGCCGAAAACACCCGGCACATAGGGCGGGGTATCGGTGTTCGCGTAGAGCGATCCGGCATACGAAAGGCAGAGCACGACCGATGCGGCGAAAGAGCAGGCGGTTCTGTCCAGAGGTGTCATTGTGGTCCCGGGGATCTTCGGATGGGTCAGGCGTCAAGCATATCCCAAACCAGAGCAAATAGCATCCTTTTCTTTACTGGGGTCAGCCTCTGCAGCCACCGGGCCACGCCCGGGCGGACGAGCCATCGACATGACTCGATCAGCCAAACTGCCCAAGTTGCCAAAGCGCTCGTCCGCCCGCGTGTAACGCGGCGGCTGAGGATGGAACCCGAGCCATCGAGCAACGCGTCGGCGGGATCAGCCGCGTCTGCGGAGCAGCATCAGGCCGCCGAGCCCGAGGAGCACGAGCATCGTCGGCTCGGGGACACCGGCGATCTCATCGGTGATCGAGGTCGCGATCGACTGGGCCTGCTGCTCGTTGCCCTCGCTGAGCAGATTGATGAAGCCGAGGATGTCCAGGTTGTCCATCACGCCGTCGCCGTTGAAGTCGCCGAACTCATGCCGGTCGATGAAGGGGTGCGCCGATTCGAAGCCCTGCTCATCAATGAGCGCGAGGACGAAGGCGGAGATGTCGCCTTGATCGACGGTGCCATCGCCGTTGAGGTCGCCCATGACCATCCAGTCGTACTCGATGGTGAGAACAGGCGCCGGTGCATCTTCGCCGACGAGGGCCTCGAGCTCCGTGCTGTTCAGACCGATTTGGTGGCCGTTGTCTGCGGCCCGCCCGGTCAGGCCGAGCACGTCGGCTCCGCCCAGCACGATGGCGTTGATCGTATGGGTATCCAGCTCAATGGTAAACGGGTCCAGGCCGGTGACCGGGTCGCTGGTGCCGACGAGGGTGCCGTCGATTGCATCGGACGCGGTGAGTGTCGCGTCGCCCGCATAGGCGAACAGGCTAAGGGTGGGGTACTCGTCTCCGCTGGATGAGATCAGCGATGGATCGATCGTCAGCGTCGCCCGGCTGACCCGCATGCCCTCGGGCACCTCGCCACCGACCTCGTAAGCCAGCAGGATCCGTTCATCATCACCCGCGGCGGGGTAGTCCTGCGCGACAAGCGTGTTGCCATCCGTCGTGACTTCGAAAGCGCTGCCGTTCCAATCCACATCACCATCGACCAAAGGCTTGACCGTGAACAGGCCCGGCTCGATCGACCACCAATCGATCAGATAGATCCCCCGCGAGTAGTCGTCGTATGTGATCTGCGCAACCAGCTGGTTCCCGGCAACACTGTCACGCCAAACCGAGTAGTACAACAGCGACTTACCATCGAAGTCCTGCCCGCGTTCCAGCAGGTGCCGGAACTCGGTCCCGTCGGTTGCAAACAGCCCAGCTGGCCCATCCTCAACTCCGCCGCTAAACAGGAAACGCCCGTTGTCGTAGCGGAACGGCAGGCCAACGGAGCCAAATGTCTGGCCCGTCTCCGGGTACACCGTGTTGGCGTTCACGACCGTAGTGATCACCCCGCCGTCATCCAGGTAGAGCCCCGCGTTGCGGTTCTGGTCCTGGGCATGGAACGGGACCACCCCGCCGCTGATCTGCGCTTCGTAGTTGTAGAGCCGCTGCGGGGGCGTGATCCCCGGCAGCGCGGTGCCTTCATTCTTGACGGTCCGCAGCGTCCCGCCCTGATTGGTGTACGTCCCGTTGCCGCCGCCCGAGCCGCGCCCGCCGTTGAAGACGACCTCACCCTCGCTGACATCGACCTCGTTAAAGAAAACAAACTGGTTGTCTTCCGCGTCGTAGTCGGGGATCACCGTCGAAAGGTCGGCGACGGTTGTAATCAGGCCCGAGCTCTGCAGTTGGAACACGCCCCGGTTAACGGAGTTGATGTAGCGGCCCTCACCCGTAAAGACGATGTTGTCGCCATCGATCGCAAGGCCCGACCTCGCATCACTGAAGCTGTAGTACGGGATGTTCGTCCCGGGCATGAAGTCGGTCTTATCGGCGACGCGGCGGAGGGAACCACCAAGGGTCGTGTAGATGCCTTCGTTAAATCCGGTGCTGTAGGCATGGAACGCGATGTTGCCATCGTCCATCGCCAGGTTGCGGAAGATCTCAAACGTATTGCTACCGAGGTCCGGCGCGGCGGTGGCCGTGTCTGCGACCGTGGTCAGATCCGTGCCATCGTAAAAGAAGACGGCCCCGTCCGGGTGCAGCGTGCTCGTCGCGATCATCGCAACATTGCTGCCATCAAAAGCAACCTCCTGGAACTGGACGAACTGACCAATGCCGGGGTACACCGTGTCTCGGTCAAAGAGCAGCGAATGCTCCACCGCGCGGGCTGAAGCCGGCTGCAGGCAAAGCACCAGGACACTGAGCAAAGCGACAGGACGCGGTTTGAAACGAAATGTCTGCATTCAAATCCCCGACAAATTTCAATCGCAGCAAAAACAACAATACTAACCGATGAGACTCCTTCGATCTAGTCTTCGAAACGACCGCGATGCAAGCCTGTTGATTGGACGCCTGGTGCCGCTTTAGAAACCGTTTGAATCATCCTTGCGATGCCGCGCGTGCCGTGACCACCCCGCCGCTGATGCGCTTGAGGAACCGGTCGGTCGTGTTAACACGCCGGCGGGCCCCGCCCTTCTTCTTTCCAGGCGAGGCCCGGCGCTCGGCCGACTCATAGAGCAAGCCCGCAAACTTCAGGCATATAAACGCCGATGGTAGGCCCGCCTGCGGGCCTACTATCGGCGGATCGTTGAACCTGCCCGCGTACGCATCGACCAGCGTCCAGAACGGCATCGGCAGGTACAGCTTGTAAACCAGCCGCCCGCACCCACCATCCGCCTCCGGGCACCGCCACTGCCACACCCGTGCGAGCGGTGTAGAGGGAGACACGGAGCGTCCCGGGCTGCCCAGCTGCCGGTCCACGCGCTGCAGCTGCTGCTCAAACCCAAGCGGGACCTTGCCCGCCAGCCCGACACGCAGCGTCCCCCAGTTCGCCGACCACACCTCCCCGCCGGGGTCGATGCCGTGGTACCCCGGCGTCCAGACACACGTCCTGCTGCGCTTCGGGTTCGCTACGTTGTGGACGTGCTCGAGCATCAGCCGCTTGCCGATGACCTCGTACCGGCTCGGCGGCCACCGCAGATCGCTCATCGCCTCGATCTGCCCTTGCACATCCTGCCACCAGGTCAGCCCCGAGCCCTCCGGGTCGGCCCAGCGCGAAACGGTCGTGCGGTTGACACCGAAGAGCCTGGCCGCCTCGTCGAGCGAGACGCCCGGGTACGGGATCTCGACGGGTGAGCACAGATGCCGGATCCGTGCGCCGTCCATGCGCACGTTCCCGAATCAGCTGTTGTCATCGATCCGCGCATCGTTGGTACGGAGCACGAGCGACCACGACCGTAGCGGTCGGGTGTAGGTCGACATCTGCCTGCGCTGTAGGATCTGCTTGATTTTCTCGGGGTCGCCCTTGGCTTCTTCGTGCGCGCGGTGCCAGGCGTCCAGGAGTGCACGGTCGAAATCGGAGTAGGGCATATAGAAGGATCGAACCCACCCTTTATGCGCACAAAAGAACGGTGTAGCGGGCGGTGCGAAGCACCCCGTGGTTCGAAGAATCAATTGCATGATTCACCCCAGATGGTCCACACGGGACGCTCCGCGTCTCCCGCTACACCGTGCTGTGCGCGCTTACTGTGGGTTCGGGGGTATGATCGCGGTATGGTCCGGGCATATCACTTGGCGTTGACGTGCTATGGCTTCTGGCTGCCTAACGACCCGCGCGGGTCGTGGTCGGACTTTGTACGTAGCTTCGAACTGTACCGTGCAGGTGGGTCTGCGACGCGGGTATACACGAAGGCGTCGTTGGCTCATAAGCCGCACGATCGGGGGAAGCGTCTTAAAGCGAAGCAAGCGCTGTCCCGCCCCGCCGTCATGTTTAACGGCAGGCAGGCCCGCGCGGTGGCGCAAGGGTTTGCCGACTACGTCACGCGGAACGAGCGACGAGTCTTTGCGTGCGCGGTGATGCCGGACCATGTGCACCTGGTTGTGCAGCGGTGTGAGAAAACGATCGAGAAGGTCGCGGAGCAGTTGAAAGCGCGTGCGACGGTGTTCCTGAATCAGCAGGGCTTGCATCCTTGCGAGGCTGGTTCGGATGGCAAGCGGCCGACACCTTGGGCGCGCGGGTGCTGGTCGGTGTTCCTGAAGACGGATGCGTCGATTCAGCGAGCGATTGAGTATGTTGAGCAGAACCCAATCGTCGCGGGGCACAAGCCGCAGCGGTATTCGTGGGTGTCCGCGTTCAAGGGGTGATTGTTTATAGCACGGTGTAGCGGGCGACGCGAAGCGTCCCGTGGGCAGCAAATACAGTAAAAGGGGAAGAATGCGATACGACTTCGATATACATGAGAGACTGGTATTTCAAGAAGATGCCCTGATATGGAGACCTTCTGAACCAAGCAAAAAATTCATGGGAAGAATTGAGTTTGATGCTGATCAAGGCATCTCAACCTCATTTTTAAGCAATCCATCAATAGATGTGCGACTGAAAATTGCTGCAGAAGGTGATCCGGAAGAGGACGAAATACTGTTCGCCGAAACGAACAAGCTCGGCGATGTGACGCTGTATGATGGTTTTTGCAGGGTGGACAGAGCGGGATGGCCGGGACCAGCACTAAGCCAACACCACTTCAATCAAGCATTGCTGGGCGCTCATATCGAAAATCCAGACAATGAATTCTTTACGTCAGCTTCAATCAGGCTACACAATTTTGAGGCATTTCTAGCAACAAGCCCTATCAAAGTTAATTGGCGTCCACCTGAATCCATTTCGTTTCACGAACCTGAAAAAATCGAAATTTGCTCTGTTGAAATCATTTGACACGACGTCGCGTCCGCGCTCCAATGCTTGTTATGAGCACGGATGCCCAGCCTGATCGTTTGCTGAAGATCGTCGCGTTGTCCTTGGCCCTGGGCCGACGGCACCTGGCCGACTACG
>JBCCYY010000094.1:0-11461 GCA_039188575.1 Planctomycetota bacterium | reverse complement strand
GAACGCCTGGTCGAGGGTCTGTTTGGTCATCCGGCAGCTGCATCGGCCGTCGCCATCGTCGACGAACGGACACGGGCCATGCTGGTGCATTGCGTCCTTGGCCATGCCGGAGCCTCCTTGCCCTGCCGGTTGGTATCGGCGCCGGTTGGTTAACCCAGTGAAAATTAAGCGGCGTCGAGCAGGGTTCAAAGGCAGCTGTGAGGGGGAGGATCGAGGATTGAGCGAAGACGGCTTACTCCTCGATCCTCTTGCTCAATCCTCTGCTCTGAGTACAATGTTCCGTTCCAAATCCGCAGGCGACGTAGCTCAGTTGGTAGAGCAGGGGATTCATAAGCCCCGGGTCACAGGTTCGAGTCCTGTCGTCGCCATCCGCCCCGCCCAACAGCGGGGCTTTTTATTATTAGTGGTCGTAGCGGTTGTGAGGGCTGGGCGTATGGATCAACCCACGAACTAGCTGTTGCAACGCAATCGCGCTCAACCACCGACCGATAAATCATGCAGTGGATTGCAACACACGGCTGTTGCTTCGATGGGCTGCAGGATTGAGATCGAGACCGATGCGGATCGTTATTGACTTTATGATCGGCCTGATGCTGGTCGCTGTGGTGGCGGGCGGGCTGTACCTCTACAACCGCCGGGAGCAGAGCAGGCAGGATGTCGATTCGGTGCGTGTCGCGCTGCAGCAGTTGCAGCAGCAGGCGGCGTACCACCGCACGGTCCAATCGGCCGTGGCGGGGCGCGAAGTGCTGCTGGTCCACCTGCACCCCGAATGGTTTGGTGATGATGTGCCCGCTAACGTGCTGCTCAATGGCGATCGGCCTTGGATCGACCTGGCCCCGCCCGGCGACCTTGGCGAGCACCCGCCCGACCCTGTCGTCCACGGCGATGAGCAGGCGGGCTTCTGGTACAACCCGACGACCGGTGTCTTCCGCGCACGTGTCAGCCCGGCATCAAGCGAAGCACTCACCCTGGCGCGATATAACGAGGTCAACGGCACCGCGCTGCCCGCCTTCGAACAAATCCCCGACCCCAGCCGGCAACCCCTCGCGCACGTCCCGGGCAAGACCCCGGCGAAGCAGTATGCGTCGATGGCGAACATGACTTGGTCGGAACTCTCTGCCCCGGAGGTCAGCCTCGAAACGGACCTCTTAACAGAGGTTCCTGGTGAAGGGTTCGATCCGATTCTTGATGCGTCAGCGGAAAAGATTAACCTTGCGCCTGTCCAAAACGGAGAAGAAACAAACGATCAAAATAGTTCAAGCCAACCCGCCCCTGAAGGCAAAGAAGCAGAATTTTTACCTAAAAAACGTCCAACATTGGAGCTCGAATAGTCATTCGTGCTGAGCCAAATCAAGCCAGCTGGCTGGATCAACCGATAGCTTTGTAGTCTTAGGAACTATCGTACGGGGGGACTACTTCAGGGGTCCTCTATGTCTCCACACACTCCCGATTCAGATCAAACGAGTACCACCGGCCCGCTTGTCAGCACACTGGCGAGCGACCCCGACATGGCCGAGTTGGTTCAATTCTTCGTTGAAGAGATCGAGGATCGGATCGGCACGATCCAATCGACCTCGCAGGCGAACGATTTGGCCGGACTCCGTATGGTGGCACACCAGCTCAAAGGCGCCGGGACGGGCTACGGCTTCGAGCCGATCTCACAAACGGCGGGAGAACTGGAACGTATCATCGATAGCTCCGAATCCGCCGAGGTGACCGACGCGATCCAACAGCAGGTTGACGGCCTCATCGATCTCTGCCGACGCGCTTCGCTCTAAGGGTCCATCAGTCCATCGTTCAAGCCCCTACAATCTCCCGCTGATGCTGGAGATTCATACTCATCATTTTGAAAACGGTCTGACACTTGTCGCCGAACCAATGGTCGGCGTGCGTTCGTTGGCGATGACCCTGCTTACGCCCGCGGGCATCGCTGGCCAGCCCAAGCCGCAGCAAGGCGTTGCGCCGTTGCTGGCGGAGCTGCTCGGCCGCGGCGCGCAAGGCCTCGCCTCGCGCGAGTTCAACGAGGCGCTCGATACCCTCGGCGTCCACCGCTCGTGCAGCGCAGGCAACCGGCACCTCCGCCTCAGTGCGACGCTCGTCGGCGAGAACCTGGACGCCGCCCTGCCGCTGCTGCTGAGCCAGGCCTTGTCGCCTAACCTCGATGAGCAGGAACTCGAACCCTCGCGCGACCTCTGCCTGCAGGAGATCGCTGCGCTGGATGACGACCCCCAGCGGCGCGCGATGATCGCGCTGCGGCAGCAACACTTCCCCGAGCCGTTGGGCCGGCCGAGTGATGGCGTTGCAGAGCACCTGAAGGCTTTGACGCTCGACGATGTCCGCGGCTACTGGGAAGCGGGCGTTGTCCCAAATGGCTCAATCCTTGCGTTCGCGGGTCAGTTCGACTGGGGCAAGCTGCGCGATCACGTGGGCGAGCTCACCGCCGACTGGTCCGGGCAGACGGAAGAGATAGCGGCAACCGAAGAAGCTTCGCGTGGCTATACGCACTTGGAGGCGCCGACGGAGCAGGTGCATATCGGCTTGGCCTACGATGCGCCGCCGGACACGGATGAGCAGTCGATGCTGCAACGCGCGGCGGTATCGGTGTTGTCGGGCGGGATGTCGAGCCGGCTGTTTTCGGAGGTCCGCGAGAAGCGCGGGCTGTGCTACTCGGTCTACGCGACCTACGCGGGGATGCGCGACCTTGGCGCGGTACTCGGCTACGCGGGGACCACCCCGCCCCGCGCACAAGAGACGCTGGATGTGTTCGTTGCCGAGCTCCGCCGACTGTCGCAGGGCATCAAGGGCAGCGAGTTGCAGCGGGCGCTGGTCGGCATGAAAGCCCGGCTGGTGATGCAAGGCGAGTCCAGCGGCGCACGCGCCGGCGCAATCGCGGCTGACCTTTATGTCCATGGCCGGCCGCGCAGCCTCAACGAACTGGCCGACCGCGTCGACAGCGTCACGCTTGAAGATGTGAACCGGTTTGTCGCGGAACGAGCGGTCGATCCATTAACGATCGTGACCATCGGACCCGAACCGTTACAGATCGCTTAGTGCCCGCCCTTGCAAACGGGCGCTAATCGGGCGATAGTCTGCACCCAATGCGCATCCTGATCACAGCAGGGCCGACCCGCGAGCCCATCGACGATGTCCGCTTCATCTCCAACCGCAGCAGCGGGCAGATGGGCTTTGCGCTGGCCAAGGCCGCTTCAGCAGCCGGGCACGAGGTGACGCTGTTGTTGGGCCCCGTGCTGCTGCCGCCGAGCGTGGCCGAGCGGGTCAGCGTGATCCGATTCAACACGACGGCCGACCTCGAAGCGCTACTCGACGAACAATTCCCCTATTGCGATGTCTTGATCAAAGCCGCCGCTGTCGCCGACTACCGGCCCGCGGAGTTGATCAAGGGTAAGACCCCGCGTGGCAAGGGCTTAAAGATCGAGCTCGAACCCACGCCCGATCTGGTCGCGGGCTGTGCGGCGAAGAAGCGGGACGACCAGACGATCATCGCCTTCGCGTTAGAAGACCCCGCGGTTCTGCGTACCCGCGCTGTCGAGAAGATGCAGCGGAAGAAGGTCGATGCGATCCTGGCCAACCCGCTGCAGACGATGGACGCTAGCGAGATCGAGCCGATCTTGTTCTACGCGGACGGCCGAGCGGACGAGCCGGGCCGCATGACGAAGACGGAACTGGCGGGCTGGCTGATTGATCAGATCCCGGGCGTTTAGGGCTTGGCTATATCAAGCGGAAGAAAATCGACATCGCAAACCAGCCAAGAACGACGCCGATCAGTGCGCTGAGCGGGATCAGCATCCCGGCCGACACGCCGTAGCGATCACTCAACAGCGGCATGAAGTTGCTTGTCAGAAACACCATTAGGATTGCGCCACCAAAACAGAACGGGATCATCGTGCAGCACATCATGGGTCAGACATCCACCGCTCAAACAAACAACCACAAGATTGCCCAGCCCAAATAGGCACCCGCAAAGGTCGAAAGCGGGAACAGCGCGAGCGCCCACTCGCCAAAGCGGCGTTTCGCCCATGGCAGCAGGAGGAACGAGATCAGCAGGAACAAAACCGCACTGACTAGCCCGACGATAAGCGCGATAAGCAGCAGTAGTTCACTCATGCTTACGATCCTTTCTCTTTAAGTCGTGTAGGGAACACCAGCACCCGCCGGTACGTGTCGCTGGCCTGGTCGATCCGCTTGGCGAGCCGGTGCAGGTGGCACGTTGGTACGGAGGGGAACAGGTGGTGCTCGGTGTGCAGGAACATGTTGTAGAACAGGCGGTTGAGCCAGCGGCTCCGCAGGGTTCGGTATGGGACGTGGTCCTCGCAGCCGTGGTGCACGGTCCAGACCGCGAAGAACCCGACGAAGCACTCGCCGACAAGCATCGCCAAGACATGCCACTGCAACGCCCCTGGAAGCCACGGCACGATCGCGATGATGGCGAACACTGTCGCGATCTCAGCGAAGATCCACCGGCGTTTTTCCGGCCGGGCCAATCGCATCGCCTCAATGTGCAGGCGGATCGGGAACAGCGGGCAGGTCAAGAGCGCGAGCCAGAGCGGTCTACGAGCGATCCTTCCCTCGAAGTCTTGGTCGCCCAGGCAGTGCCGATGGTGGTTGAGGTGCGTGGCCTGCACCGCGTGCATCGAGGTGAGCATGACCGCGCTCAGCACGAAAAGGATCTTGTCCTGCCAGTGGCGGGCGATCGGCAACTGGTAGTGCTGGCAGCCGTGCGAGAGGCGCAGGCCGGTGAGGAAGACGAAGAACGAGCCCACTGCGCCAAGCGGGACGAGCCCGAGGTGGTAAAGCAGGATCGACCCGGCGAGCCAGGGCGTAACGATGAGGATTTCGTGGGTGATCTCGAGTCGGTTCATCGGCAGGAGGTCGCGCCAGGCGACACCACGCATCGCCCGGTCTCTTATGCCGGCCTCTACACACCCCCTTGCTGTACTTCGACTTTGTCTTTCGCTTGACGCAGGGCGTCGAGCGCGTTGTTGCAGCGCGGCGTCTCGGGCTCGGCCTTGAGCTGGGTGCGCAGGTCGTCATCGCCTTTCATCCCAAGCAGCGCGGAGAGCGCCCGCCGGTTGTGGCTGATCATGGCGTACGCCCGACGCGCGAGACCCGCCATGCCCGGCCGGGCCAGCCGCATTGAGAGCGATCGGTACTCTCGCAGCGCGTAGAAGCACATGACCCAGGCCTTGTCGTCGCGGTAGACCTTGCCGGCGTCGTCGATGACGATCAGCTCCTCGGGCCTGCCCTTGTCGTCGGTGCTGTAGTTCAGCGCGGGGAACTTGCGCTGCTGCCTGCTCGAGCCCTGCGGGATAAAGCGCATCTCGATGAACTTGGGCTGCTTCTCCAGCCACTGCCGGCATCGGACGCAGAAGCCGCAGGTCGGGTCGTAGAGGACGGTGAGGTGTTGGACGGCTTGCATGGTGTGACTCCCTTCCGGGGCGTGGTGGTTCGATCAAAGCCCACACCGCGACGTTCGGGCGCGGTGCGGGTGTGTTTGCCGACGGCATTAGGCTGTCGGCAGCCCCGGGAGCTGTTCATCCGGCTCGATGGGGGGCGGCGCTGTTTCGTAGATCGCGTTCTTCCGCAGGCGGTTGAACACGAGGATATTGAAGAAGTGCATCCCGCCAAGGACAAGAAGCACGATGCCGAGCTTGGTGCTAAGCAACTCGAACACATCCCCGATGTTGTAAAGGGCCTGGTCGCTGCGGAGGGCGAGGGTGACCCAGCCGAGGTTGATCAGGTAGAACCCAACGACAAGCAGGTGGTTGACCGAGTCGGCAAGCTTTTCGTCGCCGTGGAAGGCGGTGACGAGGAACACCCGGCCGTGGTGGTGCAGTGTCTTTGCGACCCACACGGTGAGCACGATACTCAGCAGCAGGTAAATAGCGTAGTTATAGACCTGAAGGGTGTCGGTGGTTTGAGTGGCGGCGAGCAGTAGTGCTTGCATGGGCGGCCTCCTTTCGGCCTGGGTGCGACGCTGACGCAGCATCGCGGTGGGGGAATCAATCTAGGGTTCGGTGTTATGCGTGGCCTGCATCAGGCTTCCTTTGTTTACTTGCCCAGCAGCTTCCTGATCTTGGTGCCCATCTTGATGAAGCGGATCAGCATCGACTTGGGTAGCTGGCGGACCTGGGTGTACCAGCCGTCCATCGCTTCAACCAGGTTCAATAGCTCGGACAACCTGTCGTGGGTGTGCTGCTCTGTTGCACCGGCGTCTTCCGCCTCGATCACGCACTCTCGCAGCAGCGTCAGCGTCGGGTCGATCTCTCGTTTCTTCCGCTCGTCGAGCACGACCATGAACATCTCCCAGACGTCGGTCTGCGTGCTGAAGTGCTCCTTCCGCTCGCCGAGGATCGGCACGGCCTGGACGATGCCCCAGCCCTGCAGCTCGCGGAGCGAGGTGCTCACGTTCGAGCGGGCAACGCTCAGCGTCTCCGCGATCTCGTCGGCGTTCACCGGCTTGAGGGCGATGTAGAGGAGCGCGTGGATCTGGGCGACCGTACGGTTGATGCCCCACCGGCTGCCCATCTCGCCCCAGTGGAGCACGAATTTTTGCTGGACTTCGGTGAGCTGCATGCGGGTCTGCCTTTCGGTTTGGCCGTCCTGACGCTATATCGGCCATTTATTTCTGTCTAAACAGAAAATACAGGAAAAATTGTGTGGTGTCAAGCGAATCCGGCATAAACCAACAAAAAACCCGCATGTTTCCACGCGGGCTTGGGTTTGCGTGGGGTCCTTGTTGTGGGGATTGAAAGCCGCCGTGGACTTATGCGCACAGCTTCAACCCTGCCAAACTTCTCTTGGCAGCCTTGGCGTAGTTCTTGTCGTGGTCGCTGATGATGGTCGCGAGGCGGCGTTAATTCAGCTCGTCGTCCATCGAGTAGGCGACGCTCTCTTCGCCGGGGTCATGGGCGGCCTGTTCGGCGAACTCGGAGAGTTCGTCCAGCGCCGCGGCGGTTTCGTTCGGGTCGCGGGGCTGGCCGAGATTGATGTTCCACTGCACGTGGCCGCAGTCCGCGCAGGCGTGGGCCAGCAGCGGCCGAAGCTTCTTATAATTGCCGAAGATGTCTTTCTCGCCGGCGACAGGCGACCAGCCCATCGCGTTGTGCCCGGCGAAGACTTTGATCGGTTGCAGGTTGCTCGAGCCGCAAGCATTGCACTTCATGATGGAACCCCAAAGAGAGAAAGGAGAGTTGTATCCAATAGAATAGACGCCAGTGCGTCTGGGGTGGTTGCACGTTATACAAAACTATTTTCATAAGGCGTTGATGCTACTCATCTTCCAAACGACTTATTCATGCGTTTGGAGTGCCGCGAGGAGTTTGCGTGTCGCGTCGCCCCGGTGGCTGATGGCGTTTTTGTCGGCCGGGGACAGTTCGGCGCTGGTGCAGCCGCGGCCCACCAGCCAGAACAGCGGGTCGTAGCCGAAGCCGTTGGCGCCGCGGCCGGCGTGGGGTTGCTCGGGGTCCTCGGCCTGGTCGGGCGTGATGATCCGGCCCTCGAACGTGCCGCACACCTGGATCGGCGGCCGCGCGTCGTTGGGCCAGGCGACCGCCACGGCGCAGACAAACCGCGCGGTGCGTTGGTCGGCGGGTGTGTCGCCGAGCGCTTCGAGCAGCTTCTTGTTGTTCGCCGGGTCGACAACGTCTCGACTGCCGGAGACCCCGGAGTACCGCGCGCTGATGACGCCGGGCGCCCCGCCGAGCGCGTCGACCTCCAGCCCGCTGTCGTCGGCCATGCAGGGTTTGCCCGACGCCCTCGCGTAGTAGCGCGCCTTGAGCAGCGCGTTGCCTTCGAACGTGTCCTGGTCCTCGGCGGGCTCGGGCACCTCAACGCCGGCGTCTTTGAGCGAGGTCAGCGCGAGGTTGGCCCCGGCTTCATTCACGACCGCCATGATCTCGTCGATCTTGTGCGGGTTGCTGGTGGCGATGAGCAGGTGCATGCAGGGGAGTTTAATTGAACTCACGCGGAGGCGCAAAGAAAGACAGCAAGAAGCAGTAACCACAGATTCATACGGATTGATCCGTGTCCATCCGTGTGAATCTGTGGTTCCATTGTCTTGGCTTTGCGTCTTCGCGCCTCCGCGTGAGACAATCAACTTACATCACAGCTCTCTGCAGCGCAAAGGTCCCGGTGATGACCGGCGACAGCGCGGCAACCGAGTAGACCGTGTACACGTGCTGTCCGCCGTGCCAGAACCAGAAGCAGGCGAGGAACGCGCCGAGCAGCGCGACGCCGAGCCCGAGGAAGTAGGCCAGTTCGCTGTTGGGCGCTTTAAGCGACGCGCCTACCGCCGCTGCGCCGAGCAGGCAGGCGGGGAGGATGGACATCAGCGTGAGCATGGGGAGTTGTGCAGTCATCGCTTACTATTCAAAATACCGATAGACACTAAAGGGCAGTGCCAGATACCTGACCGCTTCGTATTGGTAAGACCCATCTTCTAATTCGAGCACGCCAATATAGGCATGATGGTTACCAATGTAGTAAACATGATCAAATTGATCTAGACCCCACCAACTGGGCTTATGTGGCGAAATCGAAGGCTTCATGGTCCGTTCATCTTGTAGTTCAAAAACAGGGAGCGGTGAATCGGTATCGATCAAAGCGATATCGCTGTACCACTGTGCGTAGAGCGTATAGTCTTTTCCACCTTTCAAATAAAGCCTGAGGTCTCTCGCGCCAGGACCGATATAAAAAGATTCTTTCAGGATATCTTTCTCATCGAGCCCAAGCGTTTTAATAGGCCCCGTTTCCCACTCATCTGAGCCTGAGCAGCCGGTCAGAAACAATAGAGCAATAAATACCGAGATGATGTTGGGCATGACTTTTCCTATCAACCCTCTCTCAGCACTCCAATCACATATTCCACCATTCCAGATCGATCTCCGGGAAGATCACATCGTGGATGTCGGCGTCGGCGATCTCGTGTTTCTCGACCTCCGTCAGCCCGCCGAGGTAGGACGAGTCTTCGTGCACTTTCTCGGCGATGTCGAGGATGGTCTCGAAGCGGGACACGTTCTGCATGAACCGCTTGATGCCGTAGTCCACCGCCTGGCCGCGACGAATAACAAACGGCCAGTCGCTCGCCTGCATCAGAAGCAGCTGTCGGCCCGCTTTCTCTAAGAGCTCCTTCAGGTCCGCGTGCTCCTTCTCCCGCCAGGGCATCTCGCTGAGCGATCGGCCGAAGTTGGTCTCGCAGCGGTAGAGGATGTCCCACATCCAGTTGACCTGCTCATTGGTCCAGACGCGGTGGTCGCCCTCCTCGCCCCACGAGCCCTCGGGCATCGAGACGACCTTGTCGACGAAGGTCGACTCGAGGTACTCGCTGGTGGTGCAGACATCGATCTCGGGGATCGCGTTGAGCGAGAGCATGACGTCCCGGAGGAACTGCGGCCCCTCGAACCACCAGTGGCCGTAGAGCTCGGCGTCGAAGGTGCAGACGACCACGCCCTTCTTGCCGGTCTGTTCCTTGTAGGCGTACAGCCGCTGCTTGATCATGTCGCAGAAGTGGCTGGCGTGCTGGTGGAGCTTGGCCTCGGTGTCCTGGGGGTAGTAAAGGTGCTTGTCGCCGAGGTCGACCTTGTTGCCGGTGATCTTCCAGTACCGCAGGCCGCGTTTGGGGCCCCAGGCCTTGTGGAACTCGAGGTACTCGCCGGACGCCGGGTAGCCGAAGTCGCCGGACCATACCTGCTCGCAGGCGACCTGGTCGCGCGCGAAGGCGATCGCCCGGCCAAGCCCCGTGCCGTCGGAGTTGACCCAGTGCGCTTCATTGACCGACCGCCAGCCGCGGTTTGCGTACTTCTCCGCGTCCTCCCAGCCGACCTTGTGCCACTGGTCGCCGTCGTAGACGTACTCGCTCTTGCAGCCCTCGATGAGGTGGTTTTCGACGAAGAAGTGCGTGATGCCCTCGTCGGCGACGAGGTGTTCGACCCCGATGCGGTACTCCTTGTGACCCCATTTGATCGGCGGGTCCCAAGGCCCACCCGGCCGATACGCGCACTCGGGCAGCCACATCCCCGTTGGCTTAAAGCCAAGGATGCGCTCGCTCGACGCCACGCCCGCCCGAATCTGCGCTCGGATCGATGCGTCTTCGAATAAGAGCGGCATGTAGCCGTGCGTCGCGTTGGAGGTGAGCAGTTCGACGTAGCCCTTGCCGCCCTCTTGCTGGTTGGAGCGATCGGCGAAGGCCTTGGGGATGTCCCGGCCGATGTCCTGGAACTGCGCGAGCAGCCCGGTATAGAACGTCTCCCAGCGCTCGGCCAGATAAACCATGTGCCCGTTGTCTTCGTGGCTCTTGAACTCGGCCTGGTCCTGTCTGGCCTTCTCCGCGCGGTCGTTGAGGTAGTGCTCAAAGCCCTTCTTGAAGTGCTCGTGGGAGAGCTGTTCGAGCAGGACCGGCGTGAGCCCCATGGTCAGCTTGGGGTTGCCGTTGAGGTACGCGCACTCGTCGAGCATCGCGAGGATCGGCAGGTAGGTCTCCGCCGCGGCCTCGTAGAGCCAGTCCTCGCCGTGCGGCCAGGTGCCGTGACGCAGGACGTACGGGAGGTGGCCGTGGAGGACCAGACAGAAACTACCAATCGTTTCGCTCATGCGGACATGGTAGCAGGCGGCCCGCCCCTCACCACGCCGAGCGAACGCCTGCGCCCTACGCCTTCTGGCTTACGCGTTAACCGGAATCACTGGGTTTTCACTCTTTTAAAGGGCCCCCAAACGCCCCGCGCACAAACGGCGCGCCGCCGCGCAAACGCAAGCCTCCCACCGGGCCGACACGGCCCGGCTCGCTTCGAGTTTTCTTTCAATCCCCCCCTCGATCAGACCCCAACCCCACTCCCCGCGCGCACATCATGCCCGGACCCCCCGTTCCCGCAACGCAAACCAATCAACCCGCCAGCCACCCCACGCCGCTTTCCCGCACCGCGTGAGATCGCGACGTGCTCGCGCCGCGATGCCCCGTTCAGCGGAGAGAACGGGGCCCAAGGAGTTCTTCACCACGTGGGCCATCGTCGGCGCCGTGCGGAGAAGGCGCCCGGTGAGGCGCAAGCTCGTCGCGAAAACCAACGCTGCGTCGTCCTCTCCCTGGAGGATCTCGTCGAGCCAGGCCGAGTGTTCGTCGAGCGCTTGAAAAACGGCAGCGTCGAAGAGTGCCTCTTTCGAATCGAAGTGATTGTAGAAAGACCCGAAACCGACGTCGGCACGGTCGGTGATCTCCTGGATGCTCACCTCGGCCCCGCGGTCGTCGGCGAGGAGCTCTTGGGCCGCCCCGACGAGCGCGGCCCGCGTTTGGGCCTTTCGCCGCTCGCGCCGGGACGGGTTCGTGGTGCTCACCCCGCGAGCCTCTCTCCGGGCGGCGCCCCGAGCAAGGCGGGTAGCGTCCCCGTCGGGCGGCGGGTGCACCCAAGGGCTAGCAGGGTGCGGTCTGGCCGGATGAGTGCGTAGTCCGCCG
>JBCCYY010000093.1:0-11678 GCA_039188575.1 Planctomycetota bacterium | reverse complement strand
TGCCTACGCGTCCGGCGTCCGTAGGCCGCCGGCTATTGCCAAGAGTCAAAAGGCGCTTCGACATCATCGTGTTGATCTTTTGATTGAGTTTCTGGAGAATCGGGCGATGAACGAAGTTGAACCAGAGGCGAAGGTCGGGCTGGCGGGTCGGTTACTCAACGCGGTCGAGTGGGCGGGCAACAAGCTGCCGGACCCGGTGACGCTGTTCGTGATCGGGGCGCTCTTGGTGCCAGTGGTGTCGCACATCGTCTATGTTTCGGGCTGGGAGGTCGCGCTCGTCGAGCCCGCGACGGTCGATGGCGAGTCTGTCCTTCAAGAGACCGGCGAGGTCATCACCGCGGTCCCCATGCTCACCTGGGACAACCTCTACGGCCTGGTCAAAGGGCTCAAAGACAACTTCATCAACTTCCCGCCGCTCGGCGTCGTGCTCGTCGGCATGCTCGGCATCGGCGTCGCTGAACGCAGCGGGCTCATCGGCGCGGCGCTCAAAGCGCTGATGCTCGTCGTGCCCACCCGGCTGCTGACCCCCGCGATGGTATTCGTTGGCGTGATGAGTTCGGCGGGGATGGATGCGGGCTACGTCGTGCTGCCGCCGGTCGCGGCCTTGCTGTATCTGTCGGTAGGTCGGTCCCCCCTGGCCGGTATCGCCGCGGTGTTCGCGGGGGTCTCGGCAGGCTTCTGCGCGAACCTCGTGATCACCGGGCTGGACCCGATGCTCTCGGAACTGTCGCAGTCGGCAGCGCGCCTGGTCGACAGCGACTACGCCGTGGCTGCGACGTGCAACTGGGCCTTCGCCGCGGTGTCGACGGGCTTCCTGACCTTCATCGGCTGGGCCGTGACCGCGTGGTTCGTCGAGCCGAGGCTCAACGCGAGGTCCGCAGAGCACGGCGGGCCGGGTGATCTCGACACACTTCACCACCACGAACAAACGCTTGACCCCAGCGAGAAGAAGGGGCTGATCTGGGCCGCGCTGACGCTGGTTGTTTTCTCGGGCCTGCTGATCATACTGATCGCAACGACCGGCTCACTGCTCAACGGCAGGGATGCGACCACCCCGATCGGCTGGATGACCGGCATCGGGTCACTCGCCGCGACACCCGGGGTGCTTGTACATTTCGGAGACGCTGACGGCCAGGGATTCGATCGATGGGTCGTCGCGATCGTCCCGATCATCTTCTTCGTCTTCCTGGTCCCCGCGCTGGCCTACGGCATCGGGGCGAAGACGATCAAGAACGATAAGGACGCCGCACGGATGATGACCGAGGCCATGGCCGCGATGGCGCCGATCATCGTGCTTGCCTTCTTCGCCGGCCAGTTCATCGCCTGGTTCGGCCAGTCCAACCTCGGCACGATGTTCGCCATCACAGGCGGGCGCGCGATCGCCGAGGCCGGCCTTCCGACATGGGCCGTGCTCATCGCGTTCATCCTGCTCGTCGCGGTGCTTAACCTCTTCATCGGGTCGATGTCGGCGAAGTACACGCTGCTGGCCCCGGTCTTCATCCCGATGTTTATGATCGGGGCGTCGATGAGCCCGGAACTGACCCAGGCCGCCTACCGCGTCGGCGACTCGTGCACGAACATCATCACCCCGCTGAACGCCTACCTGATCATCATCCTGGTCTTCGTGCAGAAGTACGACAAGCAGGCCGGCATGGGCACGATGATCGCACTGATGCTGCCCTACTCGGTGGTGTTCCTGATCACGTGGACGGCGCTGCTGCTGGGGTGGGTGAGCTTCGGCTTCGACCTCGGGCCGAACGGGCCGTTGGAGTATGTGCCGGCGACAGGAAACTGAATCAGCACGGTGTAGCGGGTGACGCGAAGCGTCCCGTTCAAACCATCTGTCATGATTCGCACGGGACGCTTCGCGTCACCCGCTACACAGTACTATCGATGGATCACATCACCCGGAACCCGATATCCCGCCGGAAGAACGCGCCCTCGAACGCGATCTTTTCGCAGGCGGCATTGGCTTTTTCTTGCGCCTCCTTCAGCGTCTTGCCGAAGGCGCAGACGTTGAGGACGCGGCCGCCGTTGGTGACCAGGGTGCCGTCTTTTTCGAGCTTCGTGCCGGCGTGGAAGACCTTCACATCCCCATGACTCCCGGCCTCGGCTTCCTTGATGCCGGTGATCTCTTTGCCTTTTTCGTACGCGTCCGGGTACCCGCCTGAGCACATGACGACGCAGATGCAGACGCGTTTGTCGAAGCTCAGGTCGGCTTCGTCCAGCTTGCCCTCGCAGCAGGCGACGAAGATGTCGTAGAGGTCGCCCTTCATGCGCATCATCAGCGGCTGAGTCTCGGGGTCGCCGAAGCGGGTGTTGTATTCCAAGACCTTGATGCCGCCTGCCGTGAGCATGAGCCCGGCGTAGAGCACGCCCTTGAAGTCGATGTCGTCGCGGCGCATCGCGTCGACGGTGGGGACGAGTACTTCGCGGTTGATCTCTTCCATGAGTGGTTCGTCGACGAGTGGGGTCGGGGTGTAGACGCCCATCCCGCCGGTGTTCGGGCCGGTGTCGCCCTCGCCGACCTGCTTGTGGTCCTGGGACGGGTCGAGGACAAAGATGTTTCGGCCGTCGACGAGCGCGAGGATGGAGACCTCCTGGCCGATGAGGCGTTCTTCGACGACGACCTTGTCGCCCGCGATACCGAAAGCGCGGTCGGCCATGATGAGCTTGAGCGCGGCGAGGGCCTCTTCGTTGTTTGAGGTGACGATCGCGCCCTTGCCCTTGGCCAGGCCGGCGGCCTTGACGACGACGGGCAGCTCGCGGGCCTCGACGTAGGCGCAGGCCTGCTCGTAGTTGGTGAAGGTCTTGGAGTCGGCGGTCGGGACCGAGCAGGCCTTCATCAGGTCTTTCGCGTAGGCCTTGTCGGCTTCGAGGCGGGCGCCGGCCTTGACCGGGCCGAACACGTGCCTTCCGGGCGCGGCCAAACGGTCGGCCATACCTTGGGCCAGCGGGTCTTCTGGCCCGATGATGATCATCATGACGCCGTTGTGCCGGCAGAAGTAGTCGATCTCGTCGACGACCTTGGTGGTGACGGTGGACGGGTCGATGGGCAGGTTCTCGCCGATCTGCGCGGTCCCGCCGTTGCCGGGGGCGAAGTAGAGTTTGCCGACCTTGGGGGACTGCTTGAGCTTCCAGCCCAGGGCGTGTTCCCGGCCGCCCGAGCCGAGGATGAGGACGTTGGTGGGTTCGTTGGCCATAGGGGGCAAAGGGTAGCAAACCGTGGGCTACAATGGGGCTATGGTTCTTGCCAAGCCCGGCACCGGCAAGAAGGTGGTGCTCGCGATGTCCGGCGGGGTCGATTCCTCCGCGGCCGCAGCACTCCTTAAAGAAGACGGCTACGAGGTCGTCGGCTGCTTCATGCGCCTGGGCAGCGAGGACCCGGAAGAGATCGCGGATGGCTACGACAACCTGCACGAACAGGCATGCGATCCCGCGAAGCCGCAAGCGGTAAAGAAGCACAAGCAGGGCTGCTGCTCGGTCAACGACGCGGCGGATGCAAGGCTCGTCGCGGCGGTGCTCGATATCCCGTTCTATGTCGTCAACTTCCGAAAGGACTTCGGGCGGATCATGGAGTACTTCGTTGCGGAGTACAACTCGGGGCGGACGCCCAACCCGTGCGTCCGCTGCAACGACTGGCTGAAGTTCGGCAAGCTGCACGCCTATGCCAAGTCTATCGACGCGGATTACGTCGCCACCGGCCACTACGCGCAGACCGACCTCTCCGACCCGGCGAACCCAAAACTCCTGCGTGGTGTCGACACGAGCAAGGACCAGTCATACGTGCTGTTTGGCAGCCCGCGTGAGCAGCTCGCCCACATGCTGCTGCCGATCGGTCATCTGGAGAAGTCGGTCACCCGGCAGATCGCTGAAGCCCATCACCTGCCGGTCTTCAGCAAGCCCGACAGCCAGGAGATCTGCTTCGTCCCGGACAACGACTACGCGAAGCTGGTCGAGCGGCGGACCGAGGGCGGCTTTGAGTCCGGGAGCATCTTGGATCAAAACGGCAACCAAGTCGGCGAACACGACGGCCACCAGCACTTCACGCTTGGGCAGCGCCGTGGCATCGGCGTCGCGCTCGGCTACCCGATCTACGTCGTTGACAAAGACCCGAAGGCCAACACCATCACCGTCGGGCGGAAAGACGACCTGATGTCGATCGGTCTGACCGCTGGGCAGACAAACTGGCTCGTGCAGCCGCCGCTGGACTGGGTCGATTGCCAGGCGAAAGTCCGCTATAACTCCGAGCCGGTCCCTGCGAAGGTCCGTACTTTTACGGATGAAAACGCTGCTGGTGGGCTGGAAATCCGGTTTGATGCCCCTGTTGAGGCCGTCACGCCGGGCCAGGCCGCTGTGTGTTACGGAAAAATCGGCGGCCCGTTGGAACAAACCGTGCTCGGCGGCGGTTGGATCAACGAGGCGATCCGCGCCTAGCATTATCCTATTTACAAAACCCGAACCCACTTTTTAGAGAGAAACACTATGAAACTGCTCGCTACCTCCGCTTTGGCTTTGTGTCTCATGGTTATGATCGGCTGTGCCGAGGGCAACACCCCTTCCGCCGATGCCGCCGCGACGATCGAAGCGGCGACCAATAAGGTCGAAGCGAACGTGTCCGGCATGGATTGCACGGGCTGCTCGGGCTCGATCGAAGCCGCGATCGCTCAGATCGACGGGGTCACCGCCGCGACTGCGGATGTGAAGACAGGCGACGTCAAGGTCGCCCTGGCCGACGATGCCGACACCGACGCCACAAAGGCCGAGATCGAGAAGGTCATCGCCGGCCTGAGTGATGGCAAGTTCACCGTCGAGAACATCGAGGTGAGCATCGCTGCGGTCGAAGAAGACCAAGTTGAGAGCGAAGGCGAGACCGAAGCGTCCGAAACTACCGAAGAGACCCAAGCCGACGCTGCCGGTGATGGCACCGTCTTTGTCGTTTCCGGCATGAGCTGCAGCGCCTGCTCGGACAAGGTCACCAAGGCTGTTTCCGAGATCGAGGGCGTCGAAAGCGTCTCTGTCTGCCACAAGAGCGGCAAGTGCAGCGTTGTGGGTGCCGACGGCAAGAAAGTCTGTGCGATGACTGTCACGAAGGCCATCGAATCGACCGGCTTTATGGTCGAAAAGCCCTGTGATGAAGGCTGCGACAGCGAAGGCTGCGACAGCAAGGAAAAGTCTGAGGATACCGCAAAGCCCCAGGCTGACGCGGGCAGCGAAGGCGCCGTCTTCGTTGTGTCCGGCATGAACTGCGAGGCCTGCTCAAGCAAGCTCACCAAGGCCGTGTCCGAGATCGAGGGCGTCGAAAGCGTCTCCGTCTGCCACAAGAGCGGCAAGTGCC
The DNA here is from genome assembly GCA_039188575.1 of Planctomycetota bacterium. Classification (GTDB taxonomy): domain Bacteria; phylum Planctomycetota; class Phycisphaerae; order Phycisphaerales; family Phycisphaeraceae; genus JAHQVV01. The sequence continues at coordinate 6,340 of JBCCYY010000093.1, read as the reverse complement.
AGGTCATGGCGGCGGATGGTTCGTACGTCTGCCCGGTCAAGGTCACCAAGGCAATCGAGTCCTCCGGCTTCGAACTCGCTCAGCAGTAAGACATTTGGCACAAGTTGATCAAAAGAAGACTCCAACAGAAATGTGTTTGCTCTCGAATTGTTCGGGCTTGAAGACAGAGTCTTGCTCGCACAAAAACGGGCGACTACAGTAGACTGAGATATGCGTCTTATCCGCTTGATCCTGCTGATTGCCATCGGCCTGCAACCCATGACGGGCTTGCAGGCCAGTGGCATGGTGGGTGCAAATGAAGCGTCCAATATCTGCTGCAGTGACGACTGTCTCTGCGCTCTATCTGCCACGTGCGCTTGCCACGAAGCCCCGGTTAAACCCGAACCGACCCCTCCGACGACGCCCGCGCCCGAGCGCGTCGCGGTCAAGCAGCTGCTTGATCAGGGCGACCTCTATAGCTATGACATCGAGCCGATCGAAGCGTGGTACGTGTCCGCGCACTTCGATGCCCATGCCTGCCGAACTGATGATTTAGAGACCCGCCTTTCCCGCCTTTGTCTGTGGTTGATCTAGCACAACCAGCGGCGGTACGCGCGTTGCGTACGGCTGCTGCAGGGCCGCTAGAACCCATCAACTCAAACAAAGGAATATCTAATGAAAACGCTATTAATTGCAGCATTACTGCTGTTCGCTATCACGTTGATCGGCTGCGCAAGCACTGGCTCGACCACCGGAACATGGTTGGTGCCGCTGGACCCGGCCGAGGCCGACGCCCAGGTGATGGTCAAGGGCATGAGCTGCCCGCAGTGTGCCAACAACATCAAGGACATCATGGAGCGCGTCGACGGGATCGACCAGGCCCGGGTCGACCTCGGCGCTGGCCGGGTGCTCGTCGCGTTCGCTGAGGGCGCGACCATCAGTGAAGATGAATTGCTGATCGCGGTGGAGGACGCCGGGTTCACGCCTGGCGAAGTGAGCTACAGGGAAGGGGGCGGCCGATGAAGTGGGCGGTTCCCCTGACGATTTTCATAACCGCCTTGATGCCACCGATGACGGCCTTTGCCCAGGAGGTCCTGTACACGCCGTCTGCGACATCGCCGGGCAAGGGCATCTTCGCGTTGCGGCAGAATGTCTCGTTTGAATCGTTTGACGGCGTGCGTGCAGACGGGGCCTTCAGCCTCGATCAATTCACGTACGAGACCGCCATCGCGTACGGCATTACGGCAGACCTGACCCTGATGTCGCACCTGCCGTTGATGTACCGCGACTATGCCGAACCGGTGACAAGCAACAGCGAATCGTTCGGCGTCGATGACCTCGATGTTATGCTCAAGTACCGGTTCTTCCAGAAGGATGTCGGCAATATCGACACGGTCCGCATGTCGCTGATGGGCGGGATCGAGCTACCCAGCTACTCTGATCAGTTCTCGAGCGAGTCGTTCGACCCGTTCATCGGCTGGGCGATGACCATGATCGAGGGCCGGCACGGCATCGGTGCCCACGCAAAGTACAAGTGGAACACCGGCGGCGGTCCCTATGAGATCGAGTTCGGCGATGGGCAGTCCGACGCGATCCGCCTCGATGGCTCGTACCTCTACCGCATCGACCCCATCGAGTACACCATCGATACCACCAAGTCGACGTACATCATGGTCGAGCTCAACCAGCGGTACGAGACGAACGGCGACTACGAGACGCTGCTCTCGCCCGGCATCCTGATCGAGGCGCAGACCTGGGCGGCGGAGATCGCGGTCCGGCTTCCGATCAACCAGCAGGTGGATCACCGGGCCGAGCTGGACTGGGCGCTGACGTTTGGCCTGCGGTTCACGTTCTAATCGCGGCCATGCCACCATCTGTTCAACCCCGTCGACTGGGTCGGCGGGGTTTTTCATTGCACCTGTTCTTTGGATTCGGCCGATCCACACCTCATCGCCCCCACTGACTACAATCCCCGCCATGCCCGACACGGACGCCGCGCAGCTTGACGCACTTCTGACCGACCTTGGCATCCGCCACGAGATGGATGCACCCCTGGGCCCGCTGACCTGGTACAACGTCGGCGGCAACGCACAGTGCCTCGCGCACCCCGCGTCGACCGCTCAGCTCAGCGAGCTCGTCAGCCAGTGCAGGCAGGCAAGGGTCCCGATGCGGGTCCTTGGCAGCGGCGCGAACCTGCTCGTGCGTGAGGCCGGGGTCGGTGGCGTTGTGATCCGGCTGGACGACGAGGCCTGGTCGCAGATGACCGTCGAGGGCAACCTCGTCACCGTCGGCGCGGGCTACGGGCTCATGCGGCTGGTCGCGGAGACGGCGCGCCTGGGGCTTGACGGGCTCGCGCAGGTGGCCGGCATCCCCGCATCCATCGGTGGGGCCGTCCGCATGAACGCGGGGGGGACCTATGGCGACGTCGGGCAGGCGGTCAAACGAGTCCAAGTCATGTCCGCGACCGGGCAGGTCTACCACCGCGACGCGGACGACCTCGAGTTTACCTACCGCCGGAGCAACATCGATGCGCCGTTTATCCTCGGCGCCGAGTTCGAGCTGACGCCGACGGACCCGAAGGAGCTGAGCAAGCGTGTCAAAGAGATCTACCTCTACAAGACCAACAGCCAGCCGTTCGCGGACAAGAGCTCGGGCTGCTGCTTCAAGAACCCGCAGGAAGAGGATGAGGGTTTCGACGGCCGACCGGCGGGGATGATCATCGACCAGTGCGGGCTGAAGGGCCACCGCATCGGGACCGCGGTCGTGTCAGAGGTCCACGCCAACTTCATCGTCGCGGACAAGAAGGACGCCCAGGCCGAGGACGTGTACCAGCTGATCTGCCACGTCGAGCAAGCGGTCTATGAGCAGGCAGGGGTCCGGCTAAAACGTGAAGTAGAAGTGTGGCCTTGATGGTAGATCGCCAGCACGGTGTAGCGGGGGACGCGGAGCGTCCCGTGCGAATGATCGGCTGCAAATCACACGATTGAATGAGTGAATCACGGGACGCTTCGCGTCTCCCGCTACACCGTACTGATACAATTTGCTTGTGGGTTGCGCCGACAGATACAGCCTAGATCTGCATGCCCAGCGAGATAAACGCCAGCCCGAAAAAGCCGAAGATAACGATCAGGAAGAACCTCGGGATCAGGCGGTTGATGCCGTTGAGTTTCTTGTTCGTCGGGTGGTAGCGCACGGGGATCGGGTCGCCCTTCGGGTGGGGGTCGCTTGAGAAGTAGCAGATCGATTGGAAGGTGCGGGTCTCGCCGGCCTCGGTCTTGAAGCGGATGGTCGGGGCGTACACCTCGGCGGCAAGCGAGTCCGCGGCGTAGGCGGACTTGTTGCCGATCACCGTGCCGGTGGTCTTCCGCGACTTCATCAGGTCGATCACAAGCAGCACGAGCGCGGCCAGGCCCATCGAGACACCGAAGGCCGCAAAGAAAATGCCCCACCCCGACATGCTCAGCCCCTATTTGGTGGCGGCCCGATCGGCAAGGCGATCGCGACCGCGGCGATGAACAGGGATACCGCTGAGCCGAAGGACAGGGATACCCAGAGTGTGGAGGATTCGATCGCGGCCCAGATGCCGAAGCCCCCGAGCGTGAACATGGCCATCACCGTGCCGAAGAGCGAAAACCAGCGTTGGGCCGGCCGGTGCTGGATCAGGTAGCCCCAGGCGTACTTGGTGAAGAGCAGCATGCACAGGCCTGCCGCGACCGCGGGCCACCAGCGCGTCGTGGCCAAGGCCCCGACCATTGTCGCCAGCGAAAGCACCGCCGGCCAGGTCAGGCCGAACCCAAGGCGTAGCGGGGGCGGGGTGTGCGTCTGCGCCTGACGGGCGCGCAGCTTGGCTTTGGGCGCAACGTGGAAGGTCGCGGTGGCCTTGCCGACCTTGCGTTCCTTCTCGTCCTTGTGGTGGACCGCCTGGACGATCTGCATCTCGACGGTGACGTTGAACTCGAGCTTGTGCTTCTTGAGTTCCTCGATGTCATCGACGGGTTTGACCCGGTAGATCGCCGGGCCGACGCAGGGCAGGCGGAACTTGTAGGCCAGCTCTTTACAGACGACGGTGTACTCGGGCCCGACCTGGTTGAAGATGTACATCCCGCCGGCGACCTCGGAGTTGCCGAGGAGTGCGGCCCCGGCCATGGCGTTGTACCAGTTCTTGTTGAACGTCGTGAAGGGCATCACCACGTCGTACGTGCCCGTGTCGGTCTTCTGCCCGAGCTTGATCCCCGACCGGTAGGCCAGCGGGAGGAAGACCCAGGCGAGCAGACGGTGCCACCGGTTAGACTCGGTTGATTTTTCGGTGAGCCAGTTCTCGAACCGGCGGTACTTCTTGCCCCACCACCCGGTAGGCGGGTCGCCCGCGTGGAGCATATCCGTCGTGATCACCGTGCCACCGTCCTCAACGGTCGGCGTAAGCCGCTCGGCGGGGTCGGTCACTGGGTCGCTGGTCGGGATGGCGGTGGGTGCATCGTTAGCCATCGGTCTGGCACATTGTAGGCGATGGGGTGAGAACGAGGGAATCTGTATCCACAAGTGGGGCAGGCATTCCTGTCTGCGGTTTGGTCGCACATCAACGTGGATCGCTTGGCCCGCTGGGCCAACGGCAGACAGGAATGTCTGCCCCACTTTTCAGACTTGTGTATTCATCGGAACGGCTGGTTCGGGCTGTAGCCGCTTTGGTCATCCTCGTCCGCATCGGACCCGTCAGTCAGGTCTTCCTTCTCCTCGATCCACGCCTGCTGGACCGCCTCGAGCAGTTGCTCGTTCACCGACTGCCCAGGCTCGGCCTCGAAGCCTTCGAGCCCTTCGACAAAGCTGCGCAGGTCCGTGAACTTCACCGTCAGCGGGTCGTCCCCCGGCCGCTGCTCGGTGAGCTGGTACGCGATCTCGTCGATGTCGGTCCAGGAGAATTGCATCACTGTGAGTTTAGCGGGAGACGCGAAGCGTCCCGTTCGAATGATTTATTCTGAATCACGCCATTGATTCGCCGAACCACGGGACGCTTCGCGTCACCCGCTACACCGTTCTATTGAAGGTTGACCGGCATCACCACATACAAGAAGTTCGGCCCGGTGCGTAGCACGCCCGGCTTGTTCGCGGCCTTCATGTCGAGGAAGACCTGGTTCTCGTCGACGACCTTCAGCGCGTCGAGCAGGTACGCGGGGTTGAAGCCGATCTCGACGGGGTCGCCGGTGTATTCGGGCAGGTCGACCTTGATCTCCGCCTCGCCCATCTCGGGGGCCCGGCTGGTGATGGTCAGGCCGTCCTGATCGAAGGCCATGCGGACGCCCTTGCTCTCCTCATTGGTTAGCAGCCCTGCGCGACGGACAGCAGAGATATAGACGTCGGTGGGCAGTGTCGCCTTCTTGTCGCCGTCCTTGGGGATCACGTCCTTGTAGGGCGGGAAGTTGCCTTCGACGAGGTTGCTTGCGAGCACCGCCGTGTCGGTCGCAAAAAGCACCTGGCTCTCGGCGACCTTGACCTTGACGGTCTGCTCGGCGTCATCAAACAGACGAAGCAGCAGGTTCAGCGCCTTGGTCGGGATGATCGCGTTGCGGTCGGCGTCCTGCAGGCTCTTGCACTTGCCCTTGGCCAGCGCGAGGCGGTGCCCGTCGGTCGCGACAACGGTGAGGTCCTTGTTGTGCCGCCCGAGCAGGACGCCATTGATCGCGTAGCGCGAGTTCTCGCGCGCGGTGGCGAAGAGGGTCTGCGCGATGAGCTTGTGCAGGTCACCAGCGGCGAGCTCGAAGTCCGCATCGGCCGGAAATTCGGGAACCTCGGGGAAATCGCCGACCGGGTAGCCCAAGAGCTTGAAGGTCGAGTCCTGGCCCTTGATCGTCGTCTGCTCGTCGGTCGTCGCAAGGGTGAGTGTGGGGTCGATGGATTCGCGGGTGATCTGCTGGAGCTTGTCGGCGGGGATCAGGGCGTCGCCTGCGTCCTGCACCTCGACGCGCGGGGTGGAGATGCGGATGGAGACCTCGGTGTCGGTGGCGGACAGCGTGAGCGCATCGTCCTTGGCCGAGGCGAGCACACACCGCAGCGCAGGCTTGGGGGTGCGCGCGACGACGACGCCGGCCACGAGGTTCAACGATTCGACAAGCGCCCCACGATCACAGATGACTTTCATCTTCGGTAGTCCTTTATCTTCTTAAGACAACGCACTTTACTGTTTCCCGCGTTATTCGGCAAAAAACAAGGGGTTCGGGGCCTGCCGGCGGCATCGCAGGCAGTTTATGCACGGGGTTTCCACGGGGAGGCGGAAACAACGAACATAAGAAGCCCACGCCGTGATGGCGTGGGCTTCGGGGGCATAAGGAGCTTGGTTAGTCTGGTTTCAAATCGCTCGTCGGAGCTG
>JBCCYY010000092.1:0-11798 GCA_039188575.1 Planctomycetota bacterium | reverse complement strand
GGATGAAACGGACGATGGGCAGCACGCTGAACGCGACGAGTGAGCGTGGGCTGATGACCGACGCGATGATGAAGGTGCTGGCCTACGCCATCCGGCGTTAGCCGGGGACGCTGCGGTTGGGGATGGTGTCAACAGAGCAATTCAGATTAAACTTTGTTGCAGTAGTTAATGGGCAGGATGTGAATGATTTAGTTTTGCAAGGTGATCTTAAATCCATATACATAAGCAAATCAACAGCCGATCAAGCAGGGAAAAATGAAGAGTGGGTAAAACTTCGATGATATGTTTGGGCAAGAAAAGGGGGCAAGAAAAGGGGATAAGTATGCTCTGTCGAAAACCTCTTGATGTTTGGCGCTCGTTCGGTTGCGCGGTGCTGCGTCGTCGGTTACACCATGAAGGATGAGCCTGACCAGCAAGTCGCCAAGGACGGTGGCGTGCGTGGCGTTGGAGGTCGGCAGGCGGACGCTGCCCGAGTACGCCCACCGCTTCGCGCCCAAGACCTTTACCCAGCCCCAACTCTTCGCCTGCCTCGTGCTCAAGGCGTTCTTCCGGACCGACTACCGCGGCATCGAACAACTGCTCAACGACCTGCCCGAACTGCGTCGCGTGCTCGGCCTTTCACGCGTGCCCGATCACTCGACGCTGCACAAAGCGGCCGGGCGTTTGTTCGGCAAGGCGTTGACCGAGCGTGCGCTGGACACGGCGGTCCGGCTGATGATGCGCGGCAACGACCGCATCGACCGCCTGGCCATCGACTCCAGCGGGTTCGAGGCACGGCACGTCAGCCGGTACTTCGTGCGTCGGCGTAAAAGATGCTTTAAAACAACGAATCTCTACCATACGATGACGTATCGGCGTTGGCCGAAGCTCGCGGTCTCGGTGGACTGCGATACGCACCTTGTCGTGTCGCTTGCAACGATGCGGGGCCCGAACTCCGACATCCGGCACATCGAGCGGGTCATCGAAAGCGCGTGGCGTGGGTGGGAGGTCGGGAAGGTATACGCCGACGCGGGCTACGACGGCGAGTGGGTACACCAATGGCTGCGTGAAGACCTGGGTGCCATGTCGTTGATCCCCGCGAAGATCGGCCGGCCGACAAGCAAGCCCCCCAGCGGACGCTACCGGAGATGGATGAGCGAGCACCTGGGTGAAACCGATTACGGGCAACGGTGGCAGGTCGAGACGGTCTTTAGCATGATCAAACGGAACCTCGGCGACGCGGTGAACGCGACCGGTTACTGGTCACAATCCCGATCCTTGCACCTGCTCGCGGTCACCCATAACATCATGATTCTGTTGCAGATCAAGAGGTTTTCGACAGAGCATACTTATCTCTTTTTTCTTATCCTTTTTTCCCTTCCGTTTTAGGAGGGAGAAAACAAGATAGTCCCTAGTACTCTCTACGACCCCGCTCTCTCAAGCCGCCACCGCGCGGCTTTTTTGGTGCGCTTGTGTTTTGCGTCTGCTCGTCGTCACGGCTCACGCCTTGCGCGCACACCCGCAACTGTGCCACGCTTTCGTTGGCGTTCTTGAAGTTGGCACTCTTAGAATGTATTTTCGGGGCTCTGCTGCGGGCCTGTTTAGCCGTGTGCGCGTGATCTGCGACGGGACGGACGATCTGGCGCAGACGCGTACGCATAACCGTGTTGAACAAGATCAAGGCGATCATGATCACGACGGGCAGCGTGTGGTCTGGCCCCGGCGTACGGCACGGCGGGTAACACGACGCGGGCGTATTCGATTGCATATGACCAAAAGAAAAGCCCGCACCAGCTAGCGCTGGTGCGGGCATCTCATAGATGACCCCTACGGGATTCGAACCCGTGTTGCCAGGATGAAAACCTGGTGTCCTAGACCAGACTAGACGAAGGGGCCGTCGGGCAGGCCGGGTATTTTAGCGAAGTTAAGGCGGCTGGCAAGCGGGCGGGGAGTAGGCAATAGGGAGCCAACCAATCCTCCAGAAGTGGTCTGTACTTATTCCCTGTTGCTTGCTCCCTGCTCTGTGATCACCCGTGCCTGCTCGAGCGCTGGCGGATGTAGATGGCCAGGGCGTTGAAGCTCAGCAGGACGATCAGCAGGACGATGATGCCGGCGGCGGCGATGTCTTTGAACGCGGCCTCGGGCTCCTTGGTCCACTGGAAGATGGTCATGGGCATGGCAGAGAAGCTGTCCATGAGGTTGCGGGGCGGGGAGGTGATGAAGCCGGTGCCGCCTAGCACGAGGATCGGGGCGGCCTCGCCGATGGCCCGGCTGATGGCGAGGATCGTGCCGGTGCAGATGCCTGGGATCGCGGCGGGCAGGGCGGTCTTTTGGACGGACTGCCACTTGGTCGCGCCCAGCGCGAGGGCGCCCTGGCGGAAGCTGCCGGGAACGGCTCGGAGCGCCTCCTGCGACGCGACGATCACGATCGGCAGGATGACGAGCATCAGTGTGAGCCCGCCGGCCAGCACGCCCCGGCCAAACGGCAACGCGAGGTGGTACCACGCCTTGGTGTTGACGCGCACCGGCGGGGCGCCGATGGTGATGATGTTCTCCATCCGCGCGTCGTACTCCGACTCCACCGCGCGGTTGATCGCCTCTTTGCGGGCCTTGATCAGGTCAACGCCTTTCTTGCCGTCCAGCCCGAGCACCAGGTCGACGAGCTTCTCACGCAGCGCGGTCGTGTCCGGGTTCTTCCAGGTGCCCGCCTCGATTGCGGCATCGACGATTGCTTCGGCCCCGGCTTGGTCGATCCGCACCGGGCCACGCCGGCTCTCCCGCGCTTCGGTGATCCCGGCGCGGAATGTGTCTTCAAAAGCATCGAGTTCTTCTTCGATCGCGCTGACACGCGGTGCGATCTCTTCCTCGGTCACCCAGATCAAGTCGGCCGCTTCTTCGCCGATCCCGATCCCTTTCTCCGAGGGCAGGTAGAGGGTCATACCCTGCTCTGCCGCGTCGCCTTCGGCATTGGGGCCGTCCGCTTTGACGTAGTAGAGCTGCTTGTCTTCGCCCTGGTACTGGTCGTACCAGGTCTGACCGATCGCGAACCGGCCGTTGTTGATGTCTCCGAACTGGTAGAACATCGTGGCGAACACGGTCACGCCGAGGATGCCGTAGACGATCGATGGCACGCCAGCGAGGTTGCGGATGTTGGTGTCGATGATGCCGTGGAGCCAGAGCAGGTAGCGGTTGCGTGGCTTGAACTCCTCAATGAGGATCGCGGTACAGACCCCAAGGAAAACGGCGGATACGGCGCAAATTAGGCAGATCGCCATGGTGCCGACCAATGAGGTCCAGATACCGGCCTTGTGGGGGTCCGACGAGTTGAGCGCGCCGATGAAACGCAGTGACAGCGAGCCGATCCCCTGCGTGAAGATCGACGCGAGCAGCACGAGCAGGATCACCAGCGCGACCATCGTCGCGATGAAGCAGACCGTGTTGAAGACCACGTTGTTGCGCATCCGCTTATCGATCGAACGGACGACGGATTGCGGGTTGTCGGGTGTCATTTCGGCCATGGCTTAGTCGTATTTCTCCCTGAACCGCCGCTGGATCATGTTGCCGATGACGACGAGCGTGAGGGTGATGACGAAGAGGGTCGCTGCGACGGCGTATGAAGAGTAGTACTCGACCGTGCCGTGCGCGGCATCGCCGGTAAAGATCTTTACGAGGTAGCCGGTCATGGGCAGGACCGATTCGTTGAGCGCGACCGCGCTCCCGACGTTTTCGCCGACGCTGCCCTGGCCGACGAGCTTGACCGGCGAGGCGCCCGCAGCGAGCGCAACGATCATGGTCTCGCCCACGGCACGGGCGATCGCCAGCAGGAACGCGGCGCTGATCCCCGAAAGCGCGGCGGGCACGACGACACGGACTGATGTTTCGAACTTGCTTGCGCCCAGGCCGTACGACCCTTCGCGCAGCGCCTTGGGCACCGCACGCAGCGCATCCTCCGACAGGGAGATTACGATCGGCAGGCACATGATGCCCACAGCCAGGCCCGCGCCGAGCGCGTTGTAGACATCGACTTCGAGCAGGCCAAACAAGCCCGCGGGCTCGGTGAGGAAGCCGCCCGACGCGTCCTTGAGGTACTGGCCGGGGTTGTCGGGGTCGGGGATCTTGACCCGCCACCACTCCCAACGCAGCACGTAGGGCGTGATGAAGGTGATCGCGAAGTAGCCAAACACGACCGTCGGCACGCCGGCGAGGACCTCGATGATCGGCTTGATGAAGTTTCGTACCTTTGGCTTGGCGTACTCGCTCAGCCAGATCGCGGAGATGAGCCCGACGGGCAGGGCGAAGACCATTGCCACGAACGCGACCTTGAACGTGCCGACCACCAGCGGCCAGACGCCGAAGTGTTTCTCGCCGCCGAGCAGCGGGTTCCATTCCATGCCGAAGAAGAAGTCGCTTGGCTTGACGACCGAGACGTTGCCCTGTGCGTCGAGGTGCCCTTCGGGGTTGAAGAACTCGAGCGTCTCGGTGAGGAGGATGTAGACGATGCCGAGTGTGATCGTGATGGTGATGCCCGCACAGAGGATGAGCGAGCCGATGATGATCCGCTCGCGGAAGCGCTGGGCCGCCTGAGAACGTCGCTGCCCAAGCAGGTCTGCGATTTCGACGCGTTCATCACTCAAGGGAGGTTCATCCATCTATGCCCGCATCGCGCGGGCGTGGTCCCAGTCTGCGGGCAAAGGATGCCCACCCCGACCTTGTCTCGTCCTGTATACGCCGCAGCGTTCTTAGAAGACGACACGCCGCGGTTAGACGGCGTGTCGTGCTGTCTGATCCGTGCTTCAAGCGCGGAGGCTTACTTGTAGACCTCGGTGACCGGGCCTTCGACCTTGTTGCCGTCCTTGTCGGTATAGGACGTGCCGGTCTTTTTACCCTTGACCTTGGCCTCTGCGATGTCGTAGACCGAGCTGGGCAGCGCGACGTAGCCCACTTCTTCGGAGAAGTCGCCTGCGTCGGCGAGGTAGAAGTCAACGAAAGCCTTGACTTCAGGACGCTCTAGCGAGCTCTTCTTCACATAGATGAACAGCGGGCGGGAGAAGGGGTTGTACTTGCCCGACTCGATGGTGTCGGGGGCGGGAGAAACGGCCTTGCCGGCCTTGTTGACGATCGGGACCGCGCGGAGCTTGTCCTTGTTGGCGAAGTAGTAGGCGGCGCCGAAGAAGCCGATCGCGCCGCGGTCGCCGGTGATGCCGGTGACCAGGACGTTGTCGTCTTCGGACTCGCTCACGTCGTCACGGATGGCGTCTTCGGACTTGCCGACGACGACTTCCTTGAAGTAGTCGAAGGTGCCCGAGTCTGTGCCGGGGATGTACATCTTGATCTCGATGGCGGGCCAGGAAGGATCAACGTCCTTCCAGGTCTTGACCTTGCCCTTGTTGGAGGCGAGGAACATCTTCTGGAGCTGCTCGACAGTCATGCTCTTGGCCCAGGTGTTGTTCTTGTTGACAACGATCGACAGGCCGTCGTAAGCGACCGGGATCTCGATGAAGTCGATGCCCGCGTCGGCCAGTGCTTGGGCTTCCTTGGCCTTGATCGGGCGCGACGCGTTGGAGATGTCGGTCTCGCCCGCCGCGAACTTCTTCATGCCGCCGCCGGTGCCGGAGAAGCCGACGGCGATGTTGACCTTCTCGTTGAGTTCGTGGAAGGTCTCCGCGACGAACTGGGTGATCGGGTAGACGGTCGAGGAGCCGTCGATCTTGATCTCGCCGGCGAGCTCTGCCTGGGAGGGGGTGCCGGCCGCCAGGGCGACAGCAGCACCTGCAACGAATGCGGTTCTCTTGAGTGTCTTAAACATGTCATTCCTTGTGTAGGAAGTGGTGGTTGACGCCGGGCGCCCCGCCCGCTGCGTGCGCACAAGTTAAAACCCGATTGTTAGAAAACGGCTAGCAATATGCGAACAATGAGTAAGTCGGGGGTGATCCGGAAAAATACGTGATTTCCGCGTTCTGAGGGCCCTCAGATGCGTCGGATGCGGGGGGGCGAATGGCCCTTCAGACCGGCCATCCGGTACACTCTTCGCCATGACCGCTGCCACGGACCGCCTAACCATAAGCCTGATCTTGGCCCTCTCGCTGGTCGTCTGGCCCTGCCTGACGGGCTGTGAGGCGACCGGGCTGAGCTATGAGTCGGTCTACGAGGGCTTCTTCGGCGACGAGCCCCCGCCGACCCCGACCGAGGCGGTCGCGATGATGTTTAACGATCAAGACGCCGACCAAAAACGAGCAGGCATCATCTGGCTCGCCGCGTCGCCCTTCGGCGGCGAGCAAGAGTACCTCAACAGCTACCGCCTGTTCGTCGATTTTCCGGACCCGGGTGTCCGCGCCGCGGTCGCCACCGCGATCGGCCGGCATGGCACGGCCGCCGACGCCATCATCCTCGCCACCATGCTCCGCGATGAAGACGACCTGGTCGGTTGGCAGGCCGCGGACGGCCTCCGCAAGCTGCACAACCCCGCGGTGATCGACGCGCTGGTCGAACGGCTGGACCCGGAGATCGAGGACGATGGCGACACACGCGCGACCGCCGCGCTCGCGCTGGGCCAGTACGCGAACGACGTCGTGTTCTCTCGGCTCGTCACCGCGCTGGAGCAGAGCGACTACAACGTCGTCGCTGCTTCGCACCGCTCGCTACGCCTGCTCACCGGCGTCGACCAGGGCATCGACCCGCAGGCCTGGGCCGCGTGGTTCGGGCAGACCGACAACGCCTTCGCCGACCAGCAGCCCTACACCTACACGCTCTACGAACCTAACCGCGGCTGGTTCGACCAGTACGTCACGTTCTGGAACAATAATGACGGGGTGACGACCACCGGCCCGCAGACGCCGCGCGGGCTGGGTGACGTTGAAGCAAATTAGGCTCGCTCGCTACTTCTTGAAAGAGTAGGTATTGCAGCTACCTGTTGTCTGTTTGCTTAATTAAGATGGTTAAGCTTGCGGATTTGTTGCATCTGTTCTTTTGAGAGAGTTGCGCCACATTCGGGGCACTTGTCGGCACTTGAAAGGACCGATCCACGTAGGTCATAGAAACACTCTTTACACTCCACAACAGGCAAGTCCGATTCATAGCCTGGAAAGATTTTTTTTAATATTTTGTGATCAACTGTTTCTGAGAAAGCTGCAGTGAGAAGTAGTAGGCCATTAAGGCCAAGAATAACTGCGACAATTATGAAGCCGACAGAAATGCCTGTTTGATAGTTGTAATAGATCTCGGCGTATAAAACCGTGGCAGATACTAATAGGCAGCAAATTCCGCCATACATGTTCTCTTTAGATTGCCCATGCTTTTTCTTCATTGCAATATCAGAAATAATACAGCTTCTATAAGAGGTCCTACTTTACCCGCGCGAAGCCCACTCGTCTTCGTAAGGGCCGATTTCTTTCCTCAGCTTCTCGTGGGCTTCTTGAAGTTCGCTGAACTTTGAGTGGTTCTTGTACGTCTCCGGGTCGGCGAGTTGGGATTCGATGTCCCTGATCTTAGATTCGAGTGATTCGATCTTCTCCTCGAGCTTGTCGGTGTCCATCCCGGACAAGGCCTTGTTCTTTTTGTTCTTGTTCTTATTCGATTTCCTAGACCCGCCCGCTGAAGCGGGCTCCGCCTGTTTCTTGGTGCTCTTGGCGTCTTTAGCGGCTTTTTTATTTTGCTGCTTCGGTTCGGGTTGGTCCGCGTCGACCAAGACATCCGACCCGCCCTGCGATTCGAGGTACTCGCTGTACGTGCCGAGGAAGTGTGCCGCGCCGCCCTTGCCGTCGAAGATGATCAGCCGATCGACCAGGTGCTCCAGCAGCATCCGGTCGTGCGTGATCAGGATGAGCGTCCCCTCGCCGCCCCCGGAATTGGCGGTGGAGTATTTTTTCTGGGCAGAGTTGTACCGACGCAGCGCCTCTTCCAACCGCTCGGCGCTCGGGATGTCCAGGTGGTTGGTCGGCTCGTCCAGCACCAGCAGGTTGTGCCCCCCCGGCTCATCAGACCGGCCAACACCGCGCGGGCGCGCTCGCCGCCCGACAGCACGTTCATCGGCTTGTCCTGCTCCATCCCGCTGAACAGGAACGCACCGGCCAGGTCGCGCGCCTCCTGCTCCGTCCCGCTCTCAACGAACTTGCGCAGGTATTCGACGATCGTCAGCTTCAGGTCCAGGTGCTCGTGCGTCTGCCGGTACCAGCCGACATCTACTTGCGATCCGAGCTTCGATAGACCTGCCGTAGGGTCCTGTTCGTTGAGCAGGCAGCGGATAAGCGTGGACTTGCCCGCGCCGTTCGGGCCGATGACGCCGATCTTGTCGCCCCGCTTGATCGAGACGGCGAAGTCCTTGAAGAGCAACTTGTCTTCGTAACTGACTCCGAGGTCTTCGGCGATGCAGACCTGGTCGCCGCTGCGCGCCTTGGGCTCGAGGCGCAGCTTCATCGTGTCCAGCTCCATCGGCGGCTCCAGGCTCTCGTCACGGATGTACCGCTCCAGCCGTTTCTCTCGGCCTTGCGCCTGCTTGGATCGCTGGCCCGCGCGGTAGCGGTCGATGAACGCCTGCTCGCTCTTGATCTTTGTCTGCTGCTTCTCAAACGCCCGGCGTTGGTCCTCGATCCGAAGCGCCCGCAGTTCGCGGAACTTCTCGTAATTCCCCGGGTACTCGACCATCCCGCCTAGTTCGAGCTCGTAGATCTTGCTGACACTGCGGTCCAGCAGCCAGCGGTCGTGGCTGATCAGCACGACCGCGCCGCGGTACTCCCGCAGGTACTCCTCGAGCCACTGCCGGCCGGCGATGTCCAGGTGGTTGGTCGGCTCGTCCAGCAGCAGGATGTCCGGCTCACTGAGTAGAAGCTTTGCTAAGGCGAGCCGGCCTTTCTGCCCGCCGGAGAGGTCGCCGCACTTCACAGCGAAGACCTCGTCGGTGATGCCTAGGCCGTGCAGTGTCTGGTCGATCTTGTGGTCCACCGCGTAGCCCCCGGCCGCCTGCATCTCGTGCTCCAGCCGCTCGTACTTCTTGAGCAGCTTGTCCATCTCGTCGCCCTGGGCTTCGCCCATCGCGTTGGCGACCTCGTCGAGCTGATGGTGCAGCTTCTCGAGCTCGGCAAACGCCGCGCCTGCTTCTTCACGCAGAGACTTGGTGGGGTCGTAGACGTGGTCCTGCTTGAGGTAACCGGCGCTGGTCCCCCGCGCGAGCTGGATCTGCCCGGACTCGGGCTTGTGCGTCTCGATCCCCGCGATGAGTTTTAAGAGCGTCGACTTACCGCAGCCGTTGCGCCCGACGAGCCCGACGTGCTCGCCCGCGGAGACGGTGAGGTTGACCCCATCGAGGACGGTGCGGTCGCCGAAGGAAAAGACAAGGTTTGCAACGGAAAGGAGGGCCATGGTGGGGCGGTAGTTTAGCGGGGATTGCCGCTCTACTTCTTCTTACTCGCCTCGCGCATGCCCTGGATGACACCAAGACCGATCGGAGGCAGCACGAACGACAGGGCCAGCGCGATGATGAAGACGGTGGGCGCCCAGCCGCCGACGTTGGTCGTGAGCCAGCTATCAAAGTCCTCTTTGAGCCCGCCGAGGATAAGCACAGCGAGGAAGATGATGACGATCCCCGCCCAGATTTTCATACCCATGCCCATAAGACTATTCCGATCAGCTATGTAATCGTTTAAAGCTTAAACAAGGCGGTTGAACACGGCAACAACGAACAAAGGCCTGCGACTGGCATACACCCAATCAAAAACCCGCTTTGGCAAGCGGGTTTCTGTACTAATCGTTGAAAGCACCCTTGGAAAGATGCAGCTTCGTTGCGTTTACTCGCCGCCTTGCTTGGCGAGGATTTCCTTGGCGATGTTGCCCGGCACCTCGCGGTAGGCCAGCGGCTCCATCGCGTAGGACGCCCGGCCCTGGCTCATGCCGCGGAGGCTGTTCGAGTAACCGAACATCTCCGACAGCGGGGCCTCGGCGGTAATCACCCGGGTATTGCCACGCTCTTCGTCACCGACGACCAGGGCACGCCGGCGGTTGAGGTCACCGGTCACGTTGCCGAAGAACTCGTCGGGCGTCGTCACGACGACCTTCATGATCGGCTCCTGCAGGCACAGACCAGCCTGACGCGTCGCGTTCTTGAACGCAATCGAGCCGGCCATTTCGAAGGCGATCTGGCTCGAGTCGACGTCGTGGTACTTGCCGTCGATGAGCTTGACCTTCGCGCCCAGCAGCGGGTATCCCGCTAGGACGCCGGTCTTCGCGGTCGCCCGTGCGCCAGCCCCGACCGACGGGATAAACTCGCGTGGGATCGCGCCGCCGACGATCGCGTCCTCGAACGCGATGCCGTCGAGGTACTTGAGTTCCTGTTCCTCGGCCTCCGCCTCTGTGATCGGGGAGACCTCGATAGTGCAGTCGCCGAACTGGCCGCGGCCGCCGGACTGCTTCTTGTGCACGCCCTGGGCGACGGCGGTGCCCGTGATCGCTTCCTTATAGGCGACGCGCGGCTGGCCGACATTGACGCCGATCTTCATGTCCCGCGTCAGCTTGGTGGTGATGATCTCCAGGTGCAGCTCGCCCATGCCCGCGATGATGGTCTCGCCGGTCTCCTCGTCGTAGTGCGTCTGGAAGGACGGGTCCTCGCGGCGGATGGTGCCCAGCGCGTTGGCCAGCTTCTCCTTGTCCGCACCCGAAGCGGGCTCGATCGACATCGAGATCACCGGCTCTGGGAAGTCCATCCGGTCCAGCACGATCGGGTCGTCGGCCGAGCACAGGGTCTCGCCCGTGTAGCTGTTCTTCAGGCCGACGACGGTGACGATCTCGCCGGCCAACGCGTAGTCGCGGGCGATCCGCTCGTTGGCGTGCATCTCGAAGATGCGGCTGACGATTTCGCGCTTGCCGTTGTTCGAGTTGAGTACACGCGTGCCCTTCTCGAGCTTGCCGGAGTAGATGCGGACGTAGGTCAGGTCGCCGTGCGTGTCGTTGACGACCTTGAACACCAGCAGCGACAGCGGGGCGTCCTCGTCGTGAGGCCGCGTGAGTCGCTTGTCGGCGTCGTCGGGGTCGGTACCCTCGGTGTCGGGGACCTCGGTCGGGTTGGGCAGGTAGTCGACGATGCCGTCGAGCAGCTTCTGCACGCCGATGTTCTGCAGGGCCGAGCCGCAGAAGGTCGGGTGGATCGTCCGGGCCAGCGTGCCGATACGTAGCGCGGCCTTGATCTCGTCGTTGGTCAGCGTGCCCTCTTCGAGGAACTTCTCGGTCAGGTCGTCGTCGCACTCGGCGGCTCGCTCGATCATCACCTCACGCAGTTCCTCGGCCTTGCCTTGGTACTCGTCGGGGATGTCCTTCTCGATGACGGTGACACCCTTGTCTTCCTTGGAGAAGTAGTAGGCCTTCATTTCGATCAGGTCGATGACACCCTCGAAGGTGTCCGCCTTGCCGATGGGGTACTGGACCATGACGGCCGGGGCGGCGAGCCGCTCGTCGAGCGTGCCGAACGCGTAGTCGAAGTCGGCGCCCATCTTGTCCATCTTGTTGATGAAGCAGATGCGCGGGACCTTGTACCGCTGGGCCTGCCGCCAGACGGTTTCGGACTGTGCCTCGACGCCTTCCTTGCCGTCGAAGACGACGACCGCGCCGTCGAGCACACGCATCGAGCGCTCGACCTCCATGGTGAAGTCGACGTGGCCGGGCGTGTCGATCAGGTTGCAGGTGTACTCGACGCCGTCGCGGGTCCATGGGCAGGTGGTGGCGGCGGAGGTGATGGTGATGCCGCGCTCCTGCTCGTCCTGCATGTGGTCCATGGTGGCGGTGCCCTCGTGGACCTCGCCGACCTTGTAGGACTTGCCGGTGTAGAAGAGCACGCG
>JBCCYY010000091.1:0-12010 GCA_039188575.1 Planctomycetota bacterium | reverse complement strand
GGCTTCTCGGCGCCGGTCTCGTGGGTGCCCTCAATGACGTACTCGATGCACCACTGCCAGCCGTCGCCGAGCCAGAGGATCCGTCGTTCGATGCCCTCGTAGCCCTCGATCCCGGCCATGACGTTGTTCAAGGCCTTGTAGTGGGCTTCCTTGGGCTTGATCGGGTCCAGGAGCTGCTCCAGGGTCGGCTCGGTCCAACGATCCTGCCAGGGCAGGCGGGTGGGGTAGGCGGTCTTGCTCATAGCGTTTTTCGGCGTCAGAGGCGGGGAACCAGGCGTTCGGTATCGCCTTGGGCGAATCCGTAATTATACTCTAAAAAGGCCATTTGGGCAAAGATAACTCGCTGATGCGGACGCAGCGATCGCACCCCGTGATCGCAGTTCAATTCCAAATCTGCTGTGACATTTCGGCGGTACAATATTGCTTTGGCCGATCAGGAGAGCATGATGGATAGCAACCCCCAGGCCGCCACGATGAGCGATGCGAGCTTTGACCCCACTGGATCGGTGATCCTGGTGGTCGATGACAACGAGCAGAACGTTGAGCTGCTGCAGGCTTATCTTGAGTCGATGCCGGTGGAGGTCCACGCGGCTTATGACGGCGTGCAGGCGCTATCGATGATTGATGAGGGGCTTACGCCGGACCTGATCTTATTGGACGTGATGATGCCGAAGATGTCGGGGTTCGAGGTCTGTCGGAAGCTCAAGGCGGATGAGGCGACGTCGGGGATCCCGATCATGATGGTGACCGCGTTGAATGAGCTGGGCGACATCGAGCGTGGCGTCGAGGCGGGCACCGATGAGTTCCTTAGTAAGCCGGTCAATAAGCTCGAGCTGCTGACGCGGGTCAAGTCTTTATTAAGGAGCGCTCAGTTGCGTCAGGCAGGGGATGATAAGGATGCCTATATCCGCGACCTGGAGCGCATGCTCGGTCGGGATGGGTTGAATCCTGAGGGGTGAGGTCTCTAAAACCAATCGCCCCTTTTGAAATAGCCGCGATGCTACGCATCGCAGGCGAGTGTTAGTCAAGTATGTATGAATGCTGACCTGCGATGCGTAGCATCGCGGCTGCTGCCTACTGCTCACCCCGATCCTCTATTGCCTCGATCGTTATCGGATGAAGAGCTTTGCCGCGTGTACCGGTTGCGCCGTCTATGCGCCTGGCAAAACGGGTCGGGTCAACAAAACAAGATGTAAAGGCTGAAATTGCCTATCCCCCCACCCGATCCAGCATGCGGCGGATAGGTGTGTTGCCTGTCCGCAAGGAGTCTGGCGGGTGCCCGGCTCCAACCTGCCCAGGGGCAGGGCCGCGTCGGGACGGCGCAACATTTGGCGGGGTTAGGGTAACACCGGCCTGTCGCCGGCCCAAACGCAACGGAGGTATTGAGATGAGCCGGATCAACAACAACATCAACTCACTGATCGCTCAGCGCGTGGCGGGCCAGCAGAACGCCGCCCTGAGCCAGTCGCTCGAGCGGCTTTCCACAGGTCTTCGGATCAACCGTGGCGGGGACGACCCGGCTGGCCTGATCGCCAGCGAAGTGCTCCGTGGCGAGAAAGCCGCGCTGACCGCTGCCATCGGCAACGCGGAACGTGCCGAGCAGTTCGTCGCGACCGCAGAAGGCGGCCTGCAGGAGATCAACGCCCTGCTTACCGAGGTCCAGTCGCTGGTCGGCCAGTCCGCGAACGAAGCCGGCCTTTCCACCGAAGAAAAAGAAGCGAACCAGCTGCAGATCGACAACATCCTTACGACGATCGACCGCATCGCTTCGACCACCAGCTTCCAGGGCACCAAGCTGCTCAACGGCAACTTCGACTTCCAGGTCTCTGCGGTCGACGCCGACGTCGATGGCCTGCAGATCAACGACGCGAAGATCGGTTCGGAAAACGTCGTCGTGCAGGCGCTGGTCACCCAGTCCGCACAGAACGCGACCCTGTTCGTCTCGGCGAACGCGGCGAACCTCGACCTGTCCGCCTCTGACGCGACCTTCGTTTTCGAACTGGGCGGCGCGCTGGGCACACGTGAGTTCAGCTTCGGCTCGGGCACGGCCCTCGCCGACATCGCGACCTCGATCAACACATTCAAAGACGTGACCGGCATCTCGGCCACCGTCTCTACCAACGTGCTCGAGCTCAAGTCCACCGAGTTCGGCTCGGACGAGTTCGTGTCGTTCAACGTGATCGACGACGCCGGCCTGACCGGCAACGTGACCATCGCCAGCGCAACGAATACCAGCGTGATCGAGAACGGCACCGCCGGCACCGCATTCACCGCCATCACCTCGGCCATCCGTGACGAGGGCCAGGACATCGCGGGCACGATCAACGGCATCGCTGCACGCGGCCAGGGCAAGCAGCTCAGCGTCGCCAGCGACGCCTTGTCGGTCGAGGTCCTCCTAAATACGGACGCCGCGCAGGACGCGGGGTCGACCAACGTCGCGACCATCTATGGTGGCGGCGCCGAGTTCAACCTCGGTGCAGAAGTCAACCTCAACAACCAGGTCCGGCTGGGCATCGGCTCGGTCGCGGCCCGCGAGTTGGGCCGTTTCAACGACGGGACGGTCAACTACTTCCTTGACGACCTCGGCTCGTCGGGCGATCTCAACGTGGTTGATGGTGACCTGACGAAGGCTCAGAACGTCATCGACCAGGCCCTGCGTGAGGTCTCTGGCCAGCGTGGCCGCCTCGGCGCGTTCCAGAAGAACGTCGTTGGCTCGACGATCAACTCGCTGAGCGTCGCGTTCGAGAACATCTCGGCCGCAGAGTCCGCGATCCGCGACACCGACTTCGCCGAGGAAACGGCCGAGTTGTCCCGCAACCAGGTCCTCGTCGCCGCGGCGAACCAGGTCCTCGGTATCGCGAATGCTCAGACGAGCCAGGTTCTGAACCTGCTCTAAGGCTGAAAAATCAATATTCCGGGGTAACGAAAACCCTCGTCATTTGGCGGGGGTTTTTTCACACAAATCTCGACGCGCTTGAATCTGCGGCTTGCAGAAAGACGTAGCTATTTTCAAGTGCCAAATAGAGGCAACTATCCCTAAACTCCCAAGGAACCGACCATGAAAACCTCGCAACTACTCGCACTGTTCTCGATTTGTGGCGTGCTGACGCTGTTTGGCACCACCGGGTGCTCCTCCGAAGCCGACTCAGATGGCGATGGCGACGCTCCCGCCGCGACGGTAGACAAAAACATTATCGAGATCGCCACGGCCGACGGCATGGATGACGTCTCGACGCTCGTCGCGGCGATCACAGCGGCGGAACTGGTCGAGACACTGCAGGGCGATGGCCCGTTCACGGTCTTCGCACCGACCAACGCCGCGTTCGAAGCGCTACCCGAAGGCACGGTCGAGAGCCTGCTGCTCCCCGAAAATAAAGAGAAGCTGCAGGGCATCCTGCTGTACCACGTGCACGCGGGTGCCGCTGTGATGGCCGCCGACGTGAGCACGACGAGCCTCGAGACCGCCAACGGTCAGTCGCTGTCGATCGAGGTCACCGACGCAGGCGTCACCGTCGATGGTGCCAAGGTCATCAAGACCGATCTTGTCGCGAGCAACGGCGTGATCCACCTGATCGACGCGGTCGTGCTCCCGAGCGAATAAAGGTCGACAAATTCCTGCCGCGTCGCATTGTGAGCCGTGCATCAAGCGGTACGGTAGATATCGATCCAGCAAAGCCTCTGGCGTAGGTCAGAGGTTTTGCTATGCGCCGGTTGAATCAAACGACGCGGAGCGTCTAAAGAAAGGCTGGGGCTTTACGGCCTTTTTGATGAAGTGGATGCCGTCAACCGCCTCCCCCTTATTCGGTATTTATCAAGTCCTGCGTTACATCACTGTCCGCTACGCATTATTCATTGTGATACAGGGCGCTTTGCCTTTTTCTGTTCAATATCACGTCTTAAGCAGGCCATGACCAACGATTCGCGACAGAACGAACAAGCCCAAGACCAGCCCGGCTTCGCCGAGCGCTGGCTCGATGCGCAGCACGCGATCGGGGGCTACGTCTGCGTGCACATCCAGGACCAGTCGCTGGCCGATGACATCGTTCAAGAAGTCGCCCGTCAGGCCACGGCTAACTTCGAACAGTACGACCCGAGCCGGCCGTTCATCGGCTGGCTCATCGGCATCGCCCGGCAGCGCATCGCGGAGAACTACCGCACGCAGAACCGTCGGCCCATCGTGTTCTCCAGCGACATCGTCGACTCGCTGACCGAGGCCTACATCGACCTCGAGCCTCAGGTCGACGACAGGCTCGATGCGCTGCGCACATGCATGGACCACCTCAGCGACCGCCACCGCCGGGTGATCGAGCTGCGCTACGCGCGGCAGCTGTCGCAGGACCAGATCGCCGCGCAGGTCGGTTCGAACGGCCGGGCGATCAACGCGATGCTCTTCCGTATCCGCACCGCGCTGCGTGAATGCGTCTCCAAGCAGATGGAGGAGACGCGATGAAACTGCCGAAGGAAACCGCCGAATTGCTGGAGGCTTATTTCGCCGGCGACCCCCCGCCCGAGATCATCGAGGCGATGGAGGCCTGGCTACGCGAAGACCCGGGGCACCCGCGCCTGCTCGCTGAATACGGCCTGGTCGATCGACTCATTGCGCACGAGCAGAAGAAACAGGACGCCTCGGCGATCTTTGCCTCATTGCTGGAGGCGGAAGAAGCCGCCGAGACGATTGTGCTTGACGCCCCGCCTTCACCGGTACCGACAAAAAATGCGCACACCGACAACGACAAGCTGACTTTTAGTAAGGCTGCTTCGGTACTCGGGTACGCTACGGCCCAGTCACTGCGTCAACATGCCGTGGTGGTCGCTGCGATCGCTGCGGTGTTCGTCATCGCGGTCGTGCTGATCGTCGCACTACCGAGCGGCAATACTACGACAGACAGCCCCTCGATCACCAGCAAGTCCGGAGAGCCCGGGCCTGTCGGGCCGGCGCTAAACAGAATCGTCGCGACCCTTACCACCGAGCGCGATGCGGTGTGGTCCACTGAATCGGCGGAGGGGGCCTTAGCACCCGGGTCGCAACTTCAAGCCGGCCGACGCCTCACACTGAAAAAGGGCTTCGCAGAGATCACAACGAACCGCGGCGCGGTCGCCATCGTCGAAGCCCCCGCCACGATCGAGTTGTATGACAACGAAAACGCTCTTCGGCTGCATAACGGAAAGCTTGTTGGCATCTGCGAGACCGACACTTCCAAAGGCTTCCTCGTCCATACGCCCACCCTGGATGTAACAGACCTCGGCACACGGTTTGGTATCGTTGTTGATCGTGCTGGCAGCACCTTGGCCAAGGTGTTTACCGGCAGCATCACGGTCAAACAGGTGGGCAAAGAGGCGGATGGCGCTGCCCCCCGGGTGCTAGCCGCGAATGAGTCCGTTGCGTTTGATGCCGCCGGCCAAGAGATACGAGCCGACAAGTTCACCGATGTCGTCTTCACTCGTCAGAGGCTACGGCAGCACACCATCGTCTCGGCAAGACTGCAGGGTATTGAAGAGTTCGAGCCGCGTGTCCTTGCACAGGGCTTCTGGGACGGGCAGAAGATCTTTACCGATCGTAATTTCGTGCTCACCGGCGTCGCCGCAGGAGGGTTACCCGCAAAACTACAAGGCGCAGACATCGTACAAATGCCGGGGGATGCCCGGTCGCGCATCAGTACCGTCACCGAGTTCCAACTCGAATTGGAACTCTCCCGGCCGAGCGATATCTACCTGCTGATCTCAGAGCGCCAGCCCGAACCCGATTGGCTGACCCGTGACTACGAGTCAACCGGCGAAGACGTCGGCGTGCGCTTCAGCGAGGGTCGTACCGACCGCTACGCGATCTGGAAACGAAAGGCCGTCGCGAGTGGGCGAACCATCGCCGCTGAGGATGTGGACATCTCGATGTACGGCGTTGTTGTCGTACCCGTGGGCTCGGAGCCTGCACCCGATTAAACCCAAGGCGCGTCGCCCAATGGGTTCTGTCTGCTTATCTGCTTTCTTACCCCTCTATAAAGGAGAACATGAAATGAAACGTTTAATCACCACCGCTCTGATCGTGACTCTGTCGGCGGGAGCCGCACAGAGCGCGACGATTTTCTCGCTGGATATCGGTGGCACAGATGATCTCGAGTCGGGCTTTACCGCGCTACCGGTGGACGGTTCGGTCACGGTCGCCGGCATCGAGTTCACACAGTCCGTTGGCAGCAACGGATTCCGCAGCAATGACCCCAGCACGTTGACGAAAGACTTCGCTCAGGCAAACAGTGGAGAGACCATGACCGTCGCCTTCGGCGGCGCGGGCGATCTGGCGGCCGGCCTGTGGCAGGTCGAAATCTGGTCGTATGACTACAACTTCCCAGCAGATAGCTTCAATACCGGCATCGTCGACGACGGGACGAGTACGACGCTCGTCACCGGCGTAACGCCGAATCCTACGTCCACGCTCGTAGCGTCAACCGACAGGCTCCCCGCTGTAAGCTTCGAGTTCACCTCCGATGGGACATCGGCCTACAGCGTGTTCCTTGTCGATGAGCCCGGCGGGGGCACCCGTACGAGACTCAACGCCGTGCGGCTGACGTTTGTGCCCGAGCCCGGCTCGTTGGCGATGCTCTCCGCGGGTGCTCTATGCATGTTGCGTCGTCGGCGTAATTAGTGCTTGTCTGCTCTAGCCCTCATGGCTTGCTCTGAAGCTTAGGCCAAGGCTTATTGAATCTGGTGATGTCTTCAGGATTTCATCCCCAACCCCTGAACAATAAAACGAGTAAGAACGAATGAATCAGCAAACGCTTGCAACATGCCTGATGATCGTAGCACTGGCTGCTAGCCCTCACGTGTATGCCGAGGAAGAGCCTGTCAAGGTCTTCCTACTCGCCGGCCAGTCCAACATGGTGGGGTATTCGAAGACCGAGGGCGTCAACCAGGGCCTCCGCGCAATGGTCAACGCCGATCTGGACACTTTTGGTTTCGGCGGGACCAACCCGCTTGTGGACGCGGACGGCGACTGGGTTATCCGCAGCGACGTTAACGTCTACGCCCATAACGAGAACGGCAACGACGACCCCATCCTTAAGATCAGCGGGCACACCGCCGGACTCGGCGCATGGAGCAGCGCGAACCGTGCCAACTTCGGCCCCGAGTACGGTTTCGGCCATGTCATCGGCAATGCGCTGGACGAAGACGTCCTGTTGATCAAGATCGCTGATGGCGGCACGACGCTGGCTGGCGATTGGCGTTCGCCCTCTGCCGTCGCTAAGCGGGGCGGGACTGTCGGCCGGATGTGGGACAAGCTGACCGCAGAGGTCGGTCAGGTCTTGGACAACCTCGACACGCACTTCCCCGAATACGCCGGGCGAAAAACCGAGATCGTCGGCTTCGGCTGGCACCAGGGCTGGAACGACATCTTTGTCTCGTCCGCTCCACAAGCGTACGAGGCCAACATGGCCGACTTTATCCGTGATGTTCAGTCGGAGTATGGGGACGACCTGCCGTTCATCATCGCGACGACCGGGCAGGGCGGAAACGAGGCTAGCAACTCGTCTCAGCTGCAAATCATTAATGCTCAACTCGCGATGGGCGACGCCACCGAGTACCCGGAGTTCGAAGGCGAGGTCGCGGTGATCGAGACCCGCCCGATGTGGAGGCCTGCGGATGTGTCTCCAAACAACCAAGGGTTCCACTGGAACGGCAACGGTATCACGATGTATGAGATCGGCACCGGGATGGGCGAGGCGTATCTAAAGCTCGTTCCTGAGCCCGGTGCACTCGGGCTATTTGTTGGGGGCGTTCTACTGACCGCGAGGCATCGGCGTGATTAAACCTTGATATTTACTTGCACATTGGAGATCTAAGATGATTGATAGCAAAAGATGTTTTAAAACAAGTGCGATCGCCACGGTGGCCGTTACGGCTTGCTACGGCGTTTCCGCAGGGACGATTGTCAATGTTGACCTGACAGGCGTCAGCAATGAGGGCGCGGTCGCCAATGATCTGCCCGGTCTTGTCGGCGACTCCGTTTTTGCGAAGTGGAACGCGGTGAGCAGCAATGCCGAGGTGACCAATCTGCTTGATGAAGACGGCGTCGCGACCACGGTGAGTTTTGATATCGACGATGCGACGACGAACACGTTCAGCGGTGGTGGCGGCGTGAACGACTTCTTCAGGGGCTACACCTTCCTGCAGGGCGGACCTGGCGTGAGTACCCCAGACCAGGGCGCGTTTACGATCGGTGGGCTGGACAACGCCAAGACCTACAACATCGTCTTTTACGCGACATGGGACTTCATCGACGCGGGCAGCGAATTCAGCCTGGACGGCGGGACGACCTGGAAACTGTCTGATGGCGTGCCGAGCGTATCCAACGCCGCGTTCATTGAGGGCCAGAGCTATGTGCTCTTCACCGATGTCGCCCCTACCGCGGGTGAGATCGACGGGCTTTGGCGGACGACGCTCGAGGGTGACAGCACCGCGCACCGCGGCCCGTTCAACGGCTTCCAGATCCAGGAGGTCCCCGAGCCCGGCTCGCTCGCGCTGCTCACGGCGGGAGCGTTGTGCACCCTGCGGCGTCGGCGTGATTGAGTGTTGTTATTTCTCCTTCAACTGCGGGCCGCTGCGTAGGCGGCTCACAGTTTTGATAGTGCATCAGCACTTACTTCTGTTTAGGTCATTCGCCTGCTCTTGAAATGTGATTCAGTCATCTAAATTAAGCGAGTTTGCCGTGCGTAGAGCCTTTACCCTCATCGAACTGTTGGTTGTGATCTCGATCATCGCGCTGCTCATTGCGTTGCTATTGCCGGCGCTGCGTGGAAGCCGGCATGAGACCAACCGGGTGGTCTGCAAGAGCAACATGCACCAGATCGCGATCGGGCTGACCAGCTACGCGACGGACAACGATGGCGGGTACCCCGATGGACCGTGGGGCAGGTGGGAGCCTGCGGAGATCGCCCGGACCGAGACCGAAGGGCACGGCACAACGGGCGGTGGATTTTACGACCACCGGGATCTGATGCGTGACTACACCGGGGCGAGGCTCAACGACATCCTCAAGTGCCCGCTGGCCGACCCCTGGTGGTTCGAGGGCGAAGGGGCAGGCAAGATGCAGGACATCGACCGGTACAACATGAGCGCCGCGCCACGCGTCGTCTCGACGTACGCTTTCTTTTATGGCAGCAGAAGCACCAACCCTAATCAAGTGGACCGATTCCCTCGTGACCAAGCCTTGACTAAGATCGAGCGCGGGTTTATCCCTAAAAACAGGACGGAGGAGTACGACATCCTGCTCGCGGACTACACCAAGACGGAGACCTGGGGCGGGCCTGCGTTGTACACCACCCACCAGCCGATCGGCGGCCGCGAGGGCGGCGGCAATCTGCAAAGCGCGAACCGCACAACCAAGTACCAGGTGGGCGAAAAGGCCAGTGCAAACTTCGCCCGGACTGACGGCAGCGTCGAAGCCTACTGGCTGGATTTTGATTCGGCGAACGGCCCCGATTTCGGCAAGATGAGGGGTTTTATTTTGCCAAACGATATGAGGCGGTGAAGCGGGAGGAGGACAAAAAAAAGGTCTTGCAGTCGTATGCTTGTCCTCTCACAGCGTGTGTAGTGAAATGGATCAGGAGCCAGGTCGATAAGCATGCGTCGGCTTGCCCGCGTTGGGTGCTTTCATGTGGTGCTTGGGTTGTGCGCGCGGGGATTGGGGTTGGGGTTTGAATGAGGGCTGGATCAAAATAAAGCCGCCGACGGCGTCGGCGGTCTTGGAGTTCCGTGTGCTTGGCGGCGCATCAATTGTGCGCGAGGGGCTTTCGCCTTTGAATCAACGCGACCAGTGAACCAATACGCACTGCTGCGCAGAGTAGGTGTTTTTTTGGATGCGATTTTCGAGCCTGGATAAGCAGCGATGGCTACTCAACATTCGCGATCAGGTAGTACTCGCTGGGCTGGAGGGCCTCGTCGAAGCTGCGGAAGGGGACGCCGATCATGGTGTCGCCCTTCTGATGGTCCTTGATGACGGTGACCGGGCGGTCGATGGCCTGCTTGGGGTTCTCGTGGTCGGCGACGATCAGGCGGACCTGCAGCTTGCTGCGGTCGGAGAAGTACCACGTGCCGTTGGAGTAGGTCCACTTCGTCTCGCGGGCCCAGCTCTCCGCCGGGATCACAATCTTGAGGACCTTCGCGTCCTTCTGTTGCGTGGCCCAGCCGGACTTGGCGACCTTGATGGCCGCATCACGGTCGGCACCGGCGTAGGCGTCGGCGGGGATGCGGTTCCCCTTGATGATCAGGGCCTTGAGGGCAGCGGCCTGCTTGTTTAGCTTGGCTTGGGTGGCGGCGACCTCTTTGGCAACCGTCGGGCCGTTATCCTTATCGATGGCCTGCAGTAGCGCGAGCTTATCCTCGGCCCAACCCATGCGTTGGAGGATACCGCCTGCGAACCACATCGGTTTCTGGTTGGCCACGGCCTCATCGCCGTACTTCTGTGCCTCGGCGAGGTCTTCGCGGATGGACTTGGGCAGGGTCTTTTTCTGCTCAGCGATGGCGTTGTCGAACTTCTCAAAGCTGCGGATTGTGCCCGTGCCGACGGCGTCGATGGTCTTGCCCATGTCGGTCTGCTGCTGCATCAGGCGGGCGTAGGTCTTGGCGATGCGGACGAGCTCTTCCTGCGCGGCCTGGCGCTGCTGGTAGAGTTCTGCGGCTCGGGCGCGGTTCTCGGTGAAGACCCAATCGGCGGCGTAGTCGCTTGACAGGCCCTGAAGGCGTTTGCGGTCGTCGTCGAACTTCGGGAACTTAGCCGGGTCGATCATAGCCATGAGCTTGGCGTACAGCGGCTTGAAGTAGTCCTCGCTGCCCTGGATCGACTCGAGTGCTTTAGCGAGGTTGTCCTTTGCTGCGGCGACGCCCTGCCCATTGGCGGGGATCTTGGCCAGGCCGTCCTTGACAAAGCCGGCCTGCCGGCGGGCCTCGTTAATCGCGGCGAGGGCCTGGGCGGTGACGCGGTGGTTGATCGTGAGTTGGTCTTCGACCGGCTTGAGCTTGGCGTGCAGCTCGACGAGCTGGTTGGCTGGGGTTTCGACCTTATTCTTGAACGTGAATTGGGTGGCCTTGAAGTTGTCCGCGTGTGGGTAGCCCAGCTTGACCTCGCCGTCTTTGGGTTCGGGCTCTTTCTTGGCTTCGCCACCGTTCATGAATGCCGCAAGCTCCGCGTAGAGCTTGGCGGCTTTGTTGTATCGCTCGGTGATCTCGGGAACGCCTTCTTGCCCGGCTGTTAGGGACTGGACCAGCTTGCCGGCGGGTTCTAGGTCGCCCTGGGCCTGCTTGAGCCGCTGGGCCAAAAGCTTGCCGGAGGAGCCGGTCGGGGGTTTTTCTCTGCCTGCGAGGCTCGACTGGACCGAGTTCAGGTTGGCTTCCGCCCGTCTCAGCAGGCCTTCGATCTTGGCGATGTCCGCGGCGGTGTCGGCTAAGCCGGGCATCGGTGTGAAGGCGAGGCAGAAGGTCAAGACGAGCCATGCGGTGCGGATCGGGGTGGTCATGTTTTGCCTCTGATCAGAGCAAGGAATGGAATGAACATAGATTATAAGGAACGATCAGGCGTGTTGAAGACGAGCTTGGGTTGGTAGCGATGGAACCATGTGTCGTTCTGTCTGCATTACGTCTGAGCGGCATTCAGGCGATGGCTCGCGGTGGATTCAATCTCGGTTGCCGGGCTTTGCGTCCAGATAACTCGTCTTAGGCGGTTCGTTATTTGC
Source organism: Planctomycetota bacterium (assembly GCA_039188575.1). Lineage (GTDB taxonomy): Bacteria > Planctomycetota > Phycisphaerae > Phycisphaerales > Phycisphaeraceae > JAHQVV01. Next base: position 290 of record JBCCYY010000091.1, on the reverse strand, counting down.
CTGTGGGAGGGTTTTTTCGGGTTTTTCCGACTTTTTTACCGGTAACGGGTGTGCGGCGCTTAAGGGGCGTGCCGGTCGTGACGATTGTGCCGGTGGGTCAAAGGATGGCCCCGGGCGGATGAACAGGCGTCGCTTCCGATAAGTGGCGCCCCGACCCGAGGTGGCGGATAACCAAGTCCGCTACCGAAAAGGCTCAGGCAGCCAGCCGGGGTCATGCAGGACGCATGATCCGGTTGCACGGCTCAACTCCGCGGTTCGAGTCGTGCAAGCCAACTGGACCGCCCCGCTTC
>JBCCYY010000090.1:0-12512 GCA_039188575.1 Planctomycetota bacterium | reverse complement strand
GGGCGCCCGTCCGCGCCCGCCCCAAACAATCTTACAAACCACCCGCGCCCCCCCGCCACAACCCCGGGGCCCTGCCCGGCCCCCCGCTACACCGTGCTTTTGGGTATTTATGACTCTTCGAGCCCAAATGTCTTCGCCGCCTGGTTGATGTATTGGGTTGGTGGGGTGTCGCCGGTGATCGCTTTCGCGATCTTTGCCGCGTGGATGTGGCAGTTCTCGATGAACAGCTTGAAGCGCTGCTGCGTGCCCGCGGCCGCGGTGCCGGCGACGTAAAGCCCCGGCACGCCGGTCTGCATCGTTGCAGTGTCGATTTGCGGGGCACGGTTCTCGCCGACGAGGTTCACGCCCAGCATCTCAAACAGCGTCTTATCCTGCCGGTAGCCCGTGAGCAGCAGCACGTGGTCGGCCGCCACTTGTGTTGTGTCATCGAGTTCGACGTGCGTGTTCGTTATCTTCGTCGGCGAGGTGTTGGGGTGGAACCGGATCTCGCCCGCCTTGATCAGGGCCTTGAGCTCGGGCAGCAGCCAGTACTTGATGCCGTTGTCATCCAGGCTCCCGCCGCGGTAGCTCAGCGTGACCTTCGCCCCGGCGCGGTGGCACCGCATCGCCGCCTCGGCCGCGCTGTTGCGCCCGCCGACGATCAGCAGGTCCCGGCCGAAGTAGCCGTGCGGCTCGTCAAAGTAGTGGCTGACGTGAGGCAGGTCCTCGCCCTCGATCCCGAGTTCGCGCGGCAGGTGCATGTCCCCGATCGCGAGGACGAGGTGGTCGCAGCTCGCCGAACGCTTGGCCGTGTGCACAGTGAACAGACCCGCGCTGTCGCGCGCGACCCGGCGCACCGGCTCGTGCGTCGCGACCGGAAGATCAAATTGCTGGACCACGCCCCGCAGGTACGCGAGGTACTGCTCACGCGTCGCCTTGGTCTGGTCCGGCGTCATCAGCGGGACCCCGGCGATCGCGATCCGTTCCGGCGACGAAAAGAACCGCGCCTGCTTGGGGTACCACGTCACCGTCTGCCCGATCGCCCCGGCCTCGAGATGCAGCACATCAACGCCGAGCTGCTTGAGAACGACATGCAGCTCAAGCCCGATCGGCCCGGCCCCGACGATAATCACGCGGTGGTGCATGCCTTGATTGTAGTTTTGATTAAGCCACGGAGGCGCCGGCTCGTACACGCGGTGTAGCGGGTGATGCGAAGCATCCCGTGGTTCGGTATTTCAAATGCGATAGGCGCGACAGATGGTCCGCACGGGACGCTCCGCGTCTCCCGCTACACCGTTCTGTCGTTGATCATCACCGCTGCGGCGACATCTTCCGGACCTTGTCGTTCACCTCGAAGCCGCGCTTGAACGACAGCAGCAGCTTGTGCACGTTGTTGATCGTCGGCAGGTAGACCGAGTTCTGCCCATCCAGCTGGAGCTGCTCGGTCTTATCAACGAGCGCATCAAGCTGCGGTCGGACCTTCTCACGCGAAGTCATCAGCGATGTACGCAGCTGCTGCAGCTCGGTTTCGATCAGATCAATGTCGGCCTGGGTCACCATCGTGGCACTCCTGTCTCAAGACGGGAAAACAATCGGAACACTGATACATCGATCGGCAGGGGCGGGGCGACACAATCAATCTGCTAGGCGCTGTTCATCACGAAGAGTTCTCGGACCCTGCTCGGCGGATGGTGGGACACGCATCTTGCCTCCTATACCTGCCAAGACCGTTACATGACAAGCTGAAAGTCTGTCCCATCTAAATGGATTTATCATGCCGCCATGCCCCCAACGATCCGCTTCAACACGCCGGGCCTGTTCGTGACCGGCACCGATACCGGGGTCGGCAAGACCGTGATCGCCTGCGCGATCGCGTGGGCGCTCAGGCAGCAACGCGGCGGGGCGAGGGTCGCGGTCTGCAAGCCCATGGCGACGGGCTGCGACAAGCGGCGCGAGGGCCTGGTCAACGAGGACGCCGAGGCGCTCGCCCACTTCAGCGATTGCCGGCTGCCGCTGGATACCATCAATCCGATCCGCTACCGCGAGCCCCTGGCCCCGGCGGTCGCGGCGAAGCAGCTCGGCCAGTCAACACCATGGCCGCTGCTGCAAGACGCGGCCCCTCAGATCGACGCCTACGGCGATGCGCTCGTCGTCGAGGGCGCGGGCGGGGTGATGGTCCCGCTCGACGCGGACGACCCAAGGACCACATGGCTGGACACGGGGGCGTTCGGCCTGCCGGCGGTCGTCGTCGCGCGGGCCGGGCTGGGTACGCTCAACCACACCGCGATGTCCGTCAAGCTGCTGCGTGACGCGGGGATCAAGGTCGCCGGCGTCGTGATCAACGGCTACGAGCCCGACGAGGCCGCCGCGATGTCGCAGGACCCCTCTAGCCCAAGCAACCCCCGCTGGATCGAGCAGATGACCGGGGCCAAGGTGCTCGCCCTGGTCCCGCGTCTGCCTGGCGACACCGTCCAGCCCGCCAGGGCCAACATCGCGCAGGGCGTGCTCGACGCGGTCGCCGCCGCGGACTGGTGGCGGGTTCTGGGGCAGTGAGTGATGCAGCCGCCGCGTCACCACGCGGGCGGACGAGCCAGCATCAACTTTGCCAGCAACCAGCAGTTGTCGCATCGCCACTCTCCTTCGTCCGCCCGGGCGTGGCCCGGCGGCTCTGAATCCCGGATATACTTACTCTTCCTGCGCCGCGGACCGACCGTAGCGCAGCGAGATGAAGCGACCGCCACCGGAGCCTTACAAACGTGCTCAAGTTCCTGCGTAAGTACCAAAAGTGGATGTTGGTGGTTTTCTGTGCCGGCCTGATGGTGGCCTTCACGGCAATGCCGGTGATGGATCTGTTCTTGCCCGACCCAGCAGACACCGTGGTCGCCACCACGTACGACGGCGAGCCGATCATCCGCTCCGAGATCCAGCGCGTCAGTGCGGACGTGCAGCTGCTCCAGCGCCTGCGCATCGAGCCGCCCGAGCTTGCCGGCTTCGGCCTGTCGCTGATTCCACGCACCGGCTCGGAGCGCGACGACGCCCTGGCATGGATCATGATCCAGCGCGCCGCCGAACGCAACGGCCTGGGCGCGAGCCAGCAGGAGGCGTTCAACCTCATCGCCTCGGTGCTCGGCCTGCAGGACTTCGACTCGCTCGACGAGCGGGCCAAAGACTTCAACGCGAACGGGAACTACCTCATCGAGCTCGGCCGGCAGTACCTCATGGCCGAGCAGTACCGCCAGCTGGTCTCCGGCACCGAGTTCACGCTGCCCGAGGATGAAGACGGCGTCGGCTCGCCGGGCATACGACGGGTCGTCGCGATGAACGAGGCGATGCAGGCGATCGGCCAGTCGATCCAGCAGTTCAGCCAGTTCAACCAGAACCCGCAGATGATGCAGCAGCTCCAGGCCATGGCGATCCAGAGCGTCATGGTCGATCAGGGCTTCCTCGACAAGATCCAGGGCCACGAGCGCTACACCGCTACCGAGCTCCGCTACGCTCTGCAGCAGCAGTTCTCGGAGATCGACCTGACGGTTGTTGTGCTTGACGCGAAGGACCAGCTGGACACGACGATTGTCGATGACACGTATATCCAAGGTATTTTCGAACGCTTCGCCGACGATGTGCCCGGCACCGGCGTGCCGTACGGCCTGGGCTACCGCGAGCCGGACAAGGTCCAGCTCGAAGCGCTGCGTATCCCGATCGACGCGGTCCGCGACGCGGTCGCCAAGACGATCACGCCAGAGGATGTGCGGACGTTCTACAACAAGAATAGCAGCGCGTTTATTGATGACACCCCGCCCGCCGAGGGCGAGACGCCGAGCTTCGAGCCGATGAAGCTCACCCCCGACCTGCGTGACCAGATCCGCCAGACGCTGACGATCGTCCGCGCCCAGGAGAAGGTCGTCGAGATTGCGCAGAAGGCCAGGCAGCGCCTCAACGAAGACGCACGCGGCCTACCGGACGAAGGCGCCTACAAGAAGCTGCCCGACGACTTCGTGCCGACACCGCTGTCCGACGTTGTTGCTGAGATCAAGGAAGAGCACGGCATCACGCCGGAGGTCATCAAAGTCGATGAGTTCGTCTCGTCGGAAGACCTCGTTAACACGACACGCTTCACGCAGGCGTGGATCACCACCATGCCGAGGTCCACGGTGAAGACGCCGAGCCCCAACGGCTTCGGCCCGATGGTGGACACCGAGCTGTTCGAGACCGTGCTCGGCGGGAAGGCCGGGCTGTACACCGCGTTCGTGCCCGACCTCTCTAGCGTGCGGCAGAACCAGATCTTCCGGCTCGCGGACTACATCTCGCTCGCCCGGCCCTTCCTGACCGAAGAGCAGCGTGAGCAGGTTGGCCTACCGCTGCAGGTCGGCCTGCCGGGCATGTTCCTCTCCGACTTCTCGCGTTCGACCTACGTCTTCCGCATCACCAAGGCCCAGCCCTCGCGCCCCGCGCCCGAGATCACGCCACTGCTTGAGCAGGTCAAGGAAGACGCGATGCTGGTGAAGGCGTATGAGGACCTCGCCGAGGAGCAGGCGGTCCTGCTCAAGCGTGCCGCGGAGCAGACGATCGAACGGCTGATGCCTGACGCCGACGCGAAGAACACGCTCACCGGGCTGACACGAGACTCGATCAACAGCCAGTTCAGCGCGATGATCGACGGCGTCTCCTCCAGCCGGCCGATCCTCGAGCGTGCGTTCGGCGTCGCCGACGACCTCATCAGCGCGGGCGGGCTCGACCAGGCCAGCGAAAGTGATCGGCTGTTCGCCGTCGAGCTCCCCGGCGACTACAAGCTCGCCGTCGTCCGCCTGGACAGCTTCCGCGCGATGACGCGCGAGCGCTACGAGCAGGAGGCCATCAAGCCCGCGTCGCAAATGCTCGTGACCAGTCTCGGCATGACGGAACTCCCCGATCCGCCGCTGTCGTTCGAGGCGCTGCAGCGCTACACCGGCTTCAAGTGGGCCGAGGGCTTCGGACCCGAGGAAGACGACGAGGAAGATACAGAGGATTCGGATTCAGAAGAATCCGAATGACCCTTGTGCGTAGCGGGCGACGCGGAGCGTCCCGTACGAATCCACAAAAAAACCTGTCACCGCGGTGTAGCGGGAGGTGCGAAGCACCCCGTGGTTCGGTCGTTTAAACGCGATATTGGTGACAGACGATTCGCGCGGGACGCTCCGCGTCTCCCGCTACACCGTGCTTACCCCACGGTAGAACCGGCGGGCACGTCCTTGCTCGGCGCGAGCAGTACGACGTCCTGGAGCGCGTCATCCTCCATGACCGACGCGGCGAGCAGCATGCCGTTGCTCTCCTCGCCCCGGATCTTCCGTGGCGCGAGGTTGGCGACGATGATGATCTGCTTGCCGACGAGGTTCTCCGGATCGTAGAACGCCTTGACGCCTGCGCAGATCTGCCGCTGCTCCGTGCCCAGGTCGACCTGCAGCTTGAGCAGCCGGTCGGCGTTAGGGTGGGCTTGGGCCTCGGTGATCGTCGCGACGCGGAGGTCGAGCTTGGCAAAATCGTCGTACTGGATCGTTTCTTTCGTTTCCATGGTGGTCTCGTAGTGATGTTGTGGGCCGGGATTTTACCAATACCCAGCGTCCGTAGTCCGCCGGCTATTCGTTCTGTGAGGAATACTGAACCAGCAGATCGGATTACCAGCTATATCGAGCGGTGCAACTGCGACAGGCCCCCCGCAACCGACCGATAGAATAGGACAACGTGCCCGACAAGATCGAACAACGCAGACGCAGCCGCCGGCGACGCAAGTGGGTCTTCCGCATCAGCATGGTCGTGCTGCTGCTGGCCGTGATCACGCCGCTCGCGGTCGTCTGGTACTACACCCGGCCGGCCCAGCTCATCCCCGTCGTCGAGGCGGCGCTGCTCGAGTCCACCGGCTGCGAGGCCACCATCGAATTCGCCACAGTGACCCGCTCGGGCAAGATCACGATAGAAGGCGTCACCCTCCGTATCCCCGGCGTCGAGGGCGACTTCGGCACGCTCCTCACCGCCGAGCGCATCGAAATGTTCGGCGAGCCCGCCGGCCTTATCGACGGCAGCTACCGCCCCGATCGCATCAGTATCATCAGGCCCACGCTCTACCTCATCGAACAGCTCGACTCGGGCCTGTTCAATTACGAGCTTGTCAAGGCACCCGAAGACGGCGACGGCGACGCGCCCATCCCTCAGGTCACCCTCACCGACGGCACGATCCGTTTCGACCAGCTCCGGCCCAACGAGCTCATCACCCTCGGGCAGATGGGCGTCGAGGGCGAGCTCGTCCCCGATGGCGACCAGCCCAAGAAGTACCGCTTTACGATCAGCGAGACGGACGCGCCCGCCGGCACCGAGAACATCAACTTCACCGGCGCGTTCGACCTCAACGAGCCGTCGATGCACGTCAAGGCCGACCACTTCCGTTTCAAGGACGAGCAGCGCTACTTCGTGCCCAGCGCCTTCCGGCAGTGGTGGTCCAGGCTTGCGCCCTCGGGGTCGGTGCCCGAGCTGTCGCTGGCGCTTGAGCCCGACGACATGGGCAAGCTCGACCTGCACGAAGTCAGCATGCGCTTTGTCGATATCGAGTTGAACATGGACGTGCTTGATATCGATAACCCGGACCAGTTCGAGACAGCGCTGTTGCTGCAGCTGATCCGCGGCCGGCTGACCAAGCTCAGCGGCGGGGCGTCCATCATGCAGACCGACCGAGGGCAGGTCTTCACGCTGTCCGGTGGCGGGGCGATCGACCAGAGCACGCTCGGGCTCAGCGAGATCACCTACACCATCGACGGCAGCGGCGGGCTCGACGAAGAAGACCCCTTCGCGATCAACATCGAGACCCGGCCCTTCACGCTCAAGGAAGACTACCAGTACGTCCTAGCCTACAACCCGCTCACCGGCGAGGGCTACCGACGCTTTCGCCCGAGCGGGACCTTCCAGTTGTCTGCCGGCTTCAGCTCGCCCGGCGGGGACGCGCCCGACGATTGGGTCGTCGACCTGAACATCCTCAGCGGCAAGATGACCCACGCGATGTTCCCGCTGCCGCTGCAGGACGTTACCGGCAAGGTCCGCATCAAGCAGGACCGCGTCACCATCGGGGCCGCCGGCCCGATCACCGCAAAGTCCATCAACGGCGCCGGCCTCGAGCTTACCGGCTTCGCCGCCCCGGCTAGCGACACCGCGCAGGTCGATCTCGACATCGCGATCACCGGCCTGCCGATCGACCGCGACCTCCGCCTCGCGCTCGAGCCCAACGCCCGCAATAACCTCGCCCGGTTCATGGACGCCAACGCCTACGACGAGCTGATCCAACGCGAGCTGATCGCGCCCAGCGGGCTCAACCAGGACACCGCCCCGCGGTTCGACCTCGGCGGGCAGGTCGCGGTCGGCGTCAAGGTCCACCGCCCCGAGGGCGATGACGCCGACTACTCCGTCACCGCGACGGTTGATGCCAAAGGCCTAAGCCTGCTGATGACCGACTTCGCCTACCCCGTCACCGTCGACTCGGGGCAGATCATCATCGGCGGCGACTTCGTCAAGATCCCGCAGCTCAACCTGGGCTCGCCCACCGGCGGGGGGCTGTCGATCAGCGGCGAAGCCAACCGCGCCAATGACGGCAGCTACCACCCGCTGATCGCTGTCGAGGAGGCGCAGCTGCCCGTCGATCCGCTGCTGCTCAGCGCGCTCGGCGACGAGGCAGAGAAGCTGCTCACCGACCTCAACATCACTGGCCTGATCCAGCTCGACGGCGAGGTCTACCAACGCGACGGTATGCCCGAGCCCGACCTCAAACTCAACGCCAAGCTGAGTGGCGGAAGCGCGACCCCCTACGACGGCCGCGTCACCATCAACAACCTAAAGGGCGGCTTCGACCTCAGCGCGAAAGACCTTAAGGACCTCAAGCTCAGCGGCGACCGTGGCGACAGCATCTTCGACGTCACGGGCATGGTCGATTGGTCGGCCGAGGATGGCAGTACGACGGCGGACCTTTCGTTCAAGCTGGTCGGTGTCGAGCTCGCCGAAGAGCTGATGGATGTACTGCCGCCCGAGAGCGAGCTGCGCGGCCAGCTGGTTGAGCTGTTCGGTCGGTACGAGCCGGCGGGCGTGGTCGACGCGGTCATCAACTGGCGGCCCAAGCCCGGCGACACGCCCGACGGGTTCGATGCCAACGTCAAGCCCTACCGCCTCGCGCTCAACCTGCTCGGCGGGCGGATGAGCTACACCGACATGGCCGGCAGCGTGACGGTCTACCCCGACCTTATGCAGCTCAACGACCTCGCGGGCTCGTTCGCAGACCCCGACGGCGCGACCGGCCGGCTGCAGGCCGGTGGCGAGATCGGCTTCGAGTCTGAGCCGCGTATCGGCCTGAACTTCTCGGGCCACTCCAGCGCGATCGGGCAGACCGCTCGCCTGCTCCTGCCCGACGCGGCGGGGGATGTCATCGACAACATCCAGTACGAGGGTGCGCTCAAGCTCAACGAAGGCGAGCTCGTCATGACCAACACCGGCGGCGCGCAGCAGGCCACGCGGTTTGTCGGAAGCTTCGACCTGCCCGAGAGCACGTTCGTCCTCGGCGGGCTGCCCGTCACCGAGTTCAAGGGCGCGCTGGACGTCGACGTCGACGACAGGCCCGGCAACACGCTGCCCGAGATGACCTACGAGCTCAAGGCCGACCGCTTCCTCGCCAACGAACGCGAGATCAAGAAGTTCCGCATCACCGCCGACAACACCAATGACCCGCTCGTTCTCCGCACCGGCCGAGGCACCGCGTCGGTCTACGGCGGCACGCTCGTCATCGAGGCCTCGACCGACCTCTTCAGCGAAGGCGGCGGCACCCGGCTGAGCGCCTCGATCCACGACGCCGAGCTCGCACCGATACTCGACCCCACCAAGCCCTGGCGCGACCAGGACAACCCCGCGTTGATCGAACGCGACCTCGTGTCCGGCCTGCTCAGCGCGTCGCTCCTGCTCGATACCGATTACGCCAAGGACGGCGAGCGCTACGGCCGGGGCAGCATGCAGTTCCGCGATGCCGAGTTCCTCGCGGACAACCCCGTCGGCCTGTTCTTGGTCCAGGCGATGAACCTGAACCTGCCCGACCGCCGCGGCTTCGACCAGGGCGCCGCCGAGTTCGATATCGCCGGCAATCGGATCGTCTTCAACAAGATGTGGATGGAGACGCGCGGCAAGGAGGTCAAGATCGCCGACTACCCCGTGTTCCAGCAGGGCCTGCGCATCACCGGCGCCGGGATCGTGACATACCCCGAGGCCGAACTGGACCTCCGCCTGCAGACCGAGATCACCGGCACGACCGAGGCGATCCCCTTCAGCGAGCTGATCAAGATCTTCCGCAACGAACTCGTCGGCATCCGCATCAAGGGGACCCTCGCCGAGCCAAAGGTGAACTACAAGGTGTTGCGTGACACGCGGAGCGCGTGGGAGCAACTCTTGAGGCCGCAGGAGGAGCCGGACGAAGAGGGCGAGTGATCCTCGCCCTCCCGAACCATCACTCTGGTTCGATGGAATCTGCCTCGCAGACCAGGCGCAGGCCGGTGTAGAAGAAATCGAGGTACCAGTACTTGCTCAGGGGATACTCCGGGTAGCTCGCGTTCCAGACTTCGTTGTTCTCAACAGCCCGCCAGTCATCAGTCAGTTCCTCCGCCTTGAGCCCGAAGTGACCGCCCCGGACCCAGCGCTGCCCTTCGGTCGGCTGGACCCACTCGGTCGCATTGCCCAGCAGGTTGATCAGCCCGAGTTTGTTGGGCTTTCCCTCGTCCACTCTGCGGGGCTGCTCCCATTCAAGAAAATCTCGTTCCACGTTATCGAGCAGCAGGGCTTCCTCCAGAAGAATCCCTCTGTCGCTCGGGACGCCGCCGCTCAGTTTGAGGACATGCATCCATTCCCGATCCGTCGGTAGGCGGTAGCTTTTGCCAGTTTGTTCACTGAGCCAGATGCAGTAGGCCTCTGCCGTCAGCCAGGACATCCCCAGCGCGGGGATCTCCATCCAGTCCGGTCGGTCCCGCGCGACCCGCAAGGCAATGTGCTCTCCGTAAATCACGCTCGGTCGGAGATCCTTCTTCTGTAGATCGTAAAACTCTTTCGAGTTATCAAGATCATCCCCATAGGACCACCGCAGAAACATCGCGCGCGGGACCTCGGTCTCCCCGATGTAGAACGGCTTGATGCCTTTCGCCTCATTTCCAGGGATCAGGACCATCTCAAAGGGCACCTGCTTTTCCTGATAGCCCAGTACGTGGTCTGTGAAGGCGTCTGGCAACTTAGAAACATCGATGGGTTTCGACGCTTCCTGTTCTTCAGCCGGTTTGCTGTAAGTGCTGATCTGGTTCGAGTTGAGATCAATGCTGCAGACCAGCCGGATGCCCTGGTAGTAGTGGTCGATATACCAGGATTCACTAAGCGGAAGGGCGGGATAGCTCTCGTTCCAGACCGAATGGTCTTCAACAGAAAGCCAGTCGTCGGTGAAGTCTTTGGCCTCCATCCCGAAGTGCCCGCCACGTACCCAGCGCTTGCCGCCCATGGGTTGGACCCATTCCGCGGCGTTACCGATCAGGTCGTAGAGGCCGAATCTGTCGGGCTTACCCTGGGCGACCCTTCGTGGTTTTGTGAACAGCAACTCCTCCCAGTCCGCATTGTCTACGAAGAGCGCATGGTTCAGAAGGTTTTTTGAGTCTTCGGGAACACCGCCGGACTGTTCGAGCAGGTACTGCCATTCGTTGTCGGTTGGTAGGCGGTAGTGCTTCCCGGTCTGCTCGCTCAGCCAACGGCAAAAAGTCTGAGCCACACGCCAAGACATCCCAATCGCCGGTTGCTGTTTGTCATCGATCAGGCCTAGATCGGTTTGTGGATGACCATGCCCGAGATAAGAGGGACGGAGGCCTTTCGATCTTGCCTCGGCTTGCTCAGAGGCGGTACCGAGGTCTTCCCCGTTCATCCAGAATTCGAACATCTCCCACGTCACCTCGGTCTTGGCCACATAGAACGGCTTGATCTGCTTTGCGAGATCACCCGGGATATAGACCATGTCAAACGCGACTTTTTTGTCGTGATAGGTCGGTACATAATCGGTAAACGCTGCGGGTAGATCGGCCGGCGGTGGGGCGCCTCGGGCTGTATCGGGTGCACCTGGCTGGCCCTCTGCTGATTCAGCAGAGGGCGTATCGCTTTCGTTCGGCTCATCGATCGGTGATGGTGTGCTTTCCTCCCCGCAGCCCGATGTCATCAGCAGCGTAAGCGAACAGCACAGCATGGTGGTTTGCAGGACAGGTTTGCAGCGCATCGCGTCGCTCCCGGCAGAGAGGTCAGGGGCCAAAGGACGCTGCGATCAGCGGCGGCATTACCGCCCGCTGAAGAATCCCTCGTTCAAGCGTCGGCCGATGCCCTCAGGGGTGAGGACGACGCTGACCGAGGCCTCGCCGTCGATGTCGTCGTACCCGATGACCAGGCCCAGGCTCGCGCGGGGGAGGCGGCGGTCGATGGTGAAGTTGATCGTGCGGGAGTTGCCCTCGCCGAAGTCGAGGACCTGGAACACGCCGGCCCGGTACTTCTTGGTCAGCTGCAGGTCCGCGCCGTAGCTGAGCAGGCGTGCATCGAGCACGTCGATCTCGCGGTAGGCGATGAAGCTGCTCAGCCGGTCGGTGTGCCGGTTTTCGACGGCGAGGCGCCACTGCACGGCGCTGCCCTCGTCGAAGTTGTGTGTGAGATCGCCGGTGATCGCGGTGGCCTCGGTGACGGCCCACATGAGCTCGGTGTAGAAGTGGTCGTCGCCTAGCGTGTACTCCGGGCGGTAGTCGTAGAACCGGCCGAGCGAAGCGGGGTTTGGCGCGTCCTCGGTGGCGAGGATGATATCCGTGCGGAGCGTGATCCAGTCGATGGAGCGTTCCCGGCCAGGGCCGCCGCGTTTGGTCTGCCAGGTCTGCAGCGCGCCGATGCGGGCAACACCACCCTCGGTCAGCCGTTCGACCTCGGGGTCATAGATGGGCAGGTCGGTCGCGTTGAGCGTGTTGTCGTAGAACGCGAGGGTGATGCCGGGCTCGATGATATGGCGGATGCCCTTGGCGTCGAGCAGCCTGGACTCGAAGCTGTTGTTCGTCTTGGTGATCGCGGTCGAGACCTTGACCCCGCCGCCGCCCCAGAAGCGGAACTGGTCGTTGTTGCCGCCGTTGAACTCGCTGAAGTCGTCGTCGTACGCGGTGAGCCGGCCGACGAGGAAGGGGGTGAAGTCGAAGACGCCGGAGCGGAAAGGCGCGCTGATCTCGTTGCGGGTGTCGAGCCGGGTCACGATCGATCGTGGGAAGCCCGCGGCGAGCGCGGCCTGGTCGAAGCTGGTGCCCGGCGCGATGCCGAACGCCGCGGCGGACTGCGCCGCGTTGAACCCGCGGTCGGCGGGGCTGTCGTCGCCGAAGACCGCCCGCATCCGCCCGACGCGGGACTCGTGGAAGAACGTCGCGCGGTCGTCCAAGATGCTCGTGATCAGCCGGTACTCGAACTCGGGCAGCTTGTTGACGGTGTAGCCCGGCGTG
>JBCCYY010000089.1:0-12909 GCA_039188575.1 Planctomycetota bacterium | reverse complement strand
TAGAATTGTACATGGTCGGGTCTCTTGATCAGAGGTGAGCACGCGCGGCACCGACCGCACGCTGGAATCAGCAAGCAGTAACAGCAGGGTACAACCCTGCATGTAGCGCCCGCCAGGAGACCCGGCTTTCATAGTGTCTCATTGCTTAGATAGATACATGGGCTATACTCGCTAAGAGTAATACTTACGCTGACATTCTGTACTTGAAGGAAATATGCCATGTCTGGTTTCTGTAAGCGTGGATTTACGTTGATTGAGATCCTAGTCGTCATAGAGGCCATTTCAATATTGATAGCGCTATTGCTGCCGGTGTTGTCTAAGGCTCGTGAAGCCGCGGGTGATGTGCAGTGCAAGTCGAACCTTGCTGGCTTGGGGGTGGGCAATACTGCGCACGTGATGGATAATGATTCTTTGTTCCCAACCCCATTCTGATGGATTTGGCCAGAAAACCGTCTTCCACTTCCTGATCAACACAACAACTTTGATAGGCCGACCGGCGCGCAATTTACAAACGATCCCATCAGCATCGAAAGCGTTCTCAACGGCGTCTTGATTGATTGTTACACAGTACGGGAAGCATATGTCTGCCCGGTTGCGGATCAGAAGCTGTCTAAGCTGGAAACCTATGGACAGTGCATTGTTCCCCAAGTCCAGTTATTTGTGCCTTTTTCATTCAGCATCATGTTTTTTGCAATTTTTCCGAGTGTAGCGCCTATTTACAGTGTCCTCTTTCGTTTAGATGGGCACTACGCTCCTGATATGCGTACCAACCTCCTGGTATCCCGCCCCGTATTTCCCATGCGTGTGAAACTGCCACCCGCAGCATCGCTTGAAGGACTATGCACGGATTGTTGAAGCGGTCTCTTTGTGTGTTACTCGCTATCTGTTTCGCTGCTGGTATTCACGCCGAGCAGGGGCACAGTGGTCTTACTGGCTACGAGAAGATCATTGCACCTTATTTCGAGCAGCACTGTTTGCGTTGCCACGGCCCTGAGAAGAGCAAGGGCAAGATTACGGTCCATTCGCTCAATGGCGATCTCTCACTCGGCCAAGAATTCGAGAAGTGGGAATCGATCCTGGACATGCTTGAGTTCGGCGAGATGCCGCCGATCGATGAGCCGCAGCCTAAGCCCGCCGAGACCGAGGCCGTGATCCAGTGGATCGAGTCCGGCATGCGGAACTACGTAGAGAAGGCGAGCAAGGAAGCGCCCGAACCTAAGACGCGTCGGCTGACCAATGTCGAGTACGAGAACACGCTCAAGCAGCTTCTCGGTTTTGAACTCGCGGTCATCGAGGACCTGCCTGAGGACCCTGAGCACCACTATCACTTCAACAACACTGCGGACTTGATGCGCATCGGGCCGGAGCAGTTAGACCGCTATCTGGAGATCGCGCGCAAAGCGATGAAGGCCGCGATCGTGGACCCCGGTGAGCCCGAGCCCTTCAAGACCCGTCGGGAGTGGAAGAACCAAGGCATCGACCGCGGGTCCGGCACAGATGAGGTCAGTGTCTGGGGAGGCCGACGCGGCTCGGTAGCGCAGGGGATGACGCTCCGCGACTTTCCGCTCCATGGTTCGTTCCGCATCCGCATGCAGGCGTCCGCGATCCTGCCCGCCGGCTTTACTGAAGCGCCGTTGAAGCTTGATCTTGGTGCAGCACCCGGCCGAACCGAGGGGCCGCACAAGACGGTGGCTCGGATCTATTTGAACAACTCGCCGGACGAGCCCAAGGTCTATGAGTTCGTCGGACGGATGGAGAACCACCCCTATGCGCCGGCGCCTTCACGTAAGAACGGGCCACTGATCAATCAGATGGCGCTGATCCCGCGTGTTGATTTCGACGATGGCACGCTAAACGACCACTACCAGAACGCCGCGGCACTGCAGTATCCGCGCGTCGTGATCAACTGGATCGAGTTCGAGTCGCCGGTGATCGATATCTGGCCGCCCAAGCACCACAGCGACATCATGTTCGATTCCCCGCTGCGTGAGTCGGACCCACAGGCGTATATCCGCAAGGTGATCAAGCGATTTATCACGCGTGCCTACCGCCGACCCGCGACACCGCCGGAGGTAGACAAGTTCGCGAAGATCTACCGGCTGATCAAGCCCAGCACAGAATCGATGGAAGAGGCGGTCCGCGAGACCTTGGCGATGGTGCTGATCTCGCCGCAGTTCCTGTACCACACCGAGTCGGACCCTGCGACAGACGAGAACTATTCCATGGCCTCTCGGCTATCGTACTTCCTCTGGGCCTGTATGCCCGATGAAGAGCTATTCGAACTCGCGGCTCAGGGTAAGCTCAATGACCCGGAGGTGATCGAGCAGCAGGTCCTGCGGATGCTCGAAAACGAGAAGGCGGGAGACTTCGTTGAAGACTTCACGATGCAGTGGTTGAGCATCCGCAAGTCGCTCATGGTGCCGATCAACCGTGACCTCTATCCGCGTTTCCTTCATGTAGTGGACCGCGGCGAGACCGCGGGCACAGAAGTGCCTTACCGCACTTCTGTGCGTGATTACATGATCGAGGAGTCGGTCGGCTTCGTGCAAGAGATGATCCGGCGCAACGCAAGCGTGCTGAGCGTGGTGGATTCCGACTTCGCGTATCTCAACGAGCGGCTGGCTCTGCACTACGGCGTGCCGGGCGTGAAGGGCATGCGGATGCGGGCCGTGCCGATCAAGCCCGAGAACAACCTCGGGGGCCTGCTGACGCACGGCTCGGTCCTGATCGGCAATGGGACCGGCACCGCGCCCCACCCGATCTACCGCGCGGTCTTCCTGCGTGAGGCGATACTGGGTGATAAAGTCGCGCCGCCACCGTCCGAGGTCCCCGCACTCGAAGAAACAGCTGGTGATACAACGGAGGGGGCTCTGTCGATCGCGCAGCTGCTGGAGAAGCACCGCACGGTCGAGAGCTGCAATGACTGCCACTTCCGGCTGGACCCGTGGGGCATCCCGTTCGAGGACTACAACGCGATCGGCCAGTACCAGCCGAAGGTGCCTAAAGACGGCACGCGGGTGAGCGGTTTTAACGCTCAGAAGCACAAGGACATGGCGGGATACCTCGCGTACCTTGATTCACTCTATACCGTTGAGGTTGATGCGAAGGCACGCGTGCCGCACGGTCCGGAGGTCGACGGCATGAAAGAGCTCAAGGCCTACCTGCTGAAGAACCGCAGTGACGATATTGCAGAAAATGTCATTCGTCGTCTACTGTCCTATAGCACCGGGCGGATGCTGACCTACCGCGATCATTTTGCGGTCGAAGAGTTGTTTGAGAAGGCAGAAGCAAGCGATTTCAAGGTACGAGACATCATCGTTTCGATCTGCCAAAGTGAAGTGTTTAAGGACGGGTCCCCTAAGAAAGAAGACTGACCATGGCACGGAAATCCTGGCAACTGAACCGGCGTGATCTACTCAAAGGCGCGGGTGTAGCGCTCGCGCTGCCGTACCTCAACGCGATGGCGCCGAGCAAGGCGATGGCCACGGGGGCGGCGAAGGAGATGCCCAAGCGTTTCCTCGGTACCTACATCTCCTATGGCGTCTATCAGCCCGAGGGCCCAACAGGGATCCCACGTAAAAACGAGGACGGGACGTACCAGCACCACGAGTGGAGTTGGTGGCCGCAGGGTGACCCGGGTGAGCTCAAGTCGTTCAACAAGTCGACCGCGCCGTTTGAGAAGTTCAAGGGCGACATCACGTACCTGCGCGGCCTAGACCACAAGGGCGGCTGGAAGCTCGGCGGGCATAGCAGCGGGGACGTGTTCCTCACCGGTGCGGATATGGCCGAGGTCGAGACGACCAACAACATCTCGATCGACCAGGTGATGGCCAACCACCACGGTCACAAGACACGCCACGCCTCGCTGGTCATGGGAACCGAGGGTGGTACGGGCTCGTATCTGCGCACGAAGACGATGAGTCACCGCGGCCCGGGCAAGGCGATCCCCTCGATGCACAAGCCCGATGAGATCTTCAACCGGATGTTTAACCCCTACGGGAACAAGGGCGTTGATCAGGTCCGCGCGGAGCTGAAGCGCGATGCGTCGATCCTCGACCTGATGATGGACCACAGCAAGAGCTTCCACAACCGCCTGGGCAAGGAAGACCAGCGGAAGATGGACGAGTACCTCGAGTCGGTCCGGGAGATCGAGAAGCGCGTCGAGCGGACGGATGACTGGACGCATATGCCATTGCCCGATGTGGACCGCGACAGCATGAATCTCACGGTCGACCACCAGTCCGGCCCGCACGAGTACATCCGCACGATGTATGACTTGGCTTATCTTGCATTCGTCACCGATCAGACACGCTACGCAACCTTCATGACCGAGAGTGAGCAATCGTCCAGCAGTGAGCTTTGGAACTACGCAAACTACGTGCTGGGCTACAAGGGCGCGACCCACGACATCGCGCACAAGCGGCCGCAGGTGATCTCCGGCCAGTGGGACCTCTGGCGGGCACAGAACCACGCCTATTTCCTAGAGCGACTAGCGAACACCCAGGAGGGCGAGGGCACGATGCTTGACAACACGCTCTGCCTTTGGGGCTCGGCTCACCCCCACGCGTCGCACTCCGGGTTCAACTACCCGCTGCAGCTGGCAGGTGGCAAGAACATGGGCTTCAAGCACGGCTCGCTGCACGAGTGGGTCGACGACAAGAAGGTCCCGATGGCCAACCTGTTCGTCACGATGCTGCAGGCGATGGACATCCCGGTGACGAAGTTTGCGGACAGCACTGGGGCCCTGCCCGAACTGATGGTTTGAATGATGAAGCAACGCATCCAACAATTCGTACTGGCTTTGATGGTGGTTCTTGTCCTTCCGACTGCTGCACAGGACAAGAAGACGCCGCGCGTGCTAGTGATCGGTGACGCGGTCTACAGCCAGCATGCTCGTGGTGTCACGGCCGCTTTGAAAGGCAAGGCCGAGGTAGTGATTGCGGGCTGGCCCGAAGGCGTCGTTGCCAACTCCACGAACGCGCTTGAGCATCTGGATCTTCTGCTGGGCTACGCCGATCGCAATGGTAAGCCGGTTCCGCCTGAAAAGCGGCCGGCGTGGGACATGATCCACATCAATGTCGGGCTGGGAGATCTGATCCACTGCGTGCCGGACTTGGAGTCTTTCCGGGTACTCCCGATTCACGTAGGTGGCGAAGTCGCCACCGGCCAGGAGCAGTACCGGGCCAACCTGGATCGACTCATTGACCAACTCAAGGCGACCAAGGCCGAGATCGTCTGGGCGAGCACGACGCCGATCCGCCACTCGCGGAGCAACGTATTCGAGATGGGTTCCGAGATCGAGTACAACGCGATCGCGGCGGAGGTGATGGCTAGGCACCGCGTCCCGATCAACGACATGTACGACTTCGTCAAGCATCTGATCAACATGGACAAGCCCGCGGGGCACGGCGCGGACCCGTTTAACTTCGACAAGAAGCCGATCCATATGCCGATTGTCCGTGAGGTCGAGCGGGCCTTTGGGCTTGAGGCGATGCCGCAGACGCCTGAGGAGCAGGCGGTCCACGAAGCACAAGCGGAGCAGGGGCCGTCTCAGGGTTGAGGGCCTCTGACTGATAAACAGTCAACAGGCAACTGGTCGATCGGCCAGCCTATTCCGTTTGGTGTATTGTGGTCATCGGGCAAGACAGATTACAATTGCTATCTTGAGGTCTATATATGAAGGGGACCGATGTTTCGTAATCTGCTCTTTCTGGCGTTGATATTCCTGTTTGCTGTGCCGGCACACGCGGTGTACGAGAAGCAGGACGGATTCCCATGGAACCTGAAGCTGCACGGCTACCACGACCGTGAACTCGCGGAGAAGCTCGGCGAGGGCTTTTTCATGAACGTCGGGCCGACCGGCATCCGTGCGCAGATCACGCACAAGCACCCGACAGCCTTCACGGTCCGCTTTGTCTTTAGCAACTCACCGGCCGTGGGCAAGATCAAGGCCGGCGATGTGATCATCGGCGCCAACGGCAAGGTCATGAAGACCCCGCACAAGTTCGGCCGGCGCACTGTCAGCGGCTGGGACGGCCCGATGAAGTCGATGGCGATCCTTATCGAAGAAGCGCAGAGTAAGGACGGCAAGCTCGAACTGATCGTCTGGCCCAACGGCTCGAAGAGCGATGAGAAGAAGGTCGAGATCCAGATCGAGCCGGTCGGCAAATTCTCGAAGACATTCCCATACAACTGCGAGCGGTCGGACAAGCTCATGATCGAGCTGTGTGACTTCGTGGCCAATGAGTACGTTCGTGAGGGCAAGTTCGGCCGACCCCACGCGCATGGTGCGGCGATCCTGTCCCTGATGGCCAGCGGGGAGAATAAGTATTCGAAGATCATCCGCGAGGTGATGAGCCGGTACAAGGGCAAGCGGTACGACCCGGAGAACGGAGGGGGGTTCCCGACGTGGGGCTGGGGCTACGACGGCATCGTGATGGGCGAGTACTACATGCTCACCAAGGACAAGAGCCTGATCCCCGCGATGGAGTCGCTCGCGGCCGCGTACCGTGATGGGCAGGACTGGCGCAGCGGCGGGTACATGCACAAACCGTTCGCTTATATCACCCGGCGTATCGCCTCGGGCGGGCCCAAGGGCTACGGCTCGATGTCCCAGCCAGGCGGCCTGGCGATGGTCGCAATGAGTATCTTTGAGCAGGGCGGTTTAGAGTTTGACGAGGAGTGCTACCAGCGCATCCACCAGGCCTTCCTTGGCGTCGGCCCGAATGGTGGAATCGGCTACGGCTTCAATGCTTGGGAGCATGCGGTCATCGAAGTGCAGGGAGATTCGAGAGAGAACGTTAAGAACAAACGCGGCATCGGCTTCCGCAACGAAGGAGACATGGAAGGCATCGATGATTTCAAGGTCCTCTGGCCGACCCCTCAGGACCCCCGGTACAAGCCGCTGGATTGGATCAAGAACGAGCGTGACTCGATCCGTGCCTACATCAACAACAAGAACCAGTTGATGCTGGTGCGCGACCGCACACAGAAGACCCCGACCAAGCCGATGCACCACAACGGCCAGCGCACGGGGCACTACGGCCGGAGCGGTCTCGGCGCGATCGCGCACTCGATCGGCTCCAAGACCCACCCGGAGTGGAGGTACCTCGCCCAGCACTTGGGCCAGTCATGCGCGAACAGCCCCGAGTCGATCTTTGACGGCCACGCCTCGACCCTAATGCACACGCACTGGGGCTCGCTGGGCGCGTTCCATGGCGGGGGGAAGGCCTTCCGCCACTATATGGACGGGATCAAGTGGTGGTTCGTGATGGGCCAGACGCACGACGGCGGTTTTGTACCGATGCCCGGGCGCGACTACGCCTCGACCGACCACGTCTACGCGACACGCATCATGCCGTCCGCGATCGCCGCGCTGATCCTCAGCGTCAAGGAGCGCAAGCTGCTCATCACCGGGGCCAGCAGCACGTCCAGAGTGCCAGACAGTGGGAGTGAGAACGCGGGCCCGGTTGGTGAGCCTGATGAGCCGCAACAAGCTCAGCGCGAAGAGTTGCCTTCCGTTTACAAGCAGATCCTTGGCTCGGATTTCCAGGTCAAGCACACCGAGGCCCAGGCCAGGCTGCTCGAGTCAGAGACCACGTACGCCCGTATCCTCGGTGCACTGGAAACCCTATCCGCGAAGGGTGGCGAGCAGGGCACAGAAGCGGATCTGTTTGCCCAGAAGATGCGCGGCTGGCTCAAGACCCGCAACAATGAACTTATCGAGCAGACCCTGGCCCAGCCCGCGAAGACCCTGGCTCGATCCAGCGACTACATGCGTCGCCTGTTGGGCATCGACGATCTCGGTGCCGCGACACTCCGCGCGATGATGGACATGGTCGGAGCCGATACGGACATCCGGACACTTTCACGCTATTACCAGCAGTACGATGCGATCCGGGCGTCGGAACTGGAGGGTGGCCCGACGGATGAGACGCGGGCACGCAAGCAGCAGGTGGTGAAACTCGTCGAGCGATTGCTGGCTCAGCCCAACCTGTCCGGTCGTCTGACCCAAGAGGCCCAGGGCCTGCTAGAAACGATCAACGCCCAATGAGTGATTTGATTAAACGAATTAGCTGACGTCTGAATCGGCTTCATCGAATCCTTCAGCCAAATCCCCTTCATCAGATAGACCTTCGATCTTATCGTCATCGATTGCTGCTTTGATCCGGTTGAAGACCTCGTTGGCGGGGTGGCGTTGGTACTTGAAGTCATCGATGAGAACGCTCTGCTCGCCAGCGCCTGAGTCGTAGTAGACGCGAGCGATACCCTTCCGCTCCCAACGGTTGGCATCGATGTGAGTGATCGAATCGAAAGGTACCTCGACCCCGCCGTTGCCGTACAGCGTGCTGTCATCGGCACCGATGTACCTGCGTGACCAGACCCCGACCGAGATCAGGCAGTACGCCCCGATGGGGAAGACGATGGCAAACTGCAGCCACTGGGTGAGGATGTCCCCCTGGGTCCGCTCGTCCGGTTCTTTCGTCGGGTCCCACCCGTTGTCTTTGGCGACTTCTTCCCATTCGTCCCGCCAGTTGTCGGGGTAGTCCGCCTGCAGTTGGTTGAAAGCCTCGTACGCTTCGATCTGATCGGGGTAGCCGATCATGCCATCGTAGAGGCACCACGCGGCGTAGAGCATGGCCCCGAGCGCTATCAGTAGCAGCCGGTTCCTGTAGCCGAACGATTCTTTATCGATAGTCGCTTTGATATCCATGTGCAGGCCTGTGCTTCAAGTTGGCGGGGGGGGCATGATAGCCCGGTGATTCAGCGGTCGCGGACACGTTCCAGTGCCTTGGACCACCAGCAGGCGATGATGGCGCCAGCTTTAGGTCGGCTCAGCAGGTGCGAAAAACCCCCGCGGTCCACACGCCGCCTCGGGATACGTGGCATGGGTTCCTCGTTCTGCATTGCCCAATTCAGAAACGCATTGGTTTCTGCGATGGCACGCCGCCTAGCGTTCATCGGCCGTTTCGGCTTGTTTGAAAAGCTAAAACCCAAGAGTCTTTCCCATGAAAAGTGTCGAATGACTAGCACAGTGTAGACCGAAAAATACCTGTCTGCCATCAAATGCAGCCCAGATTATGGGCCCCACAAACCGACTCGGCGTTCGCGGGCGTTCTTCTCGAGTGTTTCGAAATACCCCCCTTGGTCGTGGCCCCACCGGTCGTCGTGCTTCGAGAGACCGTTTTCGATGAGCGCCGCGTTCAAGACACGCCCATCGGCAAGCACCACGTACGCGAGCAGCCGTCCGAATCGGCCCCGGAGGCGGTGGTCTTGCAACCGCAGCTTGACCATTTGGCCCGCCGCCGCGTCGCGGGCGAACGCGGTCGCCTCTTCGGCCCAAGGCTCGGGTGGGGTGTCGGGCTTGTCGGCGTTCATCTCGGGTGTGTTGACCCCCCACAACCGGACACGGGTTGTCTTCTGACCGCCGTCGGAGACGTTTAACTCGAGCGTGTCGCCGTCTACGACGCGGAGCACCTCGAAGGACTGGTCGTTGTACTTATGAAAGTCATCCTGGACAGGGAACAGACCTGCTGATCGGTCCAAAAGCGCGATAACTACGACCATGAACAGCGCGAAGACCAGACCCGCGGCTTTGCGTCGTTGCAAAGCCCGGCCCAACCGCATCGGGTCTACTTTTGCGTGGTCCCGATGCTTCGGTGTGACGGCTCGCTTGCTGGGTGATCGGCTGCGGTGCGGCGGCATTTCACCGGAGGATAGCAACTCAGGCAACGACATCCAAGAGCGTGCCGGTAACGATCAACGCAACACCCAGACCACCGAGCGCGGGCGACCCAACGACCGGCGAGAGCCGGCGGGGCCCCAGTTCGATTTCTTCTAACGAAGGCTCGCTGGTGGGATCCGCCGCAGGTAAGACCGCATCAGACGTTTCTCGGTTCAGCGTACTCCAAGGGTCGCTGCTCATCGCCTCGGGGCTCAACTCGACACGATCTACCACTCGCTGCAGTGGATCGTGATCATGCGATTCACAGGGCTTGTCCAGCGTTTGCGGGTCGGTAGCTGCCTGGAAGTGATATGCGACATCGAACCGCTGGGCTCGAATCAGTTCAACCGTCAGGTTGCTGGAGGCGGCGACTCGCATGGGGCAAGTCAGCCACAGCAACCCCTTCATGACCAGTTGTTCTGTCTTTGCTTGTTTTTAAGTTGTTTGTCGATTCGCCTATCACCCCGATGATGCCGGATGTTGCTTTTTTACAACACCGCCGGTCTGATCTGTATGGCATGGATGTCCTACACTGCATGCATGCCAGACTCGACTAGCGGCTCCAACCCAATCCCCGCCTCCGTCCTGCACCGCCGACGCGAGCGGGTCTTCCTCATCATGGCGGGGCTGTTCCTCGGCACGCTTGCGATGCTCAACATCCTGGGGATCAGCCGGTTCATCGTACTGGCGACACACAGCAGCGAGACGGGTCTTCAGATCGGCAAGTGGCTGCCTGAGGGGGTGCTCGGGCTGACCTTTGCCGTCGCGATCGGCGTGCTGCCATACCCGATGACGTTCCTCTGCACCGACCTCATTTCCGAGTTTTACGGACGACGCCGAGCGAACTTCGTCGTCTGGGTCGGGCTGATCCTCAACCTGTGGGTGATCTTTATCCTGTGGATCGGCGGGATCCTGCCGGGCAGCGAGTCGGCGGCATTTTTTGAGATCCGCAAGCTCGCGTTCGGCGCGGTCACCGCGTCGATGATCGCCTACCTCGCCGCACAGTTTGTCGATGTCCACCTCTTCCACTTCTGGAAAAGGCTGACGAAGGGTAAGCACCTATGGCTGCGCAACAACGGTTCGACCATCGTGAGCCAGGCCGTCGATACCGTCGCCGTGATCCTGATCACCTACCAGGTCGGTGGCTTGGATTTCATGATCGATGAGCAGACGACAATCCCCACGCTGCTGACCACGCTGATCCTGACCGGGTACGCATTCAAGCTGGTTATCGCACTGCTCGATACCCCGGTGATCTATCTGGCGGTGCATCTTCTGAAAGGCTATCTCCAACTCGACCCGATCTCGGAGCACGAGGCCGACAGCGAAGAGCCGTCGCTGTATGCAGAACAGGAGAAATAATGTCCGACGCAGTGAGTAAGGCCGAGCTGCGCTGGCACTACCGCGCCCTGCGCAATGCGATCCCCGAGGCGTCGCTTGTTGAGCGTTCCACCGTAATCGAACAACTCGTCTTATCGATTGAACGCATCGAACATGCCGGCAGCGTCTTCGTGTACGTCTCCAGCGGCAGCGAGGTACGGACCCACGAGTTAATCGCAGCGCTACTTGAGCAGGGTAAGGCCATCGCGGTGCCGCGCGTGCTCTCCGAGCCCGGGGTCATGCAGCCGGTGTTGATCCACAAGCTGGACGATTTCGCCCCGGGCCGCTTCGGCATCCCCGAGCCGACGACCCGCGAGCCGTTTCATGAGACGCCGGATGTGACACTCGTGCCTGGCCTAGCGTTTCAACAGACCGGCGCGCGACTGGGGCAGGGCGGTGGCTACTACGACCGCTACCTCGCACAGCACCCGGCGACGTACAAGATCGGCCTGTGCTTCAACGAGCAGCTGGCAGATAAGCTCCCAATCGGTGAGTACGACATCTGCATGGACGAAGTGATCACCGCTTGAGCGTCAGAACGACCCGGCCATGTCCGCTTTGCTCTCCTTGACCTCGTTCTTCACAAAGGTCGAGGTTTCCCCCAGATGCACGATCAGGTCCGCGTAGGCCTTGCGGCTTAGCTCGCCCTCGGCGGGCATCGGCAAGTTCACCGGCGACGACTTGAGCCCGGACATGAGCATCGCGTTGCCAAGTTCCAGGCCAAATAGGCCTTCTGGTGCGGGAGTCAGCAGGTTGTCCTGACCCCTGCTGAAGCGGATCGTGTTGACGACGTTCTGTACAATCCGCTGGTGGTTGGGCCGGCTGTCCCCGTCGGCAGGGGTGATCACAAGCTTGTCCGCAGGCACCTCGGCGAATCGTTCGGGGCAGTTCTTCGTAAACGCATCCACCGGTTCGTGCGTGCGGTAGTAGGTCAGGGTGTGCGCTTCATCGCCAGGCATGAGGTCGGCGATGAGCGTGCCGTTCTTGCCGACGATTTCGAGCCGATTGATACCGGGGGTCTGGCCGGTCGAGGTGATGAACGTGCCGGACGCGCCGTTGGGCCACTGCAGGATCGCGGTGACATCGTCCTCGACCTCGATGTGGTGGTACTTACCAAGCTCCGCGATCGCGGTGACCTTGCTCGGTTGCCCAACGAACCAGCAGAGCAGGTCCAGGTTGTGCGGGCACTGATTCAGCAGCACGCCGCCGCCTTCACCCTTCCAGGTCGCGCGCCAGCCGCCGGCGTCGTAGTAGGTCTGCGTCCGGAACCAGTCCGTGATGGTCCAGTTGACGCGCATGATTTCGCCGATGCTGCCGTCAGTACACAGGCGCTTGACCGTCGACCAGGTCGCGAAGGTGCGCTGCTGGAACATCCCGGCGAAGATCAGGTCGGCCTTGTCCTTCCGCGCCTCTTCAAACGCGTCAATCGTCGCCTGCCCATCGTGCGCGGTCACGGCAAGCGGCTTCTCGGTGATCACGTTGATCCCTTTGCCAAACGCCCGCTGGGCAAAGGTCGGGTGGGTGAAGTGGGGCGTCGCGATCAGGATCAGGTTGACCTCGCCAGAGTCGATCATCGCCTCGGCGGTGTCGTAGGGCTTGCAGCCATGCTTCTCGCTGGATTCAACCGCCGCAGTCGCATTCATATCCGTGCATGCCGCGTACGTCAGGCCATCGACCTCTTTGAAGTAGGTCTCGTGGAAGCGTGCCATCGCTCCGCCGCAGCCGATGAGTCCCAGTCTTACGATTTCCATCTCGCTTCTTCCGTGCAGTAGAACAGCCGGGGGGCCACCGGCGCCCCGCGGGGG
>JBCCYY010000088.1:0-13020 GCA_039188575.1 Planctomycetota bacterium | reverse complement strand
GCCTTCGCTCTTGCGGACAAAGCCCTTGGCCTTCTTGTCCCAGCGCTTCTTGCCCGCCGCCTGCGTACGGCTCATCACCCGGCCTGCACCGTGAACGGTCGAGTAGAGCGCAGCCTTAGAGTCTTCACTCTCGACACCCTCGAGGATGACCGAGATGTCGCCCATCGAACCGCCGACGAAACCGCGCTGGCCGGGGAAGGCCGGGGTCGCGCCCTTGCGGACCACCCAGACCTCCATCTCGTGGCCATCGATCGTCTGCGTTTCCTTCCACGCGAAGTTGTGGTGGTTATGAACCTCTTCCACGATCTTCGTCTTCAGGAGATGCGCGACCTTCTGGCACACCCAGTCCCGGCCCGCATATGCATAACGACCCGCCAGGTTCATGCAACGGATGTATGATTCGCCGAGGTATGCGTTCTCGTGGAACACGACCGGGTCGACGTGCATGCCGTTATCGCCGCCGCCCTTCTCGATGAAGTGCGAAGCGAGCTTATGACCCAGGCCACGCGAACCGAAGTGCACGCCGCACCACACGTTCTCCTCTTCATCAACGAACAGGTCCACGTAATGGTTGCCCGAGCCGACCGTGCCCAGCTGTTGCCGAGCCAGCTGCTTCAGGTCACGGCACTTGTTGACACGGATCCGCAGCGAATCGACCAGGTCCCAAGTCTCGTCGTCGAACAGCTCGTGGTCGACGTCTTCCTTGTTCTTCCGACCGACGCCGAACGAGATCTCACGGTAGATCATGTCCATGATCTTGGCGATGTCCCGCTTGATGTCGCTCGCCTTGACGTCCAGCCGCACGGCCTTGTTGCCGCACGCGATGTCGTAACCAACACCCGAAGGCGAGACCATGCCGTGGTACGCCACGACGCCGCCGATCGGCATCGCGTAGCCCAGGTGGTGGTCGCCCATCAGCGCGCCACCCGCGGCATCCTTGTTTCGCAGGCAGGTCTTGATCTGCGTGACCGCGCCCGCGTCCGGAGCGCCCCATACCGGAACGCCATCGATCATCTCGTATCCCATGAGGCACCTCTCTTTCTTTTATACCAGGGGATCCATGAAAAGCGTCGTGCCGGTGTCGAACCGGCTGCCTGCTGGTTGGAGGCCAGCCGCTCTACCAACGTGAGCTAACGACGCGTGTGCCGGCTAAGCCGGCGGTTAATTAGTCTTTAAAAGTAGTGGTCACGATTCGTGCCGTCGTACTTGCCGCTCTTCATGCAACATCGCTTGAAAGGATTTGTTTGAGCCGCAGGGGCATCGGTCGTTCCGGCCAAGTTTCTCGATCAGCTCCTTGTTGCCATGAACGATCCGCACGCCGCGTTTGACGTTCGTCTCGGAGGGGAATCCCTTCTTACGCTTGCTAATAGGCTCAAAAGAACTGCTCGTCTTCATTGAATTGGTCAGGGTTGATGCGTGGCATGATGTGTCTCCTTGTGTTGAGGTAATCAGGATTGAGTTAAATATTTATCTACAGCCCGATCGTCGCATTCGCGCTCTCTGGCGGCGACCGCACCATGTATAAGCAGGTCTCGGTTTTGCAACGACTTGCCAGTTGTCTTCATAAATCACACAACCGGGACTAGCGGACCGAATCATCCTGACCTGCACGCCATGCTCTCCAAGCAAAGCGGCCAGACTGCGTGTCCGAAGGATGACTTCCCCAGCGTCCGGTCGAAACCAACAGATGGCCGCAGCGTTGCTTGAACCACGAAAGCAATCCGGCACCGGTAGGTAGTCGTTCATCCAACCGTATTCTTCATCGATCCAGTCATGGATGTAGTCTTCCAGATCATCGCGGTGGCGAATCGCTGAAATCGCGTGGAAGATCCCCTGGTTTGTCCGCGATTCCGGATCGGAGTCGTCGGTGACAAAACGGATATAAGTTCGGTTTGACATAACAACTCCTTTCTTGGTTTGATTTACATTTAGAAGGTGACGGACGGGACTCGAACCCGCTTCCCCCAAGTCCACAACCTGGTGCCTCGGCCACTTCGGCTTCCGTCACAATCAGGGCAGCGGGACTCGAACCCGCACCTACCTGCACCCAAAGCAGGCGTTCAGCCATCGAACTCCACCCTGTGTTAAAAGCGCCCGACCGACCCGGAGATCGGCCGAGCGCCCATCGTTAGTCCTGCAGTTCCGTGTTCCAGTACGCCGCGTCGACGAAATGCTTCCACGCGTCATGCCGGGGCCGACGGGCTGCAAACAGCAGCTGTGCCGGGTCGGGGCGCTTCGGCTCACGGATCAGCTTCAGGCCCGCCTCGGCAGGCGTACGGTCGCCCTTCTTCGAGTTGACCTCGATGCAGCAACACACCACGTTCTCCCACGTCGTCTTGCCACCTCGCGAAGCCGGGACAACGTGGTCGAGGTTGAGCTTGTTGGCAGGGAGCTTCTTGCCCGTGTACTGGCAGGTGTAGTTATCACGCAGGTACACGTTCCGCCGGCTCATCCGGACTGTCGGCCGACGAACCTTGTCGAACGACAAGAGTCGAACCACCGCCGGCACGAGCACCGCATCGGTCACCGTCTGCACAAACCGGTACGGCTCAGGCTCGAACGCGCTCTTGTACGCGCTCAGCTCACGCCATGTGGCGAAGTCGTACGCCTGGTAGTCGGTGTCGATCGCCTCGACCTTGCCGACAAACAGGTCGGCGAGCGCTTCAGCTGCGGTGATGACCCGCAGTGCCGACCAGTTCTTGTTCAGAACCAGCACGTCCGTGTTGAGTGCCAAAGACATGGTCGGCCTCCTTTCCATTGTTTAGTAAGTAGAGATTCAAATGTAGCCACAGGGACTCGAACCCTGATCCCCCGGTTGCAAGCCGGGTGCTCTCCCATTGAGCTATAGCCACGCCAGTAGATAGAAGTGGAGTCGCGGGGACTTGAACCCCGAACCTTCTGGTTGCAAACCAGGCGCTCTTCCAATTGAGCTACAACCCCGCTGATTGAAAATGCCGGCCCGGGCGGGGGCGAGTCGCAGGAGTGATCCCGTTAGCGCCTCAAGCCCCGCACGCCCGGGCAGCGGCCGTAACTGAATACCACCGAGAGGATTCGAACCTCTAACTACCAGCATCTCGGGCTGGCCCCTCTGCCAGTTGGGGCACGGTGGCGTAAATGATGCAGTACCGTCGGTTGGATTCGAACCAACAACCACCCGAATTTGAATCGGGGCCCTCTACCGATTGGGACACGACGGCGTGATACCCCCTGCTGGATTCGAACCAGCAATGCCATGAAGGCGCCAGGGCTTAAACCCGGTGCGTCTACCGATTGCGCCAAGGGAGTGGAAAGAGAAGTACCGTCGGCAGGAGTCGAACCTGCACATTCACCGATTCTGAGTCGGCTCCCTCTACCAGTTGGGGTACGACGGCGCGTTTGAGTGATGAATCACCCCGGCAGGACTCGAACCTGCAGCCTTCGGCTTCGGAGGCCGGTGCTCTTCCATTGAGCTACGGGGTATAGATAACTGAGCCGGTAGGACTCGAACCTACAACCTGCCGGTTCAAAGCCGGCCGCTCTAACCAAGTTGAGCTACGGCTCAATCACCCCGGCAGGGCTCGAACCTGCAACCTCCGGCTTCGTAGGCCGGCATTCTTCCAATTGAACTACGGGGTAAATCCGCGAGCCGGCCTCGAACCGGCAACCTGCTGTTTACTAGACAGCTGCTCTCCCAGGATTGAGCTACCGCGGAGTGAAAAAAGCGACGCCGACGGGATTCGAACCCGCACCTTCCTCATCGACAGTGAGGCGCTCTGCCTTCGAGCTCCGACGTCATCGATTGATGCAATAACGAATCGACACGGGTGGATTCGAACCACCGGCCCCTCAGTTATCAGCCGAGTGCTCTGCCGCTGAGCTACGCGTCGAAAAGTGACGGCCCAAGCCCCGGCGCACGATTGCGCCGGGGCAGGCCGTCACGTCAGCCCCCAGAACAAGTCCAGGGGCGTTTGCATCTATCCGCTCTTCACTTGTCAAAGATCTTGACACGGAACACCCGTGTCTAGAGGCTTGCACTTGTGCTTACCTCACCAATCGCTGGTCCAGGATTCGCACCTGGGGCTCCCGGGCTTCAACCGGGCGCTTTACTGGCTAAGCGAACCAGCGTTTGACGACGATGTTGCAGCATCGTCATTGTTATTGCCGCGGTCGGATTCGAACCGACGCGTACCTGTTTGTAAGACAGGGGCTCTAGCCACTGAGCTACGCGGCATCGTTAGCGCACCGATCGCGCCGACGGCATGTGACCGCCTGCCCGCCCGAAACGGTGCGCCACTTTCGGGTTGTCAATAGCGGTGGCAGGGATTCGAACCCGCGATCTCCGGGTTATGAACCCGGCGAGGACTCCGCTCCTCTACACCGCATCTTGTTGTCAATCACGATGGCTGGGCTTGAACCAGCAACCTCGCCCTTATGAGGGGCACGCTCTGCCATTGAGCTACACCGTGGGTGGTGTTTTTCCTTGTTTTTAAAAGTTTTCCATGTTTCCCTCGGAATTTAGTCAGACCGCTTCACACAGTGTTACACAACAAAACCAGCCCAATTGAGGCGGCGGTGTCTTGCAGCAGGTTGTGGGTCGGAGGTGCCGGCTTATGCGGAGATCACGATGCTCGGTATCACGGCGGATAGGCCATAGGTCCCGAGCATGCCGGCGGTGGTACCCGTCACCAGCCGTGAGCTCGGATCGAGATAATCTCGATCGAGTCTTTGCTGGCCGGGTAAACCAAACAGCCCCGACGCACAGAACGTGCGTTCGACGGGATTCAGATTGTGCTGTTTGGTGTTCATCGAAGTCATTTACCTCGGTACGAGGTTCCTTGTTCGCAAAACATATCGGCTAATCCCGATTGATGCAACAGTAAATACGCATGAAGTTGGAGATTTATTGCATCGTGCTACATAAGTCTTGTGATTGGAGATTTTCAGTCGAACAATTCTCCACAATCGATTCGCGATAGTGTATATGTCTCAACGTTTTCCACAAGTCGCCTTCATCTTGTATGCGCGTGGTGACCAAAAAGTAAACCAGCTTCACATCTATGAACTGCCTCGATATAGAAAAATCATTAGTGCCAATCGTCTCTGTTTTCTCACTCAAATGGAGCATGTTGGAAAGCACTACTGAGAGTTCGAATGATCTCTTCTCCGCTTACACCTAACATAACCCATACAAGACAGAGACTGTTAGGCCCAAACCCCCGAATCTCCCGCAAAACGCGGGAGATTTTTCATTAGGTGTAGCGTCTCTGTTCATCGCAACACACCGATACTCGGCCTCTTTCGCCAACATCTACGCAAACGTCTCTTTCGCGTTTTTACGAGGTTACTTTTGGCACGCGTCACCGGTCTTAAAGACTTGACTTTGATGCGGTGTAAGCGCTCAGCATCTCATGCGAAACGAGTAAGCTCGGTTTGATTGAACCCAATGTCACGTGTGATTCCGAGCCAAGATCTCGAAAGGGTTTAGCAGCCCAGTGAACTTGAAGAGGCTGAAGTTGGCCAAGCCTGCGCGCAAGTGCATAGTGAGGATTCTCACCTAAATGATCATCAAGTAACTGGCCAAAGTCGGCGGGCGGTGGCTGATTACTGGTTAGAAGCAAGATGTAGTAGGTAGGGGCAGAGCTATCGGCTGGGATGAGTGCCTGGTCTGTAGGTCTGTAACCCGTTTGCGAATAGACCCCACTGAGACACGCGCTGACATGCGATTCCGTTAGTTTCTCGCCACAAAGATCCGAAGCAGCACGATCTCTGCCTATGAACTGCAACGTCGGCGTGTTCTTCAGAAATCCTGTCACCCGAACTTTATCTCCTGTTCGATAGCGGTAAAGACCCCCCGCCGTCGTGACAACCGTTTCGTAAACCTCGTCTAGCTGAAGCTCATCGCAAAGCGTCACTCGGCCGTGCTCATCAAGAAACTCGAATACATGCGAGGTGACGGCAAGTGGATACATCCCTTCATAAGGGAATGTTGTCCAGCACTCCGAGGCAAGCAATCCCTTTGCCTGGGCTTCAACACCCGACAATCGCTCGCGCATCCGGTCGAATGGTAGCGCGGCTGAAGCATCGGCCCAAGCACTCACGAGCGACAGCCGTGGCCAAATCTCGCAGATAGCGTCGGGTGTTGTCCTTGATAGCTGCCTAGCTCGATGGCGAGGCAGTTGATCGATCAGGTCGTACCACCGCGAATCGATCTCGTCCAAGAGACGCATCAAAAACGATGGGTGCCAGACAGAAACAAGCGAAAGGTCTTTTACGGCCAGTAGGTGCAAGGCCGTTGCATTCCAAAAGGCATCGATGTCACTGATCTTCCGCACCGATGAAGGCACGGCAAGAATACGTCGGACCAGCATTCTTCCAAGAGGTCCCAAATAGTCTGTGTCATCCTCGAACCCGACCTTGACGGCCGAAGCCGCATCTTCATCAATCGCCGGGGAAACCGACCAATAAGTGCGCCCTTGAGTGGCACCCGGGAACCTGCGGAACATCGATCGAACCCAAGGCCCAAGCGCCGCATTGAATTGTGATTGCAATGATACCGTGTGCGGGATGAGTTTACGGGGACCAGAAGAACCGCTGGTCGGGATGAGATGGGTCACCGGGTCTGCGGTCAATACATCCTCTTCTCCGAGACGAACACGTTCGATCAGAGGCTGATGCGATTCGTAGTCAGCGATGGGTACTCGAGAAACGTAATCGCCGTAATTCTGAATGCTGCTGAAACCGTGCTCACGACCAAACACCGTTTCACGCTGATGCTTGAGTATGTTGAAAAGAAGACGCTGCTGTATTTCACCTGGGTTCGATAGAGCAGCAGCAAACCTCCGCTCAGATTGAAGCATCGAGAAGGCCCATGCTCGATTAATCGCGCGAGCTAGCATCAGGGCACATGTCCTACTGAATCGGTTTGTTTGGCGGGGTGCAGCATCCGCAAGCCCGCACGGGTGAGATTGGATTCCGCAAGACTCGCAAAACTCACCAGCTCATCACCCTCCGAATGCCCTGGATTACACCGTAAAAAATGTGCAATATGAACATCATCACTCCGCTCTTCAGGCACGGTAGACAAATGCTGACGTAGTGGCTGAGGGTGATCCAGCCGTACAACGCCGACTTGCGGGTCATACTGCTCTCCCCAACGCTCTGTGGCGAGCCTGTGCATGCAAGCAATCGCCTTCGCATCGGCCTCTTGAATCGGCGATGGGTGATACCGCTTAACAAAGACCGGAAGGAATCGGTAGGTGCGGTAGCCGGACGTTATCAACAGCCAGTAGATACTGGAATTGCTGGTTTTTTGGTGCAGTTGATGGACCGCACGGATCCAAGAACTAGGAAGATGCCTGGTGCCCCAGGCATGGGGCGCGACAATCGTGTCGCCCGAGCAGACAATCGTCGCGGGATAGCCATCGGGTCCCGTATCCGTGTACAAGGCAAAGGTGCTAAAACCAATCAATTCTCCAGTCGCTTGGTATAGCAGCACGGCGTGTGTCTTGTCTGCGAGATCCCACTCAAACAGAGAACACGTCACTCCATCAAAATGATCCGCCAGTAACCCGGCCATCGCCTGGCGCGTTTGGGTATTGAGGTCGTCGATCGATTTCAGAATAGATTTCATAGGGTGGCGATCTCCATCCAGACGCTGCGTTGGTCAAGGTCGATCAATGCGGTGTCGTAGGCAACCGCATAGATGACGCTCCGGGAGATCCACGGCCTAAACCGCTTGATCAAATGAGGAAGCACAGCCGTATCACCAGGGAGGCCGATCGAAATGAGGCGGATACCTCGACGAGAGGCCATGTCGCAGAGTCCCGCGATCAAAGCGGTTGCCGCTGTTTCGTCATCCAAGCCAAAAGCAACATGGCTGGCGTAGGCCATATCAATCTGTTTGCCGGGTGGCGGCAGAGCAGGCCGCCCCGTGACAAAGGCGGCGGCATTGATCGCATGACGCAGCCTGCGCAGTGAAGGCGATAAACCCAAGAGCACGACCTGTTTGATCGATCGCTGATCCCAAAGAGCGATGCAGCCTTTACTACCACCGGGTCCTTCGAAGATCAGAAAGTCTTCTGATGAAGGCATCATGGATTGCTCGTCACCCCAAGCATCAGCAACACACCAAGCTGGTCGCCCTTGGTAAAGCCGACCCGAATCATCAAGCAGCCGTTGAATAGTTGATGCGTCATCGCGTTCTGCGATACGGATCGGCTCTACCCACTGCCGATGGCGGTCCGTGCGGATGGTCAGCGTAGCCATCTCACCCAGTGGCACGTAGGCTGGCAGCCCGGGTAGACCCTTCTCAAGTCCTCGGCGAACAACCGAGTTGTCAGCCATGATGCTCGTCAGGTCGTAAGGCCGCTCTCTTTCACACCGTGACTCCATGAGGTGTTGGAATGCGCCGGCAAGCACCCTGAACGCGGCACGCAGCGATGCATCACAACGCAGCCCACCGAGGTAGCCAACACTTTCGATTGATCCGTTGAGAAAAAGCTGTCGAACCCCCCGGTAGCCGTAGCCAATGACAAGTTTGGAAGGATCCTGACGATCTCTGATCACGACCTCATCGACCCGCGTATTCGCGAGAGAGACCGCGGCATGGTGATCGGGCTCATGGGTCAGAGCAATGGAAACTCGGCCGGGCATGGGTTGGCGCAACAGACTTCGAATCGCCTGCTCGTCCTCAGGCCGAGCGGGCTCACACACATGGCCAGTTTCCTGCGTTGAAGCCGGGTTGCCTATCAATGCCGTCGTCATGCCTCGATCAACTCAATACGGTGTGTTTCATCGCCCAGCGGCATCCCGCTCCGCCCCTCTACATCACGCTGGTGCATCGCGTTGATGACAACATAGTTCCCAAGCATAAACAGGCCCTGCCGGTTCACCTTTGCCTTGGCCCGTTGCCAGATACTCGGCCAACTATAAAAGGTTTTCCGCGCGGCCAGGCAGTGCTGTTCCAACTCTTCCGCACTTATACCAACCGGCTTGAACGGGACCATGTTGTACCGGTACCGCGGGTCAAGCCACCACTTCTCATATATCATCCGTCCCTGTGAACTCAATCGGTCGTACAGCGGCGTGCCGGGGAACGGGGTGATGTGATTGAACGCGGCGATAAACAAACCCTGTTCCTGGGCAAACCGGACCGACCGGGCCAGGGAGTCCGGTGTGTCCCCGTCGTACCCAAAGACAAACGTGCCGTAGATCCGCAGGCCATGCCGCCGGAAGTTTGCCATCGCCTCCGCGGGCCCGCCACGCATCAGGTTGAATCCTTTGTTCATGACGCGCAGGCTCGAATCGTCGAGGCTCTCCAGCCCGATGAGGAGTCCCTGGCAGCCACTTTGCTTTAGAAGCACGAGCGCTTCCTCGTCCCAGGCAGCGGTAATCGACGACTGGCTGACCCAGCGCACCTTCAGCGGGATCAAAGCACGCATCAGTTCCTTGGCGCTCTCAAGGTCTGAGCAGATGTTGTCATCAACAAAGAAGATCATCTGGCCTGGCCGCTTGACGCGTCTTACTTCTTCAAGCACCGCATCGATCGGCCGGTGGTTCTGTGTCGCATCAAAATAGCTCTGTATCGCGCAGAAATCGCACTTGAAACGACAACCACGCGCGAACTCGACCAGCCCCATCGGCAAGTAACGCTTGCCCTGAAAGACTGTGCGGTCGGGCTTCACCCGGGCAAGCCGGGGGCGTTGCTCACTCCGATAGACCTTCTTTGGCTGGCCGTGTCGGTAGTCATCGATCACTTCGGGCAGCGTTTGTTCCGCCTCGCCAACGACCACAGACTCGGCATATTGGCACACCTCATCGGTGCAGAGCGTCGCATGGAACCCGCCCATGACCACGGGGACACGCCGCTGGCGATACTCGCTGGCGATCTGGTAGGCCCGCTTAGCGGTATAGGTTTCCACACTGATCAGCACCAGATCCGTTGGCTCGTCGTAGGGGATCGATTCGAGGCGGTCGTCATAGAACCGACGCTCAATATCATCCGGAAGCAAACCCGCGATCGTCGCCACCGGGAGCGGCTGCATCTTCCAAGTACGGATGTATCGCTTCATGGACGCAGTCCGCCCCACGCATGGGTGAACCAGCGTGACGCGGAAAGGCCTCGATCCCGAGCCGATTGAGGTGATCAAGACTCGGGCTCCATCTGATTAATCATCCGGGCAAACAAGCTGAGCGCTTTGTCCGACTCGACGAAGCCCGGCTTGAACTTGATACTGTTCAAGATCGGCCGATCGGCGTGGAGAACACATAGCAGGGTCGCCGCACATCGCAGTGCCTTGAAACCGAAGCCAGGCAGATAGAGGAACGTCTGCGTATCGGTCTGGCCATTTGCATCGGGGCGCGCGGTAAACACTGCGTGAAAGCGCAACGGCCGGGTAAACGTGAGCCAAGCGATGCTTGGGCCGATCGTTGTGAAGACGGCTTCGACGTCGGCCCGATGCGTCCGCGTGATCGCTTGGACCCACCGCGAGCGCGGTCGGCCGCTTATCGTCACACGCAAGCGGTTGCTGTCCACCTGCTCAAGCGTCGGCTCACTGGAAAACGTCAGGCCATGCAACTTATCGAAGTGTGTCACATCCAACCCATTCGCGAGCGCGAGGTGCGGGTGGCAATTCAGGTGCAGCGGCGGGACGCGGACCCTGCGATAACGCTTGGGATCATCATCCTCCGGGAGTGTAGGGATCTCAAAACTCGGAGTTGGCCCGTTAAACATCCAGATCAAGCCGTGCATCTCGGCGACGGGATACGATC
The DNA here is from genome assembly GCA_039188575.1 of Planctomycetota bacterium. Classification (GTDB taxonomy): domain Bacteria; phylum Planctomycetota; class Phycisphaerae; order Phycisphaerales; family Phycisphaeraceae; genus JAHQVV01. The sequence goes on along the minus strand of JBCCYY010000088.1, from coordinate 2,271 downwards.
GGGTCGATCGATTAGGCGTTTTTCGCTCGCAAGGCGCATCAACACACGCCCCGTCCGAACCGATCCGCCAGTGGTGGAAAGGGCAACGAAGCCCCCCATCGATCACGTCGCCAAGCGAAAGGTCCGCGCCCAGGTGCGGGCAGGCAGCGTCGACCGCGTGAACATCTCTCGCGCTGTCGCGCCAAAACGCAATGCGCCTCCCGAGCATGTCGACCCCGACGACCTTGCCACGCCTGAGCCTGCGCGACGGCATCGCGACGTACCACGACTGAACCGTCTGACCGGGATTACAGAACAACCCCGACGCAGAGGTGCCAACCGGCTGAGGGGGGCTAAGCGTACGGATCATGCCGAGCGCCTCGCTTGCGTATTGATTGTGAGTTGGACGCGTTGTCCCCGTTCCGCCACGGTGTGCAGCCAATCCGGGGCGAGCATGCCGCCGCAGGTATAGAAGCGTTTTAGGTTCTTGGCATAACGGCGATAGCCAAGATTGGTGACCATCGCGATCGGCCATGGAGCCGCGGCGTGACGCATCCGCTTTACAATCCCACGCCAGCTATACGCCTTCAGCCACGCCGACTCGGTCCCTTGCTGAAGCTCATCGACACTCATGCGCATCGGTTGAAATACCGCGTGCTGTCCATCGTAGAGGTTCCAGTTGCGTGTGAGGATACGCCCCTCGTGCTCCAGCCGGCGATACAACGCCGTGCCGGGGAAAGGCGTCACGATCGCAAAACGTGGCAAATCGATCCCGGCTTCGATCGCGAACGCCGCCGTCTTTTCAAATACATCCGGCTCATCTTCATCGAGCCCGAACACAAAACAACCCTGTAGCCCTATCCCCCTTTCATGAAGCATCTTGACCGCGCGGGCGTACTGCTCCGGCCGGTTGAAACCTTTTCGAGAATGGCGTAGGTTCGCCAACGAGATCGATTCAAGCCCCATCAGTAAGCCCCGGCAGCCACTCTCAGCCGCCAGGTCAAGCAGTGGTTGATCTTCACAGAGGAGCGTCGTCGCCAGGCCATACCACTGGATCCCCAACGGGATCAGCGCAGAGAAGAGCGATCGCGCGTAGGTCTTATCCGCGATCAGATTCAGATCAATAAAGACCGCCCGCTTGCTTCTATTACGCCGAAGGTCTTCGACGATTTCTTCCACTGGATGCTGAAGCGGCTTACGCCCCCAAGCCGAGGGCACCACGCAGAAATCACAGTCGTGGACGCACCCACGCGTCGCTTCATACACGTGCGACGTCAGGTACTTACGCCGAGAGAGCACGCTCCGGTCTGGTGCAGGCCGATCCACAAGTGACAAATCGGGAGCCTGGTCATAACGAGGCCGTAGACCATCAGCAATGAAATCTCTGAGCAATTGCGGCCATGAATCCTCGGCGTACCCAACCACAAGCGCATCCGCATGCGGCTGAGCGTCCTCAGGGACCAGCGTGATATGCGGCCCACCCATAACAACCGGGATCCCACGCAATCGGATCGATCGAGACAACTCATACGCACGCATCGCGCTGCCGGTGATAACCGTCATCCCAACAAGGTCGGCCTCTAAGTCGTCAGGAACACTCTCGACCCCCTCGTCGATGCATCTCAATTCGACGTTGATCTCGTCTGGGATCAGCGATGCAAGCACCGGGAACGTGAGCGGCATGTACCGCAAGCCTTTGCCGAAGAGCCCGCCCCGATGCCGATACAGCGGGCCCTTAGGACTAATCAGGACGATCCGGATTGGTTTTGACTGTGCCAAGTGAGCTACCCCGTGAGCTGCTGGAGGCAAGGATATATTGTTAGTATTCACTCTCATTATAAGGTCAGGCGCTGGCTTTGCAAGAACTACCCAAGATTTCTTCTAGAGCCGCCAATCGTCTCTGCTTACTAACCTTAATAGAGCATGTTGGCGCGCACTACTGTTAGTTCGAATGATCTCTTTTCCGCTTACAACAAACGTTCTCCAAATGACTTAGAGACGTTTCGACCGACGAATGCAGAATGCCCCGCAAATGCGGGGCTTTTTGTATTTCAGGAAGCGTCTCTGTTCGCCTAGCGAGCCTTTGATGGGAGCAAATCGAGGCCGAATCGACCAAACGTCTCTTTCGCCATTTCGCGAGGTTAGTTTTGGTGGGGGCGTCAGCCGGCAAGGCTTGACGGGTCGAGATTCAGGTACTCGAACTGGGCCTGCCAGTCGAGATGATCCGCAGCTTTGAGCAGATCATTCAGCGTGATACGCGGCGGAAGATGCCCAGAAAGGGCAAGCTTCAAG
>JBCCYY010000087.1:0-13421 GCA_039188575.1 Planctomycetota bacterium | reverse complement strand
TGCAGCGGGACGGGTCCCATCGCCCTGGGGCCGGAAGTACTGGTGCCCGTTTATCGATAATGCGCGGTATATGAAGACGGCGATTGAGTACATCAACGACAACCCGCTGAAGTCGGGATTGAAAGCCCAGAAGTGGTCGTTTGTGAAACCGTATCGGGGATGAGTGAGTCGCATCGCGCGGCAAGCCGCGGCGCTTCATTGTGTATGTTTTTGCATATGAAGCGCCGCGGCTACGCCGCGCGAATCACAGCAGCCTCGCGATCACCGAGTCCGCGACAAACAAACCTTTGCGTGTCAGTCGGATTCGGCAATCAGCACGTTCGAGCAGCCCGAGATCGATCCACTCGTCCGCGGTCTCGCGCTGGTCGTCGCGTAGGGCGGGGTGCCCGTCGAACCATTTGGCATCGATGCCATCGCTCAAGCGCAAGCCGAGCATTAACTGCTCGGCGAAGCGCCCGCTTGCGTCGAGTTGCTCGTGGTCTTGGATCGGCGGGGTCGGCGAGCCATCGAGGTACTGGGTCAGGTTCGGGGCGTTGCGCCAGCGTTGGCCGTCGATGTGTGATGCCGCAGAAGGGCCCACGCCAAGCCAGTTCTTGTTGTGCCAGTACGCGAGGTTGTGCTGGCAGCGGTAGTCGGTTTCGGGGTCGGTCAGAGCCCAGTTGCTGACCTCGTAGTGGGCATAGCCCGCCGCCTCAAGCCTGCTCAGAACGAGCTCGAACATGTCCCGCTCGAGGTCTTCATCGACGCGGCTGACTTGGCCCACGCGGAGCTTGGCGGTCAGCGGGGTGTGTGGCTCGTAGGTCAGGCCGTAGGTCGAGAGGTGGGTCGGCTTGAGCGTGAGCAGGGCGTCGAGGTCGCGGTCGAGCATCGCCAGCGTCTGGCCCGGGATCGCGAAGATGAGGTCCAGTGACAGGTTGGTCAGCCCGGCCTCACGGCAGGCCCGCACCGTCCGCGGCACGCTCTCCGGGTCGTGCCAGCGCTCCAGGGCCTTGAGCGAGTCCCGATCGAACGACTGGGCGCCGATCGAGACGCGGTTGACCCCGCCCGCTGCGAGGGTCTGCATCAGCTCGGGTGTAACCGTTTCAGGGTTGGCCTCGACGGTGAATTCCCGGGCCTGATTTTGTATCCCGAGTTGCAGCAACTGCTCCAGCAGTTGCTCCCAGAGCGACTGCCTGAGATAGGTCGGCGTCCCTCCGCCGGCGAAGATCGTGTGCGGACGGATCGTGGCCTGATTCGTGCGAAACGCTAGTTCGTCTATGAGCGCACGATTGAATACCTCCTGCCTCCGTGCGTCCTGGCCTTTTGGCTCAACAACGCTGTAGAAATCGCAATAATGACACTTGTGAAAGCAGAAAGGAAGGTGGAGGTAGAGGGCATTAACCTGTTGGTTTTCAGCCAATTCCGGGGCTTTTTGCCGGTGAGTGACACTGCCGGGCTGTTGCTGATGGACGTCTATTGGGGTACACTCACTTGACTACGAAGTTGATCTTGCAGGTCAAACGAAGGAAAGGCGGCCGAGGGTCGACAATGGCGAATCTTGCTCTGGCGATGTTCAAGTCTGATGGTACCCGGCGGGACTTCCCGCTGGTGAAAAGTCGCGTTGTCATCGGCCGGAAAGTCAACTGCGATCTCCGGATCCCGCTGACCAGCGTCTCCCGCCAGCACTGCGAGCTCACCATCGATGATGGCGTTGTCTCCGTCAAAGACCTGGGCTCGAGCAACGGCACTTACCACAACTCCGTCCGCGTCCAGGAAGCCAACCTCTCCGCCGGCGACGAACTCGTCGTCGGCCCGGTCGTCTTCACATTGATTGTGGATGGTCAGCCCTCGGACATCAAGCCGGTCCGCACGATCGTGAAGAACGACAGCTCCGGTGCCCCGGTTTCGGCGTCGCCTACAGGCTCACCAGCGGCCCCTTCCGCGACGGCGGAACCCGAGGTTGAGGTGGAGGTCGATGACGACTTGGACCTGCCTGAACTCATCGAGGACGAGGCTGAAGGCTCGTCGATCGAGTTAGATGACGACCCGATCACGGCGTTGGAGTCGCTCGCCAACAGCGATGATTCGGACGAGTTCGATGATATCGAGTTCTTCTTGGATGACGACGACGAACGCTGACCGCGGCTGTGTACCCTGATCCGGGCAAAAAGTAGATTTGATCAGCCTTCTTGCTCGGTCGGCTCGCCTGCCGCTTGTGTGGGAGCGGGTTTGTTGCCGGTGTTTTTGGTGGGCACCTGGATGCGTGTGCCGCACAGCCTGCAGCGGACGTTCTTGCCACGCGCAGTGATGGGCACCGCCAGCAGGGTCCGGCAACGCAGGTTCGGGCACATGATTCGGATCGAAGTATTGGCCATCTGGCGTTCCACGTGGTTCCCCCGGTGGCTTACACAGTATCGATCGGATCGGCGGCCGACTTCACAACGATTCGTCGGCCCGATCACGCTCTTTCGCCGATTATCGGGCGACGCCAAACCTCCATGGATTGACCTCTGGAGGCGATCGGGTCGATATCATCCCCATTCCATGCGACCACGCCGACCCTTCCAGAGACCAACACAATGACATGGGAAAGCTGGGTGATGCTCGGCCTGTTGGCGCTCATGGCCATCACGATCCTCCGCGGCCTGGCCGGGGCGGACACCGTGCTGCTCGCGGGGCTGGCGATCGTGATGGGCCTGGGGGCGGTATCGAAGAAGCTCGGGCTGAATTCGCCCCAGGTCAGTTTCCCGGAGGCTCCTCAGGCCGTCGCCGGCTTCGGCTCCAAGGCGGTGGTCACGATCGGTGTCTTGTTTGTGATCGCGGAAGGCCTGCGTCAGACCGGTGCGATGGCGATGGTCACCCGGCCGTTGCTGGGCCGGCCTAAATCACTTCCGATCGCGCAGGCCCGGCTCATGCTGCCCGTCGCGGCCCTCAGCGCGTTTCTCAACAATACACCCATCGTCGCCATGCTCATGCCGATCGTCACCGACTGGTGCCGACGCACCGGCATGAGCCCTAGCAAGCTGTTCATCCCCCTCAGCTACGCCGCGATCATGGGCGGCTCCTGCTCGCTGATCGGCACGGCGACGAACGTCTTTGTCGCCGCAGAGTACAGCGATGCGCTCGGCAGCAACCAGGTCACCGGCGCGAACCTCGGCATGTTTTCTATTACCGCGGTCGGCCTGCCCGCGGCGGTTGTCGGGATCGGGTACATCCTGCTGACCTCGCGCTGGTTGTTACCCAACCACCGTACCAAGGATGACGAGGCCGATGCCCGGCAGTACACATTCGAGATGGAGGTCGAGCTCAATAGCCCCATCGACGGCCAGACCATCGAGCAGGCCGGCCTTCGTAACCTGCCCGGCGGCTACCTTATCGGTATCGAGCGTGGTGGCGAACGCCGCGTCGCCATCGCGCCTTACACCGTGCTGCACAGCAACGACGTGCTCATCTTCGCCGGCGAGTTCGACTCGATGCAGGACCTCAAGCAGATCAACGGCCTGACCCCCGCGACGCGGAAGCAGGCCAGCAAGCTGCCGGAGAACCTCGAGCTGATCGAGGCGGTGCTCAGCGACCGCAGCCCGTTAGCGGGTAAAAGTGTGAAGGAGGGTGGCTTCCGCTCGGTCTACAACGCCGTGGTTATCGCGGTCCACCGCGGCGGTGAACGGCTCGAAGCCAAGATCGGCGATGTTGTCTTGCGGGCAGGCGACACACTCCTGCTCGAGGCCGACACGCAGTTTGTTTCGCGTTACCGCAACCGCCAGGATTTTTACTACCTCAACGCCCTCGGTGCCGCCCAGCGCTACCGCAGCAGCCGGGCGTGGGTCGCGCTGTCGGTGCTGCTAGCGATCGTTCTGCTCGCCACGACGGGCGTCATGGAACTGGTGATCGCGGCCCTGCTCGGCGGGGGCATCATGGTCGCCGCGGGCTGCTGCTCGCCGTACGAAGCCAGGCAATCCATCAACTGGCGCGTGCTGCTCATGATGGGTGCTGCGATCGGGTTCGGCGAGGCGATGTACACGACCGGTGTCGCCGCGGAGGCCGCCAACGCGATCATCGGGCTTATGCCGGCCGGCCAACCGATCTACACCCTCGCCGCGATCTATGTCCTCGCGATGGTGCTGACCTCGATCATCGGCCCCGTGCCCACGGCGGGCCTGTTGTTTCCTGTCCTCGTTGCGATCGCCGGCCCAAGCGGATTCAACTGCAACTTCACGCCCTTCGCCGTCACGCTGATGATGACCGCCGCCGCCAGCTTCGCTTCACCAAGCGCGTACCAGACCAACCTGATGGTTGCGAACGCCGGCAGCTACAAGCCGATCGATTTCCTACGCGTCGGCCTGCCACTGAACATCCTCGTGATGATCACGACCTTGCTGATCGCGCCGAAGGTCTGGCCGTTCTAATCGTTCTTGCTTTTTGCGCGCCCCCGCGCCGGCTGCTTAGAGGGGTCTAGCTTAGGGTCTAAATCACCTTGTGGTGGTAGACGACGGGCATCCACTTCATCTGCTTCACGTCGCCCCGTGACTTTGACCTGTACCTTGCGGAAGGCCGGTCCCTTGTGCCCTTCGATCAGCTGCTTCTGCAATCCGCCGCGCAGCAGCCGATCGATCTCAAAGTGCGCTGCTGCATTGTCCACCTCGACGTGCAACACGCCCCGGCTGAGCCCAACCAGGCGCGACCGCTGCACCAACCGATCAGGCAGCAGCTCTGCCCAAAGCTCCGCCAGATCGCCAAGCTGCTTGTAAGGCTTGGCCACCTCGCGCTTGAACTGTTCGGCCATGAAGCCAAGCGACAGATCCCGCTTGGGCAGCCCGCGGTCTTTCCGCAAGCGATCAAGATGGTCCTGTACCGGGTCGGTCGCCATGCGGTCATCCTATCCGCCGATAGAATCCCTGCATGAATATTGTCCTCCTCGGCTACCGCGGCTCCGGCAAGACCACCATCGGCAAGCAGCTCGCCAACGAACTCTGGAAAGACTTCGTTGACCTCGATGACCAGACCCGCAAGCGGTTCAGCAACCAGACCATCGCGGAGATCTGGGAGCAGTACGGCGAGGCGGGCTTTCGGCAGGCCGAGGCAGAGGCCGCTACCGAACAGCTCGCCAAAGAGGACCTCGTCATCGCCACAGGCGGGGGGATCCTCACCCACGATGCGGGCAAGGAGGCGGTGACCTCCGCCGAAGACGCGACACGGATCTACCTCGCCTGCTCGGCGGATGTCCTGGCCGGCCGTATCGCCGCGGACGCCACAACCTCAGACGAGCGGCCTTCCCTCACAGGCGTCGCGGACGCCTCCGCCGAGGTCGAAGAGGTCCTCGCTCGGCGTGACCCGGTCTACCGAGAGGCCGCCGATATCGTCTTTGATGTGACCTTTTGCTCGATTGATGAGGCGGTGCGTCACCTGATCGCGAAGCTATAGCACCGCATGTGAATGCGGTGCCCGACACAGGAGCGATACTTACTGGCACCGCATTCACATGCGGTGCTAAAACCGGCTTAACGAAAACTGCTTCAGATCGATATGTGGCTCGCCGCCGCTGAGCACCTCATCGACCAGCTTGCCCGTTGCCGAGCCCATCGAAAGCCCGAGCATGTTGTGGCCCGCGGCGACCGTCACGTTGCTCATCGCCGGGCTCGTGTCGATCACCGGCTTGCCGTCATAAGTCATCGGACGCCAGCCGTACCACTGCTCCTCTTCCGGCTCGCAGTAGGGCTCTTTCAGGTAGATCGAGGCGCCGCGTTTGAGCGCCCCCAGCCGCTCCTTGTTGATCGTGCTGTCGTAGCCCGCAAACTCCATCGTCGAGCCAAGCCGATACCCCGACTGGAAGGGCGTCGCGATCACTTTTTGCTCCATGAACGCTAGCGGGGCGGTCGGGCAGCTCTCCGGCCTCGGGTACGTAATGGAGTACCCCTTGCCTGGCTGGATCGGCACCTTCGCCCCGATCCACTCATTCAGCTTTGGCGTCCACGCCCCGGTCGCCAGCACGTATCGATCCGCTTCCATATCGCCTGCAGAAGTCTGCAAGGCGGCGGCCGAGCCGTTGTTCCTCGCAAAGCCCGTGATGCTCGTGCCTTCCTGAATACGCACGCCCATACCCTCGAGCGAAGCCTTGAGCCCCTGCATCAGCTTGTCCGGCCGGAGGTGCGCATCCATCTTGTAGTACCAAGCCCCCGCTGTTGTGCCTGGCTTGAGCGAGGGCTCACGCGACTCCATCTCCTCCCCGCTGATGCGCTCTGCACCGAGGTCGAACTGCTGCAGCCACTTGTCGCTCTTGACGTAGCTGTCCATCCCCGCCTCGGTCTGGTAGATGAAGTAGGCCCCGCGGTCTTCCCACTCGCAATCGATGCCCTCGGCCTCGAGTAGCTCGCGGTACAGCGTTGCCGAAGACTGTAGCAGCGCGTGCCGGCCCGCCGCCGCCTCGAGCATCGGGGCCTCCTTGCAGCGCAGCGCAAACTTCATCAGCCACGCAAACAGCGCAGGGTCAAACCGTGGCGCCACACGCAGCGGCGCATCCCGCTTGAACATCATCGGCAGCGTCTTGGCGATCGTGCCCGGCACCGCCAACGGCAGCGCATGGCTGGGCGAGATCAGCCCGCAGTTGCCATGCGAACACGCCGCGCCGATCGTCTCGCGTTCGACGATCGTCACGTCCCAACCGCTCTTCCGCAGGTAGTACGCGCAGCACGCCCCGATCACGCCCCCGCCTACCACGATCACACTCCGGTTAGCCATTACACGCCTGCTCTACCACTAGGAAACGCGGCATGATAGGCTTGCACACCGACCCGAGCGAATCGTACAGGCTCGGAAACCGCCGCGTCACCACGCGGGGGCCGAACAACAATACGCCCCCGCGTGGTGACGCGGCGGTTTCAAACAGCACCAGGCCTATGCAACCCCCCGAACCCAACGCCGCCGTCGTCATGGCGGGCATCCCGAGTACCAACCGATCGCTCTACCACGCGATCCGTTTCAACGTCGCCGACCCCGCCGCGCTGATCGTCACGCAGCAGGGCGATACCAGCCAACGGTTGCTGATCCTCCGCGATATCGAGATGGACCGAGCCCGCCGGCACGCCAACGCGACACGGGTCGCCTGCCCCGCGGACTTCGCTCCGGACTCAGGACTTTCCGGCGACCGCGAGACCGCCACCGCCCAGGCCACCGCCCAGGCCGTCGTCCGTGCCAACTGCAACCGCGTCATCGCCGACCGCACGCTTCCGCTGAGCTTCGCCGACGAACTGCTGCGCCAGAATATCATCATCGAATACGACCCTGACCTCGGTGTAACCGACCGCCGAGCCAAGTCCGAAGAAGAGATCGCCTACCTCCGCCAGGCACAGCACGCCACCGAACGCGCGATCGAGATGGCCTGCACCATGGTCGCCAAGGCCGACGCCGACAAAGACGGCAAGCTGTATATCCAGGGCGACGAGCTCACCGCCGAATCCATCCGCCTTGCCATCGACGTCTTCCTCCTCACCCACGGCTACACCAACCCCCGCTCCATCGTCGCCCCCGGAAGCCAAGGCAGCGATTGCCATGCGTTAGGCACAGGCCCGATCAAAACCGGCCAGCCCGTCATCATCGACATCTTCCCCCAGAACCGCCAGACCAAATACAACGGCGACTGCACCCGCACCGTTGTCCACGGCGACATCCCCGACGGCGCGGCCAACATGCACAAGGCCGTCCTCGAAGCCAAGGCCGCCGCACAAGCCGCGACCAAGCCCGGCGCGACCGGCGAAGACGTCCACCTCGCCACCACCGCAGTCATGCAATCCCACGGCTACGCCATGGGCTTCCCCACCGACGAGCAACCAACCACCATGCCCCACGGCACCGGCCACGGCATCGGCCTGGACGTCCACGAACCCCCGCTCCTCGACCTCAAAGGACCCGAGCTCATCGTCGGCGACGCGCTGACCATCGAGCCGGGCCTCTACAACCAACCAATCGGCGGCGTCCGCGTCGAAGACATGGTGATCGTGACCGAAGACGGTTGCGAGAACCTCAACCTCCTGCAGCAGGGATTGGACTGGTCTTGATCCTTGGTGGGTGGCCGGGGATGAGCGCAGCGAACCCCTTGTTTGTTGGCCGGGCCCTGGCCGCGTTTGTTGCGTTTGGCGGGCTTGGTGTGGAGCTTGAACCAGAGCTTTTTCTTGGCGGGGATGAACAGGTCGGCGGGGTTGGTTGTGTCACCCTCCTGAGAAATAGCCGGGGGCGGACGGACGCCGGACGCGCTTGCGGGGGCGGTCTCTGCGCTATCTGGTGCGCTGTCTATTTCGGCGGCTTTGTTCTCTTGTCCGGCGTCCGTAGGCCGCCGGCTAGGGTTGTGGTGGTTTGTTGACTCCGCGGTCTTGACCCAGTTCGCGATGGAGACGTGCACGTTGGCCTCGCTGGACCAGGGCTGGTTGTCGACGGCCTCGATGATGGTGCCGGTCTTGACGATGTGGTCCAGGCCGCCTTCGCGGGACTTGTTATTGCGGATGTTTTGGGTGCCGACCAGGCCCGCCCGCCCCGCGACGGGGTCGTCTTCCGTGCAGACGGGTAGGGCATCGTGCGATCGGCGGAACCAGTACACGCAGTAATCCGCCATGCCGGGGACGCTCGGGTAGAGCCTGCGCACGGCGTTGACGTAGTCGGCGCCGTGTTCGGGCTTGAGGCGCTTGGCTCCGAGGAACGGCGGGTTGCCGATGATGACGTCGGCGTCGGGCCAGGGGGTCTGGACGGGCTGGGCCTCTTGCCTTAGGTGGGGCGGGCGTCCCGCCTGCCGTTTAGGCGCAGCCTGAAGTGAGTCATTGATCTCTTTTTCCGCCTGTGGCGGAACGGCAGGCGAGACGCCTGCCCCACCTTCAAAGACCATCAGCGCATCGGTGGCGCGGAAGTTCTCGTCCAGGTTGTCCAGCGGCAGGGCCTCTTCGTCCATGTGCAGCTCGTCGATGGCGAGCTTGCGGGCGATCATCATGGTGACCTTGGCCAACTCGACGGCGAAGGGATTGATGTCCATGCCGAAGAACTGCCGGGCGGTGACGCCGCCGAGCCGGCCGGTCGTGTGCTTCTTCTCGGAGACGCGGTCGAGCTTGTCCAAGAGCTCGCGTTCGAGGCGTTTGAGCTCGCGGTAGGCGAGGTAGAGGAAGTTGCCGCTGCCGCAGGCCGGGTCGAGCACGCGGTAGCCGTACATGCGGTTGCGGAGCTGCTCGAGCTCGCCGACGTTTTTTGCCTTGGCGATGGCTCCGCGCCAGGGCTCGGTGATGGTCGGGCGGACGATCTTCATGATGTCGACGCCGGAGGTGAAGTGGGCGCCGAAGGCGTGCCGCTCCTCGGTGTCGAGGGAGTGCTCGAAGATGGTGCCGAAGATCTCGGGGCGGACCTTGGACCAGTCCTCTTTGGCGGCTTCTTTGAGCTGGTTGATCTCGTCGGGGGCGAGCTCGATGGCGGCGGGCTGGGCGAAGACGCCGCCGTTGAAGTAGTCGACGCCTTTGAATCGGCCGCCTGCGGTGAGGCCGGGCGTGTTCATGGCGGTAAAGAGCCCGCCGATGAGGTCGTAGGCCTTGCCGGGGCTGTCGCATTCATCGATCACACGGGAGAAGGTGTACCGCGGCATGAGGCCGATGTCTTCGGCGAAGAGCGCGACGAGGCACTGGAGGACAAAGCGTTGGGCGGTAGGCCGGTCGATGCCCCTGGCGATCAGCTTGTTGAAGAGCAGGGCGAGGCGGTCGGCGGCCTCACGGGTGACCTTCTCGTTGTTGTTGCCGAAGGTCGGCTCTTCGTGGGTGGGGAAGAGGAAGGCGAGCGGGCCGAAGCGCTCGGGCAGGTCGGCGAGCGGGACCTTGTCGACGGGGGTGTCGATCTGGTGATCGAAGTCGTAGACCCAGAACTCGTCGAAGTTGCAGAGGACGACGTAGTGCGGGCGGTTGGGGACCAGGCGGGTCCAGTAGTCGAAGGCCTGCTGGTAGGCGGTGGCGAGGTCGACGCCGCGCTTTTTCATCTCGATGAGGACGTGGGGCTTCCAGACGCAGTCGGCGAAAGCGGTGCCGCCCTGTGTCTTTTTGATGCGTTCTTCGTAGTGTGCTCCGACGTCGAGGACGCCGTCGTGTCCGAACGCGCGGAAGAGGTGGTCGAGGAAGACCTGTGCCTCGCCTTTCTCGTCGCCGGTGATGTGGGCGGTGGACCAGGCGACGAAGTCTTTGAGGCGTTGGATGCGTTGGGGGTCGGCGGGCATGGGTCTGAGGCCTCGGAAGGGGCGGTGCGAGTGTAGCGGGTGGCCAACGGGCGTGTCGCGCATGGCGTGCAAGATATGGCAGGCCTCGACAACGGGGCGCGTTGGCGGGGCTTTGCGGGTGCTGGGGGTTGGCCGAGGCGTCGCGAATTGTGCGCGCGGCGTTTGAGCTGAGGGTCTTAGAGGAGGGGGCCCAATCGCTGCTCACGGTTCGGCAGGATGGAGGCTGATCGAGGCAACCGGCCAAAACCCCTGATGAGATCAGTGGGGATGCGAAGCGCGTGCGCTGCAGCGCGCCAATTGTGCGCGCCCCCTTTTCGGCCTCGGAGAACGATGAAAACCCAGTGTTTCCGGTTAACGTCTAAACCATGCGCGTTAGTGGCTCGCTACGCCAGGAACGGGGTGATGTGCTCAACCGATTACGTTTGGCGTTGCACGGCAGCCGGGCGCTAGTCCAACACCTTCAAACGGATGTCCTTGAACTCGACCTTGACCGGCGTGCTGCGGTGGATCTGCAGGCCAAGCAGGCCCTCTAGATCGCGTTCCGCCTCGTCGTTGTCCAACACCTCCGACATCCGCACGCCATTGATCTTGTGGATCAGCCGGTTGGCCTTCGCAATGATGTGATACTCGTTCCAGCCCTCCAGGTCGATCGATTCCATCAATTCACCTCGGTCGCCGAACTGCTCGACCACCTCGGGCTTCTCGCCGGCTTCGACAACGACCGACTGCCCGCGATCGGCAAGCACCTTGCGGCCGTGCTCGTCGTAGCAGATGCCGGTCCAGCGCGGGCCGTGGTGGATGTCGGCCTGGTAGCCCTTCATGCCGAAGTTGTCTTCTTCCTGACTGCGGTACTGCACGCCGCTGTTGCCGCCTTCGCTGATACGGTACTGGAATTTGAGCTCGAAGTCGCTAAGTACGCCTTTTTTCTCGCCGCCGCGCCAAATCAAGAACGTGTTGGCGGCAAGCGGGTTCGTCTCGTCGAACTGGCCGACGATGTTGTTATCCTCGATGGACCAGTAGCGCATGTCGCCTTCCCAGCCCTCGAAGGTCTCGCCATCGAAGATCGCGACAAAGCCATCGTCTTCGTCAGCCGCTCGCTTGCTAGCGCCTGATGCCGTCTGCCCCAGATTCATCTCTGTTTCCGCCGACAGCTTCTTGATCGAGATCAGCCCCATGGTGTGGTCGGGCTCGAACCGCTCGCCGAAGACGAGTTCGACCTTGTCGCCTACCGCGAAGCCTTTTAGCAGCGATTTATCCGGCACGGGGATGGGCATCGCCATCTCGTTCATACCGATGGACCCGTTGATCGAGATGTACTCGGGGATCTCCTCGTGGTGGACGATGAATTCCTGCGCGGCCTTCTCGCCGGGCAGGGACAGGACGATCGCCCTGGTGGTGTAGGTGTGCTCGTAGCCGGGGTCCTGGCTGCAGCCCAGTTGAAGGGCGGTGAGCACTGTGAGGCACAAGAAAAGGGCGGGGCGAGCCATCATCGCGTCTCCTATAGTTCTAAAACACCGGATTCTATCCCGCCAGGGCGGGTTGATCGGATGATTGCAGAGCCTCAAAAACCCCCACTGCTGCGGTTGACAAGCATTGCGGAATGTGTTTTAATACTCGGCCCGACTCAGCGAGCCGGGGCGTGGTATCAGCCTGTCCGCAGGGTTTTCCACACAGGATGGTTGCTGGCTTGACAAGTCGCTAAACATCACTAGGATACGCCGCTCCCCCGACCGCGAGGCCGGGTTACCAGCGGGGCAATCGCCTCGCCGACTTGAGCATTTTCTGGCCGAGCCTTCGGCCCGAATCCAATTTGATCTTTGACAAGTGAACAGTTGGTATGTTGCGAGGATGTGACGCGACGGAACAGGCTTCTACGAGCCTGCCCGGCGTGTAAAAATCCAAGCTAAGGTCGGAGTTCACAGTCTGACCGAAGCGGGTTTCACATCCAAGTAGAACGCAGCTTGTTCTAGTGGCAAGCTGCGGGATGAAAGCCTAATAACCCCCAAGTCCTGTCGGCAATAGCCGGTCGGCAGGCGAACGTAGTCAAGAGCTTGCTCTTGATGAAATTGAAGACCGGTCAATCGAAGCGAAGGCTTCTTTTGATTGAACAGGCAAACCTTCTTTCTGTAGACAACGCAAGCCCTAGGGTTTGCAAAGTCAATAAATCTCAATCGAAGAGTTTGATCCTGGCTCAGATTGAACGCTGGCGGCATGGCTAAAACATGCAAGTCGAACGCGAAAGCACTTCGGTGCAAGTAGAGTGGCGAAAGGGCGAGGAATAACTACCTAACGTGCCTTCAGGTAAGGGATAGCTCATGGAAACGTGTGGTAATACCTTATAACCTCATTTCTTCATATGGAGTTTTGAGCAAAGGCTTGCTGCCTGAAGATCGGGGTAGTTCCTATCAGCTTGTTGGTGAGGTAACGGCTCACCAAGGCGAAGACGGGTAGCTGGTGTGAGAGCACGACCAGCCGCATCGGGACTGAGACACTGCCCGGACTCCTACGGGAGGCTGCAGTAACGAATATTCCGCAATGCGCGAAAGCGTGACGGAGCAATGCCGCGTGTGGGATGAAGCATCTAGGTGTGTAAACCACTGTCAGGGTTTAGGAAACAAATGACCAGACCCAAAGGAAGAGCCGGCTAACTCTGTGCCAGCAGCCGCGGTAATACAGAGGGCTCAAGCGTTAATCGGAATCACTGGGCTTAAAGGGTCCGCAGGCGGATCGGTAAGTATCTTGTGAAATACCATGGCTCAACCATGGAATTGCTCGGTAAACTGCCAATCTTGAACACGGTAGGGGCCATCGGAACTCTAGGTGGAGCGGTGAAATGCGTAGATATCTAGAGGAACGCCAGAGGCGAAGGCGGATGGCTGGGCCGTTGTTGACGCTCA
The DNA here is from genome assembly GCA_039188575.1 of Planctomycetota bacterium. Classification (GTDB taxonomy): domain Bacteria; phylum Planctomycetota; class Phycisphaerae; order Phycisphaerales; family Phycisphaeraceae; genus JAHQVV01. The sequence goes on along the minus strand of JBCCYY010000087.1, from coordinate 317 downwards.
GGGACGAAAGCATGGGTAGCGAACGGGATTAGATACCCCGGTAGTCCATGCCCTAAACGATGTGCACTAGGTCGGGGAGGTTTTGACGCCATCCCGGCTGTAACGAAAGCATTAAGTGCACCGCCTGGGGAGTACGGTCGCAAGGCTAAAACTCAAAGGAATTGACGGGGGCTCACACAAGCGGTGGAGCATGTGGCTTAATTCGAAGCAACGCGAAGAACCTTATCCAGGGCTTGACATGCACGGATTATTGTTCCGAAAGGTGATAAACGCTCTCTGAGTGGAACGTGCACAGGTGCTGCATGGCTGTCGTCAGC
>JBCCYY010000086.1:0-14306 GCA_039188575.1 Planctomycetota bacterium | reverse complement strand
GTCCGCTAAAAATCCTGGGGTGTCGGGGGCGCGGCTACGCTGCGGGGGGTTGTTGTTTTGTGGTTGTCCCCGGCCCCCTGGCCGACGCCCGCTAAACCGTACTAACGAAAGACCGCGAGGGCTTCGTCCCATTTCCCTTGCGATTTCAATAGATGCTCGACCGCTTCGCGCACGGCACCCCGGCCGCCCGGCTTGGTCGTGACAATGTCAGCCGCCGCTTTGGTTTCTTCCACGGCATCACCCACGGCGATCTTGTAACCCACGACCGCAAACGCGGGCAGGTCCGGCAGGTCATCGCCCATCATCGCGGTATCTTTCAGAGCGATGCCCAATCGCTCGGCGAGGGTCTTGATGTCAGCGCCTTTGTCTTTGCTGCCCTGGATCACGTGCTCGATGCCAATTTCCTTCGCACGATGCTCAAGGACTTGGCTGGTCTTGCCGGTGAGGATGGCGACCTGGATGCCGAAGCGTTGTGCGAGTTTGATGCCCAGGCCGTCTTTCACATTGAATTTTTTGCTGGGAATGCCGTTGTCGTCGATGTAGAGCCCACCGTCGGTGAGGACGCCGTCGACATCAAGAACGAGTAGCTGGATGGATGCGGGGTCGGACATTTCAGCCTTCGATTACTTTCAAAGCGGCGAGGTCCTGGACATCGATGATACCAAGCGGCCGGCCTAGATCATCAACGATCGGGATTTCGTCGAAGCGTTTTGACCGTACGACATGGACCGCATCGCGGACGAGCGATTCGTTGCTGAGAGTGGTTGGGTTTTTGGTCATGACTTGATCGATCGCGCTTGTCCAGACGGCCGGGCCCTGATCGATCAGTGCACTCCTCAGGTCGCCGTCGGTCACGATCCCCGCGAGCTTGCCTGTGTCTTCCACCACCAGCAGCGCGCCGGCACGCCTCAGCCCGCTGTCGCTCGCGGACTGCTCCGCGAGCTTGTAAGCGTCCTGCATGCTTGTGCCAAGCGCGATCAGCGGCATGTTTGCGTCTTCGCCGACGCACTTGAAGCGCATTGCTTGTGCAACCGGCATGAGTTGTTTGCCCAGTCCCCCCGAGGGGTGGACCTTGTGAAAATCATCGGCGGAGAAATTGCGTTGCCGCATCACTGTAAGCGCCAGCGCGTCGCCAAGCGCAAGCATCGCGGTCGTGCTGGCCGAGGGCGCGAGGTTGTGTGGGCAGGCCTCGGTGATGTCGCCGATGGCAAGCGTCACATCCGCGAGCCTGCCCAATTCGCTGCCCGGCCGACCGACCAGCGCGAGGGTGGGGATGCTGTCCTGCTTGAGCAGGGTGGCGAGGGTGAGCACCTCCTCGGTGCCCCCGCCATTGGACAGCAGCAGTACCGCGTCTCCTTGCCGAACCTTGCCGATGTCGCCGTGCATGGCCTCGACGGGGTGCAGGACGTGGCTGGGCGTTCCGGTGGACGCGAAAGTTGCAGACAGTTTGGCACCGATAAGCCCGCTCTTGCCTAAGCCCGAGATGACCAGTGAGCCTTGGAGCGAGGCGATCAGCTCGACTGCTTGCTCGAAGGACGCATCGAGCTGGATTGTTCGGATCGCGTCTGCTTCGGCGTCGAGCACGCTCTGCGCGAACGTTTGCAGTTTTCCGGATGCGGGATTTGTGGGTTGAGGATCAGTCATTTTCGCTGGCCGTTATGATACCCCTCGGCACTCATGGAAGAGCAACCAAAGCAACCCGATCTGGCGGTAAAGGACAGGGCCCCCAATCCCCAATCCTCGACTCCCAACAGTCCTTATGGCGACTACCGTGTTCGGCTTGACGCCTACGCAGGGCCCCTGGACCTATTGCTGTACCTAGTGAAGCGGCACGAGATCGACCTCCACGACATCCCCGTCGCCGAGCTGACCGAGCAGTACCTACGCCACTTGGAGGTTATCAAGTCGATCGACGTCGAGTCGGCGGGGGAGTTCCTCGTGATGGCCGCGACGCTGGTCGAGATCAAGTCGCGGATGATCATCCCGCAGTCGCTGCGCGAAGGCGAGGGTGACAACTCAGACCCGACGCAGGACATCGAGGAGGCTGCCGACCCTCGCTACGAGTTGGTGCAGCAGCTGCTGGCCTACAAAGCATTCAAAGATGCGGCGTACGCGCTGGACGACCGGGCGCAGCAGTGGGAGCATCGCTTCCCTGTGCGCGTCAAGGCCGGTAAACGTGTCGAAGAAGACAAACCCGAAGAGGTTTCGATCGATCTCGAAGACGTCAATGTCTATGACCTCTGTGAGGCTTTTGGCCGCATCCTTGAGACGGTCGGGCACGTTGGCGACCACGCGGTCACGTACGACGACACGCCGATCTCGATGCACGCGGAGGACATCCACGACCGGCTGCGGACCGATGCCCCGGTTGCCGGGATGACGCTGCAGGAGATCTTCGAAGGCCGAAGCAACAAGTCTGAGATGATCGGGCTCTTTCTCGCGACGCTGGAGCTGGTACGCCAGAGGCTGGTTGTCGTCGTGCAGGACGGGCGGGTGGAGGGTACGGAGCCCGGCGCAAACATCCGCCTGGTCTTGGTGCCCGAGCAAGAGCATCTCAGCGATGACACCGAACGCGAGGACGCCGGCAAGGCCGAGTACGACTGGCCAGACGAGGCGAGCCGGCTGCGTTTTGAACGCCGCGAGCGGCTCCGCGCCACTCTAAAAGCCAAGGCTGATGCAGAGGCGCGTGGCGAAGAATTCGATATGAGGGCTTATAAGGCCAAACTGGCCGAGCAGCGCGGCGGTGAGATCGATGAGCTAGACGAAGAAGAGCTGGCAATCGAGCAGGACGATGCGGATTATCTGAACAACCCTGATGAAGACTGAGTAGTGAAACCCATGACCGCGACCGATACGACGACCGCCCCGGACCTGTCCAGCAATCCTTTGATGCAGCGTGAAGGGCTGCCGGCATTCGATGTAATCACGCCTGAAGACGTCGTCCCGGGCGTCGAGGCGAGCCTCGCCGAAGTGTCAGCAGCATTCGATGGGCTTGAAGGGATGGCTGAGCCATCTTGGGATGGCCTGCTCGCGCCGATGGAGGCGATTGGCAGGGTGTTCGAATACTGCTGGGGGCCGATCGGCCACCTTATGGCGGTCAAGAACTCGGACGCGCTGCGCGATGCGTATATGGCCGTCCAGCCACAGGTCGTGCAGCTCGGTCTACGCATGAGTCAGAGCAGACCGATCTATGACGCGTTGATCACCCTGAAAGAAGGCTCCGATTGGTCAGCACTCGACCACGCGCAGCGGCGCATCGTCGAAGCAAAGATCCGCGACATGAAGCTGTCCGGCGTCGCGCTCGAGGGTGAAGCCAAGAGGCGCTACCTCGAGATCGCCGAGCGGCTCTCGACCCTGTCGACCGAGTTTTCGAACCACGTGCTGGACGCGACCAAGGCGTTCGAGTTGATTGTGACCGACCCGGCCGACGCCGAGGGATATACCTCTACGCTGCGTGCGATGACCAGCCAGTCATACAACGATTCGAAGCTTAATGGAGCGGACGTCCCGTCCGTCGATGCGGACACACCTTCTACCCCGGAGTCTGGACCCTGGCGGATCACGCTGGATGGGCCGTGCCTGCGTGCGTTCCTTGAGCACAGCCGGAACCGTGAGCAGCGCGAGGAGGTCTACCGGGCGTTTATCAGCCGGGCGACGCAGGGTGAGCTGGACAACGGGCCGCTGATCGTCGAGACGCTCAAGCTCCGCAAGGAGAAGGCGGCGCTGCTCGGCTACGAAACCCACGCCGAGGTCAGCCTGGCGACGAAGATGGCCGGGACCGTCGAAGCGGTGCAGAAGATGTCCGACGAGCTCGCCATCGCATCGCGGCCGGGGATGGAAGATGACCTCGACGAGCTGAGAGCGTTCGCAAAAGATCAAGGAGAAGGCCGCGAACTGATGCACTGGGACCTGGCGTTCTGGGCCGAGCGGATGCGAGAGCAGAAGTTTGACTACACGGACGAGGAGCTCCGGCCGTACTTCCCGCTGCCCCGCGTGATGGACGGGCTCTTTGGCATCTGCAAGAAGCTGTTCGGTGTAACGTTCGAGCGGGATGACGATGCTGCGCCGCGCTGGCACGAGGACGTGCAGTTTTACAACGTCTTGAATGAAAGCGGCGGCACGATCGCGTCGTTCTACTTCGACCCCTATTCTCGCCCGGCGGATAAGAGCGGCGGGGCGTGGGTCAACGGCTGCCTGAGCCGGCGGGTTGTTGAGGGCAAGGTCATCAACCCGGTCTACCACGTGATCTGCAACGGCACGAACCCAGCAGACGGCAAGCCCTCACTGATGAGCTTCGACGAGCTGATCACGCTCTTCCACGAGTTCGGCCACGCGCTGCAGGGCATGCTGACGACAGTCGACTACGCCGACGCCTCCGGCCTGAGCGGGATCGAGTGGGACGCGGTTGAGATCTGCAGCCAGTTCATGGAGAACTGGTGCTACGACAAGCCGACGCTGCAGGGGATGACTGAGCATGTCGAGACAGGCGATCCGCTTCCGGACGATCTGTTTGAGAAACTCGTCAAAGCCCGCACCTACCGAGCCGGGTCGGCTTATATGCGGCAGCTCTGCCTGGGCATCACGGACATGACACTTCATACCACGTTCGACCCGAACGGCGAGCAGTCGTACATCGACGCCTACCGCGCGGTGGCGAAGGAGTACGCGCCGCTCCCGCCGCTTGAAGAGGACAACTTCCTTTGTTCGTTCGGACACATCTTCGCCGGCGGGTACTCGGCGGGTTACTACAGCTACAAGTGGTCGGAGGTCCTCAGCGCGGACTGCTTCGGCGCGTTCGAGGAAGCGGGCCTGGAGGATGAGGCGAAGGTCGTCGAGCTGGGCCAACGCTTCAAGGACACGTTCCTCGAGCGAGGCGGTGGCGAGCACCCGATGGCGGTCTTCAAGGCCTTCCGCGGCCGGGAGCCGTCGACGGCGGCACTGCTCCGACATAATGGCTTGGGGTGATGGCTTGGTCCGCATGGGCGTGGGCCGTTGGCCGCATGCCGCCGCCTGTTCATCATCAGCTGTGCGACGAAGCCACCGCGTCACCCCGCAGAAAGTCCTGCTACAAGTACTTGATCGCCAACGCGACGACGATCCCAACCAGGATCGCGAAGATGATTGTCTGCCCAAGGGCCTCGAAGAGAAAAAGGCCGATGATTGTTCGGTTGCTCATATCTTCGGGTCGGTTCGTCTTCGCGCCGCACTTCGGGCAAACTGCTGGCACGTTCGCCCCGAATTGATGGCCACATTGTTTGCACTTGAACATCGCAGCGTTATCTTATCCCCGGTGATTTGGCCGATGGGCTTGGGTCGGCTACACTCGCAAAAATTTTGGGCTCTTTCCGCCGCGCGGTGGCTGCGCGGGCCGTACACAAGCCCTTTTTCTGCATGGAACCGCAGAGACGCGACCGCACGATGCCAAAACGCACCGATATCAAGACCATCCTCATCATAGGCGCCGGCCCGATCGTCATCGGCCAGGGCTGTGAGTTCGACTACTCCGGCACCCAGGCTTGCAAGGCCCTGAAGGAAGAGGGCTACAACGTCGTCCTGATCAACTCGAACCCGGCGACGATCATGACCGACCCGGAGTTCTCCGACCGGACCTATATCGAGCCGATCATCCCCGAGGCCGTCGAGAAAATCATCGCCAAGGAGCAGAACGGGCCGTTCCATATCGACGCGCTGCTGCCAACGCTCGGCGGGCAGACCGCGCTCAACTGCGCCTGCAAGGTCGAAGAGCAGGGCATCCTCGAGAAGTACGGCGTCGAGATGATCGGCGCGACCCGCGAGGCGATCTATAAAGCCGAAGACCGCGAGCTCTTCAAGCAGTGCATGGACTCGATCGGGCTCAAGAGCCCCGAGTCCAAGACGGCGACCACGATGGACGAGGTCCGCGCGATCCTCGAAGAGGTGGGCCTGCCCGCGATCGTTCGGCCCGCGTTTACGTTGGGGGGTACCGGCGGCGGCATCGCCTACAACCAGGAAGAGTTCGAAGACATCGCCAAGCGCGGCCTCGACGCCTCCATGACCACGCAGGTGCTCATCGATAAGTCGCTTTTGGGCTGGAAAGAGTACGAGATGGAGGTGATGCGCGACAAGAACGACAACGCGGTCATCATCTGTGCGATTGAGAACTTCGACGCGATGGGCGTGCACACCGGCGACTCGATCACCGTCGCCCCCGCTCAGACGCTCACCGACAAGGAGTACCAGCGTATGCGTGACGCGTCGCTGGCGATCCTCCGGGCCATCGGCGTCGAGACCGGCGGGTCCAACTGCCAGTTCGCGATCAACCCCGATAACGGCGAGATGGTCGTCGTCGAGATGAACCCGCGTGTGTCACGCTCGTCCGCACTGGCCTCCAAAGCAACCGGCTTCCCGATCGCGAAGATCGCGGCGAAGCTGGCGGTGGGCTACACACTCGATGAACTGCCCAACGACATCACCGGCAAGACCGTCGCGTGCTTCGAGCCCTCGATTGATTATGTCGTCACCAAGCTGCCGCGCTGGACGTTCGAGAAGTTCCCCGAGGCGGACGAGACGCTGACGACGCAGATGAAGTCCGTCGGCGAGGCGATGTCGATCGGCCGAACGTTCAAGGAGTCGCTGCAGAAGGGCATCCGCTCGATGGAGGTCAAGCGGTTCGGGCTCGGGCTGGACCAGAACGACAAGTACCTGCAGAACATCCGCGGGGTCGAGCTGGCCGACGGGTCACGTGTGCAGTGGCCGATCGATGAGGACCGTTTGGAGCGCAAGCTCCGCGTGCCGTCGCAGGGGCGGATGTACTACGTGCGCTACGCTTTCAAGATGGGCTGGACGATCGAGGAGGTCTTCGAGGCGACGAAGATCGACACGTGGTTCCTGGATCAGATCAAGCAGCTCGTGGACTTCGAGGCCAAGCTCGAGGCGGTTGGTTCGCTGGAGGACTGCCCGCGCGGCCTGCTGTTCGCGGCCAAGCAGCAGGGCTACTCCGACCCACAGCTGGCGAACCTGTTCCTCGGCGCGATCACGACGACGAACATCATGGCCGTGCGGAAGCAGCGCAAGAAGCTCGGGATCGAGCCGGTCTACAAGCTGGTCGACACCTGCGCGGCCGAGTTCGAGGCGGCGACGCCTTACTACTACTCGACCTACGAGACGCCCTTCACGATGAACGGTGAAGAGATCCTCGACGACGAGATCCGCGTCTCCGACAAGAAGAAGATCGTCATCCTCGGCGGCGGCCCCAACCGCATCGGCCAAGGCATCGAGTTCGACTACTGCTGCGTGCAGGCCGCCTTCGCCGCGAAGGAGCTCGGCTACGAGGCGGTCATGGTCAACTCGAACCCTGAGACGGTCTCGACCGACTACGACACGTCCGACCTGCTGTTCTTTGAGCCTTTGACGATGGAGGATGTGCTGAATCTTTGCGAGCGTTTGAACGGCCAGTCTTTCAAAGAGCCCGGGGGCCACGTCCACGGCGTCATCGTGCAGTTCGGCGGACAGACCCCGCTCAACCTTGCCAACGGCCTCCGCGCTGCGGGCGTGCCCATCATCGGCACCAGCGTCGACTCGATCGACCTCACCGAAGACCGCGACAAGTTCAAAGCCCTCTGCGATGAGCTCAATGTCAGGCAGCCCGCCAATGGCATCGCGTACGACGTCGAGCAGGCGGTCGAGATCGCCAACGCCATCGGCTACCCCGTGCTGGTCCGCCCGTCGTTCGTGCTGGGTGGCCGGGCGATGGAGACCGTCTTTGATGACGAACAGCTCCGCAAGTACATGGTCATCGCGATCGGGGCGAGTGATCTCGAGGGCCAGCCCATCCTCATCGACAAGTTCCTCGCGGAAGCAACGGAGTGCGACATCGATGTCATCGCGGACTATGGGCTTGTGACGCCGGGTGGCTTGGCGAGTGATGACCAGCGCGCGATCGTATGTGGTGTGCTCGAGCACATCGAAGAGGCCGGCATCCACTCGGGCGACTCGGCCTGTTCGATCCCGCCTTATTCGCTTCCTGCCGATGTTGTGGCTGAACTAAAAGACAAGTCGCGTGCGATGGCCAGGGCGCTCGACCTCCGCGGCCTGATGAACGTGCAGTGGGCGATCCGCCACGCGCAGGACGGCGACGGCTATGAGATCTATGTCATCGAGGTCAACCCCCGCGCTTCGCGGACCGTGCCGTTCGTCGGCAAGGCGACCGGCGTACAGTGGGCCAAGCTCGCGGCAAAAGTCATGGCAGGCCAGCAGCTCAGCGACTTGAGTATCACCGAAGAAGTCGTCCCCGCTCACACGTCGGTCAAGGAATCTGTCTTCCCGTTCAGCAAGTTCCCCGGCGTCGACGTCGTGCTCGGGCCGGAGATGCGCAGCACCGGCGAGGTCATGGGTGCGGATGCTGACTTCGGCATCGCCTTCGCCAAGGCGCAGATGGGTGCGGGGCAGATGCTCCCGACTTCGGGCAAGATTTTCATCAGCTTCCGTAAGAACGACAAGGACCATGCCGTGGGGATCGCCAGCGAGCTGACAGAACTCGGCTACGAGCTCTGTGCGACCGACGGCACGCACAAGCACCTCAAAGAGCACGGCATCGCATCGACCCGGCTTAACAAGATCAAAGAAGGCCGGCCTAACGCGATCGACCTGATCAAGAACAACGAGATCGCGATGATCATTAACACCCCGACCCGCAAGGGCGCGGGCACGGATGAGGGCAAGCTCCGTGCGACCGCTGTACGCTTTGGTGTGCCAATGATCACGACCGCGACCGGCGGCGTTGCCGCGGCCCACGCCATGCGCGCGATCAAGCAGGGCGTTTGGGATGTCCATGCGCTGCAGGATTATGCCTCCAAAGTCGAGGCGGCAACAAGCTGAACCCTTACGGTTTAGCGGGCGGCCCGTCGCGTCGCGTTCAACACACCTCAAATGATTTGCACGGGACGCTCCGCGTCGCCCGCTACATAGGCCGATGTGATGTTCCGAGCAATCAAAACCATCCCGAGTCGAATCGTCCGCTGGTGCTTGCGGCATAAGGTCTGGACCGCCGTGATTGTCTTGCTGGGCGTCCTCTCGATTACCCCGATTATCATCATCACCCGCACCTGGTTCATCATTCATGCCGATGATCGGCCGGCCGCGATGCCCGCCGGCTATGTGCTGGAAGAACAGACCGAGGGCTTCACCTGCGGGGTGCATTCGCTTAGCACGGTGTACAAGGCGTACGGCCTCGACCCGGAGGCGGAGCGCATCCGCTGGCGGCTGGGTGTCGATACCAAGGCGGTCGCGTGGATGGGCGACTCGACCGGCGCGTTGCACCCGGACATGTGGATGGTGCTGGCCCAGGACTTCTTCATCATCAGCCTGCTCCGTGATTACGGCGAAGAGGGCTGGCAAAATCTATGCGCGCACCTGGACCTCGGCCACCCCGCGGTGCTGCTGATCAAGCGGCGGGAGAACGGCAACCTGCACTGGGTCGTTGCCACGCGCACGCTTGAGAACGACACGATCGAGGTCTATGACTCGTTGTTTGATGAGCCGTACAAAGAGACGCCCGATTTTATGACCGACCACATCGTTACGGCGATGCTGGTCCGGCCATCCACTACCGGCGAGCAGGCGACATCATCGATTGATGCTCACCTGGCCGGGATGGACGCCCTTGACGAAGCGGCCAGGCGGATCAAGGCACTGGAACAAGACTAATCTTTTTTGTGTTAGAAAATCCAAATGATCAGGATGGCCAAAATGATTATTAACAGCAAAGCAAAAAGATAAAGCCATGCTTCGGCGCCCCAATCCTTGAAGATGCGCGTTGGATAGAAACCTAGGCCAGATTTAGGCTGCTCCAGCTCCGCCCCGCACTTTTTACAGACTTTCGTTGCGTTGGCGCTGCTATGGCCACATTTTTTGCATGTAAACATGATCAAGTCATGTTACCTGCAGCTCTCATGCAATCAATCCTCGACATGGGCGTTAGCATTTTCAGACCGCTGCTTCGTCTTGAAAGGCCGACCTATGCGTGGACCCGCTTGCTTGCTTGTAACCTACCTAGCCGCTGTGCCTGTAGTTGCCCACCCCGGGCATGAAGCCGAGCCGATGACGGACGAGCAAGTCTTCTACGTCGCCGCGTTCACCGATCTGAAGAACGAAGTCACGATCGAGGTCAAGGGCGGCACCCGCACCATCACCGCCAACGGCATCCCGGTCCACCCGACCGGGCGGTTCCCGTCGCGTGGCAACCCGAACGAGATCAGCGCGCAGCGGTACCGGTACGAGATGCCCACGAACCCGAAGGTCGCCGACAAGACCACGACGACCTACGGCCAGCCGTTCGGCGTCGCGCTCAACGGCGTGCCGTTCGACCCCGGCACTGCTGAGGTCTGGTCGAAGAACGGCCGGACCCAGGTGCGCGGCGCACACGGCAGGGACGACCTCTGGAACTACGACGCCCTGTCCGGCAAGATCAACCTCGGCATCGACTCTTCTAATGCGCACGTCCAACCCAGCGGGGCCTACCACTACCACGGCATCCCGCACGGGCTCGTCGCGATACAGCAGAAAAAGCACGGCAAGGCCCAGATGACACTCGTCGGCTACTCGGCCGATGGGTTCCCGATCTATTCGGAGTACGCCCACGACGATGCTGACGATGGAGCAAGCAAGCTGCGCAAGATGAAGCCGAGTTTCCGCCTCAAGGAGGGCAAGCGTCCGGGCGGGGATGATGCGCCAAGCGGTAAACACGACGGCACATACAACCAGGATTTCGAGTATGTCGAAGGTCTTGGCGATCTGGATGAATGCAATGGCCGAACGGGTGTGACGCCGGAGTACCCGGACGGGACGTACTACTACGTGCTCACGGAGGCATTCCCGATGATCCCCCGTGCGTTCCGTGGGACACCGGATGAGAGTTTTGAGCGTCGCCGCGGCAGCCGAAACGGCGGCGGCGAGCGTAGCGGCCCGTCGGGTCGGGACGACGACCGCCGGGGACCGCCGCACCGAGATGGTCCGCCACCACGCAGGGATCGGCCGCCACCGCGATAAGGGTACAAACGGTTGTCTAGAAGGGTTTAGCGGATGACGCAACCGACCAGTGGTGATTAATAGATATACCGCCGCGGAATCCCAGGCGACAGCCGGCAGAGAAGCTCGTACGTATTCGTCTTCGCGATCGATGCCAGGTTCGGCAACGCGTTCGGGGCGCTACGTTCGGGGCTGTAGATCTCGGCCCAGGCGTCGAGGAGGAAGCTGTTGTCGCCCTTGACGTCATCGCACAGGTCGGTCAGGTCGACGACGATCTGGTCCATGCTGACGGTGCCGAGCACCCTGCAGCTGGTGATTTTTTTGCTGCGGTCTTTCGGGTGGACGCGGACCTCGGCCTTATTGGAGAGGGCGACGGGGTAGCCGTCGCCGTGGCCGACGGGGACGATGCCGAGCACGGACTCGCGTTTGAGTTTGTGGGTGCTGCCGTAGGAGACGGGGGCCCGTTTCTTGTAGTGCTGGACATGGATGATGCGCGAGCACCAGCGGACGACGGGCTGGAGTTCGGGCAGGTGGCTGAGCCATGGGCCGGGTCCGGGTTCATCGGGGACGCCGCCTAAGCCGTAGAGCCCGATGCCGAAGCGGACCATATCGAGGTGGGTGGTGCCGCTGCGCAGGAGTGATTTCGTGTTCGCCGCGTGGCGGATCGCGTCGGGCGGTAGGGCGGGGCCGGCCTCCTGGATCGTCTCGTTGAATTGGTCGAGCTGCTGGAACGTGAACTCGGGGTTCCCTTCGCTGGACGCGAAGTGGGTGAAGACCCCGGCGATGCGCACGTACTTGTGCGAGTCGGTCGCGCGGAGGACATCGAGCGCCTGCTCCGGCGTCAGGCCCGACCGCGACATGCCGGTGTCGATGTACAGGTGGCAGGGCAGCTTGATGCCCAGCTGTTGTCCGACCGTGTTGAGCTCGGCGAGCTGGCGGGTGTCGTGGATCGAGAGGTGCAGCTTCTCGGCGACGGCGTGGCGGTACAGCCCGTCTGTCCTGTTGAGCTCGCGCATCGGCATCAACACGAGGATCGGCGCGGTGACGGCGTTACTGATCAGGTGCTCCGCCTCATCGGGGCTGTAGACGGCGAGCATGTCGATGCCTTGCTTGACCAGTCGGTGGGCGATCTGGACCGAGCCCAGGCCGTAGGCGTCTTTCTTGACGACCGCGCAGAGCATGGTGCGGGCCTGCTCGGCAGGGGGGAGCGGCCGGCCATGCGCATCGACGGCCGAGGCGTGGTCGACGGCCTCGCGTAGGGCGAGTAGGTTCTGGTCGATCTTGCGCAGGTCGACTTCGAGCCAGCTGAGTTCACCCAGGCCCGGGGCGTCGAGCTTGACGGGTTTGGAGATCGAGAGTGGGCTGGACATTTGTATCACCAGCGTACTCCTTCTATAGTTTGATTGTCGGAGGTCGCTTAAGGGAAACGAAGCGGCCAGGCCTCGGCACGATTGCCGGGGCACCGGTAAGACATCGGCCCTGATGGGTCTGCCTTGCCACTATTGCCGCGAAACCCCCGCCGATCCACGTTTCTATCGGCCTAAGCGAACACGATTTATGTCAGATACGCTCCGAACGGATATCACTTTCGACGATCTTGGCCTGCGCGAAGACGTCCTGGCCGGCATCAAGTCCTACGGCTTTGTGCACCCCACCGACATCCAGGCCGAGCTCATCCCGGTCGCCCTAGAGGGCACGGACGTGATCGGCCAGGCGAAGACCGGCACGGGTAAAACCGCTGCGTTCACGCTCCCGATCCTCCACAACGCGGACCCAAAGATCAAGGGCCAGGCCTTGATCCTCGCGCCGACGCGCGAGCTCGCCAACCAGATCGCCAAGGAGATCCAGGACCTCGCGCAGGGCACCGAGATCAAGGTGACCTCGATCATCGGCGGCGAGTCGATGCGCGACCAGAAGCAGTCCATGGACAAGGGCGGGCACATCATGGTCGGCACGCCCGGCCGGGTGATGGACCTGCACGGCCGGGGCATGATCAACTTCGCCAACATCCGCTACGTCGTGCTCGACGAGGTCGACCGGATGCTCGACATCGGCTTCCGCGACGACATCAAGAAGATCCTCTCCAAGATGCGTGGCAGTCACCAGACCATCTTCGTCTCCGCGACGATGGACAAGGAGATCGAGTCCCTGGCCCGCGCGTTCATGCACGAGGACGCTGAGAAGATCACGACCGTCGGTGCCGCGCTGACCGTTTCGATGGTGGATCAGCTGCATCTGCCGGTCGAGCGTTGGGACAAAAAGCAGTTGCTCTTGCATCTGCTGACTCACGAGGAGCCGGCGACGACGGTAGTCTTCTGCCGGACAAAGATGACGGTGCGGAAGGTCGCGCAGTACCTCAAGGACAAGAAAGTAAACGTCCGTGAGATCCACGGTGACCTGCACCAGAGCAAGCGCAACCGCGTCATGCAGCAGATGCGTGATAACAAGCTGGACGTGCTAATCGCCTCGGACCTCGCGGCCCGCGGTTTGGATGTGGAGCACATCACCCACGTGATCAACTACGACCTGCCCGAGGACCCGGAGGTCTACGTCCACCGCATCGGCCGCACCGCACGGGCGGGGCGAAGGGGCGTCGCGTGGTCGTTCGTCTGCCCGGACCAGGGCCAGATGCTCAGCGATATCGAGAAACTCGTCGGCGTGCTCATCGAGCAGAAGCACTACCCGGACTTCAAGCCGGGGCCGGTGCCCAAAGATGTGCAGGAGGAGCGCGCGGGCCTGAAGAAGGTGATGGAGGGCAAGTCCACGACCGCCGACCGCGTCGTCAAGCCGGACCACGAGGAGTCGGGCATGAGCGAGGAGGAGCTCAAGGCGATGTTCCCCGACGGCAAGATCCCCAAGACGATGCCCAAGCGCGGGATCGGCGCGAAGTTCCGCCGGCGGGGGCGGTGACCAGACGGTTTTGATGGTTGTTTAAGCCCATGCTCTCTGGGCGTGGGCTTTTCTCTGCGCGACCATTTATGAAAGTACGTGTACGTTATTTTCTGAAACACGTAATAATACGTACCCGTATTATTGTGATATCGCACGCCATAGCTTATATTTCGTTGTAAAATAAGGAAAATAGTCTTGCATAGGTAAGCGGTGCCGCTAGAATCGCGTCATTGCGGTGTGGCAGGCAACGGTTCCGAGTGGAGCGGCCCGCCTCGCGTTGGGAGCCGGGCGGCGTGCCTGGCGCGCCGTGTCACCCGAGGCCTCGTGACGCGAAACTCCGCTCATCCATCTCTCTCCAAAGGAGTGCACCATGTTGAGTTCGAAACGATTGCAAGTGTTTGCCTTGTTCC
>JBCCYY010000085.1:0-14516 GCA_039188575.1 Planctomycetota bacterium | reverse complement strand
ATTCACTGATGCACATGAATAGCCCGTCGATCCTCACGATTAACACAAGCACTGCGGTCAAAATCGCTGGCTGCCCTCCGATAGCCGCGAGATATGTGCCCACTGCTATCAACAACGTAGTTGGCACCAGCTGCAACTTATCAAAGAACAGCCGCCCGGCTGGTCAGTCAAGGTCCAGCACCATGATGCGGAACTTGTGCTGCGTTGGCACGCCCTCGCGATCAACGACGTCGCGGTCTACAAACACAAAGGCTGGCGGGCGGTCACCGCTTCGGACGACCACACGCTCGTGGTCTGGGACCTGCAGCAGGGCAAACGCGTCGGCGAGCCCTTGCGGTGCCATAGCGACGCGGTCACCTGCGTGGAGGTGCTGCCGGACCACCGCACCGCCCTCTCCGGCTCGGCCGACCAGACGCTCTGCCTGTGGGACCTCGAAACCGGCACGCCGATCCACCACAGCATCGGTAGGGATTCGCCAGGCTACCCAATCAACATCAAGGATTTACAGGGGCGACTGCAAGTAAAAAACGATCTTGATCTGGGCCATCAAGGCGGCATCACCGCGCTCCGCGTATTCAACAAGGGCCGCAAGGCGATCTCCGCGGCCGCCGACAAGAAGCTGCTGGTCTGGGACCTCGAGACCGTGCTGCCCATCACTCGTTTGATTCAGAATGAGGAGGTGGTCCGCTGCATCGCCGTCTCCGACGATGGCAGTTGGGGAGTCACCGGCTCTAACACGGGCACGGTCACTGTGTGGGACCTCCGCGCCGGGCTGCGTCTGAACAGCATGGCACTGCGCAACTGCAGCCCGATCCAGTCGATCGCCCTGTTTGATCGCGGCGAATCGATCCTCTTCACGGATCGCGAGGGCTACCGCTACCGGTGGCTCCCGCAGCGCGACCTCGATTCAAACTTCAGCGAAGACAAGCTCGTGATCAGCGCGCTCGATCTGCATGAGCCCTCCGGCACGGCGTTGGCCGGCGCGGAGGACGGCACACTGCAACGCATCGATTACCGAACGCTGCACACGACTTCGCAGCCGATGCACGGGCATACCGGCCGGGTCAACCGCGTGCGGCTGTTCGATGCGGGCAAGCGAGCAGTGTCGGTCGCTTCGGACAGCACCCTGCGCGTGTGGGACCTGCGGCAGGGAACCGCCGTCGGGAAACCGCTCGAAGGGCACACGAAACCGGTCAACTCGGTCGCGATCTTCGACGGCGGACGCAAAGCCGTATCGGCCTCATACGACAAAACCCTACGGCGATGGGACCTCGACACAGGCCAACCTATCGGAAAACCCCTTGAAGGACACAAGAGCTTGGTCTGGTCGGTCTCGGTCTTCGACGGCGGACGCAAAGCCGTATCGGCCTCACACGACAGCACCCTGCGGCGATGGGACCTCGACACCGGCCAACCCATCGGAAACCCCCTCGAAGAACACGAGGACTGGGTCAACTCGGTCATGGTCTTCGATGGCGGACGCAAAGCCGTATCGGCCTCACACGACAAAACCCTGCGGGTATGGGACCTCGACACAGGCCAACCTATCGGCAAACCACTCGAAGGACACACAGGCGCGGTCTACTCGGTCGCGGTCTTCGACGGCGGACGCAAAGCTGTCTTGGCCTCGGACGACAAGACTCTGCGCATCTGGAACCTGGACACGGGGCAACCGGTCGGGAAACCACTCGTAGGACACACGGACTCGGTCTACTCGGTCGCGGTCTTCGACGGCGGACGCAAAGCTGTCTCAGCTTCAATCGACAGGACCCTCCGCGTCTGGGATCTCCGCGATGGCCGACTGCTCAGAACGCTGACGTGCGACGCGATCCCCACCTGCATCGACACCACTGGGAACCTCCGCATCCCTATCGTGGGTTTTGCCGACGGCTCGATCCGGCGGGTGTACCCCTAAGCCGACGCCGCATCGGTTTGGGTGGGCCTGCTGCATGCCGTGCGGGGATCAACCCCGGCACCCAAGCCGGCGTGTCAATTCAAAAAAATCTGCAAATGCCCCGAAATGATCCATGCTTGGGGTGGAAGTATTGGAGGAGCCCCGCATGTCCTCGGACCCGAAACCCAACCTGACGCTGCTCTGGATGCAGGCCCAGCCCGTGCTGGAGGCCTATCTCTCCGCCATGATCCGCGACCGGGCGGTGGTCGAGGACGTCCTCCAGCAGGTCGCGCTGACCTGCACCGAGAAGTTCGACCAGTTCGACCCCGCCCGCCCGTTCACAGGCTGGGCGATGGGGGTCGCCCGCAACAAGGTGCTGCAGTTCTTCGACCGGTCCGTCAGCGACCGGCACCGGTTCAGCAGCGAACTCATCGGCCAGCTCGCCGACACCGCCGAGCGGCTCGCCCCCGCGGCGCAGGACCAGCGCGACGCCCTGGCTCAGTGCATCGAGCAGCTGCCGCCCAAGAGCCTGGCGCTGGTCAAACGCCGGTACGTCCAGGACCTCAAGCCCGGCAGGATCGCCGAGTCGCTGGGGCTGTCCCCCAACGCCGTCCGCATCGCGCTGCACCGCGTCCGCGAGGCGCTGCGCAAGTGCATCGAACAACGCATGCAGGAAAGTTGAACCAACGACCCATGGACCCCAAGGCCCACATCCAGGACTACCTCGACGGCGAGCTGACCCAGCAGCAGTTCGCCGAGCTGTCTGCCTGGCTGGCCGAGGACGAGGCGAACCGCGAGGCGTTCATCCAGGCGACGATGTTCGACACCCAGCTGCACCGCGAGCTGACCCAGTCGGACCTGAACCGGTTCATGCGGGATGTGGACCTGCACGCGATGCGGGAAACCGGGGGAGAGGGCAACGACGGGTCCGCGTTGTCGATGCTGGATGCGCCGTCATTCATCCTCGAAGAGAAAGACGAGCAGCCGGTCACGCTGGGCAAGCTCTTCTCCCTCGCGGGTTATTTCGCCGCCAAGCAGCTGCGTGCGAAAGCCGTGCAGATCGGCTCGATTGCTGCTTTGCTCGTGATGGCGTTGGTGCTGTATGCCGTATTCGTGGGGCCGGGTGACGACCGTACCGCGCCTGAGACCGCGGGCATGCAGCCGGACGAGCCGGCGTCCATCCAGGCAACGGGCCCACCAGTCAATCCATTACCGAGCCCCACCGTCGCCACGCTGACCGCCGACTACGGCGCGAGTTGGCAGACCGCGTCCGGCGGTATCGCGCCCGGTGTTGGCGACGGGCTTAAGCCGGGCAGACAGCTTTCGCTGGCCGACGGTGCCGTGCAACTGACCACCCGGAGCGGCGCGGTCGTCACCCTGCAGGGACCCGCCGAGGTCAGGGTGCATGCTCAAAGCCGGGTCGAGCTCGTTCAGGGCAGGCTCCTTGCCCGCTGCGAAACCCCAGAGAGCAAGGGCTTTACCGTCTTCACCGACACCGCCGAGGTCACCGATATCGGCACGGTCTTCGCGGTTGAACGCGACGGACAAGGCCGGACAATCACGGGTGTGCTTGATGGGCATGTCGCGCTGAGCTACAAGCTCAACAACGATGGGCCGCGCCTGCTCAAGGCCGGCGACGTCGCGGCGGTCTCGGCCCAGGGGCTGGCGCTTACCGAGCCGCCGACCGAGGTGAGCCAGCGCTTCGACGATTGGGGCAAGCTCCTCCGCCCCGTCAAGGTCACCGGCGAGGCGGTCTTGGTGGACACGATGCCCGAGCGACTCTCGGAAGACGATGCCATGGTGCGTGTGTACCGCGAGGCGCTTGGCAAGCTGCTGCAGGACGACATGATCGTCAGCCGGACCGAGCCGGGCCTGTACCGGCCGATCGATGGTAACCAGAAGACCGCGTTGCCCGCCGGTACGCGCGTCGATAGCTACCTGGTGCACTTGGACCGCCCGCGCTCACCGACTGACATCCTGACCAAGCGGTTCACGATCACGTTCGAACAGCCGGTCGCCGCACTGGTGGTCCACCGGCAAATGCTCCTCGCAACGGATAAAAACTTTGGTGCACCCGGGATGCAAAACTCAAAGGCCGGCGGCCGGGGCCTGGTCACCCTGAGAGGCTTCGGGCCGGACAACCCACAGCTCGATTCGATCCGCTGGTCGGATGACCGCAAGACCCTGGATGTCACGCTGAACGTCCAGAACCACGACCAGTTCCGTGTATTGACCTTATCGCCTGAAGCTGCGTTGGCCGAGGGCAACCGTGAATGATCGCTTGTTCTTATTTCCCCCTCTTACTAGGAGAGGCGATGAAACGTAACGCTTTAAAAATCGCACTTCTTGTTGGTACAGGGCTAGCCCTGTTGACCGGCACAGCGCAGGCTGCGGTGGTCGTGAACGGCGACCTCGAAACAGCGGTCCCGGAGTTCTCGAATACAAACGGGATTGACGGCTACGGCCTCGATGCCGCCGGCACCAAGGTCGATGTCTACCTGCTACACCTGGACCCGCCCTCGTCCGTACAGGCGAACGATGTGGTGGGGTATCAAGCGAACTGCACCATTCGATTCGATCAGCCGATCCTCGGCGTGATCGTCGCTGGCGCTACGTTTGAAACAACCGATGTGCCTCTGGGTTTCCCCGGCGCACGCTACCCAATCAATGACACCGAGATAAACGATATCGGCCCCCGGGGCATCGATATTCAAACCCCTACCCCCGACGCGATCAAGATCGTCGAAGGTGGCCGTGCGATCCGCGTGGATCTCAAAATCGGTCCTCAAGCAACCGGACTCGACCAGTTGCGTGTTGTTGTTTTGTCTAAGGAGAACCAGCCATGACCCAACTTCGGGCGATAGCCCATAACAAGCGTTATTCCAATCACACTTTCACCAGGAGAATCGACATGAACACTCGAACATTCAAACGAACAGCCTTCGGAGCAGCCGCGCTCGCGGTCGGTCTGACCTTCCCAATGCACGCGGCCAACATCGTCCTGATCGACTTCGGGCGTACCGATAACACGACCGCCGATACGCTGACGACGTTTTTTAACAACTCAGCAAGCACCGACGTGATGGACCTTGTTTTTTCGGATGGCAGCAATTCGGGCATTGACTTGGCGGTGAACAACACTAACTCAACCGAGGTTGCAGGCTCGGGCGCGGATTACAACAGTACGTACCCTGCCTTGGTCGCCAGCCAACCCGAGTCTGCGCTGGAAGACTCGGTTTTCGTGAACGCAAACCGGACCGTCACACTTACGTTTAGTGACCTGGACGCGAATCTGACCTACGACATCCTGCTCTACGGCGCTCGTGGCAACAACGGAAGTGGCCTAACCACGTACAGTGTCTTCGACGGTACCCTGCCAGTAGAAACCGCTTCGTTTGCTGCCTTGAATAATGCGGCAAACGTCGCGAATTTTGTCGGCTTAACTCCGGACGGAAACAATGAAATCACCATCACCGTAGCAACGGCAGACCGCGGTGCCATTAACTTCGGTCAGATCACCGTTGTCCCCGAGCCGGGCTCGCTGGCGCTGCTGGCGGCCGGGAGTCTGCTGATCACTCGGCGTCGCCGTGGTTAAGCCTTGTTTCTCCTTCGCTCTTGGCCCGTTCGCTCGGACCAAGGGTTTTCATGCTCCGCTGTTTTTCTGTCTTCACAGGTGATTTCTCATGCGTCAATCACGCGCCTTCACGCTTATCGAACTCTTGGTCGTCATCAGCATCATCGCGCTGCTGATCGCGATCCTGCTACCCGCGTTGGGCAAAGCTCGTGAATCGGCGCAGCGGGTCCAGTGCCTGGTCAACCTCAGGCAGATGGCGACGGCGACGACGGCGTTCGCCGTCGATTTCGATGGCGAAACGCTGCCACGATCCGACGTGGGCGTGTCGCAGGGCATGTTTGCGATCTGGCACACCGGTGCGCCGTGGAACGCGGACGCGGACGCGGTTGAACAGTTTGGCGACTACCGCCGTCCGGGCGTGCTGATGAGCCTGGGGTACTCGGACGACCCGTCGATACTTTACTGCCCCGCGATGGCCGAGCGCCACAGCTGGCTCAAGCAGCGCGGTATCCGCGCGTCGAACACGCGGTTCGGCGGTTGGTTCTACGACGCCGAAAGGCCCGCGGGGCTCCAGTACATGTGCATGAGCTACCACTACCGGGAGACCTACCTCGGCAAGGACTACGTTCAGGGCGGCTCGGTAACCAACGGCCAACTTAAGAACACATTGAACCTGGACCGTGACTCGCCCGACATGGTGATCTTCTCCGACGCGTTCACCGACCCCAACCGCGGGGTCCGCGACCACCACCGGGACGGCTATAACTTCGCCCGCCTCGACGGGAGCGGGGACTACTACCTCGACCCGGGTGATGAGATCGAGCAACTCGGCGGCGGCAACCAATACAACACGAATCCTGGCCTGATCGAGCGTGGGTTCGAGACGATGCGCTGGGGGGAATTGGTTGGAGGTGACCTCGCCCGGCCGTAATCCCGACCAACAATGCTAAGCATTCGATCTGTTCAGCAAAGGACAACTAACATGACGCGTTTCTATCCCTACACCTTCATCGTTCTGCTCATAAGCGCATTGCTGCCTTTTAATGCTGCTGCATCGTCGTCTAATTCGGTCAAAGTCTTCATCCTCTCCGGCCAGTCCAACATGGAGGGCAAGGGGTCGGCGACAACGCTCGAGGCGGTGCTCAACAACCCCGAGCACAAGCATCGCGATGTGATCAAGCACCTGAAGCAGGACGGGGAGTGGGTCAAACGCGACGATGTGTTTGTAACCTACCTCGATCGAAAGGCGACGGAGCTGAGCCCGGCGCACGGGCCGTTGTCGGTGGGTTTCGGCTCGCTTAAGAAGCAAAAGGACGAGAACGGCAAGTGGTACAACGTGCCCGGCGTCGGGCCGGAGCTGGGCATCGGGTGGGTGCTGGGTGAGCACTTCGATGAGCAGGTAGTGCTGATCAAGGCGGCCTGGGGCGGGCGCTCGGTCAAGCACACGTTCCGGCCACCGAGCGCGATGCCGAGTGGGGCCGAGCTTCAAGCGGTCCACGCAGCGGCGAAACAGAAGAACCCGGGCAAGATGTTTGAGGAGGTCCGCAGTAAATATGGCGAAGACTACCGCAAGGTGCTGACCGAGGTCGCGCGGGTGCTGGACGATCTCGACCAGTACGTGCCGGGGTACAACAAAGACGTTGGCTACGAGCTCGCGGGGTTCATCTGGTTCCAGGGCTGGAACGACATGGTCGGCGGCGGGAACCCGGACTACACCGAGCAGATGGCGCACTTCATCCGTGACATGCGGAGGGACCTCGGCGCGCCGGGCCTGCCTTTTGTGATCGGCGAGATGGGCTGCCAGGGGGTAAGCGCGGGCGATGGGTATGCACGGTTCCGTGAGCAGCAGCACGCCGTCGCCGAGATCGAGGCGTTCCAGGGCAACGTCGCGGTCGCGGAGACGGCGAAGTACTGGCCGAAGCACCTGGACACATCAAAAGAGTACCGGGCGTTTGGCAGGGAGCTCAGGGCCAACAACGCGAAGGCGTTGGACGACCCAACGCGGGTGGACCCGGATGAGTTCGTGCGCGTGAACTGGACGGAGAAGCACGCGGCCATCATGCCTTACCGCTCGGACCGGCCGTTCCACTACATGGGCTCTGGGCTGTGCTACTACCGGATGGGCGCCTCGATGGGCCGGGCGATGGTTGGGTTGCTTGATGAGAAGGATTAGTCCCACCCGCTGCGCAGGGTTACGGCGGACGTAAAATCAAGGCATGGATAATGCAGGCTCCGTTTCCGCGTCGTACATTGTTTACGATACGGAGACCTTAAGATGTGCCGACTGCTACTGACCTTGACGATGCTGCTTATGATCGCCTTGCCTTCGCTTGGCGCGGAAGACGCGTACCCGATCGCCCCGCCGACGGACGAGCAGTTGGCGTACTACAACCTCGACCCTGGCTTCTATAAGAAGTCCACCACGGTCCAGGGCATCCTCATCGCGACGTCGGCGAGCGTCAGCGACTATACGATCAAGGAGTCGGCCTACCTCTTCGACCGGATGATGTCGTCGATCAAACCGGAGGTCGCGCAGCGCGTGCGTGAGTTGGGCCTGCTCTGCCTGATCATCGGGGGGACCGAGAACACCTCCGACCTGCCGCAGTACCGGACCGACAAGACCGGCGAAGAGTTGGACTTCTACAACTGGCGGCAGCGCGGCTTCCTGGATACCAAGCGGATCAACGGCCGGAAGCAGTCGATCGTCGTCTTCGCGGAAGAGGATGTGCTCGAGACGGACGGCGGGATGAAGGACGAGTCGATCCTGATCCACGAGTTCGGCCACGTGGTGAACCGGGCGTTTACGGACGAGCAGATGAAGCGACTGACCGCGGCGTACGAGAACGCGAAGAAGACCGGGCTGTACCAGGATGGGTACGCGGCGCAACGCTTCCGCCGGGTGACCGGCGAGACGCCGGTCCGTCTGCTGGATGCGCTGGCCGAGTCGTTCCCCGACCAGCCCCGTGAGCTGCTGTACGCCTGCCTTGAGGGCGGGGACATCACGGTCAATGGCAAGCCGACGACGCCCTACATCATGGTGGATGGCGAGGACAAGGTGTTGATCCACTTCGGCGGGCCGAGGGGGACCTACGCGATCAAGAACCGTGCCGAGTACTTCGCGGAGATCTTCCAGGCCTGGTACGACACGAACCGCACGATGGACCACGACCACAACCACATCCACACCCGCGAACAGTTGAAGAAATACGACCCGGTCGGCACGGCATTGTGCATGGAGGTGCTGGGGGACGGCGACTGGCGGTTTGTCTCGCCGAGGCTGCGCGTGGGCGAGGGGCACCTCAAGGGCTACGACCCGACGACGGCGCCCGCGTTGAAAGAGCTGCCCAACATCCGCGAGGCCGGGCTGGACTACTTCGATAAGCTGTGGGCGCCGTACTGGGACCGGCTTGCGCTGAAGTACGCGGATGTGGTCGAATAAGCACCGTGTAGCGGGTGGCAGCAGGCGAGCATAACAAGCACTGCATCGATTCTCTGCATGGGTAGGAGCTTACCGAGCCTGTGTAAAGCGCCGGTATCGACGCTGGCGGAATAGAATGCCTGCATGAAGGATACCCTCCGCCTACCGTGCGGCCTGCTTGCCGCG
Source organism: Planctomycetota bacterium (assembly GCA_039188575.1). GTDB lineage: Bacteria > Planctomycetota > Phycisphaerae > Phycisphaerales > Phycisphaeraceae > JAHQVV01. The sequence goes on along the minus strand of JBCCYY010000085.1, from coordinate 5,444 downwards.
TTCCTGTTCGCACTCTGCCTCGGCCTGCCTGCTGATGCCCAGGACAAGCCCGTCAAGGTCTACATCCTCGCGGGCCAGTCCAACATGGTCGGCATCGGGACGGTCAACACGTCCGGCAGCCGGTGGGGCAAGGAGATGATCGGGCCGACCCTCTCGGTCTACGCCGGGGAATACGACGCCGAGAAGGACTACGACCGGGAAGAGCCGGCACAGACGCTCAAGCTCGAGGCGTTCGGCGGGGTCAAGCCGACGCCCTACCCCGGCGGGGGCGTGCAGATCGTCCGCGGGCAGGTGAAGATGAAAGACACGGGCACGTACGAGTTCCGCCCGGGCTTTGGCGACTCGACGCACAACATCATGGTCGTGGATGGCCAGGAGGTCTACCGCAAGGAGCCGGGCGAGAAGCACGCCTCCTACAGCCCGATCAAGCTCGAGGCCGGCAAGGCCGTCCACTTCAAGATCACGTACCTGACCAATGGAGCCAATGGGCTAGGCTGGACGGCGCGCGTCGACTTCCCCGGCACGCTCAACACCGTCGTCAAGCAGCAGGGCAAGTACCCCGAACTGCTTGATGCGGATGGCAACTGGAAGGTGCGTGACGACGTCTGGTACAAGGGCGTGGTCACGGCGACGTCGGACAAGTGGCTCACGGTCGGCTGCGGCGCGGGCAACGGCAAGATTGGTCCCGAACTCGGCTTTGGCTTCGTGATGGGTGGCTACCACGACGAGCCGGTGCTCATCCTCAAGGCGAGCCAGGGCAACCGTTCATTGGCGTGGGACTTTTTGCCGCCGGGCAGTGAGCGGTTTGAGGCGGACATGCCGACGCGCGAGGGCGGGGTGAAGACGCATTTTGTCGCGGGGTACAAGGACCGCCACGCTTTCTGGGTCAAGGGCACAACGCCCGAGGAACCAAGCCACGACTGGTACGCGGGCAAGCAGTACGACGACTGCTTCAACGCGGCGAAGGATGTCCTGACAAACTTTGACAGTAGCTTCCCGATGTGGAAGGGGCGCGGCTATGAGATTGCGGGCTTCGTCTGGTGGCAGGGGCACAAGGACTCGGGCAACGCCGTGCACCGGGTCAACTACCAGAAGAACCTGAGCAAGCTGATCAAGACGCTGCGCACCGAGTTCGAAGCGCCCAAGGCCCCGTTCGTTGTCGGCACGGTCGGCTTCGGCGGCTTCGAGGGCATGAGCGACAACTTCAAGGAGATCGCCGAGGCACAGCTCGCGGTCGACAGCACGCGCAGCCCGTTTGAGAAGAACGTCAAGACCGTGGAGACGCGGGGTTTTTGGAAGCCGGCAGAGGCGTCGCCCAGGAACCAGGGCTTCCACTACCACCAGAACGGCGAGGTGTACTACAACGTCGGCACCGCGTTCGGCAAGGGTATGATCGAGCTGTTGGAAAGCAAGTAATCCCGGCGTAGCGGGAGGCGCGGAGCGTCCCGTACAAACTGTCTCAAATGCTTCGCACGGGACGCTCCGCGTCGCACGCTACGCATTGAGGAATAACACCTACTCGCGTTCGGGCCGGTCTTCCGGATCGGGCTTGGGGCGTTTGCGCTCCGGCCGGTCGGCCCGATCCGATCGGTCGGGTCGCTCTGTCCGGTCGCCGCGTTCGAGGTCTTTGTGCGGGCCGCGTGGGCCGGCGGTGCCGGTGAGCATCTCCTGCATCTTCTCGTCGATGAGGGCGTCACGGTTGGAGCGGAGCTCTTGGATGCGGTCGTCCTCCTTGGCCAGCTGTTCGCGCTTGCGCTGGATCTCGATCGCCTTGATCTCGAGGCGGATCTCGAAGAGCTGGGTCATGCGGTCGCGGAGGTCGGTCTTGAGCATATCGACCTTGTCCTGGTCCTCGGCTTCCTGCGCTTCGTGGATCTCTTTGATCAGCGGGAAGACGCTGCGCATCGTCTTGGCCTGACTCGTGTGGAGGCCGAACTCCTCGGGCCGGTTCTCGCGCATATCCATGAGCTCGCGGATGCGTGGGAATCGCGATAGTCGCTGGGCCGCGTCTTCGGGGCTTTCTGCGGCGAGCGCTTCGATGCCGGTAAGCCAGCGGGGGTAGGGCTCGGCGTGCATGTCTTTCAGCGTGGCGAGGGCGTCAGCGACTTGTTCCTCGGTCAGCGGCTCGCGATCCCGGTCCCGATCCCGGTCGGGCCGGCCCGGCCGGTCGCCGTCACGCTGGCGCTCGCGTTCGCGCTGCTCCATGCGTTCGCGGACGCGCTCACGCGGGGTGCGCTCGTCGTCCTCCGGCTGGGCGATCGCGCTCACAGGCAGCGTCAAGGCGAGGAGGGTCAGGATGGTGATGAGTCTGTTCATCGGTCGGCTTGCGTGGTGCTTAGGTCGGCCTGGGTTGGCTCAGGATTCGATATCGGAGAGGAACTGCTCGTACGCGTCCAGCTCGTCCCAGATCGTATCACGGGTGACCGTGATGTCGTCGAGGCTGTCGAGCATGTCGAAGTCGTCTTCGGCCTGGCCCAGGTCGCTGCCGAACAGGTCTACTGTGTCGTCCGCGCTGGCGAGGTAGTCGTCACCGAGCCAGTCCGGCTCGGCCGTGCCGTCATTGGCTTGGTCCGGCGCGACCACGTCGGGCGTGTTGGTGTTGTCGGCCATCGGCGGCGTGGTGCTGCCCGGCGTCTGGCTGATGAACCACACGCCCCAGCCGACGGCCAGCGCGATCGCGGCGGCCGCGGCGTAGCGGAACGCCGTCGGACCGATACGCGCGAGGACGCCCATGCCGTTGGCGGGCTCAGTGATCGGCACGGTACCGGGCTTCATGCTGGCTTGCGTCGCGGCGAGGATGCGCTGGGTCAGGTGATCATCGGCTAGAGGCGTCGTCTCAGGCGCCATCGCTTCGTCGAGCAGCGACAGCATCGCCGGGTCGGTCAGCGCGAGGATCTTCGACTCGAGCTCGGCGGGGGTCGCTTCGCTGAGCGCTTCATCCAGCAGGGCATCGTCGATCGTTTCGTCGGGTTGGTTGAGGTTCATGGTGTCGCTCCGGTTTCGCCGGGCTTAGTAATGGCTAGGCCGTCTTGGCCTCTGGGTTGGTCTGCGGGTTCATCAGTTTCTTGAGCTTGCCGAGTGCGCGGTGGCCTCGGGCGAGCACGGTGCCTAAGGGCTGGTCTAATGACTCGGCGATCTGCGCGAAGCTGAGCCCGGCGGTGTGCCGCATGTGCAGGACTTCCTGGTCCGCCTCGGGCAGCGTCGCGATCGCCTGTTTGAGCAGGTCCACCTGCTCGGCCCGGTCCAGCTGGTCAAGCGGGGCGTCGGGCATGCTCGGCCCACCCGCGATGACGCCGGCCTCGGCGACGGCCCAGCCGCTCGCGTTCTCGTTGCTCGCGGCCGTCGCGGCGGGGCTCATGTCCATGGTTTTGGCCTGCCGGCCCCGGCGGCGCATCTCGTCACGCAGCTTGTTCATCGCGATGCGGAACAGCCAGGGCTCGAACTTGCCCTGCTCGTTGTAGCCGTCGTTGCTGGTGAGTTTCTGGACCACTTTGACAAAGGTTTCCTGTGCGATTTCTTCTGCTAATTCCTTGTCTCGACATTGCTTATAGATCAAGCCGAAGACACGCCCGCTGTACGTAGACACGAGGTCGGCCCACGCCTGGCCGTCCCCAGCAGCCGCCGCCGAGAGGGTCTGGTCTAAGCTGCTTGGTTGCTCGGCCATACGGTCTTCCTGCCAGTAGAACGGTCATGGCAATGGATTATTGCCGGCCCCCGAGTATCCTGATCGGCATTCTATGGCGATCCACCCCGACATCCTGCCCGAAATCAACCTCGACGACCCCGCCGCCGTCGCGGGGGTGCTGCTCCGGGCCGCCGAGTTGAACCGATCGGACCCCAGGCGGGAGGGCTGCGTGGTCCAGCTGCCCGACCACGGCCGGTTCCTGATCACCGGCGACCTGCACGACAACGCCCCGGCGCTGCAGCGCATTGCCAAGCAGGCCAGGCTCGACGCCGGCCCCGACCGGCACCTCGTGCTGCACGAGATCATCCACGGGCCCAACCGCGTCAACGGCATGGACCTGTCGATCCGTACGCTCGCGCGGGCCTGCGCTCTCAAGGTCGCTTACCCCGAGCAGGTCTGCTTCCTTTTGAGCAACCACGAGCTCGCGCAACGCCGACAGGACCACGTCTTCAAAGAAGGCGGCAGCGACATCGACGCGTTCAACGCGGGTCTCGACCACCTGTTCGAGGACGAAGCGAAGAGGGTGCACGAGGCGTTTGATGCATATGTGGACTCGCTGCCCTTGGCGGTGCGTTGTGCCAACGGCGTGATGGTCGCGCACTCGATCATCTCACCGAGGAAGATCGAGGTCTTTGACAAGACGGTTTTGGATCGCGACCTGAATGAAGAAGACTACGCCTCCAACGGCGCGGCTCATCTGATGGTCTGGGGTCGGCACCAGAACGTCAAGATCGCGGAAGAGTTGGCCGAGGCGTGGGGCGTGAGGGCGTTTGTGCTCGGGCACCAGCAGGCGGAGATGGGCTGGGAAGAAAAGGCGCACAACATCCTCATCCTCGCGTCCGACCACGGCCACGGCGTCTGCCTGCCCATCGATCTGAGCCAGAGCTACGAGCGCGACGACCTGATCGACCTGGTCCTGCCGATCAACGGAATCTCACTGTAATTGCAGTGCCTGGCGTACACTATGCCACCTCAATAAAGGGGCCTCCATGCGATGCTACTTCACACTGATACCAACGCTTTTCGCGCTTGCCATGCTCACGGCCTGCGGCGGGCATGACCACGACCACAACAGCGATCAAGGCGGCACGCCAAGCTCGTTCGACGCGGTGTCCAAGGCGGTCTGTGTCCTCTCGCCGACCGAGGGCTCGGAGCTGCCCGACGTCGCCGGCACGATCACGTTCACGCAGACCAAGTCGGGCCTGCTCGTCGAGGCGGACCTCACCGGCCTCAAGCCCAACAGCAAGCACGGCCTGCACATCCACCAATGGGGCGATGTCTCGGCTGCCGACGGCAGCGCGACCGGCGGGCACTTTGACCCGCAGGGCGTCGGCAAGCACGCGCTGCCCGACATCCATTCCCACGGCGACCTCGTCCACGCGCTCGTCCTCGGCCACGCGGGTGGGCTTGGTAATATCGAGACCGACGACCAGGGCAACGCCACCTACACCATGAGTTACGAGAACCTATCGCTGACCAAGGCCAACGCGGTGCTCGGCCGGGGCGTCATCCTCCACCGCGATGAAGACACCGGCGAGCCGCCCAGCAGCGACGCCGGGGCGTTCGTCGCGCAGGGCGTGATCGGGGTCGCGGATCCGGGATAACAATCAGCCGACGAAGTCGGTGTTACTCGTCGCGTTTCGGGGGGAGCGCACCGTGACCGGGGGGGGATAATTTTTTGGTTTTTAAGGGCGGGTGGCGGCAACCCCCAAAACCCCCGGAAGGAAAGCAAAAAAAGCGGGTAACAAAAGCGGCCTTT
>JBCCYY010000084.1:0-14588 GCA_039188575.1 Planctomycetota bacterium | reverse complement strand
TTGAAGCTTGCCCTTTCTGGGCATCTTCCGCCGCGTATCACGCTGAATGATCTGCTCAAAGCTGCGGATCATCTCGACTGGCAGGCCCAGTTCGAGTACCTGAATCTCGACCCGTCAAGCCTTCCCGGATGACGACCCCCACCAAAACTAACCTCGCGAAATGGCGAAAGAGACGTTTGGTCGATTCGGCCTCGATTTGGCCCCATCAAGGGCTCGCTGGGCGAACAGAGACGCTACCCGAAATGCAAAAAGCCCCGCATTTGCGGGGCATTCTGCGATAGTCGGTCGAAACGTCTCTAAGTCATTTGGAGAACGTTTGTTGTAAGCGGAGAGGGTGGGATTCGAACCCACGGTACGGAATTACCGCACACCGGTTTTCGAAACCGGCTCCTTCAGCCGCTCGGACACCTCTCCAAAAAGGCCTGTCCACGGTAATCGTGGCGGCGGCGAGCCGAATAGAATAACACAGCACGCCTGCCTCTGGATAAACTAAGCCACAACATGACCGATCAGCCCAAACCCGCAAGCGACACCCAAGGACCGCTGACCCCGGACGCTCTCGTGCCCGGCAGCCGGGTCCGCATCACCAAGCAGGTCGCCCGCGAGGGCATGGTGCCCACCAACTCTGTCGAGGGCACCGTCGTCAAGGCCGAGCAACGCAAGACCGGATCGTGGTTCGCCCATTCCAAGGACGACCGCCTCTGGCTTGATCGGCTGGAGATCGCCAAGGACGACGGCGAGATCTACATCTGCAACGTCGACGCCCACACCGTGATCGAGGTCATCCCCACGGAAGGCGATACGGATGCAGCTTGACGAACGCGGCATGCCCGCCGACTGGCCGATGCACGACCAGATCGAGCTCGGCCCGGGCGTCGTCAAACAGATGCTGGACCAAGGCGACGATATCACCCTGCTCGACTGCCGGCTCGACAAAGAGCTCGCCCTCGCCAAGATCGGCGGCAGTGTCTTTATCCCGATGCAAGAGCTGCCGGACCGCGTCGAAGAGCTGGACGACTACCTCGACCGCAAGCTCGTCGTCTTCTGCCATGCGGGGGTGCGATCGATGAAGGTCGCGCTGTTCTTAAGGGAGCGCGGCTTCGAAGATGTGTGGTCGATGGCCGGCGGGATCGATCTTTGGAGCCAGGCGATCGATGAGTCGGTACCGAGGTATTAGCCACGAAGGCCGTGGTTCAGACCGGCGAATTGATTCACTAGATCCGATCTGATCTAACGCTCAACCTATCTGGTAGTTCCTAAAGGTTTAAGCATCGCACTATATTCTTTCTGAAGAATCTGCTGCATCAAATCTCTTGAATGCTCATATGCCTCAAAAAATGTACCTTTATAAGCACTTCCACCGACTAAAGAATTTATCTGGTCATTTAAACTCTTGGAGAGTTTCGCGTGATCTGGATCATCCATATTCAGCATAAAAGTGACTCTATTTTCTAGAACTATAAGCTGTTCAAAACCTAACTTGGCACGCTCATTAATCGAAATCGTGTGGTAGTAGTACGCGCGGCTAGTAAAGTCTGCCGCAGCATCACGTAACGAGTTAGTCCACGACTGTTTTACAGGTGTTATGAGTTGCTTATTTGCTATTGCCAAAGTTGCGTCAATATTTCTTCGTACTACGAACCAATTTAATACTGGACTTACGAAAACAGCTAGTAAAGCGGTACAAGCCGAAATAACCGAAAGCGTTAGTTCCATTTCAATGTTCCTTACAACAATATATCTCGCCCTTTTATACTATTCTTCACGTAAGGATACACCACATGGCCCTGACCAACTGGCAAACACTCCACGACGATCACTTCGCTAGTACCCGCGTGCTCGTCACGGGTGGCGCGGGCTTTATCGGGTCGCACCTGGCCGAGGCGTTGATCGATCTTGGGGCCGAGGTCGTTGTGATCGATGATCTTTCCGGTGGGGATGTTGCCAACTTCGATGACTACAAGGACCGTGCCGGCGATCGGCTTCGGTTTGTCGAGGGGTCGATCCTTGATGAGGCACTTGTTGCCGAAGCGGTTGCGGGCTGCCGGTACGTGTTCCACCAGGCGGCGTTGGGGTCGGTGCCGAAGTCGGTCGAGCAGCCGGTGCGGTTCCACGAGGTGAACGCGACCGGGACGCTGAACATCCTTGAGGCGGCGCGGGCAGCAAGCGTCGAGCGAGTCGTCTTCGCGGCGTCGAGCTCGGCGTACGGCGACTCCGAGGTCCTGCCGAAGATCGAGACCATGCCCGTCCTCCCGCGGAGCCCGTACGCGGCGAACAAGGTGTACGACGAGGCGTTGATGCGGGCCTACGCCTGCAGCTACGGGCTCGACACCGCCTGCCTGCGGTACTTCAACATCTTCGGGCCCAGGCAGAATGCGAACTCGGCTTATGCCGCGGTGATCGCCGCGTTCGCCAAAGACCTGCTCAACGGCGAGCGCCCCACCATCTTTGGGGATGGCGAGCAGTCGCGCGACTTCACCTTCGTCGACAACGCGGTGCACGCCAACCTGCTCGCGGCGTGTTCCGAGAACGAGATCAAGGGTGAGGCCTTGAACGTCGCGTGCGGTGAGCGCGTGACGGTGAACCAACTGGCTAAGACGATGGCCGACTTGTTCGGCTGCCCGGGGCTGACGCCGGTGCAAAAGGACGAGCGGGCCGGGGATGTGAAGCACTCGCTGGCGGACCTGTCGAAAGTCCGGCAAACGATCGGCTACGAGCCGTTGGTCGGTTTCGCGGACGGGCTCGGGCCGACGTGTGCTTGGTACCGCGAGACGATAGCGGGTTAGCTCCCCTCCCCGGAGGACATTATGCGCGATTGACGTAAGCCCTTGCGCCAGGCGCAGTTCGCGTCCACACTGTTGTTGCAATCTTCCCTACACAAGGAGCAACAACATGGAACGCGAACAATGGGCTGAACTGATGCGGGCGTTGAACGATGTGGCACGGGGCCGAACGGATAACGCCTACCACCGGCATCCTAGCGTCCTGATCGTCCGGGTGTACCTCTGGGCGGCGCTGCACGACCGCCCGGTGAGTTGGGCCTGCCGACGCTCGGCGTGGGACGACCGGACCCGGCCTAAGCGTTTGCCCAGCCAGCCGACGATGCGGACCGGCACGGTACGGCGGCTCTTCGACCGCCTCTCGGCACGCATGGCCGGGCGGGCAACGACACGATTGGTCAAGCAGGTCGATGGCAAGCCGATCCCGGTCAGCCGGCACAGCCAAGACGGTCAGGCCGCGTGGGGCCGCGGGGCCGGGGCCTACGCGCGGGGCTACAAGCTGCACCTGATCGACGCCGGCGGGCCGATGCCCCAGGCCTTCACCGTCACGCCCATGAACCACAGCGAGTCGGCGACCGCGCGGCAACTGGTCGAGCAACTTACCGGCACCGGCTACCTGCTAGGCGACGCGGGCTACGACGACTCGAAGCTCTACGCCGCGGCACGCCGGGCCAACCACAAACTCATCGCGCCAAGACGCCGGCCCCGCACCGGACTGGGCAAGGGGAAACCCAGCGACCCGGACCGCCTCGACGCGATCGATCGGCTCGAACGGGCCCCGCAGTTGGGCAACCGCTTCGGCCCCACGCTGATGCAGCTGCGCCGCCGAGTCGAGACGACGCTGGGCAACTTCACCAGCCACGGCACCGGCCTGACTCACCTGCCCCCCTGGGTCCGGGGGCTGCAACGCGTCAGCCTCTATGTACACGCCAAGCTACTCATCAACGCCGCAAGAATCAGAGGCCTACGTGAATAATGTCCCGGAGGGAAAGGGTTTCTTAAATCCAGACCTTCGCTATCATGAGTGTTTCTGAATCACGAGGCCCCGCGCGACTCTGCCCGGGTGATACGAGACCGACATGTCACAGATGCCAGCGGAAACCGAGCTGGGCGGCAAGTATGAGCCGCCGTCCAACACGCAGTTCAATGTGTTCCTGGACAACCGCGTCGGCCGGCTGATGCAGATGCTCAAGATCTTCGACGAGCAGTCTCTGACGCTGGCGGGCTTCTCGATCCTCGAGGCGACGGGCCACGCGGTCGTCCGCGTCGTCACCAGCAACGCGGACCTCGCCCGCCGGCTGCTGAAACGCCACGACTACCCCTTCTCCGAGCAGTCGATCCTGTGTGTGGAGATCGACCCGACGCACACGGTCGCCGACGTTTGCCAGTACCTGGTGACCGCCGAGGTGAGTATCAGCTACGCGTACCCGCTGCTGGTCTGGCCGCGCGGCCGGGCGGTGATCGCGATGCACTGCGACGACTGTGAGTTCGCGGCGATGGTGCTCCGCAACAAGCTGTTCACGCTGCTGGGCGAGAACGAGCTAGGCGGTAACGCGACGGGTAGCGCGCCGGACGCGGGGTTGAATTGATGACATAGCCCAGGATTCACTTGCTCCCTAGGCCAATTCGCTCGGATCGATCGTCGGAACGATTGGTGACAGAAAAGGGTCGTCCAATTCGTTAATACGTCCATTAGCGATGCGGAAGACACGGAACATATTGCTGTAATCGGTTGTACGCGAACGGTATGTATTAGTATCGGTTTCGCCGACATCTTCGTCATCATGTACGTAGGTGAGGCCATAGCTACCCGGGGCGTTTTGAATCACCCAGTCATGAAAATCCCAGAGGTGTGATGGCCTGTGGTTGCGAGAGGCTGTGTAAAGTAAAACCTTGGCCTCACTCCAAGCCTGTGCTTTAAGTGACCATTGAAAGTCATAAACATCGCCTAGTTCAGTGAGCCAAGATTCAAGTTCGGCAATGATAAGCTTGTCGGCAGCATCGACGCGGTCATCGATCTGCTCGATTTTCTCATCCAGAGTGGCACCGACGTAGACCGACCTGGATGATCGAATTACACACCAGCCATATGCATACAGCATGACATACACCCCCAGAGATTTTATTCAGTTACAGATAGGCTAGGATCCAGCAGCGACACACCTGTCATCGTGTCGGGATTGGCGAGCCCCATCAGGTCCAGCGCGGTCGGGAACAGGTCGGCCAACCGCGCATCGTCCCGCAGCGGTGTCTCGGTGTTGAGATCCGGGTCCACTAGGATGCAAGGCACGTCGTAGGTCGTGTGCGCGGTGTGCGGGGCACCCGTGTTCGGGTCGTACATCTGCTCGGCGTTACCGTGGTCGGCGGTGATGATCAGCTTGCCGCCGCGCTTAAGTACCGCATCAACGATCTCGCCCACACAACTATCTACGGTCTCGACCGCCTTGATCGCCGCATCGAGCTTGCCGGTGTGGCCGACCATGTCGCCGTTGGCGAAGTTGACGAGGATGAAGTCGGGGCAATCAACCCCGTCCTCGTTGACGCGCTTGAGCACGAGGTCGCGGATACCCGGGGCCGACATCTCCGGCTGCAGGTCGTACGTCGCGACCTTCGGCGACTGGGCCATCTCGCGGGTCTCGCCCTCGAACGGCTCCTCGCGGTAGTCGTTGGCGAAGAAGGTCACGTGCGGGAACTTCTCGGTCTCCGCACAGCGGAACTGCGTCTTGCCCTGCTTGGCCAGGTACGCCCCGCCGATGTCGGCCATCTTCGGCGGCTTGGGGAACGCGACGGACAGGCCCGGGAACTCGGTAAACGTCTCGTCGTATGCCGTCATCGTGACATAGCGGAGGTTGAGCTTGTCGCCGCGTTCGAATCCTTTCACGCCGGAATCGGGCGAGGGCGGGACGTTGCCGTAAAAGTCGGGCTGCATGAAGGCACGGGTGATCTCGCGCGGTCGGTCACCGCGGTAGTTGTAGAAGATGGCGGTGTCGCCGTCTTCGATGGCGTTGTCAGCGGCGTCGCCAACCTTCCGGGGCGTGATAAACTCGTCGCCCTGCTGGGAATCGTTGGTCGGGTTGTCGTAGTAGTCCTGGATGGCCTCTGCCGCCGTGGTGAAGCACCGCTCGCCGGTGCCACGGCCGGTGAGCAGGTCGTAAGCCTGCTTCACGCGCTCCCAGCGGTTGTCGCGGTCCATCGCGTAGTACCGGCCGCAGATCGTCGCGATCCGACCCGCGCCGATGTCGGCGAGGTTTGCTTCGATCTGTTCGATGTAGCCCTTGCCGGTGAACGGGCCTGTGTCTCGGCCGTCGGTAAAAAGATGCAGCAGGATCTTGTCCGTCGGCACACCCCGCTGCTTGCAGAGCTTCACACAGCCGTAGAGATGCGTGAGCAGGCCATGCACGCCTGCGTCTGATGCGATACCGAGCAGGTGGATGTTGTGGCCGTGGTTGTTGGCGTTCTCGATCGCGTCGCAGAGCGCGTGGTTCTCGTTGAGTCGGCCCTCGCGCACGGTCTTGGTGATCCGGACCGACTCCTGGTCGACGACCCGCCCTGCACCGATGTTCTGGTGCCCGACCTCGGAGTTGCCCATGGTGTCCTCCGGCAGGCCGACGTCCTCGCCGGACGTGTGGATCAGCGTGACGGGGTACCGCTTGTGAAGCGCGTCAGTGACGGGCGTGTCGGCGAGTTTCACGGCGTTGAACGCGTCGTGCTCGGGGTTGGGGTTCTCGCCCCAGCCGTCACGGACGATCAGGACGACGGGTTTCGGCGTGTCGGGCATGGCTTGCTCCGGGTTCGTTCTGCGTGTGAAAGAACAAACATTGTAGAGGCTTGCCGACGATAGCGATCCGCGGCTACGCTTACGGTATGCATCACACCTGCCATGATTGCGGTTACGACCTGACGGGCCTGCCGCCGCAAGGCGACTGCCCGGAGTGCGGCACGAGGTACGACATCCACTCGATCTACCGGGCAATGCGGGCCCGCGAGCCCAAGTTCGTCAAGCACGTCAAGTGGGTCGCGCTGACCGCCTTCACCGTCATGGTGCTGGTCTGCGGCGGCGCGTTTTCGATCCAATCGGATCGCCCCTTGGGCGTCGTCGCGCTGACACTGATCATCGCGGGCGTGTCGGGCTTCGGCGCGTTTACGTACTGGTGGGTGATGCGCCAGGAGCAACGCGGCGCCGATTGATCAGTCCTTCTCATCTTCCGGCGGGCTGAGCACCTCATCCACCAACCCGTAGTCCATCGCTTCCTGTGCGGACAGGAAGTGGTCACGCTCCGAGTCCGCGGCGACCTTCTCGATGTCCTGGCCGCAGAAGCCGGCGAGCATCTTGTTCAGTTCGTCCTTGGTCTTGAGGATCTCCTCGGCCTGGATCTCGACATCGCTTGCCTGACCGTAGAGCCCGCCGTAGGGCTGGTGGATCATGACCTTGGCGTGGGGCAGGCAGTAGCGCTTGCCCTTCTGGCCGGCGGCGAGGGTGAGCGCCCCGCCGGACATCGCCTTGCCGATGCAGTAGGTCGCGACCTCGGAGCTGATGTGGTTGATCGTGTCGATCATGGCGAGGGTGTCGTCGACCGCCCCGCCCGGGGAGTTGATATAGAGGTGGATGTCCTGGCCGGGCTTGGAGTTCTGCAGGTGGAGCAGGCGCATAACAACGCCCATGGCGCTGCCGGTGTTGATCTCGCCGAGCAGGAAGATGACCCGGTTTTCCAGGAGCATCTCGTCGATGGTCATCTCGCGGTACCGGCCGATGGGCGGCGCAAGGCGGGCCGGGCTGTAGGGCGCGTCGTAGGCCGCCGCCGGGGCGTTGCCGGGGGTCTGCTGGGTGTGGGCTTGCAGGCCGAGCATGGCGGCCTGGTAAGGCGACATCGGGGCGTGGTCGTTCATCGTGTGGGGTTGCTCGGTCAGGCAGGAGGCGGGGCCGCGGTCATCCGTGCCGGGCGTAAAGAGCATGATAGCCGGTCGGGACACGCTCGGTTGCCATCGTGCGCATGAGAAAACCCGCCTTCCTTGGGGGAAGCGGGCATCTCGTGGGATCGGGTCTGCGTCTTGCGATCGCGGGGATCGCGCCTCGGTCGGGTTGGATCAGATCGGGTGGTTGTCGTCGCCCTCGTCGTCGATCGACGGGTCGTCGTTGGTGTCCACATCCTGCTTGTTGAGCATGTCACGCAGGTACTGGTTCTCACGCCGAGTGGCTTCGAGATCGAAAACGAGATACTTGATCGAGAGTCGTAGGTAGTCCAGCGATTCCTGCAGGTCGCTGACGGTCTTCTTCATCTTGTCGTGGCGCTCGCGGGTCTGCTCGGCGAGGTTGGCCAGCTTCTTCCGTTCCCCTTCGGGTAGCGTGTTGATCTCGCTCATCAGGCTGGCCAGCTTGGTCTGGAAGGTTTTTTCGTCCATCACGGGTGCTTTCACGAAGGGGTTTACTCGGCTCCCCCCATTTGTACCACGGCCCACCCGAATGTCGAGCCGAATCTGAACGCGGCTCGCAACGATCCCTTAAAACCGTGTTTTCAGGCTGTTTAGGGCCGATTTTCGGGCCGATAACGCGATCCACCCACCGTGAAAGATTCAAGCGGGCTGGGTGGGATGTTGATTCGAAGCAACAGCAGAGGGTGCCCGGAATAAGCAGGCGTTACAGACGGACCCTGCCAGTCGTGTCGCCGCATCACCACGCGTGAGACGAGCCGTGACCGGACCAAAGCAAAACCACCCCGTAGCAAGCGAGGCGGTGAGAGAGTGTTCGGATTGGTCGGTCGCTACGAACGCCGTCGGCGGGCGAGGAGTAAGCCGCCCATCCCCAGCAGGGCCAGCGAAGAAGGCTCAGGGACCAAGGCGTAGCCAGCGTCGTAGATAGAAAGTTGCGGATTACCTGATTCATTTGAATCAAAAAATTCTATGTCGAAGTATCCAGCATAAAACTGACCATCACCACCCTCAAAGATACCACCTAGAAACGAACGGCTTGTAAATTCTGATTCAAGGCCAAAGGAAAAATAGGATGAGTCTGCATCTGGACTGCTAGCCACTCTTGCAGAACTAAAAACTTGGTCACGGTCTGAAAAAACAGCAGGCGTTATGAATACTTCTCCTGGACCCCCAGGATTAGGAGAAGCCGCGAGTAGCCGCGCTTCTTGATTGCCTGTCTTACCGGGGAAGAAAATAGCTCCAGAGGAAGGGTTGATGGATGAATAAACAGCAAATGTCGAAAAGTAGTAGATGAAGAAAAAATCAGTTTTTCCATCATTATCAAAGTCGGCAGCGAACAAGTTGTAGTCTGCTTCACGGCTGGAAGGGTTAAACGGCGTAGTAGAATAGTCGCCATCAAAATTAGGCACATCGATCCAGACCGGCGTTGTTGCCGCCTCGGCTGACTGGCTGACAATACCCGCCGTGCAGGCCACCACGGAAGCTGCGGCGGACGCGCAGACTGATTTAGGTAATGCTCTTCGAGACATGATTCTCCCAACCTCTTCATCTAAAAATTCGGTCCCGGAATTCTGACCCACGGTTGGCCGGAATCCCCTCGTATGCCGCAATGCTACTAGCATAGAGGGGGGTATTCAAGTAGATCATGGCGAAAAAACGCATCCTGTTAATTTGGGAACTCGGCGCAGGCATGGGCCACACCAGTCGGCTCAGGCCGTTGGCGGAGCGGGTGATGTCGCTCGGCCACGAGGTGACTTGCACAGCGATCCGAGAGAAAGACGCCGCGCGACACCTGCCCTGCCCGGTCGAGGAAGCGCCCTGGCTCAAGGCGCCCAAGCGCAAACAGCCTGTCACCTGGGTCGGGCACCTCGCGGATACGCTGGCGGCATTAGGCTGGAGCCAGACGGACCACCTGCGCGAATCGGTGCGTCGGTGGCGTGCCGTGCTGATCGATGAGAAGCCGGACCTGATCGTCATGGACAGCGCACCGACAGCCATGCTCGCGTCGCTGGGGCTACCGATGCAACGCGTCTGGCTGGCCAACCACTGGAGCACCCCGCCGCGCGTGAAGCCGATCCCCGACCTGCAAAAAGAGTTGACCGGACAGAACCGGCCGATCCCCGATACCGAGCCTGCGGTCGTTGAAGCGATCAACGCCTGTTTGAATGAACAAGACCAACCCACGATCACGCACCTGTACGAACTGTTCGACCGTGCGGATGACTCGCCGATGCTGTCGATCCCGGAGATCGACCCGCATGGCCCGAGGCCGCAGACCGAGTACCTCGGCGTCTGGGCAAGTCCGTCTGGAGCGGCTCCGCCTTGGCCGACTTGTGAGCATGGGCCTGACACGCCGGGTGTCTTCGCGTACCTCAAGCCCTTCCCCCATCGCGGTGCAACGCTGCAACTCCTCGCACAGACCGGGCTGCCCGTACAGGCCTATACGCCAGGGCTGAACGACATTGAGGCCAAGCCGGCCGGCAGCAGCAACCTTAAATGCCACACCTCTCCTATCGACTGGCTGGCAAAGCAACAAAGCACCGCCTTCATCCTCTGCCACGGGGGCGCGGGGATGACCGGCCAGGCCCTGCAACTTGGTTTGCCCGTGCTGGCACTGCCCACTTCGCTTGAGCAGTCGGCTGTGACGTTGCGGGCCAGCCAGACCGGGGCGTGCATCGGCACGAATATCCAAGACATCCGTTCCATTGGCAGCGCGCTGGAGCAGATGTTCAGCGACGACGGTGTGTTTGAAGCGGCGGAAAAGCTAGGCGAAAAATACGCTTCCTACTCCCCAGGGCAAGCAGCGATCCAACTTGCGGACCGGCTTACGGGATTGGTTGCCGATTAGCGTTTCGTGACTCACGGCTGCGCCGTGACGACAGGCGGGACGCCTATCCCACCAAAGACAAGAAAGACGCCTTACAGCTTCACCCTGCCTGAGCCCGGCACGATCTCGCCGAGGCGGTAGACCGTTTCACCCGCGCGCTTCAGCTGCCTTGTGATCGCGTCCGCGAAGTGCGGGCGGACGATCAGCGTGTAGCCGATGCCCATGTTGAAGACCTTGAACATCTCTTCGTCGCTGACGTTGCCCTTGTCTTGCAGGAACTTGAAGACGGGCGGGATGCCCCAGCTCTTCTTGTCGAGCTTTGCGTCGAGCTTGGCAGATAGCGAGCGGTTGAGGTTGCCCGGCAGGCCGCCGCCGGTGATGTGGGCCATGCCGCTGATCGGCTTCTTGACCTTGTACTTGTGCAGCACCTCAATGATCGGCTTGACGTAGATGCGTGTCGGCTCGAGCAGCACCTCGCCGAGGGTTTGACTGGTCTCGAGCTGCTTGTACACCTTGTCGAGCTTGAGGCGTTTCTTCTTGATGATCGCGCGGACCAGCGAGTAGCCGTTGCTGTGGATCCCGCTGGACGCGAGGCCGAGCACCACATCCCCCGCCGCGACGCGCTCGGGTCCCGCGATCGCTTTCTTCAGTTCCACCACGCCGACCGCGAAACCCGCGAGGTCGAAGTCGCCCTTCTTGTAGACGTCGCGCATCTCCGAGGTCTCGCCGCCCAAGAGCGCGCAGCCCGCGAGCGAGCAGCCGTCGGCGACGCCCTTGATGATGTCCGCCGTCTGCCGCGGGATCACCTCGTGCACCGCGACGTAGTCAAGGAAGAACAACGGCTCGGCCCCCTGCACGATCATGTCGTTCACGTTCATGGCGACACAGTCCTGCCCGATCGAGTCGAGCACGCCCATCTCGACCGCGAGCAACACCTTCGTCCCGACGCCGTCGGTACAAGCCACAAGCACCGGGTCTTTGTAGTTGCGTTTGAATAGCTTCTCGTTGAAGTCGAGTCGGAAGCAGCCCGCGAAGGCGCCGTGCTGGCCGAGGACGCGCGGGCCGTAGGTCCGCCGCATATGGTGCTTGATGAGGCCGACCACTTCATCGCCCGCCTCGATATCCACCCCCGATTGGGCGTAGGTCATCGCGTTTTTGTTGGTCGGGGTTGAACGTTTCTGACTGGCCATAGGGAGGTCAGTGTAGCGGGGTTCAGTGGAGCCGGGCGTAGGATGATGTTGGGCTGAACGATTTTATGAGACCCGTGATCG
Source organism: Planctomycetota bacterium (assembly GCA_039188575.1). Lineage (GTDB taxonomy): Bacteria > Planctomycetota > Phycisphaerae > Phycisphaerales > Phycisphaeraceae > JAHQVV01. Next base: position 2,781 of record JBCCYY010000084.1, on the reverse strand, counting down.
TCACCCGCTCTGAAAGTCGGTTGAGCTATGGAAACCGTGGTTTTATGACGATATAATTCAGTGTTATGTCATGTGAATGCGATAACCGATCCGCCGAGCTATTCGCCAAGCACGAGCTCCGCTGCACCAAGCAGCGCACAGCGATTTACAACGCGCTCACGCACACCCGCTGCCACCCCACCGCCGACGAGCTGTTCCGCCAGGTGCAGGACGAGCTGCCCGGCGTGTCGTTGGCGACGGTCTACAACACGCTCGAGGCGTTCAGCAACGCCGGGCTGATCAGCAAGATGCCCGATGCCGGCTGCAACGGCAGCGCAAGGTACGACGCCCACCGCGAGCCGCACACCCACCTCCGCGACCGCTGCACCGGCAAGGTCGCCGACGCCCCGGATGACATCTCCCAGCTCATCTTCGACCACGTCCCCCAGCACGTCCTCGACACCATCCGCGAACGGACTGGCTTTGCGGTTGACGAGGTGCAGGTGGAGCTGGTTGGGAAGTTTGATGAGTAGGTAATTCTCTCAGTGGTTCGGTTTTGAAACCGCAGATGGACGCAGATCAACGCAGATGTAAGGCACACCGATGCTGAGCGAAGCGTTAGGTATCACTCTTTCGCTCGTTCTCAGCTCGATAACAGCGCCATTTACGCGGGCACGCCCATGCAATCCGGATGGCTTTCTCTTTGAAATCGACAATGCGCACCTCAAGCTGATCAGCAACCGCTTGAGGCTCGCCTTTAACAAACTCAATATCAGTCGAATGATCAAACGCAGCATCTTCAAACCGTAGTACTGCTGCGTATCCATGTGCAATCGATTCGACCGTGAGGCGATATGCTCCGATCACAAGTGATTCACCGACCTGTCTTCGCATCACTAAAATTGAAAACTCCTAGATATGCATCCGCCGCGTGTACACCAGCCACTCGACCAGCAGCACCGCGAGCGCGGCCCAGACGAACCAGGGCCAGATCTCTTTGCGGATCTCGACCGCTTGGGCGGCCTGGGTCTGGCCGCTTGTGCCGATCTCTAAGACCTCGGCGATACGGGGATCGGACTCGTCCGTGTCCAGCAGATTGACGGCGAGCTGCTTGTAGCGGGTCGGGACCTCGGCCTTGGTCTCGTAAAGCCCGACGCGGGGGAACGCATCGACGGTGAAGGTCGTGCCGAGCGCCCGGCCCGCGATGGCCTGCGGGCCGGCGTAGGTGAGCCTGTCGATCTCGCGGTCGGCGATGATGACCGCGTTCTCGCCGGTGACGTAGCCGATGCCCGCCTCCTGCGTGTTGCCGTCGAGCCCGAGGGTCGGCAGCACGTTCTTGATGAACACGGGGAAGCTGATGCGGTGCGGCCAGAGCGATTCGTACAGGTCAAAGCTTACGACGACGTGCCGGACGGCGTCGCGGGTCACCTCGGCCATGACCGGGCCCTCGCGCCCGATCGCCAGGACAGTGCCGTCGACGGGCACGACCAGCCGGCCGGGCCGACGCAGCGGGATGTCGCTGAGCTCGACGTTGCGCAAGAGCTCGCTCGACCGGTCCCACTGCGTGATCAGTTCGTTCGCGGGCGATTCGGGGCGGGTCTCTTTCTTCTCAAGACCCTCCAGCGGCGGGACCACCCCGAAGTACAGGCTGTTGATTAAAGGTGCTTCCTCAGGCGCATAGCGGTCGAACACGATGACGTCGAAGCCCTCGCCCGCAGCGCCTGTCGCGCCGGTGACCGCGGCCTCGTCCCACCCGCCGCGACGCAGGCGTTTGGGGTCCTGGTTCTCGAAGACGTCGGGGGTCATCTGCACGAGGTTCTCGATGCCCGCGGCCTGGCAGGCGAGCTCGAGGTAGCCGTTGCCCGTCGTGACCATGAGCACGCGCAGCTCGCGCGATGGTGAGAGCAGCATCCGCGCGGTGTTGTCGGCCTGGAGCAGGTCCGCGTGGTCGTGGCGGACCGTGATGAGCGCGTCGCCGAGCCAGGTCATATCGAAGGTGACGACCGTCTCGCCAGGCCGGGGCAGGTCCTGGCTGCCATCAGAGTTGGGCGGCGGGGGCGTCTTTGACACCGCGGGCACGGTGACCCTTTCCGTCGAGAGCACGCGGTCGTCGGCCATGAAACGCACGTTCGTCGTGATCGGCTGGTTGCTGTAGTTCGCCAGCTTCGCGAAGACCTGGACCAGCTGCGGCCGTTCGAAGTCACGCCGGGAGCTGAGCGCGGTGATGCCGAGGTTATTGCCGCTGGCCGCGGACTCGCCTACGCGGTGGTACTTCACCTCGGCGTTGGCGAGCGCGAGCGGCTCGTCGGTGGACTTACTCACCCGGCCATCGCTGAAGACGTGGACATATAGCTTGTCCTCGCCGCCGGCCTGCCGGGCGTGGGGCTCGACCGCGGCGATCGCGCTGTCCAGGTGGCTCTTCTGGTCGGTCGGCTCGATGCTGCGGATCGCGCTGCGCACGCGGGCGAGGTCGGTCGTGAAGTCTTGGAGGACCACCGTGCGGTGCGCGTAGGCGATCACCATCGCCCCGGCCCCGGCCTGGTCGCCGCCGCCTGCATCGAGGTTGTCCACGACGTCGAGCGCCCGCTGCTTCGCCGCCGCCAGGCGGGACTTGCCGTCCGCGTCGAGCGTGTTCATCGAGGCGCTGTGGTCGATCACGATGACAACCCGCTCGCCCGGCGAAGCGAACGCGTTCTGCGTCGGCCGGGCCATCGCAAACAGCAGCAGCAACAGCAGGAGCAGCTGCACCCAGAGCAGCAGGTTGTTCTTGATCTTCTGGAACGGCGCGTTGACCTGCAGGTC
>JBCCYY010000083.1:0-14790 GCA_039188575.1 Planctomycetota bacterium | reverse complement strand
GGTTTTTTTTTTTTTGTGGGTTTGGGGGGGCTCCGTGCTCGCCCCTTAAAAAAATACACCCCCCCCGGCGGGGGCCGCCCCGCCCCCCCCCGCTAAACCGTTCTATTGTCAGCGCACGAACAGCGCTACAACGATGAACGCCGACAGAAAAACAACGACGAACGCGATGACAAAGAAAAACGGGATCCAGCCCGGCGTCGGGTCGATCTCGTTGGATTCACCAAAGTAGGTCTTCGGCTGCTTCTTAGTCGGCTGGGACTTGGTCGGTTGGGTCTCGTTGGTCATGCCTCAGCCCTGTACCACCATGCGGAGTTCCTGCAGTTCGCCCAGCGCTTTCGCATCGCCGGCCTTAGTCGCGAGCGCGATCCCTTGGTCTAACACCGCGACCGCGTCGTCTATTTCACCCTCCTCATCCAAAAGCTTGGCCTTCTGGAAGTAGGCGTAGTGGTAGTGCGCGTTCAGCTCGATGGTCTTATCTAGCCAGGCGATCGCCTCGTCGGTATCGCCGGCCTTGCCGTGCTCCAACGCGATCATGTATGGAAGGTCCGCGTCGTTCGGATCGATGGTAAAAAGTTTTTGAAGCTGTTCTAAACGCTCACTCATGCCCGTGAGGATACACGCTCGACCGCGGCGCGTTGGTGCAGCACCAAGGCGACACCCGTCCCGATACACGCCGCCCCGGCCAGGAGCGCGACGATCAGCAACGGCATGTCATCCGTCGGCAGGTGCAGCCGCAGCGCCACCAGCGCGAGAAGATAAAACAGGATCGGTAGAGCGACAGAAATTCGGCGAGTAAGCGGCAGCGGCATCACGTTTCCCAGAAGGGCATCTTTTGCGGGCGTTGCCTCAGTATAGGGCCGGCTCCGAATCGGGCGAAGCAGATTGAACACGAAATCCGTATGATTCGGCTATGAAAGTTGGCGTGATCAGCGATACGCACGACCGCCTCCCGACGTTCCGGCAGGCCCTGGCGATGTTTCAACGGCTCAACGTCGGCGCGATCCTCCACGCAGGCGACCTGGTCGCCCCCTTCGCCGCTAAGCTGCTCAAAGACCCGGACCTCGTCGGCGACACCCCCGTCTTCTGTATATACGGCAATAACGACGGCGAACGCCAAGGACTCAAAGAACTCCTGCCCCAGATCGTCGACGGCCCACTCCGCCTGGAACTACCCACTGCCGCAGGTCAGTCACGAATCGTCGTCATGCACCACTTCATCGACTGGCTTAACCCCGCAGACCGCGTCGGGGCGGATGTTGTCATCAGCGGCCACAACCATGAGGCGAGTGTCGAGCTGAAAGACACGCCGACCAACCTCAGCGGCAAACAGCTCCTGCTCAACCCCGGCGAGTGCTGCGGCTGGGTCAACGACCGCTGCACTGTCGCGGTGCTGGACCTGGACACGATGAAGGCCGACATCGTAGACATCCGTGGACTCCCGGGAGGCTAAGTATGTTGAAACGTCTTTTAATAACAATTGCACTACTCTTCGCACTGCCCGCCCTGGCGGATAAGCCCAATATCCTGTTTATCGCCATCGACGACCTGCGCCCGGAGCTTGGCTGCTACGGCTCGCCGATCGCGGTGACGCCGAGCCTGGACAAGCTGGCCGAGCATTCGCTGCTGTTTGAGCGAGCTTATTGCAACATCCCCGTCTGCGGGGCCTCGCGGGCGAGCCTGTTCACGGGGATGTACCCGACGAAGAAACGGTTCACGGATTTTGACACGAAGATCGACGAGGATGCGCCAGGCGCTGTGACGCTGCCGCAGCTATTCAAGGAGGCCGGCTACACGACGCTATCCAACGGTAAGATCATCCACCACCCCACCGACACGCAGGACCGCAGCTGGTCCGAGCCGGCCTGGAAGCCCAAAGGCGGCGGCGCACGCGGCTTACTGCCCGAAACCCTTGAGAAGCGGAGCAAGCGCGGCCGAGGCTACATCCTCGAGGCCGCAGACGTGGACGAAGAGAGCTACCCCGACGGCCGGATCGCCCGCAAGACGACCGAAGACCTCAAACGCCTGGCCAAACAGGACAGGCCCTTTTTTCTGGCGTGCGGATTCATGAAGCCGCACCTGCCGTTCTACGCACCAAAAAAGTATTGGGACTTCTACGAACCCGCCAAGATCCCATTAGCCGACAACCGCTACAAACCGAAGGGCTCGCCTGATGCGCTGCGCAACAGTGGCGAGTACCGGAGCTATCACCTCGGTGATCTCAAGATCAACTCTGACCGCTGGCACCGCGAGATGAAACACGGCTACCTCGCTTGCACCAGCTATGTCGATGCGCAGATCGGCCGCGTGCTTGACAGCTTGAAAGAACTAGGCCTGGCCGACAACACCATCATCGTCGTCTGGGGCGACCATGGCTTCCACCTGGGTGAGCACAACTTCTGGGGCAAGCACAACACCCTCGACCACTCGACGCGCGTGCCGCTGATCATCCACGTCCCCAAGTCGGTACTCAAGCAAAACGCGGCGGGCAAGAAGACCGCGGCGCTGGTAGAGACGGTGGACCTGTTCCCGACGCTGGTAGAGCTGGCCGGGTTGGAGGCGCCTGATGCGCTGCAAGGGCGTAGCATGATGCCGCTGTTTACAGATCCAGGCAAGGCCTTCCGGGCCTCGGTCTACCTCCGCTACAAGCGCGGCGATACCGTCATCACCGATCATTTCGCGTTTACCCGATTTGATACCGACGCGGTCGGCGAGATGCTCTTCGATCACAGCGTCGACCCGGCGGAAAACAAGAACCTCGCCGACGCCGCGGGCTACGTGCCAGATGTCCGCAACGGCAACAAGCTGCTGGATCGTCGCATTAAAGAAGCGGCAGGCAAGTAAATTATCCTATCACGCTCTGTACCGCGCTGACGACCTCGTCGTGGAAGCGCCCATTGGTCGCGATGATGCCCCGGTTGTTCGCGAGCGTTCGGCCGAGTGAAAAGTCCAGTGGCGTGCCGGTGACATCCGTCACGGTCCCGCCGGCCTCTTCGACAACAATCGAACCGGCGCCGTGGTCCCAGATCTTTTCCTGGTAGTCGGCCCGCGTGGGCAGGCGGAGGTAGATGCTCGCGTCACCCCGGCTGACCGCAGCATACTTGCACTGGCTGTCGATGCGGTAGGGCTCGGCGGTAATGCCGAGGATCGTCGCGATGTTCGCTGAGTCGCCTTGGTTGGAGTGCCCGGACTCGACCGACTCGCAGAACTTCGCATCGCTTGCGGCCATGACCTCATCGACGGTGACCGACGAGCCTTCAACACCCTCGCCATCGATCGGAAGGAGTTGACTACCGTCACCACGGATCGCGGTGAACAGGCAGCCGAGTGAGCCATCGGTGTACTCGAGGTTCGGGCAGCCCAGCGCACCGAGCACGACCCTGCCGTCTTCGATGAGTGCCAGCGCGATCGCGTACTGCATCCCGCGCAGGAATCCCTTCGTCCCATCAATGGGGTCGAGGGTCCAATAGCGTTTCTGGGCGCCTTCGGCTGCCGGGTCGTAGCCGCCGCGGTCGATCCACTCAAGGACCGTATCTTCGGTCGCGCTGTCGCCGACAACCTCCGCGGTGTGTGAAACAACCTGGTTACGCAGGGCGGTGTTCTGCTCGCCGCGCAGGTCGTCCGCGCCTTCTTCGCCGACCACGCGGTCGGCCGCGAACGCGTCGGCCAGGGCCTTACAGACCACGGCCTGGCTCGCGAAGTCTGCGACCGTCACCGGGCTCTTGTCCTTCTTCTCTAAGGTCTCAGCGGTGACCAGCGCGGCCTGGACCTTCCGGCAGACCTTCGCCGCCTCACGAACGGCCTGGACCGCGATCTTCAGTTCGTTTTCGTATGGCATGGCGGGGACTGTAGCGGATCAAAGCGATACCTGCTTCGGTGGGGCAGACATTCCTTTCTGCATTACTTCACACGCTTTACTTCTCCCACTCAAACCGCCAACGCTCAAAGCTCGCCGGCGTCTGGGCCTGCTCCATCATCGTGCTGATCTGCGCGACAATACCCGGGTGGTCCTTGGCGATGTTGTTCTTCTCGTCTAGGTCGACTGATAGGTCGTACAATTCGATGGGCGAATCCTTGTTCTTACTCACGCGGAGCCGGACGCCCTTCCACTTGCCCAAACGCACGGCCTGCTTGCCCTGCTGCTCATAGAACGCCCAGTACAGATAGTCGTGTTTGGGCTGGCTGCGATAGCCCTTGAGCGTTGGCACGAAGCTGATCCCGGTCACGTCGGCCGGGGCATTAACGCCTGCGAGCTCGGTGAAGGTCGGCAGCACATCCTCGAACGAGCTGATATGGTCGGTCACGCCGGGCTGGACGGTCCCGGGCCAATATGCAATCGTTGGCACACGGATGCCTCCCTCGTAGAGGTCGCGCTTGATGCCACGCAGCGGGCCATTGGAATCGAAGAAGGAAGGGTCGTTGCCGCCCTCGGCGTGCGGGCCGTTATCCGAAGTGAAGACAATCAGCGTGTTGTCGGCCACGCCCAGCGCTTCGAGCTGTTTGACCATTTCGCCGATCTGCATGTCGAAGCGCGTGATCATCGCCGCGGTACCCTTCTGCGGCCCGGGCCACTCCTTGTAGGCATAAGGCCCTAGGTCAGGGACCTCCTGCCCTTTCTGCGGCCTGTTCTCCTCGGGCATGTACTTGAGCTGGCGCGGCGCGCCGTTGTTTGTGTGCGGCGTCGTCATCGCGAGGTACAAAAAGAACGGCTCGCCGGCCTTGGCCTGCTCCTCGATCCACTGGCCGGACTCTTTAAAAAACAGGTCGTTGGCGTACGCGACCCGCTTGACCGCGACACCGTTGCCGACCGGGCTCAGCCTGCTCTCGTCAGTCATGATGTTGCCGGTGAGCTCTTTCTTGTCGTTCCGCCAGAGGTAGTCGGGGTAGTGGTTGTGGGCGTGGCGTTGATCGAGGAAGCCGTAGAAAAAGTCGAACCCAAAGTTGTTGGGCGAGCTCGACGAATCCGGCGGGCCGATCCCCCACTTGCCCACAATCGCGGTCTTGTAGCCGACAGACTGAAGAAGCTTGGGCAGCGAGGGCTCGGTCTCGGGGATCGCGATCGTGTAGCCGGTCTCTTTGTCGTGGAAGTTGCCCCGGGTAAAGCACTTGCCTGTGTGCTTGCCGGTCATCAACACACAACGCGATGGGGCACAGACGGTCGAACCGGCGTAGTGATCCGTGAACCGCAGGCCGTTGGCCGCCATCCGGTCGAGGTTGGGGGTCAGGATCTGGGTCTGGCCGTAGGACCCGAGGTCGCCGTAGCCCAGGTCGTCCGCGAGGATGTAGATAATATTGGGCTTGGCCGGGGCGGCGGCAAGCGGCTCCCCTTCGACGCCCTGTTCGACGGGTCGGTCGGCAGCGCAGCCGATCAGGGCCATGCAGAGCATCAAGTAAAACAGGTTTCGTAGCATCATTATCCTCTTCTTATCAGGTTCAGGGGCGTAGATGATATCAGGCATAAAACAGCTCAACCCCGTCCGTATGGTGCAAATGGCAACGCGGAGCGTCCCGTTCGAAGAGTCAATCACAGCCCGCACAGGACGCTCCGCGTCTCCCGCCACACCGTTCTGACAGGATGAAATGCGTTGTGTTACCGCCGATCAAAGCCCTGGCTCGCATCACGGAGGTCGAGCTTGGCGCGGAGCTTAAGCATGTGGCGGAAGAGCTGCTCGAACTCGTCACGGTCCAGCGAGAGCTCGTGGGTGTCGCTGCCGATCGTGGTGCGCAGGCGAACGATGTCGTCGTTGGTCAGTCGGAGCGAGAGGTGTTGCGAGGTTGCCATCCGTGGGCCTTCTGAGTCGTTTGAATAGTGAGAACAAGCGAAGCATTGAATCATAAGGCGGCTGTTCAACGTGCTCGTTGGAGTTATAAATACCGTAGCTTAATAGTCGCCCTGCCCCGACGCGAGGTTGTTAAACCTTGTCGTCGGCCCGTGGAACTGCAGCTTCACCACGCCCGTCGGGCCGTTACGCTGCTTGGCGACGATGATCTCGGCGAGGTGATCGGGATCGTAGTCCGGGTCGTTGCGGTGGAAGTAGTCCTCGCGGTGCACCATCTGCACGACGTCTGCGTCCTGCTCGATCGAGCCCGACTCGCGCAGGTCGCTCATCCGAGGGCGGTGGCCCTCGCGCTGCTCGGCCTGTCGGTTGAGCTGGCTCAGACACACGACGGGCACCTCCAAGTCACGGGCCAACGCCTTGATCTGACGCGAGATGCTCGACACCTCTTCCTGCCGCGAGTTGCTGCCCGGGTCGGACATGAGCTGCAGGTAGTCGACGAAGATCGCCTTGATGTGCCGTTCGTTGGCGAGGCGCTGCGCTTTTGCGCGTAAGACGACGGGGTTCAATCCGGGGGTATCATCGATAAACATCGGTGCCTCGGCCAACTCTCCCACCGTCATCTGCAGCCTGCCGAAGTCGTCCCGGCTGAGCATGTTCTTACGGAGTTTTTGCGAATCCACGCCGCTGCGCGAACACAGCAGACGCTGGGCCAGCTGCTGCTTGCTCATCTCCAGCGAGAACACCGCGACGGGGATCTTGTTGACCGTCGAGACGTGCTCGGCCATGTTGAGCATGAAAGCTGTGTTATGCGTCACGATGTACCCGTCAGTCACATACAGCCGAGAAGGATGGCTGACTGAAATACACTGCGTCGAAGCAATACGCGTCGGCTCGATCGAAACGATATTCAGTCGGCGTTGCCTCTGGCGACCTGCTTGAAGACGCTCGCGTTTGTCGGCCTGACGCACAAATCGAGCCGCATCGTGGTGTTGCAAGTTGCAGATATAGGCGGGAAGACCCTTGCGTTTTTCACCACGGTAGGTGTAGGTCGTCGCCTTGCGTGAGTAGGACCCGCTGCCACCCAGAGAACGAATCAACGTGACCACATCACGGGCCAGCTGCTTGCTCGCCGTTGCAAAACGCAGCGAGCCCCAGCGCTCCACCCAGCCATCGGTATCGATCAGCCCGGCAAGCAGATCCGCCCGCTGATCATAAGACGCATCAAGATAAATCTTCGGGATGAACTTGGTCGCCGCGTGCGTGTCCCACAAACCCAACTCACTGATCGTCGACTTCAGTGGATTGGCCCGCCAACCTTCCAGGCCCTTGCGACTCACACCTCCAGCCTGGACGATGCGATAGTCATAGCGCCCGGCATGCTGTAGGTGCATGTGCTCGCCGATCGCAGACTGCACCCGCGATAACGTCTCTCCGTCGGCGCAGCTGAATCGCACCGCCGTCCCCGTCAGCGTACCATCGCCGATCAAGCAGCCCAACAGCCACGGATCAACTGGCAACGCCACCGCGCTGCCAAACCTGCCACAGAACGGTTCGACCCACAGGCGCTTCTGATATCGCTTCTTACCCAGTATCTCCCGCAGTTTCGATGTCTCCAAGACCCTAGGCCTATCCCAGCCGCGATAGCTCACCTGCCAGAGATGCTCATTACAGCACTCTGTGCTTCTGCCATCCGACAGCGTCATGCGATACACCTGCCGTTCGCCCTGCGGATATATGCCCGTCACCGTCGACGCCTCGCCATCGATCGACGCCAGGCGATCGCCGATCGCAAGCTCCCCCATCTCGGACCAGCCCTCCTCGGTCAGCACCTTGGCGTCGAGCGGCTGGGCCTTGCCCATCGACGGTCGCGCCGCGATGATCGTCAGCTCGCCGCCGTGAAGGCCGTTGGTCATCTCGTCGAGCTCAAAGAACCCGGTCTCCAGCCCGGTGACGGACTTGCCGTCGTGGGCCTCGAGGATCGCCATGGTCTCTTCGAGCAGCGCGTGGAGGTTGTGGGCATCCGTGATCCCCCGTTTCTCCTGGATGTGGTAGATCAACTGCCCGGCATGAGCCAGCAGATCGTCCGCCGAGTCGCCGGAGTTGTAGCACTGGTGCAGCAGCTGCCCGGACGCGTCGATCAGCGAACGTACAAGCGCCTTCTCACGCACGATCCTCGCATAGTGCCCGGCAGATACCGCCGATGGCACGCTCTCGAACAGCTCGATGAGGTATTCGACCCCGCCGACCTGCTCGAGCATGTTCTTGTCGACCAGCTTCTGGGTGAGCTGGACCATGTCGATCGACTGGACCTCGTTGTACAGCGAGAGCAGCGCCTCGTACACCGCGGCGTGGGCGGGCTTGTAGAAATCCTCGGGCGACTTGATGATCTGGACGACCTCGCCGCAGACCCGCCAATCGAGGATCATCGAGCCGAGGACAGCGGACTCGGCCTCGATCGCGCTGGGCGGAAGCTTGTCGAAGAGCTGACCGACGTCGATCTTGCGTTCAGAGCGTTGGCGGGGTTCGAAGGGTGGTGTGGGGGTCGCAGTCATTGCGGAAATCCTAGCCGTCCGTGGAGCTGTCAACTCATCCACAATACTTCCACAGGCCGGGCGACTTCAAGTGACAGGTTGTTGGATTGTTTCAGAGCTCGGTTTTGAACCACGGAGGCGCGGAGGGCACGGAGGGAGGCATTTTTTACCGCCAAGGCGCCAAGGTCACTGAGGAAGGCAGGAAGGCATGTTGAAACCGCAGATGAACGCAGATGAACGCGGATTCAGAAACTGCGAAAACTATGCTTCAATGTAACTGAGAAGATCAGGATAGGACTGAAGAACAACTTCGATCGCATCGTCAGCTAATCCTGATTCAGAACATGAATCGTGATAAATCCGATAGAGCGGGCCTGGCGCGTTATCTGTCGAGAGAATGAAATACGGATCGTCTGAGCCAACTGAACACATCGCGACCGGGATGAATCCAGATGGGTATGCCGCGATACCGGGATAAAATTCGTTTGCTTCCTGAATCGCATCTTCAAGGCTCATGAGTTTCAGATCTGCACCAATCCCTGATGCATCATGCTCTTCAGGTATGCAGAATGAAAGGCCAACAAGATGATTCTTGTCAAGAAACTCAACCCAATGTGACGGGAATTGATCCATTACAAGATTCCTATCTGCGTTCATCCGCGTCCATCTGCGGTTCCTAATTGCCTTCCTTGGCGACCTTGGCGCCTTGGCGATTCAAAAAAACGAACCACTCTAAAACCTCACTCCGGCGCAGGCAGGTCGTCGCAGAAGGCGGCCAGTTCATCCAGGCTTGGGCTGTGCGCGTTGCGGACATAAAACCCGCTGGTGCCGGTCCCGGTGCAGAGGCACTGATCGATGGGCAGACCTGCGAGCAGGCCGAGGCAGAAGCCCGCGTTGAAGTTGTCGCCAGCACCGGTACTGAGCTTGGGCTTGGCGACGAACGGGCCCTTGAAGAGCGCGGACTGGACGCCGTCGTCGGTCTTGATCACCGCCGCCGCGCCTTCCCGGGGGTGGACGCAGACGCAGTGCACGTCCAGCGCTTCGCGCAGATCGATCGCGATCTGCGCGATGGCGGCTTTTTGGTCGGCGTCGTTGTCCGGCACCGCGACGCCGAGCACGCTCGCGACCTGCGCGGCCTCGGACAGGTTGAACCCGACCACCACCTTCGACTGCGTGTTCAGCCGCTTGGTCAGCTCCATCGCCTCGGCGATGTCCTCCTTGGTCCGTTTGCTCGGGTCGGCCAGGTCGATGAAGACATACCGACTGTTGTCCATCTGGGGCAGGACCTCTTCGATCAGCGCCTCCCAGATCGAGTTCAGCTTGGTCAGCATCGTCCAGTTCACCATGCCGATGAACTTCATCTGGCGGACCATCTCGACGTAGACCTGCCGGCCGATGTGCTCGTCGATCGTCTCCTGGTTGACATGGCGGAGCGAGGCGTGCTTGCCGAGCATGAGCTTGCCGTCGTCAAATTCGAGCGCATCGGTATGCCCCGGGTCGGCGATGGAGTGGACCTTGGCGATCTCGGCAAAGTCGTTGAAGACGGGGTGCAGCGCGGCCTCGCCGAGGTTGCCGATGTAGGTGACGTCGAAGCCCGCGGTGGCCATGGCGTTGGCCATGATCGGCCCGTTGCCGCCGAGCTTCTCGAGCTTGGTAACCAGTTCGACGTTGGATGAACGCCCGGCCGAGTCGACGATCCGCTGGCCGAACTTGTCCAGCGTGTGGACCGGGTCGTAGTGGTCGGCGTCGTGACGCTTATCAACGACGGCGATGATCGCGTCGACAAACCCGTCGAACCCAATCAGCACGGGGGTCTCTCGGATCGAGGCGGCGAAGGTGCGGAGTCCAGCGGCGGCGGCTTGGGCGGTTTCAGTACGGGTGGGCATGGTTGATCGGTCGGTAAGGCGTACGGCTTGGTCGGTCAAAGCAGGGCCATGAGCATACGGCATCGCCCCACCGCTCGCAGCAGGTATGCTGGTCGTATGTCCGGGCCCAACCGACATGACGGCGTCTTGATCCCCTGGCTAACGTCGATCCGTGTGGCAAAGGGGCCGCTGCGCAACGTGAGTGTTGGGCGCTCGTTTGTCCTACAGAGATAGGCCTGATCGGCTTTGCCTGTGCTTATTCGCGTTGCTGCCGCTGATCTGGTTCCTTTACAACCTCAGCTTCGCTGTGTTAATGATCGGCAGGGTCCTCCGCGCGACACGCTGGGCGAATGTCTAAACCCTCCAACCTTGGGATCGCCTTACGCCGACACCGGGAACGAAGCCTTCCGGGAGGCGGAGCGTCTGGTACCCTGTGCCGTCCATGAGATACGACTTTAACGCCATCGAGAAACGCTGGCAGCAGCACTGGGAGAACGCCCGGACCTTTGCCACGCCCAACCCGGGCGAAGCGGGCTTTAATGACGCGAAGCACAAGTTCTACGTCCTGGATATGTTCCCTTACCCGTCCGGCGTCGGGCTGCATGTCGGCCACCCGCTGGGCTATATCGCGACCGATATCGTTGCCCGCTACAAACGTATGCGCGGGTACAACGTCCTGCACCCGATGGGGTTCGATGCGTTCGGCCTGCCCGCCGAGCAGTACGCCGTCGAGCACAATGTCCACCCGCGGATAACCACCGAGAAGAACATCGCCAACATGGTCGCCCAGCTCAAGCGTCTGGGCATGGGCTACGACTGGGACCGCTCCTTCGCCACCACCGACCCCGAGTACGTGAAGTGGACGCAGTGGATCTTCCTGAAGATGTACCACAGCTACTTCGACCCGGTCGAGGGCAAGGCCGCGCCGATCGGCACGCTCATCGAGAAACTCGAGGGCGAAGACTACTACGTCGGCACCGACGGTGAGCTCATCGTCTCAGGCAGCACCGAATCGCTCGAACCACTCGCAGGCATCGGCGATCCGAACATCCACAAGTGGACCGAGCTAACCCAGGACCAGCGCGAACGCCTGCTCGATGAATACCGCCTCGCTTTCATGGCCGAGGTCGAGGTCAACTGGTGCCCGGGCCTGGGTACGGTGCTAGCTAACGAAGAGGTCACTAACGAGGGCCGCTCCGAACGCGGCAACTTCCCCGTATACAAGCGCCCGCTCAAGCAGTGGATGCTGCGTATCACGGCCTATGCGGACCGCTTGATCGAAGACCTGGACCACGTCGATTGGCCGGAGAACATCAAACTCCTGCAGCGCAACTGGATCGGCAAGTCGATCGGCGCCGAGGTCGATTTCAAGGTCGATCTTAGCGACGAGACCATCCGCGTGTTCACGACGCGGCCCGACACGCTCTTCGGAGCGACGTACATGGTGCTCGCTCCGGAGCACCCGCTTGTGGATGCGATCACGACCCCGCAGCGTGCCGAAGCTGTTCGGGCCTACCGCGAGCAGGCCGCGGCGAAGTCTAACATCGACCGACAGGCCGACAGCAAAGAGAAGACCGGCGTCTTCACCGGTGGGCACGCGATCAACCCGGTCAACGGGGAGAAGATCCCCGTCTGGATCGCTGACTACGTGATGATGGGCTATGGCACCGGCGCGATCATGGCGGTGCCCGCGCACGATTCGCGCGACTTCGAGTTCGCCAAGAAGTTCGACCTGCCGATCGTCGATGTCGTCGCCGACAAACCCGTCGCGGCGATCTACGGCTTTGTTGAGCGCTACGACAGGGAGCCGGAGGTCTTCGCCGACAACGATCAAGAGAAGCTGCGCAAAGCACTCGTCGACTTTGTCGCGATGAGCGTCAACCAGAACGAAACCGACTACGACAAGGTCTGGGGCGTCGTAAACTTCTGGCGAAAAGATAATGACGCGGAGGATGCACCCGAACAGCCCAAGGGCCGGGGCTCGATCGCGATGATCTGGCAGGACGCGCTCGAGCCGCTGATGGCCGAGGGTATGGACAAGCTCTTCGAGACCGCGCGGGCGCGTCGGCTTGGGACGCTCACCGGCGACGCCTTCACCGCGACCGAGGGCGCGATCTCGGTCAACTCCGAGAACAACGAGGTCTCCCTTAACGGCCACCCCGCCGAAGACGCCAAGGCCAAGATTACCCACTACCTTGAAACCAAAGGCCTGGGCAAAGCAAAAGAAAACGTCAAGCTACGCGACTGGCTCTTTAGCCGGCAGCGCTACTGGGGCGAGCCGTTCCCCGTCCTGCACGGGCCTAATGGCGAGATCCGCACGGTCGATGAGTCCGACCTGCCTGTCGAGCTGCCGGAAATGGAGGACTTCAAGCCGACCGGCAGCGATGACCCGGGCGCCCCGCCGCAGCCGCCGCTGGGCCGAGCAGGCGACGATTGGAAGACCGTCACGATCGACGGCGTCGAGTACACCCGCGAGCTGAACACGATGCCCAACTGGGCCGGCTCGTGCTGGTACTACCTGCGCTACCTGGACAACAAGAACAGCGATGCGCTGGTCGGCAAGGACGCCGAGAATTACTGGATGGTCAGCGAAAAAGAGTCCGGCGGCACCCACGCCGGCGGAGTCGATCTCTACATCGGCGGTGCCGAGCACGCGGTCCTGCACCTGCTCTACGCGAGGTTCTGGCACAAGTTCCTCTACGACATCGGCGTCGCGTCGACCCCCGAGCCGTTCGGCCGGTACTTCGCGCAGGGGTATATCCAGGCCTGTTGCTACCGCGACGAACGCGGTATCCCCGTCGAAGCGAGCAAGGTGTTTACAGAATCGGGTCGGCCCGCAGCTGAGGCTCAAGGCGAAAAGGGAGCGAAGTTCTTTTACGAGGGCGAGCCCGTCACCGAAGAGTTCGGCAAGATGGGTAAGTCCCTCAAGAACGCCATCGGCCCGGACGACATCTGCGACAAGTACGGCTGCGATACGCTTCGCCTCTATGAGATGTACATGGGACCGCTCGATCAATCCAAGGTCTGGAACACCGCGGACATCGTCGGCGTCCACCGCTTCCTCAACCGCCTCTGGCGCGTTGTCTTCAACGAAGACACCGGCGAGCTGCGCATCTCCGACGGTACCCCGAGCGAGGCCATCGACCGTAAGGTCCACGCGACCGTGAAACGCGTCACCGAGTCGATGGAGGCGATGCAGTTCAACGTCGCCATCGCCGCGATGATCGAGCTCAACAACGAGCTGGTCAAGCAGGACGCCCCACCGCGTTTTGCGGTCGAAACCCTCGTCCAACTGCTCGGCCCGATCGCCCCGCACGTCGCGGAAGAGGTCTGGTCCAGGCTCGGGCATGAGCAGTACATCGCCGACGCCGACTGGCCTACATGGGACGAGGCCAAGCTCGTCGAGGACACGATCGAGATACCCGTGCAGGTCAACGGCAAGCTGCGTGCGAAGATCAACGTCCCCGCGGATGCGGACCAGGACGCCATCGAGTCCATCGCCAAGGAAGATGAGAACGTCCAGGCCCACCTTGATGGCAAGGCCATTCGAAAGGTGATCGTGATCAAGGGCCGATTGATCAATATCGTGGTTGGGTAGATTGAATCAATCACCAAGTCAACGCTTCGCTTAACCGCAAAGGCGCAAAGAATGCAAAGAGCGCGGAGCAAGGCAGGGGACCCAGTTCTGTAAAACCTTGCAGAATCAGACCTCTGCGGACTTTGCGTCCTCCGCGCCTTTGCGGTTAAGCGAAGCGTTGCCTTGATCTGCGTTAATCCGCGTTCATCTGCGGTTTCAAAATCGAACTACAATCAGCCCATGATCCTGCTCATCGACAACTACGACAGCTTCACCTACAACCTCGTCCAACGGATCGGCGAGTTAATGGTGGCGAATGGCAGCGACCCGGATGCGCTGCCGGTGAAGGTCGTGCGCAACGACAAGATCACCCCCGCGGAAGCGTTGGCACTCCAGCCGACGCACGTCATCGTCTCGCCCGGGCCCTGCACGCCGAACGAGGCCGGCGTGTCGATGGACATCATCGCTGCCTTCGCGGGGAAGGTGCCTTTGATGGGTGTCTGCCTGGGGCATCAGTCCATCGGCCAGCAGTTCGGCATGGTCGTCGAACGAAACACCCGGCTCATGCACGGCAAGACCAGCCCGATCCACCACGACGGCAAGGGCCTGTTCGTCGGCATGAGCAACCCCTTCATCGCGACCCGCTACCACTCGCTGATCGTGAACAAAGAAAGCTTCAACAGCGACAAGTTCGACGTCACCGCATGGACGGACGAGGGCGAGATCATGGGCCTGCGTTCCAAGGCCGATGCGTTCGAGGGCGACGCGGTGATGGAGGGCGTGCAGTTCCACCCCGAGAGCTTCATGACGACCGAAGGGCCGATCCTGCTAGCAAACTTTCTGGGCCTACCGCGGCCGAAGATAAAAGCCTTGGCTTAGTTGCTTTTATGGGTGAATGATCGATGAAATATCTAAATAAGCAAGGGTCTTAGGAAGTTAAGCGTCCTAAATTGGGTTCTCACGGAGTAGTTTGAGGACCGCCAGGTAGAGGTTATCACGGCGGTGGTTGAAGCGGAACTCGGTTTCTTTCAGGTGCAGGT
>JBCCYY010000082.1:0-14937 GCA_039188575.1 Planctomycetota bacterium | reverse complement strand
CACGCCCGCTTCCTGCTGCTTGAGGATCGAAACAATCTGTGATTCGCTGAATTTACTGGTCCGCATCAAAAGGCTCCTGGGTTAAAGAAATCGTAACGGAGCCTCCACTTTTAAGTTGGTCAGTTTTGAGGGGGGATTACAGTTCGGTTCGGCAATGTCGGTTTACTAGATCGCACTAAGCAGCAAGGCCTGAGTGGCTATCACTCTCTTCGTGCACAAGAGATATTTCAGATGTTGCAAGGAATTGCGAATTCCACTAGTAAATCATCTGTTGATCAAAGTTAGGTTATCCAGTGGTACCACAATCATGGTTTCGTGATGGCACTGTGATCAGGATAGAAAGTACGCTACCTCGGCGGTCTCGATTTGATGTTCTACACGGGCTGGAGCAAGCTGCTCCGCGGCCTGAGCGAGGCGCTCGGTAGAGCGCGTATGGCCAAGGGATTGCAGCAAACAGTGGCTTTTGTCCTGCTGCTTGATGATAGATCAGACTGGTGAGCCCATAAAAATAACGAAGACTTTGATTATGGTCGATTCAACTTCCTATTCGAGTGAACGATTTAGCAATGCGATCAGTTCGCGCTGTATCTTGGTATCGGTGGCAGGGTGTGGTAGCGTTTTCACTTTACGGTTGGCTACAAGGATTCCCGATCTTGATGCAAAACCAACTGGATCGGCTGCATCAATCACCTTCTTGGCTTGCTTGTCAGCCGGGCTGAACAGCAATGGCGCAAGCCATTGAATTGGTTTGGGCATGGCCGCGTTACCCTTGGTCATAGGGGTCCTAGTCGCCCCGGGGTCGACCGCACGGATGAGGATATGGTCTTCTGCCAGTGAATCCGCTAGCGCAGCAGACATCGCTGTGACTGCGAGCTTACTCTGTGCGTACGTGCCCATCAGGCCAGTCACTTGATCAGGTTTTGCAAGGCCATCCAAGTCAAGCGACTTCTGCTGTTTGATAGCACTGGATGAGAAATTGATGATCATGGCAGGCATATCTTTTGAGGTCTGTGCCATCTTTGTCCGCAACCCATTGATCATCTGAAAGGGCGCTAGCACGTTTACGGCGTAATGCGATTCAAAACCCTGTGCGCTTAGTATTTTCTCTGAAGTGAGCACACCCGCATTGTTGTACAGTACATTAATGCGACCAGGAAGCGACAAAATCACGCTGATTGCCTCGGCGATCTTAGTCGTGTCCATAAAATCTGCTGTGACCAGCTTGATTTGTATCCCGCTGTGATCTGCGAGCAGGTAAGATCGTTGTTGCTCGGCCTTCTCACGCGACCTGTTGACCAGAATGAGGTTATCGCCTCGTTTGCTGAGGATTTTGACGATTTCCGAACCGATCCCGCCAGTCGATCCTGTGATAACAGTCCAGCTTGTTTCTTTCTCAGTCATATATGTCCTGTCGGTATGAATTGATGAATTTCGTAAACTATCCAAACGGATAGTATAGTCGGCCGGTTACAACGCTAGCAATAAATCTGGTCAAGGAAAAGCGACGCCTGCTACTGACCTACATAGAACCAGCTGGTCAAGCCAAATAAAGGGTACTTACATTGACAGATGGACCATCAAGTAAAGCGAATGGCCGTGGAGCTTCTGATCGGCCAGGCGTAGTAATCGTCGGTGGTGGTTTTGCGGGTTTAGCAACGGCCAGGCAGCTGAATAAGGCCGGAGCGGACGTGGCCTTGTTGGATCGCAAAAACCACCATGTCTTCCAGCCACTGCTTTATCAGGTCGCGACGGCGTCGCTTTCTCCTGCCAGCATTAGTGCGCCGATCCGTTCCGCGCTTGGGCCGAAATCTAAGTGTCAGGTCGTGCTTTCCAATGTGGTGGGAATCGACCTCAATCAACAGCGTGTTCTTGTCGAAGAGGGCTCGGTGCCTTACGAC
This sequence comes from Planctomycetota bacterium, assembly GCA_039188575.1. Classification (GTDB taxonomy): domain Bacteria; phylum Planctomycetota; class Phycisphaerae; order Phycisphaerales; family Phycisphaeraceae; genus JAHQVV01. Next base: position 13,039 of record JBCCYY010000082.1, on the reverse strand, counting down.
TATCTCGTTTTAGCCGTAGGGGTGCGCCACGATTATTTCGGGAATCAGCAATGGGAGGCTTTTGCGCCTGGTCTCAAGACACTGGAAGACGCAACCGAGATACGCAGGCGGATGCTTCTTGCATTCGAATCGGCAGAACACGAGGCTGATGAAGCAGCGCGGCGCGCTGCGCTGACATTCGCGGTGGTGGGCGGTGGGCCTACAGGTGTCGAGCTGGCCGGCGCGATCAAATCGATCGCCAGCAAGACGCTGCCGCGAGAATACCGAAACATCGATACGACGACAGCCCGTGTCATCCTGTTCCAAGGCGGGCCACGCGTCCTGGAGTCGTTCCCCGAATCACTTTCCAAGCGGGCCGAGCGCGATCTAAGCACTCTTGGTGTAGAAGTCCGACTGGAAAGCAGGGTGTCATCGGTGAATGAGGATGGGGTCGTTGTAGATGATCAACCCATCCCTGCGCAGAACGTGTTCTGGGCGGCAGGCGTCCGTGCCAGCCCGATTTTGAAGAGCCTCGGCGTGCCGCTCGACCGGTCGGGTCGGGTCATCGTTGGCTCGGACCTCTCTGTTCCTGGACACCCAGAAGTTTTTGTCATCGGCGATGCGGCCTCATACACCCCGGCGGGATCTGATCACCCTTTGCCTGGCGTCGCTCAGGTCGCGATGCAGATGGGGCGCTATGCCGGACGCATCATCCACGAAGAGGTTGAGGACGGCAAATTAAAGTCACGCTCGGTTGCGTTTGCCTACCGCGACAAAGGCTCGATGGCCATCATCGGGAAAAATAAGGCGATCGCCGCGGTTGGAAAGCTGCATCTCGCCGGGTTCTTTGCATGGCTGCTCTGGGCTGTAGTTCACATTGTCTTTATCGTGGGCTTCCGCAACCGGACCCGTGTGTTGTTGAGCTGGGTGTTGGGCTGGTTGTTTAACAGCCACGACGCCAGGCTGATCACCGGAGAGTCGCGCTTGCGCGTCAAGGAGCCGCAAGGGCCCGGTTTTAAGCGGGCCGACAGCTAATCTAAGTTGCTGCTTATAAATGAGATAGACAAGTTGTCTATTTTATTCCCGCCATATATAATTTTTTATGTGATGCGTGGCCTCTCCATATCTGTTTGAAGATGCTGCTAGTTTCTTGCGCGGGCCCAGCACTAGTTTTTCATGTCTAGCAAAGATACAGAACTCAAGCGGAATCTGGTTTCTGCTGCTTTAGAACTGTTTTCTGAGCAGGGCTACAAAGATACTTCTCTGCGCCAAATCGCGGATTATGCCGGCGTGAGCCACGGCAGCGTGCGTTACCACTTCGGTTCAAAGCAATCGCTCTATAACGCGACTCTTGATTTTTTTTCCAAAGACAATATCGGCTCACACTGCCCCCCCCCATACCCCCAGCATCGGAGATGAGCAAGAAGCAAGCTCGGGCGCTGTTCATGGAAACGGTCTACACCCTCGTGTCTGTGAAGGCGCAGATCGGCGAAAACCCTGCGATTGCAATGTCCTACCTGGAGAGGGAGGGCCAACTCGGTAAACCGATGAATCAAAAGTTTTATAACCGAGTGGTCAAGCCCGGGCACGACGCCATGAAGCGGACGATTCAGGCGATGCGGCCCGACATCAAGGACGATCAAACACTCGAGATCGTTGTGATTAATGTGATTGCGCAGTGCCTGATGCTGAGGATCGGCCGCAATGTCATCCTCAAGCGATTGGGGAAGCGGACACTGACGCGCAAAGACATCGATAAGTTTGCTTCGACTATTTGCGAAGTCTCATTGCGGGGTATTGAGGGCCTGTCTGAGTAAGCGGATGCAGCTTTTTATGGTCGGCGTGGGCGTGCCGGGGGACGGGGTGGCGGCATGGGTGGGCGTGGTCCGCGCGGTGGCTTGGCGAGTCGCACACTCCCAAGAGCCACGCCTGTATCACCCAGTCCGTCATCATTAAATCGTCGTCCAGGCGGCGGCGGAGGCGGCGGCGGTGGGAAACGATTTTCCGCAGCGTTGTCCGCGTGACGAACGCTCCCGAGTCCATCAGCGGAAACTATGGAGTAATCAGTTAGCACGATCACCAGGGCAAGCAGAACCAGCGCTTGTCGACGGCCTCTCATTCCGACACCTCCTCAAAACCGAGCTCTTTGACAGTTTTGACCTGCACAGCCGAGTCGTCGGGAATAAACGTAAACGCTAGGTCACTGAAAGTCATACCGTTTGTTTCCCAAGCCAAATCAGCACTGAATCGCGGTGAACCCGCACGCTTAATGTATTGCATCGTGATTCGGACAGGGACCGGGTGAGCACCTGCAGAAACCCACAATTGCCAGTGCAGGCCGTCTTGCTTGAACGCGAGATGGTGGCAGGGCTGCTCCTTCAAGAGAGTCACGCCGAGGTATGTTGAACTCTTGACCTGCGCCTTCATCACCGAGGCCGGGTCCGCGTAGACGAAATCCGCGCTTGGTAGAGACATCCCAAGATCGATCACTAAGCTATCAATGGCACCATCAAGGTCTGCAGGCACACCGGCCTGGAAGTACTTTCCTGAATTACGATCGTATAGGGTCAGCATCTTGTTATTGATGATCGCCAGCCTGATGCCGTTTTTCCCCAGGACCGTCGCGCGAAGCTGGCCCGGACGCTTCACCGCTACACTATGCCGTTCATTCATCTCGATGAGTTGCCCCGATTCTGTTGTACTGTCGTAGCTTACGTCTGCTGTGAAAGCGAACTGTTTCAATCCACCCAGGTGCTGTCCCATAGCGGCGAGGACTTGTTCGCTTCGCGGATCGATTTGCTCTTGTTTCTCGCCGTCCTCATCGGCTGAGCTGGTCGTGACAGTGAAAACCAGAAGAAACAAAGCCAAGACCACTAGAATTGCACGAACGTTGATATTCTTCATCACATCACTCGTCTTCATTGGGTTGAATTGATTTTCTGTCAGTAATAAAAATACTATCCAAGTGGATAGTGTCTTGCAAGGTCTGCTTCCGAGATCATACTTCCGAGTAGTGATTTCGTTCGAAACGTCCATGCTTCTGTTTATTCATAAAAAATTCTTTTGCTATCCATATGGATAGCAAATTCTGTACACTTGAACACACTTGCCTGCTGCTCTGTTTGTCATGAAAGGCTAAAGTTGAGATTAGTGCTGAGTCTATGCCAATCCAACACTAATAAGTGATGCAAATGGTCACCCCAATAAGCCGTCGTGCTTGTAAGCCGCCATCATCGATACGGCCCAAAGCTCCAAGCCATCATGTTGGATGTCTCTTATTTCTGTTGGGGTTAAGCTTGGTGATCGTCGAAAGGATCGACGAGAAGCTGCTCTATGTGATTCACAAATGGCAAGGCTCGAGAAGTGCTACCCGGCGTTGCGGTGCCTTCCGCAGGGTTGCGTCGCTGGGTCTCGTTAAGCAGAACCAAGCCATTTTTATGGATAGGTTGTATCTGACGCACGGCGGCACGAATCGATCGGTTTTTCTGATGAACACCGCAGCTGACGGCAGGCAACATGCGAGGTTGAGACATGATCACTGCTAAACTCAAGTTATCGATGTTGCCGACGCGCCGTATCGGGTTGCTATGCCTGATTATGCCGCTGTTGGGAGGTTGCATGGTCGGTCCTGATTACAGCCGCCCCGAGTCGGCTGTTAACCCCGATTGGCTGGAGGCGGAGGAGGAGTCTTTCAAATCCGACCAATCGATGTTGACCGAGTGGTGGAAGGTTTTCGAAGACCCGGTCTTGAATAGCCTGATCGCCGATGCTTACGCGCAAAACCTCGATTTAGAAGCGGCGGGCCTACGCGTGATCCAAGCACGGGCGGCACGAGGGATCGCGGTCGGCGACTTCTTCCCTCAAGAGCAATCGATCAATGGCGACGTCGGCCGCAGTGCGCTCAGCCGCAACGAGAACGGGTCCACGACCGATCGCTTCTTTTCTTCGGCTGGGCTGAGCTTCGATGTGGCGTGGGAGCTTGATTTCTGGGGCAGGTTTCGCCGCGGCATCGAGACCGAGGATGCGCTGTTGCTGGCTTCGATCGCGGAGTACGACGACTTGTTGGTCACCGTTCTCTCCGAGGTGGCCCTGGCTTATATCGATATCCGCACCACCGAGCGCCGGCTGGAACTCGCGGCGGCCAACGTAGAGGCCCAGCAGAACTCGCTGGACATCACCGATGTGCGTTTCCGAAACGGCGCGACGACCGAGTTGGACGTCACCGAGGCACGCTCGACACTGGCCAATACCAAAGCGACGATCCCAAGCCTCCAGTCCGAGTTGCGTTCGGCCAAGCTGTCGCTATGCGTCCTGCTCGGTCTGACACCGGGTGTGTTAGATGCCAGGCTCGCGGGAGGGGAGGGCATCCCGACCGCGCCCGCCGATGTCGCGATCGGGGCGCCCGCTGAGCTGTTGCGTCGCCGCCCGGATGTACGACTGGCTGAGCGGGTTGCCGCGGCTCAGAGCGCACAGATCGGTGTCGCCAAGGCCGACCTGTACCCCTCGATCTCGATCTCAGGTTCGACCGGCCTGGGCGCATCGTCGGCGGACCCGCCAACGGGTTTGGGTGCAGACCTTGGCGACATCGCGGACGCCGAATCCTTCACCGGGTTCATTGGGCTGGGCGTGAATTGGCCGGTTCTGAACTACGGGCGGATCCGAAACAACATCCGGCTGCAGGACGCCGCCTATCAAGAGGCCGTCGCGGACTACCGCGCAACCGTTCTATTTGCTGCCGCGGAGGCGGAAGAGGCGCTGTTCAGCTTCCTCCGTAGCCGGGAGGAATTCGCGCTGCTCGAAGAAAGCGCAGCCGCAGCCGCCCGGTCGCTCGAGTTGGCGACTACGCAGTACACCGAAGGGAGCGTGGACTTCATACGAGTGAACGACGCCAACGCATTTCTATCTGAGCAGCAGGACGCGGCGGCGCAAAGCAAGGGTGCGATTGCCGAGCAGTTGGTACTGGCCTACAAAGCGCTTGGCGGCGGGTGGGAGATCCGAGCCGGCAAAGAGTTTGTTCCCGCAGCTACGCTTGAGCAAATGATGCAGCGGACGGACTATGGCGACCTTTTAAAGCGTGATGAGGATCAATCAAGGATCTTTGTGCCGCCCGCCGAGAACGCGGAGACCTACCTCGAAGACCAACCCGTGCAGGAGAAGTCGAAATGATCAAAAAAGCCAGAGTCGTGCCCGTGCTCGTCCTTCGGTTGATGCTCTGTGTGGTGTTCGTGATCGCCGCCGCCTGCAGCGAGCAAGCGGAGCCGGAGCCGAAAGACACCATCCGCCCGGTTCGTGCGGTCCGCGTAGGTGACGTCGAGCCGCTGATCTCGCGTAGCTTCCCAGGTCGTGCAGAGGCGGCCCGCGAGGTAAACCTACCGTTCCGAGTGTCTGGACCGCTTGTTTCACTGCCTGTTGATGTTGGGGATGTCGTGGAACGAGGTGACCTAGTCGCTCGGATCGATCCCCGTGATTTCGAGACGGATGTTCGGAATGCGGAGGGCAGCCTCAGCCGAGCGAAGGCCAACCTAAAGCAAGCGCAGTCGGAACTCCAGCGAAACCTCAACATCCAAAGCGAAAACGCCGGCGCGATCGCTCAGGCGACCATCGACGAATCGCGCGAAGAGGTCGCTGTCGCCGAGTCCGATATCACGGCGCTTGAGGCGTCGTTGCAGGAAGCCAAGGATGCGCTCAAGGACACCCGCCTGCTCGCGCCGTTCCCCGGGCAGGTCGTGGCGACCTACATCGACAACTTCGAGACGGTGCAGGCTGGCTCCCCGGTCATCCGCCTGCTGGATAACACCCAGATCGAGTTCGTGATCAACATCCCAGAGGCGCTGGTCGGTGTCGCCACGGATGTCACCAATATCCGTGTGGTTTTCGACGCCTACCCTGATCTTGAGATCCCAGCACGGATTTCAGAGGTCGGTACCGAGGCGTCCGAAACCACTCGGACCTACCCCATTACGCTGGTGATGGACCAGCCCAAGGATGTTGCGATCTTGCCGGGCATGGCGGGCCGGGCCTCCGCGGATCCGATCCGGGATGGTGAGACCCTCGCCTCGGACATCGTGGTCCCGATCACCGCGCTGGCTTCGGAACCCGATGGTAACCGCTCGGCGGTCTGGGTCATAGATCCAGAGAGCAACAAGGTAGCCCCGCGCGATGTCACCGTCCTCAGCCTTAGCAACACCGGCTACATCATTTCGGAAGGGCTTGAGCGGGGTGAAATCGTCGTGACCGCAGGTGTCAGCTTCCTTCGCGAGGGCCAGGTCGTGAAGCCACAGCTTCAGCAGTAAGGAGCAGCACCATGGGTCTAACGAAACTTGCCGTCGAAAACAAAGCGGTCACGTATTTCCTCACCCTGGTTGTCGGGATCGCGGGGGTGTTTGGCTACTTCTCTCTAGGCCAGCTGGAGGACCCTGAGTTCTCGATCAAGTCCGCCAAGATCATCACGATCTACCCGGGCGCGAGCCCCGAAGAGGTCGAGCTTGAGGTCACCGACCCGCTTGAGATCGCGCTGCAGGAGTTGCCACAGCTCAAGTATGTCGAGTCGACGTCCCGCGCCGGCGAGTCGTCGATCACCGTGGAGATCAAGTCGCAGTACTGGTCGGATGAGCTGCCGCAGATCTGGGACCAGCTCCGCAGCAAGGTCCGTGATACGCAGGACGACCTGCCTGACGGGGCGTTGACCTCGACGGTTGACGACGACTTCGGCAAGGTGTACGGGTTGCAGCTCGCGGTCGTAGGCGAGGGGTACACGCCGGCCGAGCTCGAAGAGTACGCCAAGTTCCTCCGCAAGGAGCTCAGCGTCGTCGACGGGGTGTCGCGGGTTGATTTGTGGGGCGAGCAGCAGCGGGTGATCTACTTCGATGTTGCCGAGACCCAGCTCGCGGCGCTGGGGCTCACGGCCTCGAGCATCCAGAACACGCTCGATGACCAGAACGAGGTGGTCGATCCGGGCAGCCTGGACGTCCAGCGTCGCCGGCTGCGGATCGCGCCCACCGGCACGTTTACCTCGCCCAGCGACATCGGCGAGCTCACCATCCGTGCGGCGGAATCCGACGCGGCCGGCGACCCGGACGCGGCGGCAACCAGCCCCGATGAGCTGATCCGTATGCGCGACATCGGCACGATCCGCGAGGGGTACGACGACCCGCCGGAGAAGCTCATGCGTTTTAACGGCAAGCCCGCCATCGGGCTGTCGATTACTAATGCGCCCGGCGCCAATGTCGTCAAGGTCGGTGAAGCCGTTGATGCGCGCCTGGCCGAACTCAATGCGGCGCTGCCCGTCGGGATCGAGGTCAGCCGGGTCCACTGGATGTCTGATGTCGTCGACGAAGCGGTCGTGGGCTTCCTCGAGAGCTTCGCGCTGGCGGTTGCGATCGTGATCGTTGTGATCACGATCGGGATGGGCCTGCGCATGAGCATCATCATCGGCACCGCGCTGATCATGACCATCCTCGGCTCGTTCGCCGTGATGTCGGTCATGGACATCAGCCTCCAGCGGATGTCACTGGGTGCACTCATCATCGCGCTGGGCATGATGGTGGATAACGCGGTGGTCGTAGCGGATGGCATGAGCGCCCGGATGAAGCGCGGGGTGCCCCGGCGGGAGGCGGCGATCGCCGCGGGCTCGGAGCCGTCGCTGCCGCTGCTTGGCGCGACCATCATCGGCGCGATCGCGTTCTACCCGATCTACGCGTCGACCGAGGGCGCAGGCGAGTACTGCCGCACACTTTTTACGGTCATCGCGACTTCGCTGCTGGTCAGCTGGCTCGTCTCGGTCACGCTGACGCCGCTGCAATGCATCGACCTGGTCAAGGACCCCAAGTCGACGACCAGCGATCCGTACCAAACACCGCTCTTCTCTCTGTTCCGCAAGGTGCTGGTCCTGTTGATCAAGATAAGGATCGTTGTTATCGCCGGCATGACCGTCGCCCTGGTCTTCTCGCTCAGTAACTTCGGGCAGGTCAAGCAGCTGTTCTTCCCCGACTCGTCGATGACCAAGTTCATGATCGACGTGTACGGCTACGAGGGCACGCGGATCCAGACCATCGAGGGCGAGCTTATTCGTGCCGAGCAGATGCTTCAAGAAGACGAGCGCATCACCGATATCACGAGCTATATCGGCTCGGGCCCGCCGCGCTTCTACCTGCCCGTCGAGCCGGAGCCGCCGCTGGGGTCCTACGCCCAACTGGTCGTGAACGTCGAGGATGAATCGGAAATCAATGGGTTGATCACGGACCTCAGCCCGTGGTTCACCGAGAATATGCCCGATAACCTGGTCGTGCTCAGGAAGTTTGGGGTCGGGCCGTCGAACACGTGGTCGTTCGAGCTGCGTTTGAGCGGCCCCGCCGTCGCCGACCCCGAGACGCTGCGCGGCCTCGCGGATCAGGCGGTCGCCATCGTCGAGCAGAGCCCCTACGCTGGGCCGGCCAGGACCGATTGGCGTGAGCGGTCGCCACGCCTCGAGCCGAAGTTCAATCAGGAACGCGCGCGGTGGGCCTCGGTCGGCCGCAACGACATCTCCAACGCGCTGGCTCTGTCGTTCGACGGCCAACAAGTCGGGACCTACCGCGAGGGAGACGAGCTGCTGCCTATCATCATGCGACGCACCGAGGCCGAGCGTCGGTCTTTTGAAACCCTCGATTCGCTGCAGGTCAATCCTTCTGGCTCGACGGAAACCGTGCCGCTCGCGCAGGTCACCGACGGGGTCGAAATCGCGTTCGAGGACACGCTGATCGGGCGTTACAACCGGCGTCGGACGATTACCGTCGAAGCCACGCCGGCCTTCGGCGCTTCGCTGAACGACCTGCGCAACGATGTGCTGGCCCAGATCGAAGGCATCGAGCTGCCCCCGGGTTACACGATGGAGTGGGGCGGCGAGTACGAGGACACGGCGGACGCGCAGGCAAGCCTCCTGCCTGGCCTGGGCCCGATGGCGATCATCATCCTGTCGCTGCTGGTTGCGCTGTTCAATGCTTACCGGCCGCTGATTGTGATGCTGTTGACCCTGCCGTTCGTGATGATCGGGGTGACGTGGGGCTTCCTGATCTTTGACGCGCCGTTCGGGTTTGTCGCGCTCCTGGCGCTGATGAGCCTGATCGGCATGATGCTCAAGAACGCGATCGTCCTGATCGACGAGGTCGAGGCCCAGCTCAAGGCCGGCCAGCCACGCGGCGAGGCGCTGATCCGCGCCGCCCAGTCCCGCCTCAGCCCCGTCGTGCTGGCCTCGGCGACCACGGTGCTCGGCGTCATCCCCCTGCTCGGCGACAACTTCTGGATCGGCCTGTCGGTGACCATCATGGCGGGCCTGAGCTTCGGCACGGTGCTCACGATGCTGCTGCTGCCGGTGCTGTACTCCATCTTCTATCGCATAAAGACCCCATCGATCAAGCCGCCTGCCGCTGCAACAGACCAAGGAACAGGGGCATGAACCGGCGTGCCACGGCCACCGCCAAGGCCAGGATGCAGCGGACGGGTGAACCCTCGACGAGGCTTTCTCCCGCCGCGGCACACACCGGCTTTGCCCTTATCGTGCTCCACATCTTGACATCGCCTTATGCATTAGATGACGCCGGCTCTCTGTTTTCCGTATCCACCCAGGCGCTGTTTTACGGGCTGCTCATCTTCGTCCTGATTGATGTCGCGACGCATCGCTCGCAAGTGATCGCCTGTATCACCCTGGTGGCGATCTCTACCGCGATCAGGCTGCTTAGCGATCCCGGTCATGGCGTCCTGCGGGCAACCGCCGGCTGGGCATTAGTCCTGTGCGGCTTGATGATCCTCTACCTCGCGATGAGACGCATCCTGGTCACCCGCCGTGTGGATCCCGCGCTGATCAGCGGTACGGTCAGCGTCTACCTGCTGGCGGGGGTCACGTGGGCGGTGGCTTTCCATGCCATCGAGCAGGCCGTGCCGGGGTCCTACGCCTTGCCGGGGCAAGCTGCCGCGGCGCCAAGCGACCTGTTCTACTTCAGCTTTGTCACGCTGACAACGCTCGGCTACGGCGATATCCGCCCGGTGTCTGGATTAGCAAGGACAAGCGCGGTGCTCGAAGCGGTTTTTGGGCAGATCTTTCTTGTCGTCCTGCTTGGACGCCTCGTTTCCCTGCAGATCTCTACGCAAAAACAAAACCCTGCCCCTACCCCCAGCGCTGAAAAAAGCGCTCTTTCCGAGGGCCAAGATGAAATTTAAGCCCGGAGCAATCACGGACATGAGTTCGTTGGACGAGGTGATGGCGGCCGCCGTCCGGTTCAGGACCGCCGCGGTCCTGGTGATCCTTATTGCATCGACGGCGCTGAACGTGATCCGGGTCGTCGTCAGTCCGGACCAGTCGTTCTCCGACATCCCTATCGCTGTCCCGGCCACGCTGCTGGGCCTGATCTTCTACGAGGCCGCGACGCTGTTTTGGTTGTCGAGGCTGCGGGACAGGGCCGCGCCGCTGCCTTGGCCCTGGGTCTACGGCAACGCGATCATCGAATGCACCGCCCCAACAATCATTGCCCTATCGATCGGGCTCTCCAGCTATATCACGGTCGAGCAGGCCGCCCTCGGCCCGGCCAGCCACCTCTACGCCATCTTCATCGTGCTATCGGTCTTGCACGTGCGGATCCGGGTCTCGCTCGTGGCGGGTGCTGCTGGGGCGCTTGGTCTGCTTACCGTGGTCGTCCTGTCCGGGCTTGAGCTAGACCAGCAGCCGGGGCAGGAGCGGCTGCTCCCAACGTCGCTCGAGGTCTTCTCCGCCGCGCTGATCCTCTGCACGGGCGCGGCCGCGGGCCTCGTCGCGATGCGGATGCGTCTATACCTCGAGACCGCCGCTCAGGAAGCCAAAGCACGCGTCCGCGCCGAGCAGGACCTGCGGGCCGGGGCGCTGATCCAGCAGAGCCTGATGCCGAGCGATCCGCCCACGATCTCGGGCTACGAAGTCGTGGGCTGGAATAGGCCCGCGGATGAAACCGGGGGCGACTACTTCGATTGGGTCCCGCTTGAGGACGACCGCTTCGCGGTCTGTATCGCCGACGTCACCGGCCACGGCCTGGGGCCGGCCATGATCACATGTTTCTGTCGCGCTTATGCACGCACCGCGCTACGCGTCGACAACCGCTTGTCTAATGCGCTCAACCGTTTGAATTCGGAGCTCGCTCACGACTTGAGCCCCGGGCGGTTTGTCACGTTCGCATCAGTGTTAGTGACACCCGATAGCGACCAAGTCCTTTCCGTGTCCGCGGGCCACGGCCCGATCCTGGTCTACCGGACTGCGGATACATCGATCGAAAGCCATAACGCGGATGTTCTGCCGCTGGGCATCGTCGAAACGCTGGACCAGGTCGATGCCGTGGCACACATGCTTGAGCCGAGGGACTTCATGCTGCTCATTACCGATGGGTTCTTTGAGTGGGCAAACCAAGCCGGGGAACAATTCGGGCTACGCCGGCTAAAGGAATCTATAGCGCGTCATGGCGGGAAGCAGGCACAAGCGGTGATCGACGGCCTGATTGCTGACGTCGAGCGTTTCGTGCAGGGTACCCCGCAGCCCGATGACCTGACCGCGGTGGTGATCCGTCGCACCTCACCCGTACCATTTAGCCCGGCCGAAAATTCGATAGAAACCGTGCCGTCTCACAATCAAGAGCAGGTCAAGCAATCAACACTCCCTTAAAGGAAAACCCATGACACGCCCATCTCACCGTGCTCTCCATGTAATCCTTCTGATGATGCTACCCATCAGTCTTTGCGCTTGCTCTGCTGTGGAAAGGCGGCCAAAGAGTCAAGAACAGCTCCTCGCAGAACGCGAAGCCGTGCTGGCAACGATCGAGCAAGGCCGGGCGCGATTCGAGAGCAAGATCATCAGCCGGGTGGTTCAGGAGCACCGCGAGGCCGAAGCAACCGGCAAGAATACAAGGCCGGTGTTCGATATCCTGATCGTTTCAGGTGGCGGCGACTATGGCGCATTTGGGGCAGGTGTGCTGAAGGGATGGGGGACAGTAACAGACCCCGCCGACGCCCGCCCCGAGTTCGATGTTGTGACCGGCGTGAGCACCGGCTCGCTGATTGCGCCGTTCGCATTCATCGGCACGGACGAGGCGATCGATGAGATCTACACCCTCTACACACACCCCGACGAGGACTGGGCGGTTGTCCGCTCGGGTTTGTTCTTTTTGCCTTCGAACACCTCCCTGATCGACCCGAGCGGCCTGCATGAAGCGGCAGAGCAGGAATTCGATATGGATAAGATCGGCAAGGTCGCGGGCGGTTGGCCCGATCACCGACAACTTCTGGTCGGCACGACGAACCTCGACCTCGGCTTCATGCGGATCTTTGACCTGACGCGTATCGCCGACGAGGCGACCGAGTCCAATGACCCAACCTACTTCCACAACGTGCTAAAGGCCTCGATCGCTGTCCCTGGTGCGTTCCCACCCGTCGAGATCGATGGGAACTTGCATGTCGACGGCGGAGCCACATTGAGCGTGTTCTTGCCCGCACCTCGCGAGATGATCGTACAGGGCGAGCTGCTACAGGACCGGCTTCCTGGTGGTGTGCCAGAGCCCAAATTCCGGATCTGGGCGATCGTGAACAACAAACTCGCAGAAGGGCCAGAGAATACCGGCTTGTCCTGGCTGGACAACATCGCCAGGAGCCTAAGCACGGCGATACGATCTTCTGTTCAACTCACGCTGCGTGACCTTGAGACGACTACTCTGCTAGGCCGAGCGATGGGCCAAGACATCGAGTTCCGCTACATCTGTATCCCCGAAGAGTTCAAGATCCCAGAGGCTGAGGCCTTGTTCGATACCGACACCATGAACGCGCTTGGGGAGCTAGGTGTGAGGCTGGGGTCCGACATCGATAACTGGCAGACCAAGGTGCCCGGCCCCGAGTGGGCGGTCGATCTTTTCCCAGAGGCGGATACAGATCGTTAGAAGCGGTTTCATAACTGCCGCATTGTGATCAGCATGCACGCCAGATGGAAGAACGCGCGATACACCTTGATCTGATGGTCATACCGCACCACCAGCCTTCGGAAGTTACCCAGCCACGCGAAGGTGCGTTCGACTTT
>JBCCYY010000081.1:0-15112 GCA_039188575.1 Planctomycetota bacterium | reverse complement strand
CGGGTCTCCTGGCAAAAGGTGAGCACGCGCGGCAACGACCGCACGCTGGTATCAGCAAGCAACAACCCGCAGGATAGAAACAACCCGCAGGATAGAACCTGCCTGTGCCGCCCACCGGGAGACCCGGCTTTCATAGTGTCTTGAACGACTTCTTTTGATTCATCAACGATTTGAGGTTCCGGGGCTTCGCTATGCTCAGCCGCCGGCCACCCGAGGGTTACTCTATGTTTGCAATGAGTTGGCTGGCTTTGATGCCTAGTGCCTTGCAGAGGCTGGGAGCGTGTCGAGCGTTGGGGAGGCGTGGTTGTTTTCGAGCTTGCTGATGTATTCGCGCGTTAACCCGGATTGGGCGGCTAGGTCTCCCTGGCTCGGGCCTGTGGCCTGGCGGGCGTTGCCTGCCCGCGGCGGGTTGGACCGATGAGTGTTCGATACTCGTTCTGGGGGTACGCGGGGGTTGAGATTACAAAGCCGCGGATGGCATCCGCGGTCTTGGGGTTCGGTTTTCTGTTGCAGGTTGAGAGGGTTCGTTTTTATGATCGCGGATGCCGGTTGTGGCTCGTTTTTTGAGACCGGGGATGCCGGTTGTGGCTCGTTTTTAAGACCGCCGATGCCATCGGCGGCTTTGGGGGGTCAATCCAATTTGATGGCGTGGGGGTGGCGGTTGATGTAGGCGACCGCGTTCTGCCAGTGTTCCTCGTCATTGACGAGCGTGGCCCACTTGCCTTTGGCGAAGACGGGGTTCGGGTGGTTGTGCGCTGTGCGGACGGACTTGGTGATCTGCTGGGTGAGCCACTTGCAGGTGGCGTCTAGGTCAGTCGGTGGAGGCGTGACCAGCAAATGGAAGTGCGTCGGCTCGATGGCTAGGGCGGTCACAGACCAGCCGGACCGGTCGGCGCAGGCGTAGATGGTGTCGGCGATGGTTTGACGGATGGGGTCGGGCCAGACGGTGGGCGGGTGCTGCATACGGTCGGCGGCTTGTTGTTGGCGGGCCGGGTCGCCCGGGTTGAGTTGGCGGGGGTTGTGGTGGCCTTGTTCGGGGGACCAGGCGGTGGACCAGTGGCCGCGCGGGTCGCCGGGGAGCCATTGGCCGAAGGCGGTTTTGATGATGTGGGCCCCGATGGAAGGTTGCATTGGGGCAGTATAAAAGCCGGGGGTGACAGGTAGGTGGCAGGGATAAAAGCCGCCGATGGTATCGGCGGTATTGGGGTTCGTTGTTTTGTTGAAGTTGGAGAGGGGCTGATAAAGGCAATATAGGACCGCTGATGGCATCGGCGGCTTTGGGGGCGTTTATACGACGCCGGCGGAGCCGGTGAGGATGGGCTGGTCGACGTATTCGCGGGGGTCGGTGACGATGCCTGTGAGTGCACTCGCGGCGGCGGTGAGGGGGCTCGCGAGGTAGACGCCTGCTTCTTTATGGCCCATCCGGCCGGGGAAGTTTCGGTTGGTGGTGCTGATGCACTGGAGCGGTTCGTTGAGTCGGCCGAAGGTGTCCTCGGGGCCGCCTAGGCAGGCGGCGCAGGAGGCGGCGCCGATGAGGCAGCCGGCGTCTTCGAGGGCCTGGTAGATGGAGGTGGTGGCTTTTTTGTCTGTTGTTTCAGAGTGTTCGTTTTTAAGACCGCCGATGCCATCGGCGGCTTTGGGGATGGGTTCGCCGTAGAGGTTGAGGGTGAGCATGTCTTGGTGGACTTCGGTGGAGCCTGGTACGACGAAGGTGGGGATCTTGACTTCGTTGCCGTGGAGGATGTTTGCGGCGAAGATCATGTCGGTGATTTTTCCGCCGGTGCAGGAGCCGATGTAGGCGCGGTCGAGCTTGGTGTTGGCCTGTTGGAGCTCGTAGGCGGTCTTGGTGTTGTCGGGGGAGTGTGGTGCGGCGACGAGGGGGTCGAAGGAGCCGAGGTCCCAGGTTTGTTCGTAGTCGTAGGTGCAGCCTTCGTCTTCGGTGTGGATGGTCCAGTCGGGGCGGTTGGAGCGTTCGCGGACGTAGGCGAGTGTTTTTTCGTCGACGTCGCAGATGCCGTTCTTGCCGCCGGCCTCGATGGCCATGTTGGTCAGGGTCATGCGGTCTTCGAGGGAGAGGGAGCCGATGCCCGAGCCTGCGAAGTACATGGCTTTGTACGTTGCGCCGGCGAAGCCGATGTCGCCGATGACGGCGAGGATGAGGTCTTTTGCGGTGAGGTAGGGCGGGATGTCGCCGTGGAAGTTGAACCGCATGGTGGGCGGGACCTTGAGCCAGGTTTTGCCGGTGCCCATGGTGAATGCTGCGTCGGTGTTGCCGACGCCGGTGGCGAATTGGCCGAAGGCGCCGGCGGTGCAGGTGTGCGAGTCGGTTCCGAGGAGGATCTCGCCGGGGCGGGTGTGGCCTTCTTCGGGGAGTGCTTTGTGGCAGACGCCTTTGTATGAGGTTTTGGTTGGGTCGCGGTAGGGGTTTGGCATGCCCGAGGCTTCGTCGGTGTCGAGGAAGTCGGGGTCGTAGTAGTATTTGATCTGTTGTTCGCGGACGAATTCGCGGAGTGTGGCGATGTTGCGGTGGCACTTGCCGTCGGCGGTGAAGATGTAGTGGTCGGGGACGATGGGGATGCGTGTGTTGTCCCAGACGCGGGCGTCCTGGCCGAACTCCTTCTTGAAGATGCCGATGGTGCCGGGGCCGCAGACATCGTGTGTCATCAAGACGTCAACGTCGACCCAGACGTTTTCCCCGGGCGCGACCTCTCTCTTGCCGGCATGGGCTGCCATGATCTTTTCAGTCATCGTCATGCTGCGGGGCATCGGCCAGGCTCCATACTCAAGGCGTCAATCGAACCCCATATCATAGCATCGGTCATGTGTGGACTGCAGTGAAATCTGTCAAACGGCAAGAGAAATCGTACGGCGTACGAAACGGATTGACGCCCCGCCGGCGACCGGCTATGGTCCGGTCATGTGTGACCACTCCCCTCTGAAGCGTTTCTCTTCCCGGGTCTTGATCCTTGCACTCGGTGCGGCGGTGCTGTCAGGCTGTACGCAGGCGCCGCACCTGACGCGGAACGAGCTGCGTGACGCACTGATCGCGGAGCACAAAGAGAAGCTGGAGGACCGCGCGGCGGAGGTGCGGGTCGAGCGTAAACCCAATGAGTTCGAGCAGTCGCTGGAACGGGTACTGAATAAGGCGAAAGAAGACGACGTCGCGCTGCCCGAAGACCGTCAGACGGTCGAGCAGAACATCAAGGCCGCCGACGAGATGAGCGGTGCTGATGCGTACACCGGCCAAAAGCTCGACGCGGGCGACAGCCTGCTTGTCAACGATGAGGCGGCGACGGTTAGCCTGGACCTGCAGTCAGCGATCCGCAAAGCCATTGAGAACAACATCGATCTGCGCGTCGCTCGGCTGAACCCGCAGATCAGCGAGCAGCAGATCCTCCAGGCCGAGGCGGTATTCGACTCGGTGCTGTTCGCGGACGCGAACTTCGCGGAGCTCGACACGCCGCAGCCGCCAGGCGCGATCCCCGGGCTGTCGGGCGATCAGCAGTCCGAGACGCGCAGCCTTTCAACAGGGATCCGCACGGACCTGACCACGGGCGGTCGGCTCACCGCGCAGGCCGATGTCAACCGGACCCAGCAGTCGCCCTCGTTCTTTGGCGTCAGCCGGTTCTACGACACCGATCTGACGGTCCAGCTGGAGCAGCCGCTGCTGCGTGGGTTCGGCAGCGATGTAACGCTCGCGAATATCGAGCTGGCGGGTATCGCCAACAAGGCCGACCAAGCCGCGCTCGAGCTAACAATGATCGAGCTGGCGAACGCAGTCGAGCAGACGTACTGGCAACTGGTCGCGGCGCGCAGCACGCTGTTGGTACAGCAGCGGCTGTACGAGCGGACGATCGAGATGCGGGACAAGCTCGAGCCGCGGTTCGGTTTTGACCTGCTGCTAGCGGACCTGAACGAGGTCAACGCGCGGGTGGACCAGCGGTTCGCGGATGTGCTGCGTGCGCAGCAGAGCGTGCGGGCGCTGTCGGATCAGCTCAAGCGGCTGATCAATGACCCCGAGCTGCCGGTGATCGATGAGACGCTGATCGAGCCGAGCGACAAGCCCGCCGAAGAGGCGATCACATTCAGCCTGCTGGACCAGGTCACCACCGCTCTGCAGGAGCGTCGTGAGATCGAGACCGCCCTGCTGGCGATCGACGACGCGGACGTGCGGCGTGTCGTCGCAGACAACGCGCAATTGCCGATCCTTAACCTTGTCGCATCGGCGACAAGCAATGGGCTCGACGTCAACGACCCCGGCGATGCGCTGGGCAACGCGTTGGACTTCGACTACATCGACTATGCCTTGGCCGTACAGTTTGAACGGCCATGGGGCAACCGCTCCGCCGAGGCGCTGTTCGAGCAGCGGACCCTGGAGCGGCAACGCGCGTTGGAGGACTACCGCAGCGAGGCTCAGATGGTCACCCTTGAGGTTAAGGACGCGCTGCGAAGCGTCGGGACGAACTATCAGCTGATCGATACGACCCGCTCGCAACGCCGTGCGTCAGCCCTTTCTCTGGAGGTTGCTGCGATCCAGCTGGAGAAAGGTGGCCGCAACGAGGCGGAGACGTTTACGACACGCGTCGACCGTGTGCTCGGCCGGCAGGACGCGCTGGCTCAGGCGGAGCTCGCCGAGGTGCAGGCGCTGAGCGACTATATGGTCGCGCTGAGCGAGCTTCGCCGCGCGACCGGGACGAGCCTGAAGCAGGCGGGGGTTGAGGTTGAAAATTCAGAATAGTTTTCAATATTTCTAGGGGGTTACTTTGAGTAGACCAGAACTAATCGCTATCGAACCCGATGAGTATCACGCAAGTCATTGCGGTGTTACATCAGAAGGTAAGCAGTACTTTCTCACAACTCTTTTTGAGCATGCGATAGAGGGTAAAGAAGGTTGTGAATATGTTGCGCTTTTTCTTTTTGATCAAGAAGGTAATATTATTGAAAGCAAAACTGTTATCGAAAGCTTCGGCCCACGCATAACAGTTAATGATTTGGAAGTGAGCCTGCGTATCAAGGCATTACTCATAAGCCTTGGGGAGACACAAACCAGTCGTATTGAGATCAGGCCGTTTCAAATCAATAAGTTTGGCACCAAATTTGGCTTCCTTGCACGGTCACCTGAGGAAGAAGATGACGAATGGGCCGTCGAACTTATGCCTGGCAACTATATGGCCTTCTTCGAGCCGTGGGATAGTGGTGAGTACGACACATAGTCCGCATGGTGATTCTCATTACGCCCTACGCACACTGCTCGCTATTTGATGTTGATCATACTCAGTCCGTTTGCCTGGGAGGGCTCCTGGGAGGACTACCTCGCGGGCAAGACGATTACCGTGATGTTTACCGAAGCCGGGCTGCAAGAGTATTACAAGGTGGCCACGGACCAGGCCGAGCAGTTATTCCGGATCCTTGGTGAAGCGGACAACCCCGACCTGCGGCTCGATTTTGAATTCGTGTGGGAGAGCCAGCCCAACGCCGTGTTCGAGGTGTCTTTGAAAGAGATGAGCTACAAGATGCAGGGCGGCAGCATGCTCAAGGTGACGATGAAGGCGTATCGATAACAAATTATTTGATTATCGCCGGCCATGAGTACACCGTACCCTTGGCGAGGATAGCAAGCCCGCGTGGACCCCGGGCGCAGAAGAAAGCCCGCGATGGCTGCGTGCTGGGCAACAGCGACATCCTGGCCGCTTAGGCGAAAGATGTCTTCGAGTACGACCGGGACGAGAACGTCGTTTAGCAGTACCACGGCCCCTTCCGCGCACACCGCTTCCAGGTGCTGACAACTAAAGGCAAGCCGAGCGAAGGCGAGCCGATGAAATGAAGGAATTAGCTTCTGCTTCACCTTCGCTATACAGAAAATCCACCGAGCACCTAATAGCCAGCAAAAACGCTCCGCGCGGGCTGCCTACGGCAAGATAAAGCAAAAGATATCCTTCGCTGGTATATGCTTATGCCTTCTGGTAGAGCATGCTACCCTTCTTGCTAATCCAGGTCTTGACATCGCCAGAGGCAATCAAATCCGTCAAGATCGCCTGGAGATCGCTATGGTCTAGTTCAGAAAGCCGAGCGAAGCCATTACGTTTTCCGCCCCATTTAATAATCCGTGAAATATTGAACCCCCACGTATCCCATTTCGATAAAAATCTAAGTACAAGCTGCTTGTCCTGCTCCGTAGGTAGCCTGATCGTGCTTCCCTCAATCGATGCACCTCCATTCGACAGCTCCGCAACAAGCTGTCTTAATTCAGTGATCTGCTGAGCGTAGTCCTGAGCCTCCTCACGCCGCTGAGCACGTTCAATTTCAACCCCACCAAAACTGATACTCTGCCAGGGCACCTGAACGATTAGAATTAATCCGATACCAACAAGAAAAAAAACGCTCAAGCTCATCTGTTCCGGTGTCATCTCAATATAGCCTGAGGCACAAAACAGGAAGACCGTCATACACACTAAGATCAGAATTGCGCCAAAGATCGATAGTACCCAACGAGCATAAATGTTGATCTGGATCTGTTCACTATCTCCATTATCCATTTAAAAACCCTAAAGTTGATTCAACAGGCAATTAGAAATAATAACCTAAATACCCATGAAGTTAAACGGACAAACACAGCGATAAACTATCGCGATATGTTGTTATGGCATGCCGTGGGTTTGTTTCACTCTACTCGCCATATGGAAAACTAATACCCACTCCCCGAGTCGCCCTGTCCACTCACGATCTGCACGCCCGCGGAGCAGCCGAGGCGGTCGGCGCCGGCGTCGATCATGGCTTTTGCATCATCGAGCGTGCGGATACCGCCGGAGGCTTTGACTTTCATCGGGCCGGCGTGCTTCTTCATGAGTTTCACCGCCTCGACACTCGCGCCGCCGGTGGGGTGGAAGCCGGTGCTGGTCTTCACGAAGTCGATGCCCGCGGCCTGGGCGGCTTCGCAGGCGGTGGCGATGCGATTCTCACATAGCGCATCATCAGCATCTTTCATCAGCGCCGCCGACTCGATGATCACTTTGATCACTACGCCGGGCAGCACCGAACGCGCGGCCTTGGCAAGCTCGGCGTACTCGGCCCTTGCCGCTTCCGCATCGCAGGCCAGCAGCGTCGGCAGGTGGGCGACGAAGTCGACCTCGTCCGCGCCGTCTTTCACCAGGCTCGTCGCCTCGATCGCCTTGACCATCGGCTTCATTGCGCCCAGCGGGAACCCGGCGACGGCACAGGCCTTGACGCTCGAGCCCGCGAGCTTCTCGCGGACATCGGGCACGAAGACGCCGTTGACACAGATGGAGGCGAAGCCGTGCTCGAGCGCTTCGTCGCATAGACGCATGACGTCGTCGCGCGTGGCCTCGGCCTTGAGAATGGTATGGTCGATCATGGAGGCGATGTTGGTCATGGAGAGATTCTACGTGGGTTCGCTTGGGCCGAGGGAATCGAAGTAGGCCTTCAGCGCAGTGCTGTACACCTCTGGCTTCTGCTCGTGCAGCTGGTTGTGCCGGCCGCCCTCGATATGGACGAACGCGCTCTGGGGCGCGGCGTCGGCGAGTTCCCGGCCTTCCTCGATCGGGCAGACGCGGTCGTCGCTGCCGTGGATCAGCAGCATCGGCTTGGGGTACTGTGCGGCGTATCGGGCGCGGTCGAAGCTGCGGATCAACCCGAGCAGCCAGAACACGACGCCGACGATGTGCACGAACGGGAAGGCCGGCACGCGGTGGAGCTTGAGCCGCATACGGATCGGCGTGTCCCATCGGCGGTAGGCGCCGTCGACGATGACGCCGGCGAAGCGGTCGGGGTGCAACCCGGCGGTCTTGATCGCGATCTGCCCGCCGAGCGAGTAGCCGAACAGCACGATCGGCCTTTCGGAGACCGCTTCGGGCAGCCCGTCGATGACGGCGAGCGCATCGTCGGGCTCGCGTTTGCCGCAGGTCATCCAGGGCGCGGTGCATCCGCCATGCGCGGGCCAGTCGAAGAGCACAATGTGCCCGGCGAAGGGCGCGAGCACCGAGACAAATCGCATCGCGCCGTAGATAAAGTCGCGGTGGCCGTGCAGGACCAGGACGGTCGGCCCGTCGGGTGCTTTGCCGGGGATGATCCAGCCCGGGGTGTCGTAGCCGCCGGGCAGGTTGAAAGTGACCTCCTCGCCGGAGAGCCCGAGCTCGCTGGGGTCGGTCGGCAGGTCGCGCGCGATGGCGGTGGCGTAGGTCTTCCGCCGGGGCCTGACGATTATGAAGACGATGACCGCCGAGCCGATAAGGGCGATCAGCGTGTATGCCGTCAGGAAGAGCAGGAGTAAGCCGGTCATAGAAAGAGGTAGGATAACGGGCATGAATGATCAAGAACTGATCAACGCGGCGTTCGAGCAGGCAAAGAAGAGCTACGACGAGGGCGGTATCCCGATCGGCGCGGTCCTGGCCGACGCGGAGGGCAATATCGTCTCGGCGGGGCACAACCGCCGGGTGCAGCACGGCGACCCGACCGCGCACGGCGAGATGAACTGCATCCGTAACGCCGGCCGCCGCCGGGATTGGACCACGCTGACGCTGTACACGACGCTGAGCCCGTGCATCATGTGCTCGGGCGCCGCGATGCTGTTCCGCATCCCGCGCATCGTCATCGGCGAGAACAAGAACTTCATGGGCGAGGAAGAGCTGCTCCAATCGCGCGGCGTCGAGGTGACCGTGCTCGACGACCCCGCCTGCACCGAGATCATGTCCCGGTTCATCCGCGAGCAGCCGGATGTGTGGAACGAGGACATCGGGCTGTAATTCGACAGCTCAAATGGTTTGGTTTGAAACCACAGATTCACACGGATGTACACCGATGAACCAATTGGCTTGAATCTGTGTCGACCTGTGTGCATCTGTGGTTGCAATATGCCTTGATGCAGCGGTCAGACTCGAATGCAATTAAGATTTACCTATGGCCCGTCCGAACCGTTCGCATGAAAAACGCGCTGAGCTGATGCCGATCGTTGCGCAGGCGTTCAGCGAGCTGGGCTACCGCAAGGCGACGACCGCCGAGCTCGCCTCGCGTTGCGGGGTGCAGGAGAACATCCTGTACCGGCTATGGAACGACAAGAAGGCAATGTTCGCCGCGTCGATCGACTACCTGTTCGACGCGACGATGCAGGTCTGGCAGGGGCTGATCGATCAGGCAGAAAGCGATTCTGATGGGCCAACAGCTGCAGAGCGGATCCTCGCGTACGACGCGGAGCACCGTGGCGAGAAGGGGTTTTACAAGATCACCTTCGCCGCGCTGAGCGAGACGGACGACCCGGTCGTGCACGAGGCGCTGAAGTCGATGTACCAGAAGTTCAGCGCGTTTATTGAAGCGCAGGTCGGCGAACATCGTCAATCCATTGACGCCAGCAGGCTACCGGAGACTTGGGCGGTCGCCTGGGCGATACTCGGCCTGGCCACCGCAGCGGATATCGGCCGAGAGACCGGGCTGCTCAGCGGGCCGAAGCGCAAAGCCATGATCGAGGAAGTGGGCCGGCTGCTTCTCAATGGTCAAGCCGAGTAAACAGAGAGGGAACGACACCATGCTCAGACGCTTCATGCTCATCGTGATGGTCATGTTTGTTTGCGGTTTCGCAGCACGAACCGTGCTTGCCGAAGGCCGGCCGAATATCGTTTGGATCTTCGTCGAGGATATGAACGGCTGGTACGGCTGCTATGGCGACGACACCGTGCCGACCCCCAACATCGATGCGCTCGCCGAGCGCGGCGTGCGCTTCGACCGGTGCTACATGCCTGCCGGGGTCTGCTCGGCGACACGCTCGGCGATCGCGACCGGGTCCATGCAGACCACACTCGGCATCCACAACCACCGCTCTTCGCGCAAGCGCGTGCCCGAGGAAGTCATCTACCTGCCCGAGGGCGTCAAGACGACCTACCAGCTCATGCGCGAGGCGGGGTACTTCGTCGCGAGCAACACGGGCAAGGACGATTTCAACTTCATCTTTAACCGCGCGGACCTCTACGACCGGACCGCGGGCCGTATGGGCCTGTCCGACAAGCACTGGCGCGATCGGCCGGAGGGCAAGCCCTTCTTCGCGCAGATCCAGCTCCGCGGCGGCAAGAACAGCGGCAAGGGGTTTGAGAAGACCGACCCCGCGAAAGTCGAGGTGCCGCCCTACTACCCCGACGTGCCGGTCATCCGCAAGGAGATCGCCCACCACTACGACACCATCCGCCAGACCGATGGCGAGGTCGGCCAAGTCATCACAAAGCTGAAGGAAGACGGCCTGCTCGATAACACGATTGTTTTCTTCTGGACCGACCACGGCATGCGGCTGCACCGGCACAAGCAGTGGCTCTACGAAGGCGGCATCCGTGTGCCACTGATCGTCGCTGGGCCGGGCATCGAACCGGGCAGCACACGCGGCGACCTCATCAACGGCATCGATATCACCGCGGCCACGCTCGCGCTGGGCGGGATCGACCTGAGCAGGCTCACATGGATCGAGGGGCGCGACTTCTTTGCGGAAGACCACACGCCACGCGATTTCGTCATCGCCGCCCGCGACCGCTGCGACTACACCATCGACCGCGTCCGCGCGGTGACCACCAAGCGGTACAAGTACCTTCGGAACTTCATGACCGACCGCACGTTCATGCAGCCGCAGTACCGCGATGGCCGCGAGCACATGGAGGTCTGCCGAAAGCTCTTCAAAGAGGGCAAGCTCAACGCGGTGCAGGCGTTCAAGTGGGAAGCCCGCGTGCCGGAGGAGCTCTACGACCTGGAGAACGACCCGCACGAGATCAACAACCTCGCCAACGACCCGGCGTACGCCGAGGTCTTGGCGGAGCACCGCGCGATGTTGGAGAAGTGGATCAAAGATACGGGTGACAAGGGGCAGTACCCCGAGTCGGTTGACTCGCTGCGTGGCGTGCTGAAGCGCTGGAGCAAGAAAGCGGTGAACCCGGAGTACGAGAAGGCACGGTAAACGCGCTTGTGCTTCGATGGGATGGGCGTCTCGCCCGTCGTCTCGGCGAAGCCGTGAATCATTTATCAAATACACCAGAAACACGGGCGAGACGCCCGTGCCACCTTTCAGACCCGCTCGAGCCGCATCGGGTAGGTCCCGCCGGAGAGGAACTGGGCGACGTAGATCGAGCCGTCCTTGGCGACGCAAAGGTCGTGCGGGTGGGTGAAGACCAGTCCCATCGCGGTCATCTGCAGGAGCCTGCCGTCGTCGGTGTAGTGCGGGGCGTTGCCATCCAGGTTGGCGACGACCTTGAAGTCCTTATCGAGGATGGAGAGGTAGCCGCGCGAGCTGCGGTCCTTCGGCCAGTTGTCCGCGAGGTGGGCGACGAAGTAGTGGTCGCCGGCGCGCTGGATCGAGCGCGGGTTGCCGCCTGGCAGATCGACGCGGAACTGTTCTTCGCCCTTGTCGTTGAGTTTTAAGAGGTACTGCTGATCGCTCATGGCGATGAGCAGGCCGTCGTCGTCGTAGATACCAGCATGCGGGCCCCAGTGGGCGATGCCGCCTTCCTTGCCGCCGAAGTGGTTGACCTGCTTGCCTTCTTTGTCGAAGTGCTGGATGTAGTCCCTGCCGTAGCCGTCGAGGACGAAGAAGTCGCCGCCGGGTTTGTGCAGCGTCCAGGAGGGCCGGTACTGCTTGGCGTTGTCGTACTTGCCCGAGTCTTCGGGCCAACCCCAGCGCTGAAGCACCTCGCCTTCGAGCGTGGTCTTGACGACCTTGCCCAGGCGGATGTCGGTAATGTAGAGGACCTCACGCTGGTCCTTGCCGGTGCCTTCGGTGACGATGGACAGGCCGTGGGCGCCGGGGAAGTCGAGCGTCCATGTGCTGTCGAAGCAGGCGCACTTCTCGTAGATGACGATGTTGTTCTTGACGTGGTCGGTGAGCAGGAAGATGCGTCCGTCTTTGGCCTGCACGATGCCGTGGCAGTTCTTGACGACGGCTTCGCTTTCATCGAGCAGGCCCCAGAGCTCATCGACCCTGTACTTGAAGTCGCCCTGCCCGACGATGGGGTCGCTATTGCCCCGCACGCGGATCGCCGGGAAGAGGGACGCGGTAACGGCTGCGGTTGAGGCGGCGAGGAAGGTTCGGCGTTTCATCATTTCATTTATAGCTCAAGCCCAGTCAGAATTAAACCATAAAGGCACAAAGAACACGAAGGAAGCCTCTGCATTGGCTCGTGTTCTTTATAGCTTCGAGATACTGTGATAACTATGCGTCTGCATGGTCTATTCCCTTGCGATGAAGAATATGGATGACTGCATTCCTGATGTGCTTGATACGCGAATTCCGCCTTAGAAACCAATACATGATGGCCAGCGAGATCGACGCAAGAGTAGCAGCGATGACTGAAATCTGGTTGATGTTCGTAAATGAGTTAAAAAACAGATACAGCGCAGGACTACAGACGAGTCCAACGAAAAACCAGAACTGTTCTCGCTTTGTTGCAGTACGAACCGCTTCTCGAAAAATCGCGTCTTGCATCGGCTGAGTCAGACAATCGCTGTATAGCCTAAGAAGATCGCGAGCCGAACGATACGCCTCCCGGTATTCATCGCGTTCGGCATTCATCACGTGAAGTGTAACAGGGGGAGAAGTCGGCTCTTGTGCCGGCCTCCCAGCCGCTTGTACCCGCTTCGAGGCATCTTCTCGGTCTTCTCACAGCCAATACAAGCGCCGTCGATCAGACCAACCAATCTTGCCCGACGACCCGCGGTGACGGTTTCGGGCTCAGCGGTCATTATTTAGAGATCACATCGCCACGCCTTAGGTATTGGTCGGTTTCTTCGATCTTAAACCGCGTTGCGACGACCGAGTGCTTGGCCTTTCCCGGCTTGTACTTGATGTAAGTCGTTGCGACGATCGTGCCGTCGTCAAGCAGCTCGACGCCGGGGTAGCCGCAGTCCCAGCCGGCGTGGCTGTGCAGCAGTTTGACGCGGTACTCCCCGGGCTTGCCCTGCTTGATGTCGTCGTAGGTGCCGACCCATGCAACAAAGTGGTTGAAGGTCGGGCTCTTGGGGGCTTTGTCTCGGAACGCAACAACGAGGCGGCCGTCCTCCAGATACCGGCCGATGTGCCGGTCGCCCGTCAGGCCCCAGGGCGTCTCCACCGGCTCGGTCCAGGTCTTGCCCTCGTCCTGTGAGAACATCATCAGTGAAAGGCCCTTCCGCGCGTTCTCCCGCATCAGGCAGCAGAGCTCGCTGCCGTCCGGCGAGCGGAACACAAAAGGCTCACAGGGGTTTTTCTTGTCGATCTTCGCGACAAGTTCCGGGTCGGACCATGTCACCCCGCCGTCGGCCGAAAACGTCTGAATGACACCCAGCGGCGACCGGTCCTGCCCGCCGGGGCCAAGGTGGTACATGCCCAGGTACCGGCCGTCTTTGAGTTTCACGACGCTGCTGAAGGTCATGACGCAGGCGAATTTCTCGCCCAGCGGCGGCATCTCGCTCCAGGTCTTGCCGCCGTCTTCGCTGACGATGCGCGGCATCCACCCGTCCTTGACGCCCTTGGTCCGCGCGCTGTAGACCCATAGACGCGCCTTGCCCTGCGGGTCGACCATGCGATAGATACTGGGGCAGTTGATGTGGCCACGGAACGCCGCTGGCAGCTGCTCGTCCATCCGGGTCCATGTGAGCCCGCCGTCATCGCTACGCGCCATCGTCCCGGCCGGCCCGCCGTGCTTGGTGCTCCAGACCGCAAAGATGGTCTTACCGTCGGGCATAAGCAAGGTGGTGGGGTGCCCCTGATACACCGACTCGGTGCCCGCCGCGATGACGGTGTGGCGTGTGTGTTCATCGGAGAGGTCAACCGTCGGCAGGCCCGGCTTGTCTCCGGCAGCAGCGGGCACGGTGGCGAACACACACAACAAAAACAACGATTGAAGTCTTGATAGAGGCATGTGTGTTCTTCAGCTTTCGATCCGGTCCAAGGGTTGCACCCACCGGCACAAGAGCGCTTAATCAGAAGTACGCCGATCGCCATCAGCCTGTTCTCATCGCTCTTCTATGCTAACCGAGGGTCAAGCATCGGAGCGGTGTCACGTTTCCTGTACCGGTCATCCTGTAGGACGGGATTTAGCCCGGCAGATCACAAGGATAACACGCACGAACCACCGGGCTGAAGCCCGGCCTACAGACTGACTTGTCACGATCCGTCCCCCGGGCGTTGCCCGGCGGCTACCCCAACTCCCCCAACCGCTCGTAACCGCTGCGCAGGAGCTGCTCCGTCTTTTCCCACCCAATACACGCGTCCGTGATCGACACGCCGCGCTTCAGTTGGCTGCGGACATCGTCACCGGGCTCGACGCTCGGCAGCTTCTGGCTGCCCTCTTCGAGGTTGGACTCGATCATCGTGCCGGTAATGAACGGTCGGGTGGTACCGGCCCCGGCGGCGGCGGCGCCCTTAGCCCGGGCGACGCGCTGGTCGATCAATGAGTTGAAGACGACCTCCTGCTTCTCGTGCTGCTTCTCGCTGTTGGCGTGGGAGCAATCGATCATGAGGCCGGGGTTCAGCCCCGCGTCGCCCAGGCGGCGTGCGGCGTCGGCGACGTTCTCGGCCGAGTAGTTCGGCATGCCGCGCCCGCCACGCAGGATCGTGTGGCCCCAGGGGTTGCCCTTCGTCGACACCACGCACGTCGTACCCGTGTCATCGATCCCGAGGAAGTGGTGCCCGGATTGCGCGGCGAGCATGGCGTCGATCGCGACCTGCAGGTTGCCATCCGTCCCGTTCTTGTAGCCGACGGGCATCGACAAACCGCTGGCCATCTGCCGGTGGGTCTGCGACTCGGTGGTCCGGGCACCGATCGCGGCCCAACTCACCAGGTCGGCGATGTACTGCGGCGTAATCGGCTCGAGGAACTCGGTCCCCGCGGCCAGGCCGAGCTCGTTGACCCGCATCAGCACCCTGCGCGCCAGGCGGATGCCCTCGTCCATATCGAAGCTGCCGTCGAGGTGCGGGTCGTTGATCAGGCCCTTCCACCCCAGCGTGGTGCGCGGCTTCTCGAAGTAGACCCGCATGACGATGCACAGCCGGTCCTTGAGCTCGTCGCGGAGCTTCTGCAGCCGCTCGGCGTACTCCATCGCGGCATCGACATCGTGGATCGAGCACGGGCCAATGACCACGAGCAGGCGCGGG
>JBCCYY010000080.1:0-15248 GCA_039188575.1 Planctomycetota bacterium | reverse complement strand
GATCGTAAAGCCGAAGTATTTGTCTTCATCCGACAAGCGATGAAGACGGCATGGCTGCTTGCTGCCGACGTCTCCCATGCACCGACTGAGGTTCAAGCCATTGCGGTCGACCATGCCGTTATTGAGTGGGAAGCGCAAAGGCAACCCATTCCAAAGAAAGTGGAGTTACTCTTACTTGATTTCGCGCAGATGCGTGATGTGCGACAGTCCGTTTGGTTGAAGAATTTTCCAATCGACGCTGAGATCGAGGACAGGCGTAAAGCCATCTTGTCGGTGCTTCGCAACGACGAATTAGAAGATCGCTCGTATGGCTTTGCGCTGCGGCCTCACGTTGTATTTATCGATGAGCAAATCGATATGGAAAAGGTAGATTTATCGCCCGCTCAGCGTGCCCGCATTGACCGATTCATGTCGCAATCACGGTGACATCATTCGTTCCATCAGGTTGATTCCCTTACGCCGAGAAGCGATCCCCAACGCTGGACTGCTGTACAATCCCTTGCTCTATGCAGCACGAAAACATCCCCGGCATCCTCGACGAGATCAGCCAGCGCATCGCGGCCATGCGCGACTCGATGCGCGTTGAGGAAAAGAGCACGCGCCTCAAGGAACTCGAGGCCAAGATGGGTGAGCCCGGGTTCTGGGACAACCAGGACGCCGCCAACGAGATCATCAGCGAGCTCAAGGGCATCAAAGCCCGCATCGACCCGGTCAACGGGGTCGCCGCCAAGATCGATGATGCGCTGGTGCTCTGGGAGATGGCTACCGAGATGGATGACCAGGACTCGCGTGAGGAAGTGGATGGGCAGATCGACGGCCTGCTCAAGGACCTCGACAAGCTTGAGACCGCGTCGCTGCTTTCAGGTAAATACGATGGCAACAACTGCTACCTCTCCATCCAGTCCGGGGCCGGCGGCACCGAGGCCGACGACTGGTGTGAGATGCTGATGCGGATGTATCTGTATTACTGCGAGAAGATGGGCTGGGACATCAGCGAGTACAGCAAGACGCACGGCACCGAGGCGGGCATCAAGGAAGTCACGCTCTACATCAAGGGCGCGATGGCCTTCGGCTACCTCTCCACCGAGCGGGGCACGCACCGCCTCGCCCGTGTCAGCCCGTTCAACGCAGAGGGCAAGCGGCAAACAAGTTTCTGCACCATCGATGTCGTGCCCGAGTTCCCAGATACCGGCGGGCCGGAGATCGACGACCAGTACCTCGAAGCCACGCCGTTCGCGCGTTCCTCAGGCCCGGGCGGGCAGAACGTCAACAAGGTCGCTTCTGCCATCCGGCTCGTCTATAAGACGCCCGACATGAGCGAGTCGATCATGATCGTCTGCTCGGTCGAGCGGAAGCTCGAGCAGAACAAGAAGATCGCGATGAGCATGCTGCGCGGCAAGCTCGAATTGATTGAGGAAGAAAAACGGCAGGCCGAGAAAGAGCAGGCCACCGGCGGCAGCGTCGACCGCGGCTGGGGCAGCCAGATCCGCAGCTACGTCTTCTACGACAACCGCGTTAAAGACCACCGAACCAACCACGAGCAGCCCAACCCGCAGAACGTCCTCGACGGCGACCTCCAGGGCTTCATCGACGCGGAGCTTCAACGTCGGGCGAAGGGCAGCTAATTCGTTTCAGGCTTCATATTGCCACAGACTGGCAAAGGATTCGGCCGTCCATTCTTTTAAGTCGGACACCTGTCCGTCGCCAATCTCTACAACCCTCTTGATACCGTCAGTGCGATCTATGACATCGACTGAGTAAAAGGGAAGATCGATACGATCCATGACCTCGTGAACAATCTCAGGTACAGCGTTCTGATCTGCACCGAATGCTTTCCCACGATTCACAAAGTACCTGCGTTCTGTGGCCGGAATAAAGTCTTCGACGCGTCGAACACATAAACCGCCCTCCAATTCACCCCGGTAATCAGTAAAGTGTTTGATTGCATCATTAATCTGCGATGGTTGTTGAATAATCGACCCGTTGGAGGTTGTGATTGACTTCACGTAGTCCTTGATGAAGTATTGGTCCCAATCGAGCTTCTTGAGTTCTTGTTCGTAATCAGAGCCATTTGGAATCACAATGGTCTCGGGCGTATGTTCTTGGATTTGCTCATACCAGTTGGGAAGATAATGAGCATGAAAATATGCCTCGCTCGATGTAAGCATCTTTGAGCCTGCTTGATTCACTGCTGCGTCCAGCGCCGCGTACTGATCGGGATTCAACATCCAGCCTCGATAGATAACTAAGTGGTTGGAAGGTAAGCCTGAGATGGGTTTCCCATCATCAATGACTGACTCTGGGAAGCATGAAGCTGTTATCCCTATGCCTTCTATTGCTAACTTCTGGTCTTCGAACATCGGTTCGACGAGACGAGGCTTCAATGGGTGTGATGGAAAAATGAAATGTAGTGATGAATGACTTGGATACATCTACATGCTCATGAATTCGGCTCGATTACGGCAACTATAGTCGATTCACTCAAGCCAACTTTGACGCTTTGACGATACGACAAGCACGACGGGTTCTACCCGGTAGTCGGCAAGGATGCCGGCATGATCCCCCCGCGATGGAACGCACATGGCTCAATTGACCCGAGATAATCTGGCCTGGCTCTCGCACGCTCCGTGTGATGCGCCGCCGAAACGCTACCGCATCGGCGAACTCGCTCGGCACACCGGGCTGACCCGTCAGACCCTGCATAACTATACCCGGTGGGGGCTCATCCAGGAGGCCGAGTGGACACCCGGTGGGCACCGTCTCTACGACGAATCCGTTTTTGGTAGGCTCAGCCACATCATCCAGCTCCGGAAGTCACACACCGTTGAGCAGATCAAATGCCTTCTCGACAAAGCCCAAGCGAACACGGGTCGCACAAACCCGGTAGCAAGCATTGATGTGGAGGGTGGGGACTGATGGCTAGTCAAGACCTCCCTATCCAAGACCTCTCTGCCGATGCTGATGCGCTGGACATCGGTGCATCCGAGTTGGCATGGTCGCAGGCCTGGCAGATCCCGGTGCTTTTATTGGGGCTGGGTTTGCTGCTGCTCGGTGTGTACTTCGCGTTGCCGCGGTACAGCGTGCCGGACTACAACAAGGTTTTGCAAGATGTTGAGGTCCACCTGCTGGCAGAGGACCTCGAACAGGCTGAGCAGACGCTCAACAAGATGACCTCGGACGAACTTTATTCAGAGGTTTCCGATGACGCCACCAAGGCGCACGCCGAGCAACTGTACGGCGACCTCTTCTTCAGGCAGATCGATAAGTCGGTCTGGCAGGGCATCACGACGTCTATCGGCGAAGCCAATCTCAACAAGATCAGGCAGCGATACCGCGAATCCGAGAAGCTCGGCCGAGACCTGCCGCCGCCCGCGCTGCGTCGTTATGCACAGACGCTCGCCGCGCTCGGCGAGGATGAAGCCGCGCTCAGGATCGTTGATCGGATGCCTGTCGACCTCGACCCGCCGCGCTACCGGCTGGTGCGTGAGTTGATCGAGCGGCGCATCAAGACCGACCCCGACCCCGCTTCGAAGTCGATCGCCCGGCTCATCCAGCGTTATGAGCAGGAACTCGGTACGGAGCAGGATGCCAAGGCTCGTAGGTCGGGGCAGATCTGGGTGATGGCCCTGAGGTGCGAGCGGATGCTGCAGGCCGACGACCCAGACGGCGTGGTCAGCCTGCTTGTTGAGGGCGGGCTTCAAAGCCTGATGAAGCAGGCGAGTGAAGCGGAGCTCGCGCCCTTGAAGGTCAGGCTTGGTGAGGCGTATGCGGCCTTGGGCGAGCTTGAAAACGCCAGGCTGTACCTGCGTATTGCCCAGAGCCATCTGCCCGACGGCGACCCTTTGAACCCGCGCGTCATGGTCGCGTTTGGCGATGTCGTGTTGGCTGAGGGCTTGTCTACCGCGTTTGAGCAGGCGTACAACCACTACAGGCAGGCTTACGACACCGACAAGATGGGGCCCTCATCGATCGATGCACTCATCGGTTTAGGCCATACCGAAGCGAACCGAGACAACCGCTTCCCCGAAGCGTTGAATTGGTTTGACCTTGCCGTAAAACGGATAACGGGCGAGCAGTTGCCGGCGTGGGACAGCCGCCGCGAACAGCTCGCGCATTACTTGCGTGACGTCCATGTTGAGCGGGAGTTCGGCCGGGGTCGATACAGCGAAGCGCTCGAGCTTTTGAAGGTTTATGAGCCGCTCGAGGCTCCGGACCTTTCTGCAGAGACGCTGTTCGCCTTCGCTTCGATCTATGAAGCGCTGGGTATGCAGTCGCTTGCTCAGGCCGAGAACCTCAAGCCCGACCCAAGCGACCCGGGTGAGGACCCGAATCTCAATGCACGCCGGATCCATAACCAGGAAGCAGCGATCGCCTTCGAGCAGGCGGGCGATTATTACCGCAGGCAATCCGCCGAGCTCACGCACACCACCGATGAGCACGGCGAGGCGCTGTGGAACGCCGCGCTCAGCTATGAGAAAGCGCAGCTGTGGGACAAGGCCGCGGAGGTATACGCCGATTTCCTAGAGACCAGCGATAAGCAGGAACGCCGGGAAGAAGCCACGTTCCGTATCGCGCAGGCCCTTCTCGCGGACAACCAGCCCGAGGCCGCGGTGCAGCGGCTGCGAGCGATCATCGAGGAATCACCGACCGGCCAGTTTGCCAAGCAGTCCTACGTGCCCATGGCTCAGGGCCTTAGCGCGATGGAGCGGTGGGGCGAGGCAGAGAAGCTGCTGCGTTCGGTCTTGGAGAACCACCCCTCCATCGGCCCGGATAGCCCGTACTACTACGACGCCATGATCGCCTTGGGCAAGCTCTTCTACCGGCGGGGCGCGGACGACCCCCGGTATTACGCCCGCGCCATCGAGGTATTTGGCGAAGAAGGCGGCGCGATCGAGCGCATCCAGCTGCGTGTCCATGAGATCGAAAGCGAGAGTGAGCCGAAGGAGAATCCTTACTTGCGTCAGATGCCAACGCTGCGTTACATGCTCGCCGACAGCCTCAGGCTCAGTGCCGACGGCCTGATCGATCAGGCCGACCAGGCACGCACCGAGACCGAACGGCTCGCCATGTTGGCCACACGGACGGAGCGGCTATCTGACGCGTTGATGTACTACCACATGGTCATCACGGAGTTGGAGAAGTTCCACCCCGATGCGCTCACACAGTTGGAGCAGACTTACCTGCGCAACGCACACTTCTACATGGCCGACTGCGCGTTTGATCGCGGGGATTTTGAGACGGCGATCGGCTTCTATCTGAACGCCGTCAGCCGTTATCAGGAACACCCCGTCGCCCTGGTCGGGTGGGTCCAGATCATGAACGCCCGTGCGGAACTCGAGCAATACGAGGCGGCGCGATCAGCGCACGCCCGCGCGATCGAGCTGTTCAATCAGATGCCGGAGAGCGCCTTCCGGCGGGCGGATTCGTTGATGACCCGGGAGCGTTGGGACGATTGGCTTCAGTGGATGTCTCAGCTTGATCTCTACGAGGACGGCCGTTCGACCGCCGGCGTGCCCACCCCCTGATTGAACGCGCAGGCTTTGCGCACCCGCTTGATTCAAGCGCAATTCATGACAGGCCGATAACTAAGGTGGTCGTGGTAACCCGTGGCCGCGAAGCAGGACGCAACGCATCACGCAAGGGTCATGGATGGCACCGCAAGCAACCAATCAATCCTCTTCCGAAGAAGTCACCGAAGTATTTGCTCTGCTTGAACGGCAGCGCGACCTCTACCGTGAACTGAAATCACACAGCGAGCAGCAGGACGCCTTGATCGCCAGCGGCGCAACCGATCAGTTGTTGTCGCTGCTTGCCCAGCGTCAGCGCTTGATCGACGGGCTCGGACAGGTTTCTACTTCGTTGGCCCCGTACCGCAGCCGGATCGCGGCGATCGCTGATCAGGCAGCCAGCGATGTCGGCGAACAGATGCGATCGATGGTGGAAGAGGTCCGCGTGCTGCTCGAGTCGATCATCGCCTTCGATGAGAAGGGCAAGGCTGATCTTGAGGCCGCCCGTGACAAGGTCGGCGGTCAGATCCGGCAGGCCGCGGGCGCGGTCGCGGCAGCGGGAGCGTACGGCAAGGCCGCGCCCGCCAGCGGCCCGAAGTTCACCGAGCAGCGGGGTTAATGGATGGCGATGATACAGGATGCACAACCCGGCGTTGAGGCACTCCAGGCGCCGCAGGACCGCGTGGATGATCCGAAGCTCAACGACCTCGCGCAGATCGTCGAGGCGTACAGCGCGGTCACAGAGCGGCTTCAGGTCAGCCATGAGAGGCTGCAAGACGAAGTCGTACGGCTGCGGCGTGAACTTAACAGTGCCAACGCGCAGGTCCAACGCTCGAGGCGTCTGTCTGCGCTGGGCGAGATGGCGGCGGGTATCGCCCATGAGATCCGAAACCCGCTCGCCGCGATCCAGCTTTACGCCGGTATGGCGGCGGATGACTTGCAGGCCAGCTCAGAGGGCTCGCAAGTTGAAGCATTAGATAATGTGCGCAAGATCGCCTCCGCCGTCCGCGGCATGAGCGCGATCGTCAACGATGTGCTCAGCTTCTCGCGCGGGACCCAGCCGGAGCGTTCGCAGGTGGACGCTTCGCAGATCCTTGATCGTGTAATCGCAGCCAATGGGCCCGGGCTCGATCAGGCTAATGTTCATGTGGTGCGTAGTGATCTTGGCAAGGCGCCTTTGATGGTCTACGCCGACCCCGGCTTGCTCCAGCAGGCACTCTTGAACCTGGTGCGGAACGCGGTCGATGCGATGGCGGGGGGCGAGACGCCGCGGGTGCTGACGCTTGATGTGATACGCGATGAGGTCGGCGTGGTGATGAGTGTGATGGATACCGGGTCGGGCGTCTCTGAGGACTGCCTGGACCGTATCTTCAACCCCTTCTTTACGACACGCAGCACCGGGACCGGCCTGGGCCTGGCAATCGTGCACCGCATCGCCGACGCGCATGGCGGGTCGATTGCTGTGTATCGCGAGCCCGCTCGGGGTGGTGCGGTGTTCGTGCTGTCACTCCCTGATCAGATTGAAATAGCACAAACCAACGGCACGGAACACTTGCCGCAGGAGGCTTTATGAGTATCAAAGTCCTGGTCGTCGACGACAAGCAGATGATGCGCGACAGCGTCGGCGCTACGCTTCAACGCGCTGGCTACACCGTGGTCGTTGCGAATAATGGGAAAGACGCGGTCGCCAAGCTCGGCCGACACCAGCCTGCGGTGGTTGTGACTGATCTGAAGATGCCCGAGATGACCGGGCTGGAACTGCTCCAGCACCTGCGCGAGGCGGACAGCGATCTGCCGGTCGTCTTGATGACGGCGTATGGCACGGTCGGCGACGCGGTCGAGGCGATGAAGCACGGCGCTTTTGACTTTGTGCAAAAACCATTCGAAGGCGATCAGCTCGTGATCGTTGTTAAGCGTGCTGTCGAGCACCGCCAGCTTCGAAAGGAAAATGCTGCCCTTAAAGCGGACCGGGCTGAGCGTGTTGTTGGCCCCGCTCTTGTCGGGAGTTCCGGCCCGATGCGTTCCCTCGCGACGCAGATCCGCCAAGTCGCGCTGTCTTCGGGCACTGTCCTGATCCAGGGGGAATCGGGCACGGGTAAGGAAGTGGTGGCCCGCACGATCCACGCTCACAGCCAACGGCGTGACCGCGTGATGCTGTGTCTCAACTGCGCAGCGCTCTCCAGTTCATTGCTGGAGTCCGAGCTCTTCGGCCATGAACGCGGCGCGTTTACCGGCGCGGATCAGCTCCGCAAGGGTCGTTTTGAATTGGCCGATGGTGGCACGCTCCTGCTTGATGAGATTAGCGAGGTCAGCCCGCAGCTCCAGGCCAAGCTGCTGCGTGTGTTGCAAGAGGGTCAGTTTGAACGGGTTGGCTCTTCGACATCGATGCGTGTCGATGTCCGTGTGATCGCAACGACCAACCGCGACCTGTCAAGATCGGTCGCTGATGGGTCGTTCCGCCAAGACCTGTACTACCGTCTAAACGTTCTGCCGATCGCGATCCCGCCGCTGCGTAGCCGGGTCGATGATGTCTCGCTGCTAGCGGACCATTTCCTGTCGATGGCGTCACAGCGTGAAGGGCGTGAGGCCAAGCGTTTTGACAGCGAGGCGCTTTCGATGCTGAAGGAATACCACTGGCCCGGCAATGTGCGTGAACTACAGAACATCTGCGAGCGGGCGAGTGTCCTTTGCCGGGGTACCGTGATCGAGGGCGGCCTGATCCAGCCCTGGCTGATGCCACGCGGCACCGCGACGCCGCTCGCCCACCCCTCGGCCGAGTCGGCCTCGATGAATACGCTTGCGGGCAGCCCGCCTCTGCAACCGCCGGTCATGACGGCTTCGCCCGACGCGGGCGGTCCGCTCCGTTCGCTTGAGGAAATCGAGCGGGAGGAAGTGATCCGTGCGCTGGGGCGTTTCAGCGGCAACCGCACCCGCACCGCACAGGCGCTGGGGATCGGCGTCCGCACCCTTGGCTTAAAGCTCAAGAAATGGAAGGAGCAGAATCTCGTTGCTCAGTCGGTCTGATACAAACCTTAACCGCGCAGAAGCTGCCGAAATCGCGCAACTCTTGCGCGGCCGCTGCGCATTTGGCTCTGTCGCATTTTCTGAAAAGGCTTCTTTCCGGATTGAAGATGTTGATATCGAGCCCGGGTACACCGATTGCTTGCCCATCCGGGGCGGTGCTCATTGGCGTGACCCCGCCAAACCCATTGTTGTGGAGGCTGCGACGTGATCAAGGGGATGTTCAGTTACGGATCGATGCCTGTTTTGGAGCGGATGGTGCAGTTCACCGGCGCCCGGCAGGAGTTCATCGCCCACAACATCGCGAACTTCTCGACGCCGTACTTCAAGCCTACGGACCTTGACCCGTTGAAGTTCCAGGCGCAGCTTGGCGACGCGTTGGATCGCCGCTCGCGCAAACCCAACCCGATGCGAAGAGAGCTGGATCTGGGCAATTCCCAGCAGGTCCGCATGAGCCGGGGGCAGATGCAGTTCCGCCCGCAGGCCAAGAACGAGAACATCCTGTTCCACGACCAGAACAACCGCGATGTAGAACGCACGATGCAGGACCTGGTTGAGAACGCGCTGGCGCACAGGACGAGCGTTGAGCTATTGAAGAGCCAGTTTGATCTGTTGCGAACCGCGATTCGAGAACGGGTCTGATCCTTTTAACGCCGAACGATTGAGCCGCTATGTTTGGAGCACTTGACACATCCACATCTGCCCTCGTCGCCCAGCGAACGCGCATGAACGCGATCTCCGCGAACATCGCCAACCGCGGCGCGAACTTCGATGAGAACGGCGAGAACAACCCGTTCCAGCGGCGGATCACGATCCTCGCGCCGGGTGACCCTGCGACGGGCAACCCGCACGGCGTGCATGTCAAAGAGATCATGCTCGACCCGCACTTCAACGAGAAGTACGACCCAGGCAACCCGAAAGCCGACGAGAACGGGCGCATCAAGACCACTAACATCGATCCGATGATGGAGCAGGTCAACGCGCTCGAAGCCTCGCGGGCCTACGAAGCAAACATTGCGGCCGCAGAGGCCACTAAGTCGATGATGCAGACATCCCTACGCTTGCTGGCGTAGCTTGTTGCGTTTGAGAGCTGTTCACGAATAGGCCATGACTGACCCACTGGGCCTTATCCCGACGCAAGGACTCACTCCCGGCCAGGGTGTGAGCATGGATCGTGCGCAGAAGCCGGTAGAGGGACCCGGCTTCAAGCAGGTTCTCATGGAGAACCTTGAGGAAGTCAACCGCCTTCAAGCCGAGGCCGAGACAGCGATCAATGATCTTTACGCGGGCAAGCGCACGGATCAGGCGACCGTGTTCAATGCCAAGGTCAAGGCGGATGTCGCTTTCGAGATGCTATTACAGGTGCGCAACAAACTGATGGATGCCTACGAGGAAGTGAAACAGATCAGGGTGTAGAGAAGATGGGCGCTGGGCCTGGTATAGAGCAGGATGCTCTGAAACCGGGCCGGTGGACAGCCGCCTGATCGAACGCTCACGGCATGGAGGCCGAGCATGGAATTCCTGAAACGTAATCTGACACAGATCCAGGCCCAGTTCAGCGGTATGAGCTTTGCCACGCGCTGGCTCATCGGTGCGGTGGTCGTCATCATGCTGCTGGTCGGTGGCATGCTGGTCTATTGGGGCGGTGCTGCGGATCGTGTGCCGATCGATGGTGTGGCGTCGGGTTCGCCCGGCGATATCCTCGCCGTTCTCAAGACGGATGGCATTGATGCGCAGATGAGCGACGGCAAGGTGGTGGTGCCTGTCTCACAGCGTGAGGAAGCGGTGGCGTCCCTTAGCCGGGCGGGGCATCTGAACCCGAACGCCGCCGCCGCGTTTGACAAACTCATGGACAAGACGAGCTGGATGGATTCCAGCACCGACAAGAACCGCAAGTACCTGCTGGCCAAGGGCCAGTTCCTTTCGGCGGTCATCGGCAGCTTCCCAAATGTCGAATCTGCTTCGGTCATCCTCGATAAGCCGCAATCCAATGGCTTTGGTGTCACCCATATCGATCCTTCCGCCAGCGTCATGGTGACGATGCAGGCGGGCAGCAAGGTTTCTCGTCCCATGGCGGATACCCTGATCCACATGGTTGCCTCGGCTGTTGCGGGTCTGCAGGAACAGCACGTCACCGTCTCCGACACCACGAACAGCCGGAGCTTCACCGCGGCCGACCCGATGGAGGCCGACGCGATCGCCGGCGTCGAAGCGACGCTCGCCAACGAACGCCTGCACAAACAAAAGATCGAGCAGGTGCTGCGGTCGTGGGAGGGCGTGATGGTTGCGGTAAAGATCGTGACCAGCCAGGTCGTCCGCGAACAAGTCAGCGAGACAACGTACGAAAAACCTGCCATCGCGTTGTCGGAAAGGATCGAGAAGAATCAAACGAATGTCAGCAACGCGGGCGAGGCGGGCATCCGACCAAATATCGGCAGGACGATCGACGGCGGCGGCGGGTCCGGCACGGAGCTGAACGAGAACACGACCATCGAGCAGTTCAGCAGCCCGCTGCCGACGATGCAGTCGCAGAAGCAGATCGCGGGCAACATGATCCGCAAGATCAATGTCTCGGTCGTTATCCCGCGCAGCTACTACGTGCGGATCTTTAAGGCGCAGAACCCGGAAGCCGAAGCGCCGAGTGATGAAGAACTGCAGCCGATCATCGCTGCCGAAGAGGCAAAGATCTCGAGGGTTGTCCAGCCGCAGATCGTTTCCAGCGATGACCAGATGCAGCCCGGTGAGATCAGTGTCGCGATGGTGTACGACCAGGCCTACCTTGAGCCCGCGACCGCTGGTGTGAGCGGCAGCTTGGGCGCGGTAGTGTCTTCGGATATGGCACAGACCGGGATGCTTGCTGGGCTCGCCGTGATGTCGTTGGGCCTGTTCCTCTACATGGTCCGCCGGGCAACGCGTAAGGAAGAGATGCCCTCGATCGAAGAACTCGCGGGCGTCCCGCCAACACTCCCCACAGATGACGACCTGATGGGCGAAGTGGAAGAGATGGACAACACGCTGGCCGGCGTTGAGCTCGATGAAGACGAGCTGCGTGCCCGCCAGATCGCCGACCAGATCAGCGACCTGGTCCGGGCCAACCCCGAAGAGGCCGGCGGCCTACTGACGAAATGGGTTGTGGACGACCACAGTTGACGTAGGCGAGACGAGATGGATCAAGCATGAGCCAGGCGATGCAAGAAACCGAAGAGATGACCGGCACGCAGAAGGCGGCCATCCTCCTGCTCGCGCTGGAACAAGACGCGGCAACGCTGCTGCTCAAGCAGATGAACGAGCGGACGGTCGAAGAAATCACCCGCGAACTCGCCTCGACCGGCGGGGTCCCGCCAACGCTGCGTGATAAGATCCTTCAGGAGTTTTATGACCTCGCTGTCGCGCACAGCTGGGCCCGTGAAGGCGGCTTGGATTACGCACGGGCGCTGCTCTTCCAGTCGCTGCCCGCGGGCGATGCCGAGCGCATCCTGCAGCAGATCAGTCAGCAGGTCCGCAAGACGCCGTTTGCTTTCTTGCAGAAAGCCGAGTCCACAAACCTGCTGACCTTTATCCAGGATGAGCACCCTCAGACCATCGCGTTGATCGTTTCCCACCTCGCCTTCCACAAGGCTTCTGAAATCCTCTCTGGCTTGCCAGGCCCGAAGCAGATCGAGGTGGTTAAGCGCGTCGCCAACATGGAGCAGACCAACCCCGAGGTCATCGGCGAGGTCGAGAAGGGCCTCGAAGCCAGACTCGCCAACATGCTCAACCAGTCGTTCGAGAAGATCGGTGGCGTTGAGACAGTGGCCGAGATGCTCAACCTCGTGGACCGAACCACCGAGAAGGGCATCATGGAAGGCCTGGAGTCCGAGGACCCGGACCTTGTCGAAGAGATCCGCCGGCTGATGTTCGTCTTCGAGGACATCCTGCTCGTGGACGACAAGGGCATCCAGGCGGTGCTCAAGGAGATCGACAACGACGAGCTTGCGCTGTCGCTTAAGACCGCCAGCGAAGAGCTCCGCGACAAGATCTTCAAGAACATGTCCGAGCGTGCTGCGACGCTTATCGCAGAGGACATGGAGTTCATGGGCCCGGTCCGTGTCGCCGATGTCGAGGCCGCCCAGCAGCGCATCGTGGATATCGTTCGCCGGCTGGAAGACGCCGGCGAGATCATCATCGCCGGCCGCGGTGGCGACAAAGACCTCATCGTGTAACCCAGAACCGATCCAAGGCAACCGCCTATGCCCGTCCTCAAGCAACACAACACGACACCTGCGATGCGTGAAGCGATCGTGCTGGACCTCGGCGATATCGGCGCACAGGCCGCACGGATCCGCGCTGCTGCGGAGACCGAAGCATCGAAGATCATCGCGGACGCGCAAGCCAAGTCTGCCTTGATCGCCGATCGGTTGCGAAAGG
This sequence comes from Planctomycetota bacterium, assembly GCA_039188575.1. GTDB lineage: Bacteria > Planctomycetota > Phycisphaerae > Phycisphaerales > Phycisphaeraceae > JAHQVV01. The sequence goes on along the minus strand of JBCCYY010000080.1, from coordinate 2,313 downwards.
ACGCGGAGAAGCAGGGCTACGCCGACGGCCTGGAGAAGGGCCTTGCCGAGGGTCGTGAGCAGGGCCGTGCCGAAGCGCTTGCCGAGTCTGCCGAGCAGCTGCGCCAGCTCATGGCTGCGTGGTCGCAGGTCGCCACCGATTGGGAGCAGCAGCGCACCGATATGGAACGCGAAGCCAGGCAGGCAGTCCTCGATTTCGCTTTATCGGCAGCAGAAAAGATCGTACACCGCGTGATCGAAGTCGATGAATCGGTGGTTGTGGATCAGGCGGCTCAGGCGCTCTCGCTTGTCTTATCCGCTCACGACGCCAGTGTCCGCATCCACCCAGTGGATCGGCCGGTGCTCGAAGATGCGATGCCGCAATTGATCAACGAACTCGACAGCCTTGGCCACATTGAGCTCGTGGATGACGAAGCGATCACACCCGGCGGCTGCATGGTTGCTTTCGGACAAGGCCGGGTCGATGCAACGATCGAGCGTCAGCTCCAACGCCTGATCGATTTGATGATCCCTGAGCCCCCGCCCATTGGGGACGCGATCGAACGATCAACGCAAACGCAGGATGGCCCTGACCCGATCCCCACGGTGGATCTGCAGGGTGTCGCGGACGCTGCGGCAAAAGAAATGATTGGCCCGGTCATTGAACCTGTCCCCAAGCCGCCGGTCTACGAGATCACCGACGATGGGTTGGTCCAAACCCACGGCGAGGTTTTTGGTGATCAGACCGACCGGGCGGATACCCAGCCAGGCAACGAAGATAGAACAGAACCGCCTGAGCAACCGGAAGCCGAGGTATAGGCTTGGGCCTGCTTACCGAACAACTCCACATGATTGATCAGGCGGTGACCGTCGAGCTTGGCGGCTCGGTGCGCGAGGTCCGGGGGATGGCCGCGCGAGTGACCGCGATGCCCGCACCGGTTGGCACGCAGCTCACGATCGCCGCAGGCCGCGGGCGTGCAGAACCTGTCGCTGCTGAGGTGATCGGCTTCGATGGGGATGAAGCGGTGGTGATGCCGCTGCAATCACTCGCCGGCGTCGGGCCTGGTGACCGTGTAACGGCGGGGCAGCATCAGCGCAGCGTGCGTGTGGGCAGCTCTCTGCTTGGCCGTGTTCTCAACGGCATGGGTGATCCAATCGACGGGCTCGGCCCGTTGCGTGATACCGTGCCAAAGCAATTGAACCCACGCCCGGTGGACCCGCTTGATCGACCTTTAATCGATACGGCCCTCGCGACCGGCGTGCGCTCCGTCGATGCGATGGCGACGCTGGGCCGTGGACAACGCATAGGTGTCTTCGCCGGCCCGGGTTGTGGCAAGTCCACGCTGTTAGGCATGATGGCGAGGCGGACAGAGGCTGACGTCAGTGTGATCGCGTTGATCGGCGAGCGCGGGCGAGAAGTGCGCGACTTTATCGATAACGTGCTTGGGCCTGCGGGTCTCGCACGGTCGGTCGTAATCTGCGCGACAGGCGATGAGTCGGCGTTGATGCGGGTTCGTGCCGCGTCCGTAGCGTCATCGATTGCCGAGTACTTCCGCGATGACGGCCTGGATGTACTATTCTTGATGGATTCGGTGACACGTTTCTGCCAAGCACAGCGTCAGATCGGCCTGGCTGCTGGCGAGCCACCCGCGACGCGCGGCTACCCGCCGAGCGTCTTTGCGATGCTGCCGCAGATCCTCGAGCGTGCAGGCAGGACACAGCGTGGCTCGATCACGGGTTTGTACGCCGTACTCGTCGAGGGAGACGATATGACCGAGCCGATCGCCGACGCCTGCCGTGGGGTACTTGATGGCCACGTGCTCTTGTCGCGCAAGCTCGCTGAGAAGGGGCAATACCCCGCGGTCGATGTGCTCGGCTCGATCAGCCGGGTGATGACTGATGTAACGACGAAAGAGCATCAGCAGGCTGCTCAACTCATCAACCGGCTTATTGCATCCTACGACGAGGTCGAGGACCTGCTCAACATCGGTGCCTACGCGGCGGGTTCGAACCCAGAATATGACCTGGCGATCACAGCACGTCCGATGATCGAGCAGCTGCTGCGCCAGGGCCGAAACGAGGGCCCGGACCAAGCCCAGATGGCAACGATCCAGCAACAGCTGCACGCGATCGTGTTATCGATCCAGCAGGCCCAAGGGCAAGCTCAGTAGAACGGCTAGCTGGGTTAGCATTCGCTAGAAGCGGTTTCATAACTGCCGCATTGTGATCAGCATGCACGCCAGATGGAAGAACGCGCGATACACCTTGATCTGATGGTCATACCGCACCACCAGCCTTCGGAAGTTACCCAGCCACGCGAAGGTGCGTTCGACTT
>JBCCYY010000079.1:0-15329 GCA_039188575.1 Planctomycetota bacterium | reverse complement strand
TCGTCAATCGCTGGGGCATCCTCGGCGGGCTGGGCACGATGGCGCTCTACGGCGTGCTGGTCGCGTCGATCCTGCTCGTCGCCGCGCGGTCCAAGGACCCCTTCGCGCGGATGTCCTGCGTCGGCTTCGCGGGCATGATCTTCACCCAGGCGTCCATCAACATCGGCATGACCGTCGGCCTGCTGCCCATCACCGGCATCACCCTCCCGCTGATCTCCTACGGCGGCTCGTCGATGCTGTTCACCTTTGTGATGGTCGGGCTGGTGATCAACTTCGCGGCGAGGCGGCCGCAGATGCTGGCACGGCCGAGCTTCGAGTTTGATAACGCGGATGCGATTTTTCAGTAACGTTTAGCGGGTGACGCGAAGCGTCCCGTGCGGATCGTGACAGATGGCTTGAACGGGACGCTTCGCGTCACCCGCTAAACTGCCGTTATGACCATTCCTGCTTTTGTAACAGAAGAACTCCGCGAACTCGACATCGAGCTGACACCCGATCAGCTTGATCAACTCGCTCAATACCTCGCCCTGGTGCTCGACGAAAACACACGCACCAACCTCACCGCGATCCGCGAGGAGGAGGCGGCGTGGCGGCGGCTGATCATCGACTCGCTGACGGTGCTGCCTGGGCTGGATGAGTTGGAGCCGGGCAGCCGGGTAATCGATGTGGGCAGCGGGGCGGGGCTGCCGGGGATGCCGGTGGCGATCGCCCGACCGAACCTGCGGGTCACGCTGCTCGAATCGACGGGCAAGAAGGCCGGCTTTATCCGCCGGGCGATTGAGACGCTCGGGCTGACCAACGCGGTTGTGTTGCAGGAGCGGGCGGAGACGGTGGGCCAGTCGTCCGAGCACCGCGAGGTGTACGACGCGTGCATCAACCGGGCGGTCGGGCCGATGAACGTGCTGCTGGAGTTCGCGATGCCGCTGGTGCAAACGGGCGGGCGGGTGCTGGCGATGAAGGGCCCGCGTGTCGAGCAGGAGTTGGACGAGGCGGGTGATGCGCTGTCGATCCTTGGGGCCGGTGAGTTGGCGGTGATTGATGCTTACCCCGGGTCGTTTGAGAATGATCTGGTGATCGTGTCGATCATCAAGGGGTCGTCGACGCCGCTGGAGTACCCGCGCCTGCCGGGTGTGCCAAAGAAGACACCTCTATAGAACGGTGTAGCGGGAGACGCGAAGCGTCCCGTTCAAACTATCTATCACGGTTCGCACGGGACGCTTCGCGTCGCCCGCTACACCGCGCCTATACTCCGTTCGTGAAGCATACTTACGGCCCATTCGACGGCAAGCCTTTCCTTGGCCCGGACGAGCTATTCCCCTCGCCGCAGCTTGTTGAGTTCATCCTGCAATATGGCGACCAGGCGATGGACGCGCTGCAGAACCTGGAGAACCCGGATGAGCAGGACCTGATCCAGCAGATGATCGACGCGGGCCTGCTCGAAGAGGTCACCGACGAGAACGGTAATACTCAGCTGAAGCTCACCGCGCGGATGGTACACGGTATGCAGCACCAGGCGCTGCTGCAGATCTTCGAGAACCTCAAGCGTGGTAACCGCGATGGCCACACCACCGACCAGTCGGGCAAGACCAGCGAGCGTACCGAGGGCAGCCGGCCTTACACGTTCGGCGACCCGCTATCGGATATCGATCTCAATGCCACGCTGCGCAACGCGCTTGCGAACAACTCCGGCTCGATCGCGCAGGGCCAGAGCAGCCTGCCGCTGAAGCTCGGGATGAACGACTTTGTCGTCCACGAGACGGAGGGGCGGAGCGACTGCGCGACGGTCGTGCTGATCGATTTGTCCGGCTCGATGTACCGGTATGGCCGGTTCCTGCAGGCCAAGCGCGTCTGCCTGGGGTTGAGCGAGTTGATCCGGCAGCGCTTCCCGCAGGACTCGCTGGACTTCGTGTCGTTTTATTCGCTGGCTGAGCGTGTGCCGGAGAAGGATGTGCCGCTCATCATGCCCAAGCCGGTGAGCATCCGCGATTATCAGGTGCGCATCCGTGTGCCGCTCGATCAGGCCGACCCTGCGTCACTGCCGCTGCACTTCACCAACCTGCACCTGGGTCTGCGTGAGGCCAGGCGCATCCTCCGTCGCAGCGGCGCGGCGAACAAGCAGGTATTCATCATCACCGATGGCCAGCCGACCGCGCACGTCGAGACGACGCCGGAGTCCGGGGAGGAGATGCTGTACCTGCTGTATCCGCCGGACGAGCGGACCGCGAGCGAGACGCTCAAGGAAGCTATGATGTGCGCGAAATCAGGGATCCGCTTTGCCAGCTTCGCCCTGATCGAGGACTACTGGGGCATGGACTGGGTCGACTTCATTGAGCGGATGACCCGCCTGACCCGTGGGACCGCTTTTTACTGTGCCAGCGACGACCTGAGCTCGACCGTCGTGGAGAGCTACCTGACCGGGAAAAAGAGCAAGAGTTTCATCTCTTGAGCTAAATGCTGCATGGCTAACCGCGCAGCGGTAGACTGGTTGCCCCATGTCGGATACCCCGCTCCACATCCAGACCTTCGCGCTCGGCCAATGGCAGACAAACTGCTACGTCCTTTCGGTGGGCAAGATGTGCTGGATGATTGATGCCGGCTTTGACCCCGAGCCGATGTTGGATGCCATCGATGAGCAGGGGCTGATGGTTGAAAAGGTCGTGCTGACCCACGCCCATCTGGACCACATCGGCGGGCTCCATGCGGTGCGCCACCGCCACCCGGAGGTGCCGATCCTGGTCCACGCGGACGAAGAAGGCTTCCTCACCGACACTCGGCTGAACCTGAGCGCCGCGATGATCGACCCGGTCGTCGCGCCCGAGGCGACGGGCCTGCTCCATCATGGGGAGAAGCTCGAGCTCAATGGCATGGCGTTCGAGGTCCGCCACACCCCCGGCCACAGCCCCGGCGGGATCAGCCTGATCCAGCACGAGCACGACCTCGCCATCGTGGGCGACACGCTCTTTGCCGGATCGATCGGCCGGTTCGACTTCCCGACCTCCGACGGCCCGAGGCTGATGCGATCGATCAGCGAGCAGCTGATGACGCTGCCGGACCGAACAAAGGTGCTTCCCGGGCACGGTCCTGATACCACGATCGGTCAGGAACGTGCCAACAATCCGTATCTCAACCAACCGACCGGTGCGCCGGATGGTCTGGTGGGCTAAGTTGCTCAGTCTGATGCTGTGGGGATGTTGTACGTCGCGTAGAGCGGGTGGTGGTCACTGCCCGAGGTCAGCTCCGGGTCGTTGATGACTTTTGCGCTTCCTTTGACCAGCATGGTGTGCAGCTTTGGCGTGGCGTAGATGTAGTCGAAGACAACCGCGGGGTAACGGTCACCACCGGGCAGGGTCGTGCGGTCTTCGTAGTCGATGCCGTCGTGGGCGTCGTTGAGTAGTTGTGTGCCGTCCGCCTCGGGCTTGCGGATGTGCTCCGTCGCGGGCCAGGGGCGTGGCTGCTCGGGCCTTGTCTCGATGTTCGAGTTGAAGTCGCCCAGCGCCAGGATCAGCGCGTCCGGGTCTTTACTGAACATCTCGGAAACCAACTTCTTGACCGCGATCGCCTCGGAGGTCCGCCAGAACCTGGAGTTCTCGTCGCCGGGCCGGGAGCTGTTGCTCTTCAGGTGCAGGTTGAAGAGGTGCAGGTCTGTCCCGCCGACGTCGAGTGTGATCAGCATCGCGTCGCGGGCGAATTTCCACGTGCGGTCGGGGACGTCCGGGTGTTTGAGCTCCATAAACCGGTGGCTGGTCAGGCGCTTAATCGGCAAACGCGAGATGATGCCCAGGTTGATGCCCCGGCCGGAGTTGGTCCGCTGACAGGCGATGTACTTGTAGCCCTCGTCCGGCAGGAACGTCTGTACCATCCCCTCGAGCATGAACTCGTTCTCGAGCTCTTGGAACACCACCACATCCGCATCAGACGCCTTGATCGCCTTGGCGATGCCTTCGATCTCGCCACGCCGTTTGACATCCGTCCCCTCATCGCCGGTGTAGGGGTCGTCGAACACGTCGAACATGTTCTCAACGTTGTAGCTCATGACTGTCACCTCTTCCGCGAGAGCGGGCAACGCGAACAGTGCAAGCAGCAGGACAAGTAGCGAGACACGAGCGTTACAGAACAAAGAGCACATGGCGGTCTCCAGATCAAGGCAAGCAATCCCTTATGTTAATCCCACACAGCCCCGGTGTCAGGCGCGATGTGTGATTATTCCATGACGATCGGGATACGAACCGGGAAGACATAGTTCGGATCGCCCCGACGGACCAGTGTCTGCAGCAGCGTGTCGCCGTCGCGTCTGACTTTATCCTGAAAAACGACCTTGCCATTGCACGTGATGGTGACAGGCTGATCCAGGTCGAGCAGCTTGTCATTAAGCATGACGTTCACAATTGCGCCCTTGAGTGGCTTGGGCTCGGACGCCTGCTCACCGATCTGTGTCGGATCGCCTTGGGCCTTGGCCAGCGCCAGCTGGTACGCGGTGACATCGACGCGGTTGGCTTCGAGGTCGATCCGACCGGTCAACGCGATGGTGCCCTTGAGATCGTCGCCCTCTAGTCCGAGCCAGTACATCGAGTCTCGGCGTCGGCCGTCCACCTCTTTACTCGTCCAGACCACGACATCGGGGTAAGGGTCGCGGTTGTGCTTGGCGATCCAAGGGGCCCCGGGCCGGTAGTCGATGCCGTGGCCTCTGCCGGGCTGGACGTCGAGCTGATTGACATAGCCCCCCGGGTCTTTTTTGCGCAGTTCTTCAAGTCGTTCGTGTGTGGCGATCGCGTTACCCGCACGGTTGAACCTGGTGTCCTTCTCACCCACCGAGTGGAACGTCGCAACGTTGCGCAGGTTCTCAGGCGGGTTGCCCAGGCCGACGCCGCCCGCCATCGGGTTGATGCCCGCGAACAGGTCGGGCATGAACATGCCGAGGATGGCCGAGCCGAAGCCGCCCTGCGAGATGCCGAGCTTGTAGACGCGGTTGGGGTCGACGCCCCAGAACAGGATGCCGTGCCGGATCGCAAGCTCGAACTGGTCGTGGTGGTGCGCGTGCCGCCAGCGGCCCTTGCGGTCGTCAGCCATGCGCGGGACGAAGTACAGCCCCTCGGGTTCGTAGAGGCGCAACGCGAAACGGGTCTGCGTTTGCCATTCGCGGGTGTTGCTGGCCCAGGCGTGCGGGCCGGCGGCGTTGGCTCTTTGCCCGCCGCCGTGTGTACAGATAAACATCGGCCGACCGGCATCGGGCACACCCGAAGGCTCCTTGCGGATCAGCACGAACGGCATCTCAAACTCGCGCAACGGCATCATCCTTGCCGCGATCTGGACCCGCCCGTTCCCCGCCTGCTCGATCAGTTCCGCCATCGAGGGGGGCAGCTCGCCAAGCGTTTCAGATTGTTTGCTTGCGGCCATTGTGATGCCGGCTTTGTAGATATCCCAGAGCTCAGTGCCGAGCTGGTCGGCCTGTTCTTTGGTCAATCCGCTAGGCAGGCCTACCTCTGCATCGAATGCCTTGAGCTTTGCGAGCTCGCCCCCCGTCTCAGCGATCGCGGTGGTCGCCCGCTCGGCAAGTACAGCCGGGTCTTCCTGCTGGGCTCCCACAGAGGCACAGCCACACATCAACGTAACAATGAGGAGAGAACAGCACGTAGTCTTTTGGAGCATCAAGTTTCCTAGCAGGCAGGGTGGATCTCAGGACGAGACCTTCTCTACGCTACGCCTGCCATGATAGTTCCTCAATTGCGCAATTTATGCACCGGCAGGCGACTTTTGCGGCACGACTGTTCGCAGATGGAGCTCTTTCTTCTGCGCATCGTCGACCGGCGAGGGGGCCTCGGTCATCAGGTCGGCGCCGTTCTGCGTCTTGGGGAACGCGATCACGTCGCGGATGTTCGTCGTGTCGCACAGGTGCATGACGATACGGTCCAGGCCGAACGCGATCCCGCCGTGGGGTGGGGCGCCGTAGCTGAGCGCGTCGAGCAGGAACCCGAACTTCGCTTTGGCCTCCTCATCGTCGATGCCCAGCAGCTTGAAGACCCTGCTCTGCACGTCCTGTCGGTGGATCCGGATCGAGCCGCCGCCCAACTCGCTGCCGTTGAGTACGAGGTCGTACGCGTTGGACTTGATCGATGCGATCGTGTCGTGGTCGGTCGAGTCGAGCTTGTCGACATCCTCTGATTTGGGCGCGGTGAACGGGTGGTGCAAGGACTTCCACCGCTTCGCGTTGTCGTCCCACTCGACCATCGGGAAATCAACGATCCAGACCCATTGCCAGTCGCCTTCCTTGACCATCCCCAGGTCGTGGCCGAGCTTGACGCGGAGCTCGCCGAGCACGCGGTGTACGGTCGCGGGCTTGCTGTCGACCCCGAAGCACAGCAGGTCGCCGTCCTCCGCACCGGTTGTCGTAATGAGTTCGTCGGTGATGGGCTCAAGGAATTTGGCAACGCCGGTGGCGAGCTTGCCGCCTTCGATCTTGGTTGTGGGCAGGCCGCCTGCTCCGAATTCCTTGGCGAACTCGGCCAAGGCATCCGTCTCTTTGCGCGACATCTTCGCGCCGCCGGGCACGCGGATCGCCTTGACGATGCCGCCCGCGGCGATCGCGCCGCTGAAGACCTTGAAGTCCGTCTTGGCACAGGCCTCGGTGACGTCGATAAGCTGCATATCGAAGCGCAGGTCCGGCCGGTCGCTGCCGTACTTCTCCATCGCCTCGGCATAAGTCATGTGCGGGATCGGGTCCGGGATATCAACACCCAGCACCTCTTTCCAGACCTTGCGGATCATGCCCTCGTTCGTCGAGATCACATCCTCCTGTGAGACGAACGACATCTCCATATCCAGCTGCGTAAACTCGGCCTGGCGGTCGGCGCGCGGGTCCTCGTCGCGGAAGCAGCGGACGATCTGGAAGTACTTCTCGACCCCGCCGACCATGCAGATCTGCTTGAAGATCTGTGGCGACTGCGGCAGGGCGTAGAACTCGCCTGGCTGCAGGCGTGAGGGCACAAGGAAGTCCCGGGCCCCCTCCGGCGTTGACCTGCATAGGAAGGGCGTCTCGATCTCGTAGAAGCCCTGCTCGTCGTAGTAGTCGCGCATCAGCTTCGCGACGCGGTGGCGGGTCTTGAGGATGTTCAGGGCGCGCGGCCGACGCATATCGATGTAGCGGTAGCGGAGCCGGGTTTCTTCGCCGACCTTCTCGGCTTCGTCGGGGATGAACGGCGGGGTGGCCGCGTCGGCAAGCACCTCGGCATCGGTGCAGTCGACCTCGATGTCGCCCGTATCGAGCTTCGGGTTCGCGCCGCCCTCGCGGTCGATACACTTGCCGGTGACCGTGATCACGTCTTCCCGGCGGAGCTTCTGAGCCAGGGCGTGGGCGTCCTTGCTCTCGGGGTGGAAGACGATCTGCGTGATGCCTTCGCGGTCGCGGAGGTCGATAAAGCGGACCCCGCCGAGGTCGCGGTAGTTGTTGACCCAGCCCGCAAGGGTGACGGTTTGGCCGACGTGGTCTTTGCGGAGTTCGTTGCAGTGGTGGGTGCGTGTCATGTTGAGCGTTTAGCGTTTAGGGCCTAGCGTATAGCGTCGGAAATCGGGACGCCCCAGCCGACGAAGCGGGGCATGATACCATCCCATGCCGATCAAAAACCTCACCAACCTCAACGCAATCGGCTTGACGCTATACGCGAGTCCCTAAACGCTAGACGCTGCCTATGTTCACCGGAATCGTGCAAACCACCGCGAAGACCCTCGATTCGACCCCCACCGAAACCGGCCGACGCCTGACCGTCGAGCGCGGCAAGCTGCAGGGCCCGGTCAACCACGGCGACTCGATCTGCGTTTCTGGCGTCTGCCTGACCGCGGTCGACATCACCGACGAAGCGCTTGGCTTTGATGTCATCCACGAGACGCTGATGAAAACGTCGATCGGTGCGCTGGGCGTAGGTGAGGCCGTCAATCTCGAACCCGCGGTGACGCCGAGTCAGCCGATGGGCGGGCACTTCATGCAGGGGCACGTGGATGGGCTGGCGGCCGTCGATGCGATCCACACCGACGATGGCGAGTGGCGGATCACGCTCAAGCCCGACGCGGGGGCGGAAGGGCTGATGGACTACATCATCCCGCGCGGCTCGGTCGCGATCGATGGGGTATCGCTCACCCTGGCCCGCGTGAGCGAATCAACCTTTGATGTCGCGCTGATCCCCGCCACGCTGAACCTGACCACGCTCGCGCAACGCAAGGCAGGCGATCGCGTCAACATCGAGGCCGACATCCTCGCAAAGACGATCGTGCACCAGATGCAGCGCATGCGCGGTAGGGTAAGTGATAAGCCCGCGGTCACGATGGACTTGCTGCGAGAAATGGGTTTTGTAGATGACTGAGCAGGAAAAGATGCTGGATGAACTCATCCAAAGCCTTATTGCACTGATAGATCTGTTGCGAAGGGAGCCCGATTGTCATTGGTTGAAAGCCTTTGATTCATATCTGCTAATGGCTGGTGAACTTAAGAGGTATGGTTACACCCAAGACGACCTGAACAGGCTTGAGGCTGCTATCTCCAGCTCCTACGGCGGCATGGGTAGTTTCTCTGACTACACTCCATACCAAGACGGTGCAGTCGTACACTGGGTGGATGAACTCGACTGTCTCCGGACTCTTGTCTGCGAGCAAGCCTTTGCCTTGAAGATGCAAAGCCGTTGGCGTGAACGCACCGATGCAGACAATTAAGCCACTTCGGATCGCGTCAGCCGGAGCGAGCCCGCCTCTTTGGACACCGCTAGGCAAAGTACGGTGAGGTCGTCCTTCTGGTTGAGCGAGCCGGCCTGCCCATCGAGGTTGTCTTCGAGCCGCTTGATCGCGGAGGCGGGGTCGCCGTTGCCCAGGTCGAGGAACTCCTTGGCGTAGTTTTCGTTAGCGACCTTGCGGACGCCCTTGTCGTTGACGTTCTCATCGTCGGGGAAGGCGCACTCGAAGCCGTCGCTGTAGATCAGCAGGCGGTCGCCGGCTCTTAGTTGTACGGTGGCTTCTTCGTAGATTTCGTCCTCGAAGACGCCGAGCAGGCCGCCCTCGGGCTCGACGGTTTCGACACGGTCGTCCTCGCCACGCAGCAGCATCGGGAATGGGTGCCCGGCTCGTGCCATCGTGAGCATCATCGTCCGGGTATCGAGCACGCCGTAGCACGCGGTCGCGAAGCGGACCTTGCCGTTCTGCGTGCTGATCATGTCGGCGTTGAGCTGCGCGAGCGCCTGGGCAGGTGTGAGCAGGCTGTACCCGTTGGGCGCGTTCGGGTCGATCCGTTTGCCGCGGAGCGAGCGTTTGATGTAGACGGTCATAAGCGCCGCGGGTACGCCGTGGCCGACCGCGTCTGCGACAAAGAACCCGATGTGGTGCTCGTCGAGCCGCTGGACATCGTAGATATCGCCGCTGACGTAGCCGGCGGGTCGGTAGAGCACGTGGAACGAGAGGTCATCAAGGCTTGGCAGCTCACTTGGCAAGAACTCGCGCTGGAACTGCGCGGCCATGCGCAGCTCTTCGTCCAGCTTGCCGATCTGTGAGCACAGGCCCTGGTGCTGGATGGTCAGGACCTTGACTTCGCGTCGCATCGCGGCGAGGGTCGGCGCTTGGCTGAGCAGGGTCTGCAAGACGATGCACGCCTCTTCCGGTGCCGTGCCGGGCGGGCAGGCGACGATGCCCTCGGCGTGTTGCTCGCCGAGTGATTCGGTCCCGCCGGGCCGGGTGAGCAGCGTGGGCAGATGGCGGTCTTCGCATTCGCCGGTGACCGCGAACAGGTCCCCCGCGGTGGGATTGTCCAGCAGAAGCCAGACCGATTCAACATCGTTGAGTGTCTCGGGGTCTTCGAGCACGCGGTCGATCGCCTGCACGGAGACATGCGGCCGATCCAGGCCACGCCAATGCGACAGAACCTTCTGCACCCCGCTCGGAACAGTGTCCTGCGGGGCACCTACATCTCTGATGACCAACATGCGACTCATCCGAAGCCTCCTCATAACCGCTACAAGCTCGCTGGCTTGACAGTTATCGGAGATATCGACTTATTGGGCCTCTAACTGAAGCACCGCTTCGGGCAGTTCGACCCTCTCGCCGCGTCTCAGGCCCAGTTGCTCGATCTTCCCACCCGCGAGTTCGATGGCGTACAGGATCGGACCGGCCGTAGGGTAGCCCGAAGCGGGGTTTTTCCATCGCGGACTGCCGATCGGTTCGATTACCTCCATCGCGTGCAGCGAATCGATATAACCGTCCTCATCGATAAAGATGACATCGATCGGTACGTAGCACCGCCGCATCTGGAACATCGTCTGCACGGGCCTGGGGAAGATAAACAGCATTCCCCCGTCCTCCGCGATCGACTTGCGGTCGGACAGGCCCTGGACCCGTGACGCATGATCCATCGCGAGTTCCAGCGAGAAGGTCTGTTCCTTCAGCGTCACATCGACCGTCTCAACGGTGGCGGGGTCGTTGCCCGCTTCAGGGCCGGGGTTGGCGGTGGGCTCGCCGCCGTTGCCGCAAGCTGACAGCGTCAGCAGCAGGGTCAGCGCAAGCGCTGTGTGCATAGACCACCTGGAGCAGCTTTTTAGGCACGCGTTGACATCAGCCATTGCTCGTCCTCTGGAGTAAAACTCGGCGGAGCATACCCGATCTCGGCGGGGTTTAGCCGGTCAGCGAATCCGTCGGCCGATACTTCCTCGTACGCTTCGGTCAGCCCGGCCCACTTCGCGAGCAGGCCAACGACCCGGTCGCCCGGCACACCCGCATCGCGGTACGTCGTCAGACGGACCGCGTCGTCGCGTTTTGCCATCCGCCGACCGTCTGCGCTAGTGACCAACGGCAGATGCCAGTAGCGGGGCGGCTCCCCTAGCCCGAGCATGCGGTAGAGCAGCACCTGCCTCGGCGTCGAGTTGAGCAAGTCATCGCCACGCACGACATCCGTGACGCCCTGCCGCGCGTCATCCACAACAACCGCGAGTTGATATGCGGGCAGGCCCGCCTTGGTTGCTAAGACGAAGTCGCCGACCTGCGACTGCACGTTGATGGCGTCTGGTCCCTGCAACTCGTCCGTAAAATCGATGTGCCTGTCCGGAACGATCAGGCGCCAGGCGTAGGGATCATCCGCCAGCAAATCAGGCGTATCATGGTCTGCGACCCACCGCCCGTTCGCCGGCCGATTCAGCCCCGGGTAGCGCGTCTCCAGATCCGAGGCATGCGGGGCCGACGCAGCCAACTCGATCTCCTTGCGCGTCGCGTCGCAAGGGTAGATCAGCCCCTGATCGCGCAAACCCTGCAACGCCCCGTGGTAGGGCGACAAATCCGCGCTCTGATACGCCGGTCCCTCATCCCAATCCATCCCCAGCCAGCGCAGCACATCGATCGCCTCTTGGTCTGCGCCCTCGCGGACGCGGCCAACATCCAGGTCCTCGATCCGCAGGATGACCCGCCACCCAAGCCGACGCGCGATCGCCCAGTTCACCATAAAGGTGAGCGCGTTGCCCAGGTGCAGCGTCCCCGTCGGAGACGGCGCCAGGCGGGTGACACGCTGTGTGGATGGACGTTCTAGCACAAGCCGTTATCGTACCGCCATGGCACAGCCCGGAAGCGACACCGACGCCCCACGCAAGCCCAGGCTCGCCATCGCGCTGTCCGGCGGGGGTACGACAATGATGAACCTCTGCGACTGTATCGAGGGCGGCTCGCTCAACGCCGAGATCGTCTGTGTCATCGCGTCGAATACGACTTGTAAGGGCATTGAGCGTGCTCAGCAGCGTGGTCTTTCTGTGCAGGTTCTGCGGCGAAAAGATTATTCAGGTAAACACGCGTTTTCAGATGAGCTTTTCCAGGCCTGCCGTGATCGCCGGGCCGACCTGCTCTGCCTCGCGGGTTTCCTCTCTCTGCTGGTGATCCCCGATGACTTCGCCGGCCGAGTGCTGAACATCCACCCCTCGCTGCTGCCTAAGTTCGGCGGCAAGGGGATGCACGGGCACCACGTCCATCAGGCCGTGATCGACGCGGGCGAGACCGAGTCCGGCTGCACCGTCCACCTCGCGGACAACACCTACGATACTGGCCCCATCCTGCTGCAAAAGACCTGCCCCGTCCTCCCCGACGACACCGCCGACACCCTCGCCGGTCGCGTCTTCGAACTCGAGTGCGATGCCTACCCCCAAGCCATCACCGAGCACTGGCAGCGCTTCACTAATCCATGAGCGGTACCCGTTAACCGGAATTTCTGCGTTTTCATCGTGCTCCAACAGACCCAGCCCCCTCGCGCACAATCGGCGCGCCCTGGCGCATACCCCACCCAAGCCCGTGGCGTTGCGCAGCAATGCCCCAGGGGCTCTCAGCGACACCCCCCGGAGTTCCAAGCCGTCTCTGCTCACTGAAGCCCCAATCAACCCCCCGCGCGCATACACAGCACATCCACCCACGCGTCCAACGCTTACAAAGGACCCCACAAAAAAACATCAAAAGCAAGCACAGTTTCCTGCACACGCCGCGCGCACAACCCGCGAACAGCCTCACCCCTTCAGGTTCACCTGGCACTTCTCTTTCGTATACAAGTCGACCCCGTCCGCGTCCAGACGCGACTCGATATGCCAGTACAACCGCCCGGCCATGAAGTCCGCGGCACCCGCGGCGGCTTTCAGCACGCCGCCCATCACGCCGTCGCCCGCGGCTTCGGCCATGCCCTTGAGCGCCGCGCCACCCGAGCGGACCTCCGCGCTGGTCGGCGCGAGCAGGTCGAAGTTGTAGCTCTGCTCGAAGCCCGCCTGGAAATCGCGTGTCTCTTCGAGCACGTGGTCGTAGCGGTACACCTCGACGTATTCGGTCGTCTTATCCCCATCGCTGTCCCGCTTGGTGCGCTTCTCGCGGGCGACGAGCGAGACCTTCAACAAGCCATGGATGTTCTTCTTCGCGATGAGGTTGACCCGGCCGCTCAGCAGCTCTTCGGAGTTGGCGGTATTGCGGCTAAGCTCGAGTTCAAGCCTGCCCTTCATGAACCGGGCCAGGTAGTAGGCGGCGATGCCGCCGCCGATGAGCAGGACGATTCCACCGAGGATGTAGGGCATAGGTTGGCTCCGAGGCTGTGTCTTATACGGATCACGTTTTGAGTTTGCGTATTCACCATAGCCGCGAGGCTACGCCTCGCAGGCAAAGCGTCGAAGATTGATCCTGCTGCGCCTGCGAGGCGTAGCCTCGCGGCTACTTCAACTGCGCAATTTCAAAACGGGATCGGTATTAACGCTAAGACTACCGCAAGGCCCGTTTCTGAATGCGGGAAGATCACTTCACCATGTCGCAGATCAGGAAGTCGCCGAGGCTTGCTGCCAGACCAACCAGGCGGCTAAGGCAGCCATCGCCGTCTCGAGCACGACGATCGAGTAGATGAACATGCTCAGGTCCTTGAGCGTGATGATCGTCGCCCAGCGGTAGACCGTCAGGCAGCCGTAGGTCAGCAGTCCAAACCAAAGCCCCGCTTCGGTCATCCCGGCGTTGAACGCGCAGAGCAGGAAGAAGGCTCCCATCGCCAGTTCGAGCCCGCCGTAGACGACCAGGTACTCGCTCTTGGCCGAGTTGTTGGGCAGGCCGAACCCGATGGCCGCGCTGGTTTTCATGGGCAGCAGCGTGCACCACAGGGCCAGGCCGATGTACAGCACGCCGTTGACGATGAGGAAGGCCTGTGCCATGGGTGCATCCTAGCCTTGGTTTGCCTTGGTCAGAGTACGAAGCGCAAGCGAGTGGCACAAGTCACCTCGGATTTGGGTCACTCGCTTGCGCTTCGTGCTCTGGCAGCCCTTCAAACCCGCTCCCGCGGGTTGGGGGGTGGGTTTTATCACACGCGGGAGGCCCGGGGTCGGTATGCTTGTGTCGCCGACGGATCGAGGGGCAATCTCGCCGGGCTTTTCAGGCCGGCCGCGTCGAAGGAACGACCGAAACCCAGGCCCCGGGCACCAGGCAGGCGCCTTGCCTGTCCTGAGGCGATCCTGCCGCGCAGATGCGGCGAGCGAACGACCATGAGCGAATTCCTTGACGCCATCACGAGCCCCGTTAACTTCGGCCTGACCGTGCTGTTGGCCTGCTTCATGATGTACTGGGCGGTGGTGCTCATCGGGATGATCGATATCGAGGCGCTCGACTTCGACTTTGATGTAGATGCAGATGCCGATGTCGACATCAACACTTCAACCGCAGGCTCTGGCGCAAGCGGCCTGATGAGCCTGCTCAAGTTCCTCAACGTGGGCGAAGTCCCCGTGATGATTCTGCTGTCAGTCTTCTTGCTGATTATCTGGACCATCGGCGTCCTAGCCCACATGCTTATTGGTTCGTGGTCGATCGCGATCCAACTGCTTGCACTGATCCCGATGGGCATCGGTGCGGCGTTGCTGACCAAAATACTGACCCAGCCGGTGAAGAAGGTTTTTGCAAAGATGGACGAGAGTGCATCGGCGGGTTCGGTTTCGGTGATGGGCCAGCGCTGCAGGGTGATCTCGGCGACTGTGGACCATCAACACGGTCAAGCAGAAATCGATACGGGGGCGTCCCCGGTCAAGATCAATGTCAAGACGCCTGAAGAAGGAGCCGTGCTCAAGCGGGGCGACGAAGCGGTCGTGGTGCAGGAGCGCGATGACAAGGGCGTTTACATCATTCGGGGTTTTTAATACAGGAGCCTACACATGGGTGTTATGAACAGTATGAACAATACACTTGCCTTCACGATTGAGCCTTGGATGTGGGTGGTTGCCCTTGTCTTGATCGGTCTTTTCATTGTTGTCATCGCCGGTGTGATCGTCGCCGCGATGCTCTACCGCAAGGTCGAGCCCGGCACCGCCCTGGTCCGGCGCGGCTGGGGCAACCCGACCGTCTCCTTCAACGGCATCAAGGTCTACCCGGTCGTCCACCGCGTCGACATCATGGATATCTCGGTCAAGCGGATCGAGATCTACCGGCATGGGTCGGAAGGCTTGATCTGCATGGACAACGTCCGTGCGGACATCAAGGTCGCGTTCTTTATCCGGGTCAATAACGTTGTTAAGGACGTGCTGCAGGTTGCCGACGCGATCGGCGTCCGCCGAGCTTCGGACCCGGACAAGCTTTTCGAGCTTTTTGATGCGAAGTTCTCCGAAGCGTTGAAGACCGTCGGCAAGAAGTTCGACTTCACCGACCTGTACACCGAGCGAGACAAGTTCAAGGACGAGATCCTCGCCCACATCGGCACGGACCTGAACGGCTACATCCTCGACGACGCGGCGATCGACTACCTCGAGCAGACCGACCTCGAGAAGCTGGACCCGCAGAACATCCTCGACGCCGAGGGCATCAAGAAGATCACCGACCTGACCGCCAAG
>JBCCYY010000078.1:0-15449 GCA_039188575.1 Planctomycetota bacterium | reverse complement strand
CTCGCCCGGCGCGGGCAGCTTGCCCGGCGCGGTGGAGGCCTTCTGCGCGGCGGGCACCCGGACCCGCTGGGTCGAGAGCACGCGGTCGTCGGCCAGGAAGCGGACGCTGGTCGTGACCGGCTTGTCGCTGTAGTTCGCCAGCCGGGCGTAGACCTGCACGAGCTGGGGCCGGGTGAAATCCCGGCGGGCGCTGAGCGCGGCGATCGCGAGGTTATCCGCATGCGGCGCGGGCTCGCCCATCCGGTGGTAGCGGACCTCGGCCCCGGCCAGCGCGAGCGGTTCATCGGTGGACTGCGTGACCCGGCCATCGCTGAAGATGTGCACGTTCAGCGGGTCGTCGGCGCCGGCCTGCCGGGCGTGGGGCTCGACCGCGGCGATCGCGGCGTCCAGGTGGCTACGCTGATCGGTCGGCTGGATGTCACGGATCGCCTTGCGCACCCGCGCCAGGTCGGTCGTGAAGTCCTGCAGCACGATCGCGCGGTGGGCGAAGGCGATCACCATCGCGCCGGTGCCGGCCGAGTCCGCGTCGCCCGCGTCGAGGTTGTCGACGACCTTCAGCGCGCGGGCCTTGGCGGCCTCGAGCCGGGCCTTGCCGTCCACGTCCGTGCTGTTCATCGAGGCGCTGTGGTCGATGACGATGACGACGCGCTGCCCGGGGTCGGCCATCGCGTTCTGCGTCGGCCGGGCCATCGCGAACAAGAGCAGCAACAGCAGCAGCAGCTGCACCCACAGCAGCAGGTTGTTCTTGATCTTCTGGAACGGCGCGTTGACCTGCAGGTCCTGCACCGCCCGCTGCCAGAGCAGCGTCGACGGGATGACCATCCGCTTGCGCTTGAGCTTGAGGAAATACAACGAGACAAGGGCGGGGATCGTGATCCCTGCTGCGATGGCCGCGACTAGAGGTGAGATGAATCCCATATTCGTTTCTTACCGCGGAGGCGCGGAGTTCGCGGAGGAAGGCAGATTAGATTGAGAGAGAACAACGCGTTTGATCCCATCACGAAGCACTTCAACATTGAAATTGATTAAAAGTCCGACTTGCAGATCAGTCGCTTTTAGGTACGAAATTACTTGGGCCTGATGAATAGGAGCTAGCTTTTCCACCGCTTTTAATTCAATCACAACCTTGCCATCAAGCAATAAATCCAGTCTCCCTTCACCGATCGGTCGGCCCTTGTATTCAAGAGCGACGGGCTTCTCAGATTCAAATTCGACACCACGAAGTTCCAATTCGATTTCTAAAGCTCGATGGTAAGTAGACTCGATAAACCCCGGCCCAAGTTGGCGGTGAACCTCAATGGCAGCCCCAATCAGAGCCTCAGTCAACTCGTTGGTTTGTTCTGGCATGTCATTCATAACTTGCCTTCCTCAGCGCCCTCCGCGCCTCCGCGGTTCAAAAATCACGCTAATAAACCTCTTTGTCTCAAGTACTGCAGCACCATCACTTCGAACGGCACGTCCGTCTCGCTGATCATGTACGCCAAGCCGCGCCGATGGGCCTGGTCCTTGATGTGGTTGCAGTAGGCCTGCAGGGTGGCCTTGTACTTCTTAACCAGCGCGGGGCTGACGGAGACCTCGGCGACGTCGCCGTCTTCGAGGTCGGTCAGTCGCAGGTCGCCGATGACCTTGCCCTTGACCGGGTCGACCTCCTGTGGCGAGAGCAGGTGGATCAGGTACGTGTCTTTCTTATCGCCGGCGAGGTAGCGGAAGGCATCCGACACATCGCCCTTGTCCCAGAAGTCGCTGATGACAATGGTAACGCCGGGCCGCTGGTTCGCGATCGCCAAGGACTTGAAGGTGCTGGTCATGTCGCCGGGCCGGTTGGCGTCGGCCGCAAAGGCGTGCTGGCGGTTGAGGAACTCGAGCATCTGCGGGATGGGGCGCCTGCCACGCATCCCCTGCGTCGATTCGACCAGGCCATCGGCCATGGTGTACAGGCTTGTGCGGTTGTAGTGCGTCAGCGAGATGTAGCCGAGCGCCGCGCAGAGCCGCTTGGCGTAGTCGAGTTTGTTCGGCTCGCCGTAGTCCATGCTGCCCGTGATGTCGAGCACGATCGCGACCGACAGGTCTTCTTCTTCCATGAACAGGCGGATGAAGAGCTTGTCCAAACGGGCGTAGAGGTTCCAGTCGACAAAGCGCAGGTCGTCTCCGACGACGTAGCTGCGGTAGTCGGCGAACTCGACGGACTGGCCCTTCTTCTTGGTCCGCCGCTCGCCCTGCTGCGACCCGCGCAGCATCTTCCGCGACATGACATCGAGCTTGTCGAGCTGACGCATGAAGTCGGGGGACAGGAGGTCGCCTGTCTTGGACTGCCGGGTTAGGGGGTTGAGTTGGGTCATGGTTTGTTTTGTTTGAACCGCCAAGGCGCAAAGGCGCCAAGGAAGGCAAATTGTTACCAAGTAATAGCAGGGTTTAATTCTTTTATCTGTTCACGATAAGTGGCCGCGCGATCACCCAGTTCTTCGTCAATCGAACCCGGCGTAATCGCTGGCTCACCTTTATAGGCTCGGATTCGATCGTGCCACTGAGCCGCATCAATACCTAAGCGGAGAACAGACTCCGGCCAATCTTCAGTCTCATCCATATCGAAACCCTCACCCACCATGTAAATTGCCCCAGTCTCAGTGAGTGGATCGGAATCAGTTACAACAATCGCATCTCCATAGTCGGTACCACCGATTAAAATAAACTCAGTCTTCTCCCATGCCTTGAAATAATCTTTGAGTTCAAGAATCTGGCCATTACTTGTATATGACTTCCACCTCTTTGGAGGATAAATCTGAAATTGCCTGAACTCAGCTCCCTTCGGATAGAGCTTCTTCAGATCAACGAGGATTTTCAAGTCTTTCAAATTCATCTTGCCTTCCTTGGCGCCTTTGCGCCTTGGCGGTTCAAAAATCGAATCATCTAAACCTTCAACCCCGCCGCCTCCACGGGCAGCTTGTCGATGATGTCGTTGATGATCATGTCGGGGGTCACGCCCTCGGCCTGGCCTTCGAAGTTCAATAGCACGCGGTGGCGCAGCGCGGGGAGCATCACGGCCTTGATGTCTTCGACGCTGACGTGGGCCCGGCCGTCGAGCAGCGCCTTGACCTTGCCGCCGAGGACCAGCGCCTGGCAGGCGCGGGGGCTGCCGCCGAAGCGGAGGAACTGGCTCGCCATGTTGCCGGCGAACTCGCCGCCGGGATGCGTCGCTAGCACGGCGCGGATCGCGTAGTCCTGCACGTGCGGGGCGATGATCACCTGGCGGATCACCTTCTGAAAAGCGACGATCTTCTCGGCGTCTAGCACGGGGTCGATCGTCGGGGCGTCGGCCATCGTCGTGCGGTTGACGATCTCGTGCAGGTCGTCGCGGGTCGAGTAGCCGACCTCGAGCTTGAGCATGAACCGGTCGAGCTGCGCTTCGGGCAGCGGGTAGGTGCCCTCCTGCTCGATGGGGTTCTGCGTCGCCATGACGAAGAAGGGCTTGCTCATCGGATATGTCGTGCCGCCGACAGTGACGGAGCGTTCCTGCATGGCTTCGAGCATCGCGGACTGGGTCTTGGGCGTCGCACGGTTGATCTCGTCGGCGAGCACGATCTGAGCAAAGATCGGGCCCTTGCGGAACTGGAAGACCCGGCTGGTTGAGCCATCGTCGTTCTGCTGCTCGACGGCGATGGTGGTGCCGGTGATGTCCGCGGGCATCAGGTCGGGGGTGAACTGGATGCGGCTGAAGTCGAGGGACAGGGCTTGGGACAGCGAGCGGATGAGGAGCGTCTTGCCCAGGCCGGGCACGCCTTCGAGCAGCGCGTTGCCGCCGGTGAAGAGGCAGGTGAGGACGCCGTCGATGATGGGGTCGTGCCCGACGACCATCTTGGCGATCTGGGCACGGACGTTCTTGTACGACTCGCGGAACGCGTCGGCTTGCTGGAGGATGGTCTGTTCGTTGGCTTGGTTGTCGGGTAATGCCATGGTTTCGATCCTTTGTTGCTACGTTTTTTTGGAACCGCAGATGAACGCGGATGAACGCAGATTCAATCTTTCTCAGATAGCCGGTGGACGAGGCGTCTGACTTCTAGTTTTGGTTTTCCGAAATTGAGCAAGAGTCCGACGTGGTGGTTCGTTGCTCTGAGGTAGTTGATGCATTGAGCGATATGGACCTGATCAACTCCTTTGACTGCTTTGATCTCGATGATCAGGCGTTGATCTACAAATAGGTCTGCGACGTAATCTCCAACCACCTTATCCCGATACAACACATTCACTGGATGTTGCTGGATAACATGAAACCCTGTTTCACGAAGCTCCAGGGCAAGTGCGTTCTCATAGACTTTCTCCAAGAATCCCGCACCCAATGTATTTGAAACCTCATAGGCACAGCCGATGACCTGTTCGGTTAGGTCGTTGATCGGCAGGCTTGCCTTGAATCTGCGTTCATCCGCGTTCATCTGCGGTTCCATTACGAGTCCTCTTGATCATTCAGACGCTGCTGTGCCCGGCGTTTGGCGTCGAGCAGGCGTGACGTCGTTGGTCCGGTCGGCTCCTGGGGTTTCTCGCTCTTGCGCATCGCGGCGGTGACGATGGGCTTGGCGGTCGCACCCTCCTTGGCGCCACCCACTGCGTCGCTAAAGTCGTCGCTCGCTTTGGCGAGGTCTTCTTCGCTGGCGACAAACTTTCGTGTCTTGCTGGTCGCGGGCTTGGCCCCGGAAGGTTTCTTGGCCTTTGCCGTCTCGCCGTTGGTGCTGCCCTTGACTTTCGCGGCCAGGCCGCCGAGCGGTGACGGCGCGGGCTGGTTGAGTTTCTCGGTGGTTTCTTCGCGTTTGGCCTTGAGCGCGGTCATGGTGGGCTCACTCTCGACCTTGCGGGTCTGGGTGATGCCGGCGATCGCGTTGGCCCTTCCTTTGGCCCAAGCGGCGACTTCCTGGCCCTCCCAGGCGATGCGTCGGCAGGCGATATCCAAGAGCAGCAGGCCGAGCAGGAACGGCATGAGTTGCCAGCGCAGCGGGCGGGTGCTCGTGCTCTCGATCGGGACGTCACGGTTGTAGAGGTCCGCGTCCGCGGGTTTGTTGGGGTCGAGGACGCGCCCGCCGGTCATCTCGGCGATCTGCTGGAGCATCGCGAGGTTGGACTGGAAGTTGCGCAGTTCGCCGCCTGCCGCTTTGGAGGACCCGCCGATGACCCGGCGCTGTTCGCCGTCGGTGGTGGACCGCATGTTGAGGTCGACGATGTAGTTGCCCGACTCCCGGGCGGGGACGCGGGCCTCGTAGATGCCCGGGCCGACCTGCTCGAGGGTGATGTTGACGAGGTTGCCGTCCGGGTCTTCGACGCTGCCGGTGACCTGGAGGTTATTACCGAAGGACGCGCCACGCGGGCCGGCAAAGTCCAGGTCACCCGCGGCGTCGAGGCGGATGGTCATGGTGTCGCCGGCGATGGACGTCTGCAGGTCGGCCTGGGTCGACGCGGCGGGCCTGGCGATCTGGCGGACGGTGCGGGCCCAGAAGTCGGCGTAATTCGACGAGCCCGCCCAGTTACCAAGCCAGTCCTGCGCCCAGCGGTTGGACGCATCCGCGGTGAACGCGGCGGCTCGGCCGAGCCCGACCTGGTGGTGCGCGAAGATCGGCTCGCCCTCGGGGCCGAGGATCGGCATGTTGATGCGGTCATCTTTGTTCTTTTTTGATCCGGTCAGCACGAAACCACGGAGGGGCGGGACGGCATTGATACCCGTCATGATTGTCGATCCGTCGTTCACGATGATCGGCGTGAACGTGCCTTCCTTGATCAGGTTCTTGCGGATCGCGCGGGCCTCTTTGATGAAGACCTGCGGGAGGTTGGCGGGGTTGACGACGGGGTAGAACTGGCCGTTGCCGGTAGCAGCGAGGTCGCGGAGGCCTTGCGCGTTGTGGCCGTCGCCGACGCCGATGGTCGAGATGGTGACACCCTCGTTGCCGAGCCGGCTGCCGAGTTGGAAGGGGTTGTTGTGGAGGTTTCCCCAGCCGTCGGAGATCACGATCATGTGCTTGATCGCGTTTTCGCCGACGGCCTCGGCCGCGAGTCGTTTGAGCGCCGCTTCGACGCCGACGCGGATGTCCGTGCCCCCGCCGGGCTTCATCGACCGGATCTTCTGGGCGATCGCGTTGGGGTCCTCGTTGTACTGCAGGTCGACGATCCACTTTGCGCTGGTGTCGAACGCGACGACGCCGATCTTGTCCTGCGGGTACAGGGCCTTGAGCGCGAGGATGGCGGCCTCGGCGGCGACATTCTGCTGGGTCTGGCTGGTGCCGCCGACGGTGGAGAACATCGAGCCGGACCGGTCGATCACGAGCACGAGCGCGCCGGAGGGGAGGATCTTCTGCGTCGGGATCTGGCAGTCGACAGGGAGGATGTACTTGTCGATGTCGGTGTTGGTCCAGCCGCCGGCGCCGAAGGAATCGGGCCCGCCGATCATCGCGAAGCCGCCGCCCAAGTCGTGGACGTAGCGGGTGAGGTTGCGCTGGACCTTGGGGGGGACGTTGTCGGCCGGCACGTTGTGCATGAGGATGGCGTCGTAGTCGCGCATCTTGCGGAGCGTGCTGGGCATCGCGGTGACGGGTGCGACGTCGATATCGACGCCGCGCTCGAACAGGGCGCGGGGTAGGATCTGCCCGGCCTCGCCGTCGACGCCATCAACGACAAGGACCTTGCCTGGCCCGGCGACGAGGGTGAACGCCTGCCCGGTGTCGTTCGAGGTGATGCTGTTGGCGAGGCCGGCCTCTGCATCGGGGACGAAGATCGCGTCGAACTTGTTGACACCCGCCTGGCTGATCGGCCGGTCGATGTACTTGGTCAGGGCGTAGAGGCCGGCCTCGTCTTCCTCGTCTCCGCCGGCGTCGATCCGGGTCCGCCACTGGTCCGCCTCGATGCGGACGCCCTCGCCCTCGGCCGAGCCGTTGAGGTCGACCCACTGGTCGTTGTGCTTGAGCATCAGCTGGCCGGGCACGCGGTCGGCGCTGCGCAGCTCGACGGAGACCTTGACGGTCTGGCCCTTGCGTGCCTCGGCGGGGGCGCGGACGGCCTCGACCATCACCTCGCCCTGGACCTTGTACTCCAGCGGGAGCACGTCGATCTGCACGCCCGCGGCGGCGGCGGCCTGGACCGCGGCCATCACTTCACCATCAAGGTTGCCATCGCTGGCGATTACCATGCGGAGGGCAGAGTCGGCCTGCTGCTTCGCGGCCATGCCTGACTCGATCGCGCGTTGGCCGTTGGAGCCTTCGTAGGGCGCTTCGTACGCGCCGTCGGGCAGCGTGATGTCGCCGATTGATGGGCTGAGCCGCACGGACGGACGGCCGTCAAATGTCTGCACGGACCAGTAGTCCTCCGGCCGTTTGTCGCTGCCCGCCTCGCCGAAGTACGACCGGAGCCACTGCTCGTAGTCCTGCGGCTCGCCGTCGGGCCCGGGCGGCGGGGTGAAGAACTTGTCGACGGACTCGCTGAAGTCGAGGAGCGTGACGACGGTGAGCTCATCGTGCGTCTGCACGGTGCGGAAGCCTGCGAGCATGGTCGTAATGAGCAGGAGGACGAAGACGCGCAGGCCGACGGAAGCCCACCGCCTGGCCGGGCCGAGCTGCTGCAGCGACCAGGCCCCGATCGCGAAGATCGGCAGCGCGATGAGCGCGAGCAGCAGGAGCGACGGCCGGTCAAACGTGAGCTTGTCGGCAAGCCCGGCCGCGAACCAGAGGACGACGGCAACGCCGACCAGCGAGCCGAGCGTGATGAGCTGCGGCAGCGGCATCGTCGGCTTCTCGCCCTTGCCTGTCACATAACGCAGCCCCGCCCAGCCCAGCCACATCGCGAGCACCCCTGCAACGGTCAGGTAGGCGAGGGCCAGGATGAGGAGGAAGGCGTCGAGGATCGGTCAGCTCAAGGTAGTTTGTTGTAATTCGTTTTTACCACAGAGACACGGAGGGCACAGAATATCCAGACACTATCTTCATTTGTCTTTAAACATTTTGACCGCATGATTAAGATGTTCGGCATCGCTAACAACAGTGTTCCAGGAAGAGCCATCGTCTAAAAAAACGATCTGGCTGATCTGTTCGTACGGCTGCAAATGGTGGTAACGTCTTTCCAGCTTATCAGCGTCCCAACACTTCATTGCCACAAGGATGCCGTGATTGAATCTTGTTTCAAGCACGACACGGTAGTGTGGGATGAACCAATTGATGTTGTAAACCTCCGGATCGATCTTGATATTGAGATGTGCAGGTGCTTGCAATGTCGACATCTCAATTTTAGTTGCACCAAGTTGAGCGAGCTCATACACAATCTCCTGCTCAGCCTTACCGATGTCTAGTTGGCGTTCTTCGTGATTCAGGTGAGGGCCATGAGATGTTGACCTCAAAGGCGGGCTGCTAGACGTTTGGGTGCAAGCAGTAACAGAGATCGCTGCCAGCAGGAGTAAGCACGCGCGATTGCCTTGACACAACAATAAAACTTGTTGAATGAGAAACGGCATCAATTCAGACCTCTGTGCCCTCCGTGTCTCTGTGGTGCAATAACGAATCAGCAGAAACTCAACGCGGGGCAGCCGGTGCTCGGCCGGCGTTGGGGTCTTCGGGCAGCTGCTGGAAGTAGTCTTTGATCGCCTCGTGGTAGCGGCGCGGGGTGCGGTCCTCGGTGACGGCACGCTCGGCGGCCTGCACCGCCTCGGTGCGCGACGTGTTGTACTCGACGGTCGCTTCGCCCGGCGCGACCTCGCCGTTCTCGGTCCAGCTGGCGATGACCCGGCCCTCGCCCTGCTGGATGTCCTGTGCGGCGTAGCTCTGCGACTGGTACCCGGGCGACTGCGGGCCGAACGGGTTGCCGCCCTCGGCGTCGCCCCAGCTGCCGGGCTGTCCGCCCTGCCCGCCGCCCTGGTTTTGCATCTGCTGCATGGCCTGCTGCATCTGGCCCTGCTGCTGCTGCATCTGCTGGAGCTGCTGCTGCATCTGAGCCATCTGATTAATCGCCTGCTGCGCAGACTGGCCGCCCTGCTGGCCTTGTTGACCCTGCTGGCCAGCTTGCTGGCTCTGCTGCGACATCTGCTGCAGGCCCTGGCTGAGCTGCTGCTGCATCTGCCCGCTCTGCTGCTGGCCCTGGCCCTGCTGCATCTGTTGCTGCATCTGCTGCGTCATCTGCTGGGCCTGCTGTTGAGCCTGCTGCTGGCTCATGCCCTGCTGCTGCAACGCCTGCTGGAGCTGCTGCTGCATCTGCTGCTGGGTCATCTGCTGGCCTTGTTGGCCTTGTTGACCCTGCTGGTTTTGCTGGCCCTGCTGGTTCTGGCCTTGCTGGTTTTGTTGTTGGTTCTGGCCCTGCGGATTCTGTTGGTTCTGCTGCATCTGCTGGCTCATCTGTTGAGCCATCTGCTGGGCTTGCTGTTGGCTCATGCCCGACTGCTGCAGCTGCTGAGCCATCTGCTGCTGGGCGTTCTGTTGCGCCTGCTGCTGGGCCTGCTGCGCTTGCTGGGCCTGCTGATCGAGCTGCTGCGAGATGTTGTTGAGCTGCTGCTGCAATTGCTTGCGCTCGTCTTCGGAGTAAGTGCCTTCCTCGATCGCCTTCTGCATCTCCGCGAGGGCTTCCTTGGCCTTCTCGAAGTCGCCCTGGTTCATCGCGCGGGTGAACTCGTCGGCCGGGCCGGTCTGCCCCGGGTCTAAACCGCTCGCCGCATTCCGCAGCGGGTTGTAGGTCGCCTCGATCACGTCCGCCTGCTCGCCCAAGCGCGACTCGGCGTCGCTGATCAGCGACTCGGCTTCCTTCAGCTTCTCTTCCGCGCTGCCCGGGTCCTTGCGGATCTCTTCAGACAGCGACACGATCTGGTCGCGCAGCTCATCGGGCAGCCCCTCGGCGATCTTCTGGTCGCTTTCTTCATCCGGCTCTTGCAGGCTGTCCTGGATTGTGTTGATGATCACCTCGCCTTCCTCGGCGATACGCTTCTCCTCGGCCTCGGCCTGAGCATCGGCAACCTGACCCAGCGGGTCACCCAGGTCCTCCGGCACGAGGAACAGGACCGCAAGCAACACCGCGGCGGCGATCGGCGTGTAGTTCCATACGCGTGCGAACTCAATCGGCGCGGCCTGATCGACCATGACGCGGGCCTTCTGCGCGGCCTCGTCCGCCTCGCGGGCGATCTGCTCGGTGAGCTCGTTCTGCTCCTCGAGGTTGGCGGTATACAGCGCGGTGCCGAGCTTGTCCTTGAGCCCGAGCTTCTCGTCGAGGAGGACGGCCGCGTCTTCATCGCCCGGCAGCCTTCCGAGTGCGAAGCAGAGCGAGATGATCAGCGCGGTGCCGCCGGCGATCCCGTAGGACCAGACCGGGATGACGGTCATGGGCAGCAGCCGGTCGACGACGAGCATGACCGACGCGGCGAGCAGGCCGACGAGCACCGCCCAGCCGAACGCTTTGAGGACGCGGTTGGTGGCGACGCGGCGCTTGACTTTGTTGATGCTGCTTTGGATCGGGCTGGTCATGGCGGTGCTCCGGAATCGCGGGTTCACGAATCAATACATCTTACGCGAGCAGAGCCGGCGTTATCTATGTTAATCGGACGTTTTGTGCCGGTTCTGGGTTCAATGCAACAGAGATTCGCGGTTTTGAGGCGGTAGCGCGTGAAGGTTTGCATCGGGGTTGAACGCGTTGACGCCTCGTCAGGCCTCGGGAACAATCGCCCCGCACTCCGGGCACGGGCTGCCCGGGGGGGTCTCGCGCAGGTCGTAGCCGCAGCGCTCACACATGCCGGGCGGGTACCACGGCCGGGCCCAGCCCAGCAGCAAGCCGACCTGCCGGACGAGGACCGGGCCGAGCATGCCGCCGACGGCGACACCGATACACGACTCGACTTCGATCACGATCAACTCGGTCACGTACACGGCCGTGAGCAGCACGAGCGCGTTACCGGCCCCGGCCGATGCGGCCAGCAGCCAATACCTGCGCGACGCTGGGACCGTGCTGCACACGACCGCCGAGACCAGCGCGCCGGACGCGGCGATCGTGCCCAGGAAGCACATCATCAGTGCGAGCACCATGATCATCTCGCCGGTGGTCAGCTTCTCGGGCTCGGCGTGCGCGGGATCGATCGCCATGGCGGCCGCGAACCACGCCGTGAACAGCATCGCGAACCCGGCGAAGAGCATCAGCGCAAACGAAAAAGCGTAGCTGGATCGTTGCTGGAACGGCATCATCACGCGATACAATACATCGACCTTTCTTCTCCTTTTAGGAGGCCTGCGATGACCGACCCCGAAGACGCCCTGCGTGACCTGGCCGCCGCGTCCGCCAGCGGCGACGCGCCGATCGAGCCCAAGCCCATTACGCGCCCTGAAGCGCCGCCTAGTTCTAGCCGCCCGGAGTCGCCGGCCTCGAAACGCCCCGAGGCCCCGCCCGCGGCCGAGCGCGACGTGTCGGAGATGTCCGCTAACGCGCTCGCGCAGCTGAGTGGGACCGGATCCGCCGCCTACGACCCGGCCTCGCGTTCGACATCCAGCCGACGCAAGCGCCGCGCTGCCAATCCGGACACCGGCGCGATCGGCATCAAGATCGCGGCGATCCCCGTGCTCATCACGATGGGCCTGGTCATGCTCGCGCTGGGCATCTGGGGCATCCTGATCAAGGCCGGCAACACCACCCTGCCCCTGGCCGACCTCGCCAACGCCCAGCAGCTCGCCATCCTCGGCATGGTCGGCCTGCCCATCGGCCTGCTGCTGCTCGCGAGCGCGGGCTTCATGTTCTACATCGTCGGCAAAGAGAAGCAGAAGCTCGCGCGGTGGGAGGCGATGGAGGGTAAGGAGTAGCTTTCCTCACCCAGGTAAACCGAGCGAAGTACAACCTAACTTTCATCAATAAAGTGTTTTCGGGAAGTGCCACTTCGTTTCACGCACGCCGGAAGCTATAGTCGATCCCAAACCGTGTGGATTCAAATCACCAACCCACAAGGGGGCCGGCTTGGTCATCCGAACCATCTATCGTTTACGCGGCAGCGCGTTGTTGCTGATCGTGCTGCTCGCAGGCCTGCCAATCCTTGCGCAGGATCAGGCGGCCGAGGCAGGGGAAGACGCCGATGTGGAGGAAGCCGCGGAGGACAAGCCCGCGCCGCTTGGGGATATCAACAACCCGGTCAAGTGCGACATGCCCCGTGGCGAGCGTTACTACCTCGCCCGACTGGTCGACCCCGACGGCCGGGACATCCGCTACAGCCGGATGGGCAGCTTCGGCGGACCCAACGGCGGGATCCTCGACGGCTACGAGGTCAAGATCGGCGATGAAGAATTAGAAATCTTCATGGACATGTACCACAGCGGGTACTTCGAGGACAAGCCCGTGCCCGGGTTCTACCTCCGCTGCCGAGTGTCGTGGGAACTGCTGATCCGTGACGACGGCCTTCGCTACGCGCCCGGCGGCGATGAACCCTATGACGGTGAATACACCCGCGTCGACGAAGAGACCGGCAAGACCATCGCCAAGGTCGCCGTGCGAGAGGGGCTGCTGCAAGGCGAGGCGAAGAAGTACCACGAGAACGGTGAGGTCGACCAGCAGATCCCATTCAAAGACGGTCAAGAGCACGGCTTGGCACGCTTCTTCGATGAGGACGGCAAGCCGACCGTCACGCTCGAGTTCGTCCAAGGCCAACGCCACGGCGAGGGCACCTGGTTCCGCCCGGATGGCACGATCGAAGCCGTCTACACCTACGCGAACGGCCGGCCCCACGGCCCGCACTACAACACCCACGGCGACGGGAGCGTCAAAGAGAAGGGTCAGTTCAAGAACGGTAAGGCCGAGGGCGAGTTCATCCACTACGACAAGGCCGGCAACGAAACGAAGCGCGAGCTCTATCGCGATGGGCAGGTCGTTGAAGAGGCGGATGATGAAGAGGCCGAGTAAGACTTTAGAATCAGCGCGTGTTGTGAAAGATGCGGGGTTTGCATGATGGACCGGTTGTTCGTGGTGTTGATCATCTTCTGCGTGGTTGGTTGTCAAACTACGTCAGAACCAGACGAAATACGGGTATTAGATACAAGCCTTGTCTCACCCGAGGTCTTGAATCTGCATGGCGAAGAACGCCTTGCTGTATTGCTGTACCCGGACCTTGTGCAGAGCTATCGCACCGACAAGGTGTACGACCGTGAGACAAGTGAGAAGGACTATGCCGTCATCACACAGGGCCCGGACCTTTCTCAGGCACAGATCGATCACCTGCGTCGGCTATATATCGATCTGCGCGGGTATGACACACTCCGACGCATCGAGTTGGAGCGCTACTTCCCATTTGAAGGCTTCCGGGCTTGGGGCCGGGGCTGCGAGTGGAAGCCGGATGTCGTTTATGAGTATTGGCGTGATGGTAAGGGAGTGCGTGTCGTGATCTGTTTTGGCTGCAGTATGTGGGCGTTCGAGTCCGGAGGGAAGCGGTACGGGGTCTTCGGCTTCGCGGAGGATCAGCGTGCAAGCGGCCTGCAGCCCATGATCCGCGAGACCACGATTGAAGTGTTTCCTGAGATGATGAATTCCATCCCGAAGCACCGGCACTGAGTTTTACTGATCCTCAAAAACCGGCACGCCGTCATCGCGGCGAGATAGTGATCAGCTAGACTCCCCGCATGACCGGGCCCGACAACAATCCGATCGATCCGCCGCTGACCGAGCGCGAGCTCGGGGTCTATGCCTATCTGCACCGGCACGTCGAGCACCTCGCCGGGCAGATCGGGGTCCGGCACGACAGCGATCCGGGCAGCATCGACGCGACGGTGAGCTACCTCACCAACGAGTGGGGCAAGCTTGGCCAAGCCGTCGATGCACAGGCCTACCCGACGGACGCGATGGAGGCGAAGAACCTCGTCGTCGAGTGGCCGGGCACGACGAAGCCGGACGAGATCGTGCTTGTCGGGGCGCACTACGACACGGTCGCGCGGACGCCCGGGGCGGACGACAACGCCTCGGCAGTCGCGATGGTGCTCGCGGTGTGCCGGGGGCTGCTTGGGCGCACTTTTCAACGCACGCTGCGCTTTGTCGCGTTCGCCAACGAGGAGCCGATGCACTTCAGCGGGCCGACGATGGGCAGCAGGGTCTATGCCGAGCGGTGCAAGGCGGCGAACGAGCACATCCACCTGATGGTCTGCCTGGAGATGGTGGGCTACTACGATACGGCCGAGAAGAGCCAGGACTACCCCGACGAGCTGCCCGCGTTCATCAAGCCGTTCCTCCGGAGCCAGGGCGACTTCATCGCGTTCATCGCCGACATGGCGACACGGTCCCAACTCGGCAGGTTCAAGCGGGCGTTTAAGAAAACGGCGGCGTTCCCGGTCATCGCCGCCCCGCTGCCCCGGGCCCGGCAGTTCATCTGGGTCTCGGACCACGGCCCGTTCTGGGACAACGGCTTCCCCGCGCTGATGGTGACCGACACGGCCTGGTTCCGCAACGGCAACTACCACCAGATGACGGACACGCCCGACACGCTGGACTACGAGCGTATGGCAAGGGTCGCCGTCGGCGTGACCGAGGCGGTCGCCGCGCTGGCGGAAGAGGCCCGCATGTAAGCCGGTTCAGCGTCGCCGGCGGGCAATCAGCAACCCGCCCAGGCCCAGCAGCGCGAGGCTGGTGGGCTCGGGGATCACGACCAGGTTGGCTCGGCCGCCGTTGCTTTCATTGAAGACGGACAGTTCGAGCACCGATCGGGTGACCGCGAAGCCTTCGTTGGACAAGAGCCCAGTGAAGGTCAGCCCATCGAAGGTGTAGCCATCGGGCAAGGCGTCGGTGTCCGGGTTCGCGTCCCAATCCGCGAAGTACTCCCCCCCGGAGGTCAACCCTCTGCCGGGGAACAGGTCGGCCCCGGTCACGATGAAGTCGGAGGACACGTTGGCTCCCCGAAAGCCGAGCGCGTTGCCGCTGTCGTTGCCAACGCTTGGGAAGTCGTCACCGTCAACAAAGAGCCTCCATTCGAGGTCGAGCCCGGCGACGGTCACCGGCCGGTCGTAGTCCAGCCGGATCGCCCTGCCCGCGGGGAGCACGAACTCGATCTCCAGCACCGAGCCGTCGAGCGTCGTGCCGTTGAGGTCGTCGTACTCGAACTCCCACCTGTCTAAGGACGAGCCGATGGGCCCGGGATCGATCTCGATGGTGACCACGGCCATGGCGGGGGTCGCCAGCAAGGCGGCAGTCAGTATTGTTGCAAGGGTGGTTTTCATAGGTTGCTCCATTGAGTCAGGCGAATTGATGGGTCAGCGCCGGCGTCGGGCGGCGAGCAAGCCGCCGACAGCGAGCAGCGCGAGGCTGCTCGGCTCGGGGACGAGCACCGTGGTGCGGAATCCAAAATCACGGCCAGGGTTCGGCACAAATGCGTCTCCCAACAAGACAACGGTTTGTTCTCCACCCGCATAAAAATCCAGTGTGTCAAAAACAAAGTAGCGGCCCGTGCCAGTGGGGTAACCCAGGCCGATGGCCAGCACGTCACCGGGCACCACATCGAT
>JBCCYY010000077.1:0-15695 GCA_039188575.1 Planctomycetota bacterium | reverse complement strand
TGCCGTAGTCGGCCAGGTGCCGTCGGCCCAGGGCCAAGGACAACGCGACGATCTTCAGCAAACGATCAGGCTGGGCATCCGTGCTCATAACAAGCATTGGAGCGCGGACGCGACGTCGTGTCAAATGATTTCAACAGAGCATTTAATGTACTGATCATGCTCAGCTGCCATCTATGCAATTTAGCGGATTTGCCTGCACTATTCTTCCATGAGTGATCATCCATGTTTTAAGGCGTATTCGCTGGCACAAGTCAAATCTTGCTCGGCATAGATTTCAGTTGCATCTAGGCTTTTCTGACCAAGCATGGCCCTAGCTACCTCGATGTTGGTTTCTTTACGTACCTGAGTCGCAACGGCGTGGCGAATTTGATGAGGTCGAAAACGATGATCCTTTTGCCATGCCTTCACCTGCTCTTTTTCTTTCACGGACAGCCTACGTTTCCATGCTCTTTGGGACTCATCTTTCCTTGGTCCTAATGGGTCAGCGGGTGGGAAAGCTAGATCACATGCCCTAGTAATCGCACTGCGATATGAGTTAGTGGTGTAGTGATCTCCCGCACTACACTTAGGATTTCTCTTCTTGTTCGTACCTGGGCGATTCCCATACCCCATAGGGGTCGTCCGTTGTTTGTGCATCATCTCTCGGCGTTCCCTTTCTGCTTCCGCCGGCGAAAATAGATAAGCGTCAGGGGATCGATCCAACAAGAATGCTTGGATTACTGCTTGAGATTTTGGACCAAACGGGATGATTCGATCATGCCCTCGGTGTTGGTTCTTGTGTTTCAGCGGCGAGTAATGCCAAACCTTGCCTGATGTATCGATATCGCTTTTGCGGAGAATAACCAACTCACCGGACCTGGCACCTGTGAATCGCTGTAGCTGGATCAGTGCCCACACTTGCCGGGATACGAATGGCTGAATTGCATCGACGTGATCAAGAGCAACAGGACGAATAGGTTCAGTCTCCTTGGCTTCAGAACGATTTTTCTTTAGGCCTTCAACTGCTCTAAGACCTTCATACACCGAACTGGGGATCAGCTCTTCTGCAACCGCCCATTTGAACATCTGACGGATGAAGTTCACGTAGTCATTGATTGTTTTTCTGGCGAGTCCTTTACTGATCAATTCACTACGTACAGCCTTGAGAGCAAGGGGGCCAAAATCGGCAGCAGAAGATCGTCCATATAGCCGCTTGACCGGTCGCAAAGCGATCCGAATGCGATTGGCATAATGGGTTAGCTCCCCATCATCATGCCTGTACGTGATCTTCACATGCCGCCAGTAGGCCTGAATCAACTTAATGACAGCAACACTCTTTTGTTCAACAGGCAGCGAACCACCATTCGCTGACCACTCAGCCAAGAGCCTGTGATATTTTTCTTGGCTCTTCGCCGATCCGTAGTTGCCTAGATACTCTTTCTTGCCATTCAGCATGACGAACGCCCTGTCCGGGCCGTTCGATGTCTTCTGACGACAATATTTTGGTGTACGAGGGGTCCTAGATTTTTTTCTGCGAGATTGGGCCACGTGCGGCTCCTGTGGTTAGGACTCGTATCAGGTGATACGAATCTGTGACAAGGAACTAGCCGCACTGCCCTAAGGCAGGTAAACACAAGTCGTGTTTTCAGCAGTTTTTAAGGAAAATCGGGGTGACAGGATTTGAACCTGCGGCCTCTACGTCCCGAACGTAGCGCTCTACCAAGCTGAGCTACACCCCGCAGCGTAGCTATGCATGCGGCCGTAACCGACACACGCGAACCTCGAAACGTACCAAAACGCCGCGATTCAGGCAAACGTTTGATGTCGTACCGGTTGCCCTTGTCGTGATCGGGCTTAGCCTTGCGTCCGCATGACCTCGCGCGACAGCGATGTCGCGAGTTCGGCGGGGGTGACCGAGCCCTGGCCGGCGGGCAGCATGATGGGCTGGTCCTCTGCGATCTGGCGACGCAGTCGCTGGTCGGCGGTGATCACTGTGGAGTGGTTCTTCCGGCCCATCGCGTGGGCGATCTCGGGGTAGCTCATCGTCGTCAGCTCCCGGGCGAGGTACACCGACAGCGACCGGGCGAGGACGAGGAACTTGTGCCGGGACGAGCCGGCGAGCTGGCCTGCCTCGACGCCGAGGCGGTTGCAGACGGTCTTCATGATCGTGCTGAAGCGGATCGGCTTGCGGACGATCGGCGTATTGAAGTCGGGCAGCTGCTCAACGAGCTCTCGGCCGACGATCAGCGGCATCCCGGGCTGCATGGGCTTGCTTCGGTGTGGCAGCGAGGCAAGGGCGTGCAGCTGAGCGAGGACGCCCTCGATCTCCCGGACCGAGCCCTCGTAGCGCGAGCCGAGCAGGTCGAGCACGGCCGGCTGCACCATCAAACCGCGGCGGCGGGCGAGCTCGGTCAGCACCGCGCGGCGGGTGTCGGTGTCCGGCTCTGTCATCTCGACGACCAGGCCCCGCACGCAGCGTGAGACCAGCGCTTCGGAGAAGCTCTTGATCTGCTTGGGGTGCCTGTCGCTGGCGAGGATGACGCGCGAGCCGGCCAGGTCGGTTTCTTCGAAGCAGCAGAGGAACTCGATCTGCGTCTTCTCTTTGGAGGCGAAGAAGTGGACATCATCGATCGCGAGCAGGTCCAGCCGGCGGATCTTCTTGCGGAAACTTTCGAGCTTGGCGGTGCGGACCGCGGCGATGAATTCGTTGGTGAACTGCTCGGCGGTCATATACACGACCTTGGCGTCGGGGTTGGCCTTTCGGGCCTGGGCGCAGATGCCCTGGAGCAGATGGGTCTTGCCGACGCCGCAGGAGCCATGCAGGAACAATGGGTGGCTGGCCGTGTCGTCGCTGAGGTCTGCGGCGCGGACGGCGGCGGCGTATGCAAGTTGGTTGGAGGGCCCGGTGACGAACTGCACGAGCCGGTGCCTGAATGAAGGCCCGGTACGCCGCTTGGCCGTGTTGTCCGACGGCTCGGCTGCCGGATGTGTGTTTGTCTCAGGACGATGAACACGGGGCGGGGCTTCGCTGGGCGTGTTATCCGCCGCGCTGTCCTGCTGCACGCAGAGGTCCAGCTCGGCGCGCTCCCCCGTCGCGGCGTGTGCTGAGGCACGCAGGTCAGCGGCGAAGTGACGCTCGATCCAAGTACGTGTGAACTGGTTCGGCACGGTAACACGCAGGGTGCGGGTGCCGTGGTCGTAGGCGAGGGCGGCGGTTCCGTCGAACCACATGGCGAACTTCTGATGCCCGAGGCTGTCTCTAAGCGTGTCGGCGATCTGGGAATCGGTATCGATAGTGTGGGTGATCGTGGTCACGAGCACTCCTGTTGCGTACGTTGGCCAAAGCCAAGGGTGGTAAGGTTGTAGGGCAGAGCCGTGACGCTCACGCCGGTACGTCTGGTTGGGTCCGTCCGGTTTAACCTCGAGTCGGTCGATAAGAGCGGGTTGATGCTTTGTGTCCCGATCGATCGAGAGGTGTGTTGGCTGTCCTTAGCCGACAGGAGATGAAGATAGAGATTGTGGCGCGAGATTCAAGTACCACTTTGCGGCATGCGCTCGCTTGACAAGGTCAAATCGCGGCTGGCGTGATCGTTAGGGCCGAAAATATTTTTTATCCACCTCT
This sequence comes from Planctomycetota bacterium, assembly GCA_039188575.1. Lineage (GTDB taxonomy): Bacteria > Planctomycetota > Phycisphaerae > Phycisphaerales > Phycisphaeraceae > JAHQVV01. The sequence goes on along the minus strand of JBCCYY010000077.1, from coordinate 12,094 downwards.
CACACACGTTCGTGTGTTGTGGATAACAGGTGTGCACAAATTTCGTTGAAAAATAAGGTGAAAGCTGTAACGCTAAAAGCGGTGCAAGCCTTGCAACATATCGAGCTTCACATTCGCAACACGACCGATGCGCTCGCGCAAGTGTGAGCCCACTACAGATTGCGTTGCGCGCTATCTCGGCAGGACGTAAGCAATCTTGCGTGTCGAAGCGCGGAAGCCCATCGACGTGTAAAGGCGCACCGCGGGGTCGTTGCGGTCGTCCACCGCGAGGTACAGGCGTGTGCCGCCGCGCCTAGCGGTTTCGGACACCGCGTAGCTCATCAGCGTGCTGCCGATCCGCTTGCCGCGGTAGGGCTTAGAGACGCCCAGGTAGACCAGTTCCATGCCGCTGCCTTGCGCTACTTCCGCCAGGAGCAGGACCGCGATGGGCTCGCCCGCCTCGTCGAAGTACCCCAGCCAGTTATGCGGGTTAAAACGGCCGGTCCCCTTGTGCCCAGCAATGATCTGGTCGATCTGGCGCAAGCCAACCAGGCCGGGACAGTCGAGCGTATCGACATAACTCGCCTCGATCGCGCGGGCGAAGTCGGCGTGGTTGGCGTCGCTGTAGGTCAAGACCGCCGGCCTTTCGCAGCCGCCCAGCTCCAAAGGCCTGGGCACGCGGTGTTCGCCGGGCTCGATCGATTTCTGCATATAAATCAGCTTGGCAAGCCGGCTTAGACCCGCCCGCTCCAGGACCTGTCCCTCAACCACCTGCCCCGGGTCGATCAGCGATTGGATCACGCTCACGCCCGCTTGGCCGGGGCCATCGCACACCGCCTGGATCAGGCCCACGACCGCCGAGGTATCCGACCAGCCCATGGCCTGGCCCACGAACAGCATCGCGGTCGAGCCGTGATTCGGCACGAGCAGCACGCTGCCGAGCATCCTGCCGTTGGGCCCGCCCTCGGTGGCGATCCAGAGCGTGCTCAGGTCCAGCCCCTGCTCATCCGCGAACCGCTCGAAGTGGTCCACCGCGGCGTCCTGCTCCCTTGGCCGGCCGATCAAAAGCAGCGCCAGGGCCATCCGACGCCGGTCCAAAGGGACCGGGCCGAGGTACAGCCCCCCGCCGTCGGGCGCGGTATCGGGGTGCAGGTTGGTGACGCTGGCCATGCTTTAACCCAAGTGGGACAGGCTTGCAGCCTGTCAAATCACGCCTCGAACGTGCAAGGATGGCAGGCTCGAAGCCTGCCCCACCGATGAACGCGGCAAATCCGGTCCAGCCAAGCTGTTAGGCATTGACCCGAACGCTGCTCGCCTTACAATAGTAGCCTCCTGCGGCTTGAGCCGCCCGATTGAAACAACCCCTGATCCGAGGTGACGATGAAGCGTTTGCTCCCGGCCGTGCTGTGTGCCGCAACCCTCTGTGCCGCCCCCGTGCTCGCACAAGACGAAGAACAACCCGCCGACGCCACCCCGCAGCCCGATGCGGTCACCCAGGACTGGTCCTTCGACTTCGAGCACACCGAGCCCGATACGATCGCGATCGAGAAGCCCGACGGCTCGATCGAGTGGTACTGGTACATGACTTACAAGGTCACTAACTTCATCGAGGACGAGCTCTTCTTCGACCCCCGCATCGTCATCCAGTCCAACAACGGCGACATCGTCACCGCCAACCTCGGCGTCGACGCGTCGGTCTTTAAAGAGGTCCGCACCCTGCTCGAGAACCCGCTGCTGCAGTCGCCGCTCGAGGTACCCGGCCGGGTCTTCAAGGGCAAGAACTACACCAAGCAGTCCGCCATCATCTGGAAGGTCTCCGAAGAAGACATCGACAGCTTCAAGGTCTTCGTCGGCGGGATCTACGGCGAAACCAAAACCGTCAAAGACCCCGCGACCGGCAACCCCATCATGATCCCCGTCATCGACGCGCTCACCGGCGAAGTCGAGAAAGACGCCAACGGCAACGACGTGATGCAGCCGCTGCTCGTCAAGCGCACCCGCATGATCTCGTACCGCACCCCCGGCACGACCGAGCTGATGCAGGACCCCTCGATCGAGCTGATCGAAGAGAAGGATGTGCTGCGGTAAGGTTGGCAATAGCCGCCATGGCCCACCCCACCCTCATCCATCAACGCGTCGCCGAGGCGAACGAAGGCACGAACCCGAAGGTCATCGCCCGGATGAAGTCCGGCTGGGCGGTGCTGGGCGATGCGCAGTTCCTCAAGGGCTACTGCCTGCTGCTGCCCGACCCGGTCGTCGCCGACCTCAACAGCTTCCCCGACAACGAAACGCGGCTGCAGTTCCTCGACGACATGGCCGCGCTGGGCGACGCTGTGCTGACGGTGGCCGGGGCGGTGCGGATCAACTACGAGATGCTGGGCAATCTTGAGCCGGCGCTGCACGCGCATGTTTTCCCGCGTTATGACGACGAGCAGGAGGAACTGAAGACCAAGCCGGTGTGGCTGTACCCGCAGTCGGCGTGGGAGGAGTCGGCGTTTGATCTACCTCGCGACAGGCCAGTGATGGAGGCGATCAAAGAAGAACTCGTTGCCGCGAACAGAACGGTGTAGCGGGCGACGCGAAGCGTCCCGTGCGAGCAATAGGAACGTCATTGAGATACTCGCCACCCCCACAGACTACGCGGGTGTATAGCTCGAACCCTCAGAGAACTCGCCTTTAGACCAGACAAACCTTCCGGTCGGTTCACCCCCGTCTTCTTTTGATACGTCCCAGCAAGCAACAAAGTCACCTGCGTCTAATCCCATCCCATCGCTTTCAAGACAGATACCTTTAAAAAACAACTCCGTGTACTGGCCTTTACCGATCTGTTTTCGCATCGCCTTGTTTGCTTTCCGATTGATATGGTGACGCTTAGTCCAGGCTTTCATGGTCGTAAAGATGTCATCAAGAGACTCGCCTGGCGGGTCTATTGTTTTTGAAATCGTGTCATCATCATTCGATAATCGGCTATCAAAGGCTTCGAATTCTCGTTCCTTAAAACGCCGGCAAAGCTTGCCTGATGAGCACATCCACTCCACCGCTGTCAGCAACCCTCCTGTTATTTCGTAGATGACTTCTTCGTTCCGTGGTAGGACAAAGATGTACTGCGGTCGATTGGGATGAAATACAAACTCGTCACCGTTAACCGTATCGCCGAGAATCACACACTCAAGTGCTCTTTCCTTGGGTAATACTTCGGTAGCCTGATCCCAGAGCCAAAACTTATCGATACGCTGACGCCACGGATCAAGTTCCTTCTCAATCCGCCAAGGTGGGTAGACACGGACCAGTGATCCACCAAGTACGCCTTCACCTAAACGCGTGACATATTCGCGGTATCCTTCTGGAAAAGTAATCCAGAAGCGATCTTGTAGCGAATCGACCTCTACATCGTTCGCAACGATAAGGTCGTCAGACAGCAACTTGACATCATCGATTTTCATAGCATCCCTCGAAACTCAGCTGGAAAAACTGAAAGGACTCACCCATACGTCGCCGGCTGCACCGCTCCAATCACCGCCTGCATGACAGCGCTCGCGTCGATTCCATCGCCCGCGGCGGCGTAGTTGGTCAGTACGCGGTGCCTTAGCACCGACGGCGCGACCTGCTTGATGTGCTCGCAGCTCGGAGTCGGGTCGCCGGCGATCGCGGCGACGGCTTTCGCGCCGTGCAGGAGCGCCTGGCCGGCACGCGGGCCCGCGCCCCAGCCGACGTAGGCCTTGACCTGATCGGGGGCCTCACTGTCGTCGGGGCGTGTCGCCCTCGCCAACCGCACCGCGTAGTCGACGACGTGCTCGCTGACTGGCATCCGCCAGACGGCATCTGCAAACTTGAGCAGTTCTTCCCGTTTCACGACCGGCTCGACCTCGTTCGCCGCGGCGGTGATCCTCGGCGTGTCTGCGACGATCGTCTTTTCTTCATCTAACGACGGGTAGCCGACCTCCAGCGCGAACATGAACCGGTCCAGCTGCGCTTCGGGCAGCGGGTACGTGCCCTCCTGCTCGATCGGGTTCTGAGTCGCGACGACGATGAACGGCTCGTCGAGCTTCATCGTCTTGCCCGCCGCGGTGACCTGGTGCTCGGCCATGGCTTCGAGCAGGGCCGACTGCGTCTTGGGCGGGGTGCGGTTGATCTCGTCGGCGAGGATGAGCTGCGCGAAGACCGGGCCCTTCACAAAACGCAGGTGGCGTTCACCTTTCTCATCTTCCTGGATGAGCTCGGTGCCGAGGATGTCGCTGGGCATCATGTCGGGCGTGAACTGGATGCGGCTAAAGTCGAGCCCGACCGCCTTGGCGAGCGTGCGGACGAGCAGGGTCTTGGCCAGCCCCGGCACGCCGACGACGAGGACGTGGCCACGGCAGAGCAGCGCGGTCAGCAGCAGCTCGACCGCGTCCTCCTGCCCGACGATGACCGAGCCCAGGGCGGTGCGGAGCGCATCGAGCTTGCCCGCGATGGCGTCGAAGTCGGCTAGATCGGCTTTGGGTTGAGGCATAGCCCAATTCTAAACGCTCAAGCAACACAATGGGTTTGTTGATGAAACCGCAGATGAACGCGGATAAACGCGGATCAAGGCAAATCTAAGCAAACGGAGAAGTTGGAAAGCAAGGAAATGATCACGTTGCCATTTTCCTAAGATTCCTGACGTGGTTTGAACATCTGCGTTTATCCGCGTTCATCTGCGGTTTCAAAATAGGCCTTCTTCATCACCAGGGGTTGCAATAATCGGACTTTTCTGCATCTCTGATCCTGCCGATATCATGGTGGGATGCCACGCCGCTTCGTCAACCTGACCGCCGCCCTGCTCGCGCTGTCGCTGAGTACGGGCGTTGTTGCGCAGGAGTACGCCGGCCCGGTGGGTGGCACGCCTGTCGATCGCAACGTGGGTGACGCCGGGCCCAACAGCGCGAGCCAGCGGCTGGTGCAGCCGGGGCTAGGGCAGTTCGGCGTCGGGTCGCTGCTGACCGACCGCTACGACCGCGAGCCTTTTGAGTTCGACCGGTTCAACCCGGTCGTCGGCGACACGCGGACGAGCCACCGCTACCTCATGCAGGCGCCGGGCGTCACCGCGCTGATGAGCCGGCCGGACTACATCGGCCCGAGCCCGCGGGGCGGCTGGGTCTTCAACCAGCAGACCTTCGACGGTGCCGAGATCCTGACCTACAGCGCGGACACCGTCTTCGTGCTTAGCCCGGAGCTGCTCGCCCCGCCGAAGCGGGAAGAAGTGATCGACACGGCGTGGCTGAACAACCCCTTCCGCGTGAAGCCCCAGATCGCTGGCGACCCTCACGCGATCATGCGCGACACGATCATCACCGGCCAGCCGCAGCCGTTCAGAGTCGAGCAACACCCGGTGCTGCAGCAGAACCCCGACTACGTGCACCCGGCGATCATCGAACGCCGAAAGCGTCTGAAGGCGGAGCGCGAGGCGGAGGAAGCTGAAAAGAAAAAACAATCGGCAGAAAATAAACCGGAAGCGGATCAGTCTGATTGAGCCTGGGTGGGTTCGTTTTTAACGCCAAGACGCCAAGTCAACGCTTCGCTTCACCGCAGAGGCACAGAGATCGCAGAGAACGCGGAGCCAGACGAATTGGCCTTGCTCTTTGACCTTTGTGTTTTCGGTGTCTCTGTGGTGAAGTGGAATGTGGCCTTGTTTGCCTTGATACCTTGCTTGGCGTCTTGGCGTCTTGGCGTCTTGGCGTCTTGGCGTCTTGGCGTCTTGGCGTTCAGATTCAACCCGCAGCAACGCCGACGACGACCATCGCCATCAATAAGTCAGTCAGACGATCGGCGGTCTCCTGATCAAACGTAAACTCCGGCCGGAGGTGCTGAACCGCGGGCCGGCAGCTGTGGTAGTAGATGGCGGTGGCGAGGATGGCGGAGGCGGTGTCTTTAGCTTTGTCGCTATCGGGGTCTTCGCCGAGGACCTGGCCGACGATCGCTTCGAGCCGGCGTTGGTGCGGGCCGAGGTGGTCGTCCAGCGCGTGCCGGAGCGCGGGGGTCGGGTCGACCATCTCGCGCAGGACGATCTGCAGGTACCAGCCGGCGGGCCCGGAGGCGAAGGCCCGGCCGAGCATCGCGCGGAGGTGGCGGCGCAGCTTGGTCTTTGCGTCGAGCTTGCCCTCGGGCTTGGGCCCGGCGGGCGCGGGGTCTTGCTGCAGGGCTCGCTCGCGGGCGTGGTCGATCGCGGCGAGGTGCAGCTTGTCCTTGCCGCCGAAGTGGTAGTTCACCGCGGCGATGTTCGCGCAGGCCTGGTCGCAGATATCGCGGACCGCGACGTTGCGGTAGCCCTTGATCGCGAACAGCTCGGCGGCGGCGTCGAGCAGCCGGCGTCGCGTGCCCGGCCCCTTGTCGGCGGCAGAGCTGCCCGTGTTATTAGCGGGCGGGGTGTGCGGTGGGATTTTGGGCGTGAAGATGGCGGTCATGGGTGCGTCCTTGCACGGGGTTACAGTCGTGCCTGGGCTCCTTCTCCCTTCAAGGGAGAGGGCTGGGGTGAGGGTTCATTTTTCTGTTCACTACAAATCCATTCGATTCGCCTTGGGCTATTGCACGCCCCACCCTCATCCCCCGCCTTCTCCCTAAAAGGGAGAAGGAGCCCAAGCCGTCATATTGATCAATCAGTCCTTTAATTCAATCAAACCAAAGTGCATCTCGGCGTGCCGGCAGTGCAGGTCGATCCACTGCTGCTGGGTCATCCTCCCCATCATCGGGTTCTTGGGCAGGAAGCCCTTGTCTTTCGCGCCCTGGATCGCGGTCTCGATCATGTCGATCGCCTGCTCGATGGTGGTGTCAACCGGGGCGACGACGTGCTCGGCGGCCTGGCTGGGCAGCTTGATCACGCCGGGCTTAAAGCCCTTGGTCGTGAACCGCTTCTTGAAGAGCGGGCCGATGAGCTTGAGAACGAACGGCACCTTGGCCGGATAGCCCTCGACGCCGGCCTTGATGAACCGGCCGACGTGCCAGATATTCTGCGCAGGCGTCCACGAGCCACGCGAAGTCACATCGGGCTGGGCGGCGATGCGCTTGGCCTCGGCCAGGATGTCGTCGAGGGTTGTGAAAGACAGCTCTCTTGCGAGGGTGATTTTGGGCATGTGGGATCAACCCCAGGTCTTAAACACTTGTTTCATACCGACCGATCAAACCGATGTTCGGCCTTGATACCGCTTTCATCGCCAGCGGGCAGCGGTTTCCTTGAAAAACGATCGTTTGAATCGCGTTTCTTAAAACGCGTACGAGAAGTGCCTTAGGTGGGATAGGCGTCCCGCCTGTCGTCACGACGAAGTCGTGAATCAGATGGAGTCGAGCTTGGCTTGAACGGCGGGCGAGACGCACCCCACCTTTTCGTGCACGTTCTTAAATCAGATAATGGGGTTGTCGCGTCCCGGTGCCGCACCATTTGCGAAGCAAACTGTGTACGGAAGTACCTCGATAAGTTCAAGACCATTCACTCATAGCTGCTTACGCAGCTATGTGGCACCCCTGGCTTGACCCAATATCGTGTTTGGAGGGGTGCATCCAAGGCGGCCAGGGGTTCTGGCGGCCTTGGCCAACCTGGTGGGGTTGGCCGGCCTTCCGATCACCTCAATGGGTGACAAAACCCCTTAAAACACCGGGTTGGTGCGCACGACACACGCCTTTTGCGCACGGTTTCAACTGTGCCACGCTTGGCTTGGCGTCCTTGACCGACGCGGTCAGGCGTTCAGGCACGCTTGGTCCGCCCGCTTGCGACGCGGCGGCTGCCAAGCGGCGGAGACCGGGGCGCGACGCATCGGCGGCAAACGCTTTAGATGATCAGGTTATCGAGCAGGCGGACGCCACCGAGCCGGCCGGCGATCAGCGCGACAACGGGCGGGCGGACGAGGTCCATCGTGGTGAGCGTCTCCGGGTGGCGGATCGCGCAGTAGTCGGGCTCGATCTTGTGGGCGAGCAGGGTCTGCTGCATCGCGCGTTCGATGATGGCCGGGTCGGTCTCGCCATCGGCTTCGATGAGCTGCTCGGCGAGCTTGAGGGCTTTGTAGAGGCCGACCGCCTGCTTGCGGATATCCGGATCGAGGTAGCGGTTCCGGCTGCTGAGCGCGAGGCCGTCGGTCTCGCGCACGGTCGCGACGCGCTGGATCGTGATGGGCAGGTTCAGGTCAACGACCATCGACTCGATCGCGCGGAGCTGCTGGTAGTCCTTCTGACCGAAGGTCGCGACCGTCGGCTGGCAGAGGTTGAACAGCTTGAGCACGACCCGGCAGACGCCCTCGAAGTGGCCCGGCCGCTGCTCGCCCTCCAGCTCGGCGGTCAGGCCCGGTACGTCCACCCGGCTCGGGATCGCCAGCGGCGGGTAGATATCGTCCGGCTCGGGGTTGAAGGCCACCGAGACGCCGAGGCGTTCGCACGCGGCGAGGTCGTCCTCCAATGGGCGGGGGTACCGATCGAGGTCTTCGTGCGGGCCGAACTGCGTCGGGTTGACGAAGATGGAGACCCAGACCTGTTCGGAGAGCTCGCGCGCGGCCTCGATCAGGGCGAGGTGCCCGCCGTGCAGCGCACCCATGGTCGGGACCAGCACAATCGGCTGGTCGATGCTTTGGCGGAGCGTTCGCAATTCGGGGATGGATTGAATCAGTTGCAAGGCGGGGATTCTACACGGCGGAGGCCTGCTGGCCCGGGAAAACAATCGGCTCGCCGGTGAGCTGGCGGTAGACCCTGATCAGGTGTTCGAGCTGGGTCGCGGCGAGGCGGTGCTCAGCGACCCACCGCTGCGCGCTCTTGCCGAGCTGGACCCAGTGTGCTGGGTCGTTGGCGAGGCTGATGAGCGTGCTGGCCCAGGTTTCGGGCGAGGGGTCGTGGAGCACGCGTGCGGTCTGGCCGTCGATCAGGTCGTCGAGCAGCGGGTCGGCGCAGGCGATGACGGGCACGCCGTGCGCCATCGCGCGGAGCGTCAGCGATCTTGACCGGCCAAGCGGCTGGGGGTGCACCATCGCGTCGGCGCGCAGCAGCAACTCGCGGTGACCCAGTCGGCGTGGGATCAGCGTCGCGTTGGCCAGCAGGCCCTGCCGGCTGATCGCCCGCCAGAGCGCGCGGGGCTGTTCCCGCTGGGCGTCGAAGAACAGCTGCAGGTCGGGGTGTTCCGCGACGGCCTGCTTGGCGCCCTCAAGGAGGTGGTCTACATAACCATCGAACCCGCCGTTGCCGCTAATCACGATGCAGGGCGTCTCGTCCTCCGTGCGGTCGCCATGCTTGCCGACGTGCACCCCAAAGGGCACATGCTGGACCGGGACACGGCCACCGACCGCCTGATCAATCAGCTGAGTCAAGGGCTCGGTTGCGCAGAGCAGGGTGTGCTGGCTCGGCACCAGCCGGCTTGCACAACGCGTCGCGAGCTCGATGTCCAACCCGCTGTTGGCCGAGAGCACCACCGGCAGCTGTAGCTGCTTGCCCAGGTCGAGCGCGGCGCGCCACTGCCGGCCGTCGAGCGCGTGGATCAATTCAATACCTTCCTGCTTCAGCGGGTCCGCCAATCGATTCAGCGCCCGGCGGTTGCGGATCTTGCCCGCGCGTTCACGCCAAGACAGGCGCTTGCCAAACGACACAATCTCGCCCTCGGCCCTCCCTTCGGGCAAGACCTGCACGACTCGGACCGACTCGTCGAGCAGGCCGACCACCACGTGGTGCAGCGTCGCGAGCTCTTCATCGAGCCAGGCCGTGTTTGCGATGAGGGCGGCTTGCATGGTCGTATGTTTCAGAAGGTAGCCGCGATGCTACGCATCGCAGGCAAAGTATGATAGATATTTAAAACTTCGCCCGCGATGCGTAGCATCGCGGCTAGAACCATGCTTGTATGCAGCTATGCCCAATGCGCCTTGGACAACCCAACGCCTGCTACAGTGGACGACCACAGCCTTCGAGCAGAAGGGCATCGACTCGCCACGCATCTGCGCGGAGATGCTGCTCGCGCATGTGCTCGGCCAGCCCCGGCTCAAGCTGTACATGGACCCGAGGCGGCCGGCGAGCGACCTCGAACGCGCCGCCTACCGGGAGTTAGTCGAGCGGGCACTTAACGACGAGCCGGTCGATTACCTGGTCGGTCAGGCGCCGTTCTTCTCGATGATGCTGAAGGTGAGCCCTGCGGTGCTGGTGCCCAGGCCTAGCACGGAGACGCTGGTCGAGCACGTGCTGCAGCACCAGCGGCGGACGCCGGGCTTCGCCGGCCCGCGCATCGCGGATGTCGGCACGGGCAGCGGCGCGATCGCGATCGCCCTGGCCAAACAGCTCGCCAAGACCGACCCGAAGGCCAGCGTGATCGCAACGGATATCCGCGAGGAGGCGCTCGCCGTCGCGGAGGAGAACGCCGCCGAGCATGGCGTCGCCGACCGGATCGATTTCCGCCAGGGCGACTTGCTCGAGCCGTTGCGTGGTGAACGGCTGACATACCTTGTCTCAAACCCGCCTTACATCCCAGACCACGAGTGGGAGGATGTCGAACCGAACGTGAAGGACCACGAGCCGACGCACGCCCTGCGCGGCGGGGCCGACGGGCTGGACTACATCCGCCCGCTGATCGAACAGGCCAAAGACCTGCTCGCCGAGCCCGGACAGCTGGTCATCGAGATCGCGGCGTGTCAGAAAGACCGGGTCATCGACCTCGCGAGCGAGCACGGCCTGCGGCACCCGAGTGTGCTCGTCGACCACGAACGCCTGCCCAGGGTACTCGTCGCCGATTTTTGACTGCACCAGCGCTCACCGATCGGTCTTAGGCGCACCCCCCGAACGACCGAGGCGTTTGTTGCATCCGAATCCAAAAGGGCCACGCCCGGGCGGGAAAAGCCTGCAAACGCAAGGCGAAGCAACGCTGTCCAAGCCCCAGCCAAGGCTGCCAAACCCCTTGGCGGGATGAGACAATATAAGAAATCATCTTCTACATAAAAATAACTTCAATAAAGAAATAATATTAGAAATAGATGACATATAAATACATCAAATTTACATTTTTTTATTTCATCAATATTGCATATTACCCCCTGTTAGTGCTACCATATCGGCAGATCGGTGCATCGACGCGGAGACTGCGAGCGGTATCGCCCGCCAGCACCGGCAAGTTAGATCGTGTTTGTGAGACAACCCAACACACGTTTCCTGTAACCATCTCGCAGCGGCAAAGCGGACCCTACCCTCGGATCTGAGGAAGCACTTCGCAAAGCCGGGTACCCAACTGGGATGCACGCAGAAACGCACCAGGCAAGGAGTCTGACCATGGCGGTCAAGACCGATTGCTGGCGCGTTCTCTGCAGCCAGCTTCCGCTTGGTGGTGTACCACGCAAGCAACCGGAGCCGGCCGCAGATGGACAACCGTCAGCCTCCAGAACAACCTGATACACCCGGCGATGATGACGCCCCGACGCCCGAACAGCGGCGTGAGCAAGACTACCAGCTCTATCGAAGCCTGGAACAGTCGGAGCCCGCCCCGCCGGTGCCCAGCCCCGTCCCGCCCGGCCCGTTTGTCGAAATCAGCGAGTCGGCGCCGTGGTGGGCCAAGCTGATCAGCGTGCTCGCGCAGTTTGCGCCCGGTTCGCTGTTCCAGGTCACGATCGTGATCGGGCTCGCGTACCTCGGCATCGACGCGATCCGCGTCAGCCAGGCCTCGAACACCGGCCTACTCTTAGCGGGCTTCATGGGCATGCTCATCTTCGCCAGTCACGTTGTTGTTTTGTGGTTCCAAGCCCGCCCCATTCAGAAGCCCCCGCCCGGTGCCCCGAGAACAAAGCACCATGGCCAAAGCAAAAAAACGCCTGAACCTCGAGATGACACCGCAGGTGAGGGAGGCGCTCGATGAACTCAGGCGCGACGCCGATGCGTCCAGCTATGTCGAAGTCATCCGCCGCGCCCTCGCGCTGTACCACCGCCTCAACCAGGAGAAGCGTCAGGGCCGGCTGGTCATCACGCGCCCGGCCGAGGGCGAGGACGGCACCGAACGCGAGATCCTCTTCTACTAAGCCACAACAACAAACCAGCCCCCCGCGTAGCGGGCGACGCGCAGCGTCCCGCGCGAACCCGGACAGACGCATCGACTCGGGACTTCGTGCTTGCCCGCTACACGCCGGGTGCGTGGCATCGAGATCGGTAGAATCACGCT
>JBCCYY010000076.1:0-16365 GCA_039188575.1 Planctomycetota bacterium | reverse complement strand
TCTCGCCGAGGTAGTAATCGCCAGTCGCGGCCAAGGGCAGTGGCAACTCGGTCGTGTTGTACAACGCGAAGGTGATGCGGTCTGCCTCAAGATCAATGGACTCCAGCCGCAAGGCGGCCAGACCACTCACATCCACATTGGCAGGACGCGAATGGCAGCCGACCGTCAATACGAGTATCAGCAATACAAAGCTCAGCATCGACTTTGCAATCATTTCTGGCCATATAGTACCGTTGAGACCCGGAAATTCGATGCGATAAAAACCAGTAGCGGCGGTATTATGAAACGATGTCCATTTCCGACCTCCGCCAAAGCTACGACAACGCGCCGTCGTTTGACGTCGGCGACCTCGCGGACAGCCCGTTCGATCAGTTCCACCAGTGGTTCAAGCAGGCGGTCGACGCGGGCATCATGGAGCCCAACGCGATGGCCCTGGCAACGATCGATGCCGACGGCCGACCCGACGCCCGCATGGTCCTGCTTAAAGACGCCGACGAGCGCGGGTTCACGTTCTACACCAACTACGGCAGCGCCAAGGCCCGGCAGATCACCGCGCACCCCGAGGTGACGCTGGTGTTCTACTGGGACGTCCTCTTCCGCCAGGTCCGCATCAAGGGCGCGATCACCAAGGTCGACCGCAACGAAGCCGAGGCGTACTGGCAGACCCGCCCGATCAAGAGCCAGCTCGGCGCGATCGCGTCCAACCAGTCGCAAACGCTCAGAGACCGGCAGCAGTTGGAAGACGCGTTCCAGGCCGCGGTTGAAAAGCACGGGCTCGACGGCCCGATCCCACTGCCCGACGACTGGGGCGGCTACCGCGTCATCCCCAGCAGCATTGAGTTTTGGCAGGGTCAACGCTCGAGACTGCACGATCGCTTGGTCTACATGCGTGATGCCGAGGGTTGGCAGGTGAAACGGTTGGCGCCTTAGTATGCTGTTAGCAACGAATCTGAAGCCGGGGATACCTCCATGAAAAAGACGCTCCTGATCGCTATGTTGCTATGCACTGTTGGTTGCACAAACAGCCTGCTAAGTGAGAAGCTGAGGACCATACGCATGGGTATTCGCAGCAATCAGGCGCTTGCAGACTACCGCGACGCGGTTGGTGACCACGCGGAGGATGGCACGCTTATCGGGACATGGACGTGGGAATCGCCGACCAAGGCCGTTTTCGATCTGCCCCTGCACGAGGACTCGCTCTCATTATTCAATGACGGCACGTACATCAAGCGTCGCATCGGGCGCTCGATGCAAAACACCGTGGTCGGAATCACCGTCGAGGAGGGTTCGTGGACGCTTGAAGCACCCGGTATGGTCGCGTTATCCCCGGACAAGCCGGACCCACGCAGACAAATCGCCGGGAGAACGATCGATCTCAGCGAGTGGGCCAACACGTTTGTTGAGGCGGACCGGGCGATACATGCAGAGGAGTAGATGTTTGATGCTGAGGACGCCAAGACGCGCCAAGTTGTTTTTGATGGAATGACCAGAAGCTCTTGGTGGCTGAATCAATTCCCTTCTTGCATGCGCCTTGGAGAAATACTTCAAGTTCTCTCAGTCGCGACCCTTTTCCCGCCATATGAAAGGACGTTTGCAGACCGGACTGGTCTACCTCCTCGATGCCGAAGGCTATCAGGTTAAACAGTTATCACTTTAAGTGTGTTATGCTAGATTATGGCCGCAGCTTAATACCTGTACGGTTCCGAGGCACAAATTGAGAAGCTCCACAAAGATCATCTGTCTGCTCCTGCTTGGTTCATTGTCAGGCTGTACCGCTGTACGGTATCCAGGCTTTGCTTACGCTTCTTGGAAGCGAGACCTGATTAATGACCGGAGCCTGCGGACTTATAACAAAGCGGTTGGAAGGCAGGCAGGCGATGGTCAGCTACTGGGAACGTGGGTCCGTAGCGAGGAAACCCCGCTTGGTAAAAAGATTTTTAATAAACGAACGGACCACTACACGCTGACGCTTTTTAAAGACAATTCCTATATTTTCAAGATCGATAGTCGAGAGCCTTATATCAAAAATGTGGTTGTCACTCATGGCAAGTGGCTCAAAGCAGGGCCAGGCGTCATCGAGCTCATTCGGAATGATGTTTCTGAAACAGGAAAACCACATATGCTTGAACTCAGCCAATGGTCAAATATTTTTGTCAGCATGTCTGCAGAGCTGAATGAGGCAGAGGCTGCCGAGTAATAAACGAGGCTAGCCCTTCTTCGCGCAAGCCTTGGAGCAGTACTTCACATTCTCCCAGTCGCGTTCCCATTTCTTACGCCAAGTAAAGGGTAGCTTGCAGACAGGGCAGATCTTCGTCGGCAGGTTTTGCTGCCGCTTGTTCGGCATGGCTTAGCCCCCCGCTTCTTCGAGTTGCTTGCCCCGCGCCGCGATCGCCCTTGCCATGCGGGTGAACATGACCAGGTGGACCGGGTAGAGCGACCACCAGTACAGCAGGCCGGGCAGGCCTCTTGGGCGGAACGCGGCGGTTTGTTCGAGGAAGACACCGGTGGGTTCTTCTTTTGCTTCCCAGCGGAGCCAGGCCTCGCCGGGGACCTTCATCTCGGCGCGGAGGGTCAGCCGGTGATCGGGCTCGACCTCTTCGACGCGCCAGAAGTCCATCGCCTCGCCGGGCAGCAGCTCGTCTGGGTGGCGTCTCCCCCTGCGCAGCCCCGGGCCGCCGACAAGCTTGTCCATCATGCCGCGGAGCCGCCAGGCCCAGTTGAAGGTGAGGTAGCCCCGCTCCCCGCCGAGCGAGGTGAACGAGCGGTAAAGCGCGTTCATCGAGCAGCCCGCCTCGACCCGGCGGACCTCGCGGACGATGCCCTTGCTGTCCGCGAGCTGCAGCGTCTGACCGGCGTTAAACGATCCCGACCACCGCGTCTCGATATCGCCCAGCTCGATCTTGCCCAGCGCGAGCTCGACGGCCTCGCAGTAGCCGATCGGGTCGATCTCAGGGAACAGCTCGCGGGCCTTGTTGTTCTTCACCAGCAGCGGGCGGATGACGCCTTCGATCAGCGGTACCGCGAGGCGGTTGGGGATCGGCGTCACAAACCCGACCCACCGCGCAGCGAGCCCGGGAGCCAGTACCGGGACGGGCAGGATCAGCCGCTTCAGGCCACGGACCGAGGCGTACCCATGCATCATGGCTTTGAAAGTAAGCTGCTCCCCGCCGACGCCGACGACACCCGCGGGTTCACGGTCGGCTGCGGCGATGAGGTAGGCGAGGATGTCCCGGACCGCGATCGGCTGCACGAGGTTGTTGATCCACTTGGGCGCGACCATCGCGGGCAGGCGCTCGGTCAGGTAGCGGACCATCTCGAAGCTCGCCGAGCCCGAGCCGATGATCGGCCCGGCGCGTAGCTCGGTCGTTGGTACTTGCTCGGCGAGCACGCGACCGGTCTCCGCCCGGCTCGCGAGGTGCGGGGAGGCGAGGCGGTCGTCGTCCGGCTGGATCCCGCCGAGGTAGATGATGTGCTTGACGCCGGCCTGCTTCGCGGCCTTGCCGAAGTTGTCTGCGCCGCGCTTATCGCGCTCGGCGAAGTCGCCGGACGCCCCCATCGCGTGGATGAGGTAATAGGCCGTGTCGATGTCTTCGAGCGCGTCGGGCAGGGTCTCGGGTGTGAGTACGTCCCCGACCGCGACGTCGACCATGCCTTCCCACGGCCTGCCGAGGATCGGCTCGTGACCTCGGACGAGGACGCGCACCGCCGTATCGCCGCGGTCGATCAGCCTCGGCACCAAACGCCCACCGATGTACCCCGTCGCACCCGTGACCAGCACTTTCCGCATCAGGCAGGCTCCGTGACGTGATCGATGAACGCCTCCGCGGCGTCGAAGATCGTTTCCTTACGGTCCGCTTTCATCTTATCCAGCGAGCGCGGCATCACGGACATACGTGGGTTACTCTCAAAAAACGATCGGTTGTTTGCGATGAACCGCCAGTACAGTCCATCGGCGATATCGCACCATTCGCCCTTCTTGTAAGCGTCGCTCATCTTGATCAGGTAGTTGCTGCCGCAGATGTAGGGCTTGGTCGAGAAGACCCCGCCGTCACTGCAGAGCCCCATGCCGTACACGTTCGGCCCCATCACCCAGTCGGACGAATCAACGAACATCGTCATGAACCAGTCGTGGGCCTGCTTGGGCCGGACCTCGCAGAGGTTCATGAAGTTGCTGAGCACCATGAGGCGTTCGATGTGGTGCGTCCAGCCGAGGCGGAGGGCTTTTTTGATCGCGTCATCCAGCGGGGGCAGGCCGGTCTCGCCGGTGAACCAGCAGGGCTTCATCGAGCGGTGGTGGCCGAAGGCGTTCTCGGTTTCTTCCTGCTCCGAAAAGTTCTGGTAGACCCCACGGATGAACTCACGCCAGCCGATGATCTGACGGACAAAGCCTTCGAGGCTGTTGAGCGGTGTACCGGCTTCCTCGGCGAACTCGATTGTGCGTTCCATGACCTCCCCCGGCGTGATCAGGCCGAGGTTGATGATCGGGCTGATCACCGAGTGGAACAACCAGTCGCCGCGGTTGCTGAGCGCATCCTCGTAGTCACCAAAGTGTTCGAAGCGGTCGGCGAGGAACGCCCTCAGCCAGGCGAGCGCCTGACGGCGCGTCGTCGGGAACCAGATCTCGCTGAGGTCGTCCAGGCTGCCGGGGTGGTCGGCAAAGCGGTCGTTGATCAGCTCTACAACGTCCTTCACGTGTTCGGTTGGCTTCGCGTAGCTGGTCTCGGGGATCGCGATCGTCTTGGGCAGCTTCTTGCGGTTGTCCGCATCGAAGCTCCACTGCCCACCGGTCGGCTTGCCATCGCTATCAATCAGCAGGTCCAACCGCTTGCGTTGACGCTGGTAGAACCGGGCCATGAAGGGCTTGCCCTTTGCGGCGTCCAGGTACTCGGCGAACTGCTGACGGCTGGTCAGGAACATCGGGCTGGGCAGTTCCTTTGTCTCGATACCACGTTTGCTCGCGAAGCTTGCCATCTGCTGCTCGAAGAACTTGTCCTCGATTTCGAAATGGACGAGCGTGTCGATCGGCTTGTTCTTGTCCAGGTAGTCGCCGAGCTTCTTCTCATAGCTTGGGGTCTTGCTGCCCTTCGCCTGCCCGTCGAGCGTGATGTAGTGCACCTCGAACCCGGCCTCACGCAGGTCGTCCGCGTAGCTCCGCATCGAAGCGAGAAACAACACGAGCTTGAGCTTGTGGTGCTTGACGTAGCTGCAGAGCCCTGTGTCCTCGGCCATGAAGACGCGCGTGATGCCGGTGTTACGAAGGTGGACGATGGGGAACAGCTGGTTGCCCAGGATGACAAGGGATTGAGATTCTTGAGGTTTCTGGGCCATGGATGGAAGTATCTTGGGTCGAGTGCGGATAGTTCGTGGAATCTTAGGACGCTTCGTCGTGTTCGACAGCTGCGATTCACAGCCCTTTAGTATGGCTAGAGAAAATCCCTCCGGGGATGTTGAGCCATGCTGCGGAAGATGATGACCAGCAAGATCCACCGGGATACAGTAACCCAGTGCGATGTCGACTACGTCGGCTCGATCACGGCCGACGCGGACCTGCTCGTCGCGGCCG
The DNA here is from genome assembly GCA_039188575.1 of Planctomycetota bacterium. Lineage (GTDB taxonomy): Bacteria > Planctomycetota > Phycisphaerae > Phycisphaerales > Phycisphaeraceae > JAHQVV01. The sequence continues at coordinate 10,802 of JBCCYY010000076.1, read as the reverse complement.
GCATGCCCAAACGAAGCCGTCTAGGTGCTGGATATCGATATCGCGACGCGGTTTGAGACCTTTATTATCCACGGCGAGCCCGGCAGCGGGAAGATCGAGATCAACGACGCCGCAGCAAAACTCACTAAGGTCGGCCACAAGGTCATCATCCTGGCCTACGGTCTGTTGAACGAACAGGAACTCGAAAGCCACGACGCGAATGTCGTGATATGCGACAAGAATAACCGCGTCGATCAGCTACTGAAGTTCCACAGTGATGTGGACTAGGAAGCGGTGCTTTAGTCAGTGGTCCTGGTTCTTCGATATCGGTCCAAAGTTCAGGTTCGACGGCCTTAGGTCCCATTGATAGATTCCCGCTTTATCACGTAACTGTGTAAAGATATTTGATGCAATCGGGGCATCTTTTTCGAAATGCTCGTTGACTTGATCCCACCACAGATCCATCTGATCCTTGGACCAGCCCTGATTGTCATCAACGGTCGCTTTACCGAAGTCGATCAAAAACGGCGGCCGCACAACACTCATTTCGATGATCAATAATCGGTTATCACATGCGTGGAATACGGGGATGGCGAATTGACCGATGTGATCCATGCCCAACTTGGTCAATCGCCGATAAGCGGCTAGCTCAAGGTTGAACCGATGTTCATCAAAATAGACCTTTACTGCAGCCTGCGGCCCTGTGACGATGAACACATCACCGTCAGTGCCCGAGCCCAGCCGCCGCTGTTCGACAACACGATTGCCGCTAAGATACTTAGTGACACGTTTTTCAGGATTCGAAGGGATTGGGTCCATGCAACAGGCCGCGTTTGGAGGTACACCGTTTTCCGCTGAGGTCGATCTCTGGCTCGAGTGTGACAGCCATCCCGACAGGGTTGTGCCGCTCAGACAGGCCGGAGTCGATTTTATCGCGGCTGCCGACCCTGTTGAACTGCCCGCAGGGTCGGGCTGGGTTGTTGTGTCTGTTGATGGCGAACACTACCGAAACCGTGTCTACCTCGTGAATGGGATGAATACGACGCATCGCAAGACCGAAATCGTGTGTTTCAAAGACGAAGTCCCTTTCTGACAACACCGCGATACACTGCCAGCGATGACCGAATCTGTAGAACCCACCATCGGCATGCTCGGCGGCGGGCAGCTCGGGCAGATGTTCTGTCATGCGGCCAAGCGCGCGGGCGTCAAGACACACGTCTTCTGCCCCGGCGACGGCGAACCCGCGACGCGGGTCTGCGATACGAAAACCATCGCGGCGTATGAAGACCTTGAAGCCGTCGAAGTGTTCGCCCGGTCCGTCGACGCGGTGACCTACGAGTTCGAGAACGTGCCCGCGGCGACGGCAGAGGCCTGCGCAAAGCATGTGCCGGTCCGCCCGGGTCAGCAGGTGCTCGCCGCGGCGCAGAACCGGATCATCGAGAAGACCACGCTCAGCAGCCATGGCATCCCTGTCGGCACGTTCGCCACCGTGACCTCCTACGACAGCCTGAAGATCGCGGTCCAGTCGGTCGGCACACCGGCCGTACTCAAGACCGCCAGCGGGGGGTACGACGGCAAGGGTCAGCGCGTCCTGCACCGCGGCGATGAGAACGAACTGACCTACGCGTGGGAAGACTTGGGCAGGCAGCCCTGCGTGCTGGAGGCCTTTATCGACTTCGAGCAGGAGGTCTCCATTGTCGCGGCGCGTGGCACGCCGGAATCAGGCGGCGGCGTCGTGACCTACGGCCCGATCGCGAACACCCACCGCAACCACATCCTCGATGTCTCGGTCGTCCCCTCCGGCGCCCCCGAGCGGGTCGAACAGCAGGCGGTTGAGATCGCGGAGCAGGTCATGACCGCGCTGGATGTCGTGGGCGTGCTGTGCGTCGAGTTTTTTCAGACGCGTGATGGGCGGATGCTGGTCAACGAGCTCGCGCCCAGACCTCACAACTCCGGGCACCTCACGATTGATGCGTACACAAGCAGCCAGTTCGATCAGCAGGTCGCCTGCGTGCTGGGCAAGCCGCCTTTGTCTGTCGAGCTCAAGCAGCCTGCCGCGATGGTGAACCTGCTCGGCGAGCTCTGGCCCGAACAAGGCGAGCCGCCCTGGGACATCATCCAATCAAACGCGATGCAGCACCTGCATCTGTATGGCAAGGCTCAGGCCCGGCCGGGCAGAAAGATGGGCCACTTCACGGCCCTGGCGCGCACGCCGCACGAAGCGATCCGCGACGCGGTGGAATCCCGTTCTCGGATCACCCCTCGGCCGCCGATCGAACGCGGATAGAATCAAGCTTCTCTCGAAGGATCACGCATGGCCAAGAGCGATAAGACCCCTGCGAACAAGCCCGCGAGCTGGACCTTTCTGACCAACCACTCGCACGTATTGATCTGCTTGGCGCTCGAGCCGGACATGCGGCTGCGGGAGGTAGCTCAAAAGGTTGGGATCACGGAGCGGGCGGTGCAAAAAATCGTAATGGAGCTTGAGGAGGGCGGCGTCCTGGTGCGCAAACGCGTCGGCCGACGCAACCACTACACCATTAAAGAAGGCCGGGCCCTGCGGCACCCGGTCGAAGGCCACCGCCAGGTGGGCGACCTGCTTGATATGGTGCGCAAAGGCAAATAAGCGAAAATTATTTCGTGTTTTCACCTGCAATCTTCGTCGCCTTTCGACGATGAGGGTCATAGTATTCAGGTGATTCAATCGACCCTCTTACACGGAGTTTCATAATGCAGATGACCATCGCCAGCCGATCAGCCGACCTGACCCCATCCATCCGCGAACACATCCAGGACCGCATCCACGCGGCGCTGGATCAGCACGAGTCACGTATCGACCAGGTCGAGGTCATGATCGAGGATGAGAACGGGCCGCGCGGCGGGCTGGACCAGGTCTGCCGTGTTGTCGTCAGCCTCACCAACGGGATGCAGCTGCGGCACGAACGCCGGGGCCTGGACCTTTACGCGAACGTCAGCCTGATCGCGGACAAGGTCAAGCAGCGCGTCGGGCGCGAGCTGGCCAAGATTAAGGACCGCCGCACCAAGGGCTGATCCGAGACACCGGGAGTACGGGGCTCCTGCTTCGCTATCCCGGCACATCAATACGGTATCCCCCTCAACCGCGTTGCACGGCTTTACCCGGCCGAGGCAGCGCGGTATTTTCTTTCACTCGCCCCGCCGCCGAGTGATCCATGAGCATCGATCTCATCCTTAACAACCTGTTAAGCCCCCCTATCCTGTTTTTCCTGCTCGGCGTGTTTGCCACGCTTGTGAAATCTGACCTCGAGATGCCGACCCAGGTCGCGCGGTTCCTCTCGCTCTACCTGCTCTTCGCCATCGGTTTCAAAGGCGGCTACAAGCTCTCGGAAAGCGACTTCAGCCCGGAGATCGTACTGATGCTTGGTGCGGCGACCGCGACCTCGTTCATCATCCCGCTCTGGTGCTTTGCGATCCTGCGGCGCAGGCTCCCGGTGCCCGACGCGGCGGCGATCGCCGCAACCTACGGCTCCGTATCGGCGGTCACCTTCATCACCGCGGTGAGCTTCCTGAAGTCAGAAAGCGTGGAATACGGCGGGCACATGATCGCGGCGATGGCGCTGATGGAGTCCCCCGCGATCGTCGTCGGCGTGCTGCTCGCGCGATGGTTCGGCGAGCGAGAAGAAGGCGGCCAGATCAACTGGAGCGAGCTGGGTCGGGAGGCGTTTCTCAACGGCTCGGTCCTTGTCCTGATGGGCAGCATGATCATCGGCTTGGCCACCGCACGCAACGGTGGCTGGGCCAGCGTGGATCAATTCGCCGACGGGGACATGTTCAAGGGCGTCTTATGCTTGTTCCTTCTCGACATGGGGCTCGTCGCCGCCAAGCGCATCAGAGACCTGAAAGAATCGGGCTTCATCTTGATTGCGTTCTCGGTGATCGCCGCGGTGGTGCACGCGATGCTGGGTATCGGCATCGCATGGCTGATCGGTTCTTCAGCAGGCGATGCGCTGCTGCTCGCCTGCCTGGTCGGAGGTGCGAGCTATATCGCGGTCCCGGCAGCGGTCCGGCTGGCGATCCCCAAGGCCAACCCAAGCCTGTATGTCCCGATGTCGCTCGGGCTCACGTTCCCGTTCAATGTCATCATCGGCATCCCGCTGTACTACGCGGTGATCAAGATGCTCTGGAGCAGCTCATGAAAGATGTGAAACGGATCGAACTCGTTATCGACGCGGCGCACACGCCCGAATTGATCAAGGTCATCCGGGCCTCGGGCGCGACGGGCTTTACGGTGGTCCGCGACGTGCAGGGTTCCGGCGACCGGGGGGACCGGATGGGCGACGAACTGGGCAACGTCTTCCGCAACTGCTACATCATCGTCGCCGCGGGCGAGACCATCGCAGAGAAACTGATCTACGACGCCCGGCCACTCTTAGAGCGCTACGGCGGGATGTGCCTGGTCAGTAACGCGTCATGGATCAAGCATTAGAAGCATCGAGCATCCGATACAATCATTGAATTGATAGCGGGTCAAGGAGCGGTCCCATCGACAAAGCGATCAAGGACAACGCGATCTTTTGCAAGGGCTTCCACGACGGCGACCTCGGCGCCCCGCCCGCCCGCCACCTCATGGTCATTACCTGCATGGACGCCAGGATCAACGTCGAAGCAGCGCTCGGGCTCAAGCCCGGCGAGGCGCATATCCTCCGCAACGCGGGCGGGAGCGTGACCGAGGACGTGCTCCGGTCGGCCATCATCTCCACCAACCTGATGGGCACGAAGCAGATCATGGTCATCAACCACACCGAGTGCGGCATGATGAAGGCGACCGATCACGAGCTCCGCCGAGAGTTCACCAAGAAGTACGGCAAGGCGGTCGTCGCGCCCAACAGCTTCTTCACGATCGACGACCTGGGCCTGCACGCCAAGGAGCAGGTCGCCAAGCTCCGCGACCACCCCTGGATCCCCGAAGACACCGCGATCCGTGGCTTTACCTATGATGTCCACACCGGCCGGCTGCACGAAGTCGAAGGCGCCTGACCGGGGTACCCATGACCGAGAACGAACCAACAACGACGGAATACCCGCCGGACTTCCCCCTGCGTCGCGATGTGCGCATGCTCGGCTACGAATTGGGCAAGGTGCTCAAGTCCCACGGCAGCGACGGGCTCTACGACCTCGTTGAAGAGGTCCGCGCCCTCGCGAAGGCCCGGCGGGACGGCGATGAAAAAGCAGACGCGCAACTACGCGGCCGCATCGCGGCGATGTCGGAGGACGAGCTAGGCGAACTCATGCGGGCGCTGACGTGCTTCTTCGACCTGGCCAACCTCGCGGAAGACCGCCACCGCATCCGTGTGCTGCGCGAGCGCGAGCAGGACACCTGGCCCGGCCCGCGGAACCAGTCGCTCGGCCAGGCGATCACAAAGCTTGCCAAAGAAGGTGTCTCCGCCGAGCAGATGCAGCAGATGCTGGACGACCTTGATGTGGACCTTGTCTTCACCGCGCACCCGACCGAAGCCAAGCGGAAGACCATGCGGCTGACACTGCGCCGACTCCGCGACGACCTGATCCAGCTCGATCGGCCAGACATGCTGCACCGCGAGCGCGATGAACTCGTCCGCCGCATGCGCGCCAACCTAGACTGCCTCTGGGAGACCGACACGCTTCGGCCAAGCAAGCCGAGCGTGCTCGAAGAAGTCGACCGGTCCCTCTTCGTCGTCGAATCGCTCTGGGATGTCGTGCCACAGCTCTGCCACTCGACCCGGCGGGCGCTGCAGCAGGCCTACCCGCAGATGACGCCGACGCTGCCGGTGGTTGCCCGGTTCGGGTCGTGGATCGGCGGCGACCGGGATGGCAACCCGTTCGTCACGCCGGAGGTGACCCGCAAGACGCTCGTCCACCTGCGCAGAGCCATCATCGAGAAGCACGCGGTGTTCTGCCGGCACTTCGCCCGGGTGCTTAGTATTTCGGACAAGCACCACCCGGTGAGCGATCGTGTCCGGGCGATCCTTGAGCAGGGCCTAACGAAGTGGCCGCAGCTCAAGGACTCGGTCGAGCGTATCAGCCCGCACGAAACCTACCGCCGAACACTCCGTGTCATCCGGCATCGGCTGCGTGCCGCCGCCGAGACGGACCCCGTAGCAGGCCCTGACGGCCTGGCCTACCGCAGCGCAGATGAGTTCGCAGCGGACCTGCAGGCGATCGCCGACTCGCTACGTGAAAACAAGCACGAGGAACTGGCCGACGGAGCGATGCAGGCCTGGCAGGACCGCGTCGCGGTCTTCGGGCTGCACTTCGCGAGGCTGGACATCCGCGAAGACTCCCGCCAACTGCATAGCGCGATCGCCGAAGTGCTCACGAAAATCGGTCCGCATACGGACTACGCCGAGATGGACGAGCCCGCCCGCCAAGCCCTGCTCAGCAGCGAAGTGACGCTGGACACCAACGCGCTCAGCCTAGGCGAACTCACCGAGCCGACACGCAACACGGTCGAGCTGTTCGTGCTGCTCGAACAGGCGGCGGAACACCTCGGCACCGAGGCGCTCGGCGCGCTGATTATCTCGATGACCCACCACCCCAGCGATGTGCTCGCGATGGGCTGGCTCGGGCGGCTGGCCGCGAAGCTGCGGGGTTATCACCAGCCCAAGGCCCTCCTCCCGATCGCGCCACTGTTTGAGACCATTGAAGACCTCGCCAACGCGGACCAAACGCTTGATGCGCTGCTGTCGAGCGAGCCCTACATGGCGCACGTCAAGGCGACCGGCGGGCGGCAGATGTGCATGGTCGGCTACTCGGACTCCTGCAAGGACGGCGGGTACCTCGCTTCCAACTTCGGCCTGTACGATGCTCAGACCCGGCTCGCCGCGACTGCAAAGCACCACGGCATCGGGCTGGTGCTCTTCCACGGCCGGGGCGGGTCGCTTGGACGAGGCGGCGGCCCGGCCGCGCGTGGCGTGCTGTCGCTGCCGCCCGAAGCGGTCGGGTTCAAGGTCCGAATCACCGAGCAGGGCGAAGTGTTGGCCGAGCGGTACGATGACCCGGAAGTCGCGTTCCGCCACGTCGAGCAGGTCGCCTGGGCCACGCTGCTGGTGAGCGCGGAGAAAGCCGACAAGATCGACCCGGCATGGAAGCAAGAACTCGCGAGGGCATCTGAGGCATCAACCTCGTGCTACCGATCGCTTCGGGACGACCCGGCGTTCCTTGCCTACTTCGACAAAGCCACACCGATCAACACGATCGAGACAATGCCCATCGGCTCACGTCCTAGTCGACGAAGAGGCGCGCGGGAGCTCAAAGACCTGCGGGCGATCCCGTACACGTTCGCCTGGACGCAGAACCGCCACCTGCTGACCGGCTGGTACGGCCTTGGCACCGGGCTGAGTCAGATCGACCTGAAGACGCGGCTGGCGATGTACGACGGCTGGCCGATGTTCCGCGGGATGATCCACAACGCCGAGCTCGCGCTGACCAAGTGCGACATGCAGATCGCCCGGCACTACGCCGAGCTTGTCCAGGATGGCCACAGCATGCGTCTGTTCGAGACGATCTGCACCGAGTTTGACCGCACCCGCGCGATCGTGCTGGAGACCGCCGAGCGGGACGAGCTGCTCTCGGGGATCGACTGGCTGCAACGCTCGGTCCGTGTGCGCAACCCGTACGTCGACCCGCTCAACCTGATCCAGGTCGAGCTGATACGACGTGGCCTCGACCCGCAGGGCGACCTACTCCGCCAGAGCGTCCAGGCGATCGCCGCGGGGCTGCGAAACACAGGTTGATCAGGATAAAAATATCCTTTTAGCGCGTCTGAATCCAAGATTGGTACACTGTACGAAATCATGGGTGACAGGCCTTTAGTATGAAAAAACCTAGCTCTAAAACACTCGCCCTGTTGGTCCGAACGCTGGTGGGGCTCGTCCTCCTGGCCAGCGCGGGTGTGCTCATGGGCTTGCTCATCAAGACCAAGCCGGAGGTCAGCAAGAGCGATCTCAAAGAGCTGTCGATCACTGTGCAGGTCATGCGAGTCGAGCCGGTCGAGGTCGCCCGGCAGTGGCGCGGCTACGGCACGACGCAGGCCAAGGACACCGCCGACGTCCCCGCGCGGATCGGGGCGACCGTGATCACGCTGCCTAAGGAGATCGAGGTCGGACGTATCGTGAAGGCCGGGCAGATGATCGCTGAACTCGACCCGACCGATTTCCAAAACACATTCAACGCCGCGGAGAAGCGCATCGCCGAGGCCGACGCGGCGATCAATCAGCTCGAAACCGAGCTAGCGAGCCTGACGAAGCGTCTCAAGGTGGAAGAGCAGGACACCGAACTCGCCCGGGCCGAGTACCGCCGTCAATTGGATCGCAAGCAGACGGGCGCTGCAACACAGACCGATATCGACCGGGCCCAGCGGACCCTCTTGAACGCAGAGCGGTCCGTCATCACGACGCAGCAGCAGATCGACGCGATCCCGCCGCGGTTGCTGGGCGTCGAGGCGCAGCGGGACGCCGCGATGGCCGACCGCGACACCGCCAAAGCCAACCTCACCCGCACCACGATCGTCAGCCCGATCGACGGCATCATCGAGATGCTCGACATCGAGGTCGGCGAGAACCTCGCGCCGGGGCAACGCGTGGCCCGGATTATCGACCCACGCGTGATCGAGCTGCCTCTGCAGCTGCCCGCCTCCGCGCGCAGCTTCGTCCAGACCGGCAACGCCGTCACACTCACCACCCGCAGCCATCCTGACGACTGCCCGCCTTGGGAAGCGACGATCTCCCGCCTTGGTATCGCCGACAACCCCACGCGGACCTTTACTGTGTTCGCCGAGGTCGATCAGACCCGCATCCCGCTGCGCAACTTCGCCGAGGGCACCGGGCCGTACAAGCTCTCGGCCGGCACGTTCACGCTCGCCAAGCTCGACACCGCCGAGGCCCAGCCGCAGATGATCGTGCCGGCCCGCTCGATCCAGGAAGGCCGGATCCGCACGGTTGTTGACGGAAAAGTCGTGGGCAGGGCCGTCAATGTCGCGTTTGACCTGGAAGGAGCGTTCCCCGGCTTCGGTGTCGAGGACACGCAGTGGGTCGTGCTGGAAGAGCCGCTGGAGCCCGGTACGCTGGTCGTGCTCAGCGCATCGATGACCATCCTCGACGGGCAGAAGGTCGAGCCTAAGATCACCAACGCGACGCCCGCCGTAGCAGCCGAGGTGTCGCCATGAACCTGGGGCTCAGTGAGTTCGGCGTCCGCAAGCCGGTCGTTGCCAACCTGCTCATGGCCGCGCTGATCATCGGCGGGCTCGTCGCGGCCACCACGCTCCGCAAGCAGTTCTTCCCCGAGACCGAGCCCGACACCGCGACCATCAGCATGCCCTACCCCGGCGCGGCGCCGGAAGAGGTGGAATCTTCCCTGGCGATCAAGGTCGAGGACGCTTTACGCGGCATCGACGAGATCGACGAGATCTTTACCACCGTCGCCGAGGGCGGCGGCGGGATCACCATTAAGTTCAAGGAAGGTGTCGACGTCGATGCGGGTATGAAGGATGTTGAGCGCGAGATCGATGCGCTCCAGGACCTGCCCGAGGAAGCCGAAGAGATCACCACCGAGCTGATCCAACCGAGGCTCCCGGTGATCCGCATCGTGCTGGCGGGCATCGAAGACCCCTACGCCATGAAGGAGGCGATCCGCACGATCCGCGACGACCTGCAGTCCCTGCCAGACATGGGCGAGATCCTCATCGGCGGGATCAACAACTACGAGATCAACCTCGATGTTGATGAGGTCGCGATGCTCGAGTACGGCCTGTCGCTGCCCGTGATCTCCCAGACCATCCGCAACTGGATGACGGAGATCCCAGGCGGCACGATCAAGCACAACACCGGTAACGTCTCGCTCCGCACGCTGGGCGTCGAGGAACGGGCCGACGCGATCCGCGAGATCCCACTGCTCGCAACCGAGGACGGCACGGTCATCACCGTCGGCGAGGTCGCCACCGTCACCGAGGGGTTTGTCGATAGCGACCTTGAGTCGCGCTTCGATAACAAGCCCGCAACCAGCATGACGATCTTTAAGGTCGGCGACCAGGACATCGTGCAGATGGCACAGATGGTGCGCGCCTACGTCAAGGGTCGAAGCGGCGAGCCCTACCGATTCACCAATACCGAACAGCTGATGCGGCTGACGACGCAGAACCGGCCGGGCGGGCCAACCACATCTGATGCGTTCAAGGCCTGGGAACTCGGCGCGAAAGGGGTCAAGCCCCTGCCCGAGGGCGCAACGATCCACGCCACCACCGACCTCGCCCGCTTCGTCGAGGGCCGGCTCGACCTGCTCACCCGCAACGCGGTCTACGGGGCGATGCTCGTCTTCCTGACGCTCTTGATCTTCCTGAACTGGCGCGCGGCGATGTGGGTCGGCGTCGGGCTGTCGACCGCGATCTGCGGCACGCTGATCCTGATGTCTGCGCTGGACGTCACACTCAACCTGCTCACGATGTTTGGGCTCATCGTCGTGCTCGGCCTGCTCGTCGACGACGCGATCGTTGTCGCGGAGAACATCCAGTCGCACCACGACGACTCGCGCGAGTCGCCAACCAGTTCTGCAATCAACGGTGCGAACCAGGTCTTCTGGCCCGTCGTCGCGACGGTGATGACGAGCATCGTCGCGTTCCTGCCGCTGACATTCATCAAGGGGCAGATCGGCACGCTGCTCGGCGCGCTGCCGGTGGTTGTGGCGTGTGCGCTCGCGATGTCGCTGATCGAGTCGCTGCTGATCCTGCCGTCACACATGGGCCACTCGCTGGAGAAACGGGACAAGCTCAAGCCCAACCGCTTCTCGCGCTGGCTGCAGTCGTATGAAAACTG
>JBCCYY010000075.1:0-16664 GCA_039188575.1 Planctomycetota bacterium | reverse complement strand
CCGTGTTGCTGAGCCCTCCGGTCGCTACGCTCCCTCCGGCCTCAGCAACACGGATCAACCCCGACCATGAACCCTAGAAACCTCTACTTTTAAATGCGCTAACAACGGGGAGGATTACAGGACGGTGCTATCTCAAGGGCGAGCAAGGCGATCAGATCAACGCACTAGGTGCCGAGATGGGCCTGAACCTGCGGAAACTGCTGGCCGGGTTGGGGCGGCGTGGCCGCCGCGCAGTACGGGCCGTGCTGGGGTGGTTTGAAAGGCTGATCGGAGACCACACCGAGCCACTGCAATATCAATCGGCGTGCAGATGACAGGGTTTATCAGGGACGACTACTTACGGTTGGTAGTCGGCGTTGCCCGGGCGAGCCAAGACGCTTCTGATCGTGACGGTTTTGTTTTATAGATTTTTGGATGATGGCGCTTGATGTTGTTCGGTTTGTTTGGCTACATGTGTCCAAGCGGCAGTCGTCCGCAGAGCCCCCGCCAGCCCACCCCGTTTCATCGACGCGGGGTGGTGCTTATCGTGGGATGATCATGTGAGATGCGAAACCGGGCAACATCGGCTGCCGGGCAAAACAGTCTCATGAATCCGCTGAATAGGACTTGATTTGTCGCCGGGTTTAGGGATGTCTATGTGAGATGACCGCGTCTCTCCAGTAAGCCCGTGATTGAGCAGCGTCGTAGCCAGGCGATCATGACGCTTGCGATACAGATCAAACGCCTGGATGGCAAACGCATGCTGCTCGCGCCAGACGCCCAGGACCTGACCATACCTACCGAGCCCGAGCCGAAGGAGCATATTGTGAGCGCCATCGGCAACACCTATCACCGGCGCGAAGTGATGATGCAAGAGGGCATGTCGATGACGCAGCTAGCAAAACGCAAGAGCATCTCCTTGAGCCAGGTGCGCAATTACCTGCCGCTGATCAATCTCTCGCCTTCGATTTTGAGTCGGGCGCTTGCCGGCCATCTCCCGCCGATCGTAACGCTGATGAACATGCTCGCTGCGACGCGGGATTTGGACTGGTCGAATCAGGCCAAGTTCCTCGGGCTTGAGCGGCTGATCGAGTCCAAGTCAAATTAGTTACCGCTTGTGGGACGGGTCTTTCGGGGGCAAAGCGCACCGCTGAAAAGAGCGAAAGAGACGTTTGGGCGATTGGCCCCGAAATAGGGCGATCGCGTTCCTTGTTCGGTTGAACAGAGACACGTCCGAGTTGCGAAAAACCTCGCAAAATGAGGGGCTTTCGGAGTTTGGGTGAGAATATCGCAAGCTGTAATGATAGTCGATTCTCAATAAACGGTGGGGGTGGGATTCGAACCCACGGTACTTTGCAGTACGACGGTTTTCAAAACCGTTCCATTCGTCCGCTCTGGCACCCCACCGGGTAGCCCATCGGCCGCGCGGCAGGCGGCTATGATTGCGGAGATTGTAAAACCAAGGCCCCGTGCAGGCGAACCGCCCCTGAGCCCGCTTTGCAGGGTCCAAAGCAGCTATTCGGCAAGAATGCGGCACCCAGCCCAACTGCTGGGCTAATATGAGAATGCGAATTCATTTGAATACAACCGCAGCTAACCCGCCCCGTGAGCCCCGCCTTGTTGAAAACAGCCATCGAGAAAGTCATGAACAGTGCATTCAAAGCCAAGACGTATGACGCGATCGTCATCGGCGGCGGAGCGGCTGGCGTGGGTATCGCGATCGCTCTCAAAGACGCGGGGCTCGAGAACTTCCTCGTCCTGGAGCGCTACCAGATCGGTTCGTCTTTCGACTCCTGGCCCGCCGAGACCCGGCTGATCACCCCATCATTCCCGAGCAACTCCGTCGGCATGCTCGACCTCAACTCGATCGCGATCGGCGTCTCGCCCGCGTTCAGTATGAAGGTCGAGCACCCCACCGGCAAGGAATACGCCGCCCACCTCCGCGGCGTCGCGGCGTTCTTCCACCTACCCATCCGCGAGAATACCCATGTCATACGTATCAACAAGATCGGCGACGACTTCGTAATCGACACACCCGACGAGACCCTCCGCGCTAAGCATGTCATCTGGGCCGCCGGCGAGTTCCAGTTCCCTCAGCTCGGCGGCTTCACCGGCAGCGAGCTCTGCCGACACACCGCCACCATCGCTAGCTACGAACAGCTCGAAGGCGATAACTTCCTCATCATCGGCGGCTGTGAGAGCGGCGTCGACGCTGCCTACTACCTCTCCACCCGCGGCAAGCGATCGCGCCTCTTTGATCGCGGCGCGCCCTGGGACACCGAGAGCTCCGAACCCAGCGGGGCGCTGTCCACCTACTCCCACGAGCGGATGCGCGAAGAATCGTTTCAGCAGTTCGTCGAGCTGATGCCCGAATCGGCCATCGAATCGGTGGATCAGGTCGACGGCGAGTACCAGGTGACAACGGATGACGGCCGATGGTTCCGCAGCGAGGCCGCGCCGATACTCGCGGGTGGTTTCGAGGTCGGGCACAAGCTGGTCGACGACCTTTTCGAGAAGCGCGATGACGGCTACGCGCTGCTGAACGAGCACGACGAATCCACGATCACGCCGGGCCTGTTCCTCTCCGGCCCAGCGGTCCGGCACGACGGCCATATCTTCTGCTTCATCTACAAGTACCGCCAGCGTTTCGCGGTCGTTGCCAAGGCAATCGCGACCTCCCTCGATATGCCCGCCGAGTATCTCGAACAGTACCGCAAGTGGGGCATGTACCTCGACGACCTGTCCTGCTGTGGTCAGGAGTGCGTCTGTTGAGCGACGAAGCTCAGACCACGTCAATGGCGGACCAGCGGCCGGCATGGCTGGAACGCGTGCTGCGGATCGAGTGGCTCGGCCAAACCGCCGCCAGCCTCTGCTGGATCGCCAGCGTCTTTGTCTACAAAATCACCGGCCCGGGCGAGGTCCTGCAGCTCTGTGCCGCCTCCTGCTGGCTGATCGCCAACATCGCCGTCGCCTTCATCCCCCGGGACAAGTGAGATGGCCACCGCGCTAGACAACAACGAACAAGGCAGCCGCGACCCCGCGGGTCAGCCTGGCGCGATCTACGATCACGCGGCCGCGCTCGTCAGCCAGCAGATCTGGTGCTGGGGACGCGACATCCACCGCCCGCAAGGCAACTGGCTCCTTGAGACCGGCTTCACCCGCACCCCGCCCCCCGAGCACCTCGGCGAGTGCCCCAGCCGATACACCCTGACACTCCATACAGGCCAAACCATCCTCCTCCGTGGCTTTGGCGTCTTCTTCGCCGACCCCAAGCTCGGCTGCATCTACCTCCCACGCTACAAGTTCCAGCCCCTCTTCACCAAGCGCTCCACGCTCGACAAACCTCTCTGGCTACCCGACGACCTGCCGAGGATGACCAGGCCATCCCGCTTCAAGCGCAAGGCCTGCGACACCATGCTCAAGGACCTGGTCGAGTGGGTCTGGCGCTACGAGGACCGCGTCGCCAAGGAGCTAGGCGTCGCCTACCGCGAGGAGACGCTTCTCGACTGGGACGATGGCAGCCGGCCTTGTGTTCAGGCCGAGGATTTCGCTCAGGCTTGGTGTGCGTTGTTGCTTGATATGGAAGCTGGTGCCTACGTGTTCTGAGGCCTAAAAGACGGCTCTATCTTGGAGACTAACGACTGGTTCGAAATAATTTCTTCTAGATCGCTCGTCGGGTCCATTCCGAGGAGATCAGATATCACGATTCAGTTACCCGACCGCGATCTGGTAGTAGAAGGCCCAGCCCAACGCTCAGCGCGTTCGATGCGTGCTTCGGCTAGTCGCGCATTCAGTTTCAGGATCGCTGGGTTGTCAGGCTTCTTCTCGAGTTTTAGTAACAGCTTGGCGAGCTTCGCCGATTTACCCGAGCCCTTCAGAACACTCAGCGAATTTCGGCTGGGCTCGTCCAGTGCCAGGCCGATTCGAGCCATGCATTCTAGCAAAACCCCCAGCGCGTGATAGGCGTCGCGTGGCGGGCTGTCCCAAGCATCGACCAACCGCTGCAGACAATGGGCGACAAACCAGTTGTGCGCGTCTGAAACCATGGCGAGCTCCTCTAGGCTCGGCACAAGGCGATTGAGCCTGAGCCAACCCGGTGCGTCATTGGGTGCAAGCAGCGCGAGTGCGTCCCCCATAGCCTCTACGTTTGCTCGGCCGTCATCGATAGCTTCAACTAAAGCGTCTGATGCAAGCCCGCGTACGTCGTTGTCCTTGCCTGCAAAAGCGATCCATACCGCGACATTGGCGATTTGATTCCATGGGCGGTCGCTCAAGAACAGGCCTTGCAGATACGCGTAGTTCGGTGACTCGGTCGAACTCTTCATATCGATACGCTCGATCATGCCTTCGATCGCAATCAGCAACGCCGGATCGTTATTCATCGGCCAACACGAATTGCACCAATCGACCACCCAGTGGTCTCGGCTGGTCAGGCCTACCGACAGGCAGTTGTAGTAGATAAAGCTCGTGACACGATGGTTGATCGGTACGTCTGGGTTGGTCTTGTAGGCTGGTTCGCATTCGATTTTAATGGTGTGGTCGACGCGGTCCTGGCTGTACTCGCGATACTTTTTGATACAGGCCTTGAACCTTGGCATCACGCGTTCGGTGCCGCCGAGGCGATGGACGCGCAGGCCCAGCTCTTCGAGCGCTTTGAGCGTTTCGAACGGCTCCCGGCATCGTCCCGCCGCAAGCCAAAGGCCGACGTCTTCCGACATGACGGCCTTGGAACCGCCCTTGCTGATCTGCTGTTTCACGGTTTCCTCTACGAGTTCGCCGCCTAGCGCGTAACGTACCGCGTCGGCTTCGGCGCGATCGGCGAGCTTCGATGCCATCGCTAATGCGTCCGCTCGTCCATCCGGCGTCAAGCGCAGCAGCGCGAGGATCAGGTCGCAGCGCCCGGGCGATACGTCCGCCTGCTGCAGGTCTATCAGCCGCTGGACAAACACACGCGGATCGATCCAGCCGCCACGATGCGTTGGCGAACTAAGGAGCACGCGTGGTTGGCGGGCACGGACCCAGGCTTCGGTCTCCTGGATCCGCATCCGCATAAAACGTATCGCACCGGCATCGCGGCGGGTGTAAAAGCGGTAGCTGTGCTCGGGCTCGTGCCAGGCAAGCACGAGCGAGGGGAGGTCGCTGGGCGCAAAGTTTTGAAAAATCTCGCCATCCCACCACTCGTCCTCCGGCGGGCATAGACGCTTGATCATCGGCGCAAACCGCGCATCGAAGTCGTCCGTCCGTTGATCGCAGAGCCTGCTGATGCCATCGATGATGCGCTCGATCTCGTCGGCCGAATCGACTTTCTCGATCGCGTGGGCGACCGCGTCGAGCAGTTCATCCGCGGTCTGGATCGGATCGATCGGTTCGAGTGTCGAGAGCAGGGGTGCATCCATGATCGAGAAAGGCAGGGGTGGGGTGGGGCAGCCTGTTTCAATCGCCTCGAGCGCAGCATCGATCCCGTGCATCTCACGGAGGGCGGGGCTGAGAGAGCCGGCCCGTGTACGAAGTTCCGCGATCCGTACCTCGGTGTCTTCTTCTTGGTCGGTCTCACCGGCTTGCAATCCACTCTGAAAATCGGCCCGGGAAGCACCCAGCCGTTGCAATGCTTCGCTGGCTTGGCTATGAAGGGTCGCAGGCAGTTCCTCGACGATCGCGGAAAGCCGATCAGCAGTGCTTGGTCGCGCGTCCTCGGAATAAGTTGAAATGAGGTCCAGCGCCTTGGCCTGCACATCGCTGTCCGCGTGCATCAGCCCATCAAACGCCAGGTCGATGCCAGCGGCCCGATGCTCGGGCTTCTTTTTCAACAGGGTCTTGGTCAATGCCAGGATACTTTTCGGCTGCCCCTTGCTTGGCAATGAGAAGACCCTGCTGGCGGAAGCTAGGAAGGCGGCCGCATCTAATCGCTTGTTCTTATCAACCTGCTTGATCATCTTGACCGCGAAGGTGACGACCGCGCCGGTCTGGCATGACAGCAGGTCGAGATAGGCCTGCTGGCGGACCGCCATCTCTTCACCGGTGGGTTCGAGCATCGCATGCAGCCTGGTGAACCCGCTCTGCGCCGAGGTCTTGAAACCCAAGAGCGCGGATGCGAGTGTTTGATCAAGCAGCCGGTCGCGGCTCAGGTCGCCGCTGTTCATCAGGTTGATGATCGTTTCAGGCCAGCTTTCGTAATACTCCGGCCGTCCATCGACCCAACTCGGCTCGCCCCAGTCGTAAGTGAACGCATCCGTCTCGTGCTCGAACAAGAGCCACACGTCTTCGAGAAGGTCCGCCGCTTCGCGGATGATCTGGCTGCGTGTCTTTCCTTCTGGCCGATCTTCATCCCAAACGTTGTAGACGTGATCGGTGAAATAGCGGGCGTACCCTTCGCTCCTTGGTTTGTTGCAGATCTTCCGCGTGATAAGTTCACGCAAGAGACCCCAGGGGATCGCGTCCCATTCGTTGCTTATCAGACTAGCCAGCCATTGATCCGCCCAATCCGGTCGGCGGTCCGCGAGGATTTTGACCACGCCTTTTGCTTTCATCTCGTTGAGATTGCCTTGGAACTCAATGTCTTTCACGACCGAGAGCGGGCAGACACCCAGCGCCGCATAGACGGCGCAGAAGACGATCTGGCGATTGAATTTCTTAGGCGCGATGGACATCACGCGTTTACGGATCTCTTTTTGTTCCTTGGTGTCCAGGCCAAAGCCCTGGATATCGACGCGGAACGTTTTGAAGAGCTTGCCGGTCTTGACAGATAGCTTCTTGCGCTGCGCTTCGGACAGCGGCGCGAGCGCCTCGGCGACCGCCCACGGCTTGCCCTGTGCAACAAGTGCTTCGAGTTCTTCGTATGTCATCATCAGCGTCCTCTAGCTCTAATACCTGCTGATCCTTCCTTTGCGCTCGACCAGCGCTCCGCCCGTTCGATGCGTGCATCGGCCAGCCCTGCCAGTATGTTGCCTTTCGTGGGGCCGGTCTGACCGCCGAGTTTCAGCAGTGACCCGGCGAGTTTGGTGGTCTTGCTCGAGCCTTTGATGGGTGACAGAAACGATTGGACTTGTTCGGTCGGGCGCAGGCCGACACGCGTCATGGTTTCCAGCAACACTCCGAGTACGTGGTGTGCGTTGCGGGGCGGCTTGTCCCATGTCGCGACGAGGTATTGCAGGCTCGTTGCGACGAACCAGGCGTGAAGGTCCGAGACGCGAGCGACCTCTTCCATGTTCTCGCCGATTCGGTTGAGTTTCAGCCAGCCTGTGAACTCATGTGGGCTGAGGACCTGCAGCGTTTGGCCCATCTCGTCGGGGTGTGCTCGACCGTCGTCAATGGCCTCGATCAGCGCATCGGTTGCGACCCCGCGCACATCCGCGTCCTTACCGGCCAACGCGATCCATACGCTCAGGCGAGTGGTTCCATCCCATACTCGGTCAGGCAGGAACAGGCCTTGCAGCAGGGCGTGATTCGGATCCCGACTCGAGCTGTTTTCGTTGACGCGCCGGGTCATGCCGTGTACCGCGCCGATCAGGATCGGGTCGTTGTTGATCGGCCAGGTCGACTCGACCCAGTGCAGCACCCATGGTGTGGTGACCTCGAAGTACGACCAGTTGCTGGCCTTGCGATACAGCAGCGCGGTGGGGCAGTGGGTGATGGTCGCGGGGCTGAACTCGACGTCTTTGAGTTGGGTGTCGATCTTGACGCGGGCTTGCTCGTACCACGTGCCGTAGTGCTTGGTCTTCGAGATCTCGGCCGTGAACTGGTGCAGGGTCTGCGCGGTGCCACCGGCCTTGCGGACCTTGATACCGGCGCTTTCGAGTTCGACGAGTTGGCCGAAGGGGTCCTGGCAGCGTCCCGCGGCGAGCCATAGGCCGACGTCCTCGGCGGAGACGGCTGCGGCGGGCGTTTCAGGATTGCTCCCGCCGACGACCTTGCGGACCAACCGGGCGAGTTTGCCCCGGCTGGGTTGGGCCGGTGCTTCGCTCTGGGCTTGGGATGGGTCGGGCACGCCACGCAGTTCGTCGCCCAGCGCCCAACGCACCGCGTCCGCCTCGGTGTAGCGCAGCTCGGCCGCGGCGTCGAGCGCCTCGTCTCGGCCGTCGGGGGCGAGCCGCAGCAGGGCGAGGATCAGGTCACACCGCCCGATAGACAGGCCCTTGCCCTGCGTTTCGATCAGGCGTTGCACGAAGATGCGGGGGTCGATCCAGCCCCCGGCGTGGGTGGGTATGCTCAGCAGTTGACGCGGGCGGCGGTCTTTCACCCAGTCGGTTGCTTCGCGGATGCGGCGGGACATGAACGAGAGGATCGCTTCCGAGACGCCTCGGCCGAACTTCTTGTTGTGATTCGGCGAGAGCCAGGCAAGCACGAGCAGCGGGACCTCACAGGGCGCGAAGGGCTGCCACTGGTCGGCGGTCATGATGCGCTTGAGCGCCGGGGCCATGCGTGCGCCGAAGTCATCGGTCCGTTGGTCGCAGAGTCTGACAATGCCATCGATTAGCCGTTCCACTTCATCGGGTGAATCGATGCGCTCGACCGCGTGCGTCGTGGCGTCCATGAGTTCGTCGACGGTCTCGATTGGTTGGATCGGCTCCAGCGAACCGAGCAGCCTGGCGTCGGTGATTGAAAACGCGAGCGGCGGTGGGGCATCGCCTTGTTCCAGCGCCGTAATAGCAGCATCCACGCCTAGCCGGTCCCGCAGGCCTAGATCAATCGCTTCTGCTCGTTCGCGCAGGCCCGCGAGCGTTGTTTCTGCGTCCATTGACACTTCGGTTTGCTGCGCTTCCTCGACCGCACGCTCGGCCGCGGTGCCCCCGAGTTCTTTCAGCAGCGCCTCCGCGTCCGGCCGCAGCGTTGCCGGCATGTCATCAAGGAGTGCCGCAAGCTTGTGCCCCGCATCTTCTGGCGCGTCGTCCGCATAGGCCAGGATCAGCTTGAGCGACGCCGACTGCACGTCCGCGTCCACGTGGGTCAGCCCCTCGAACGCCAGCGGAAAACCCTTCGCCCGGTGTTCGGGGTGTTTCTTCATCAGCGGCTTAGCCATCGACAGCACGGCCTTGGGCTGACTTTTGGTTGTCAGCGCGAACACCCGGCCCGCCGAGGACAGGAAAAGGTCCGGGTCCAGCCGCTTCGCTTTCGCCAGCCGTTTGAGCATCTTGATCGCGAACGTGACGACCTGGCTCGCCTGCGCGGAGAGCAGGTCGAGATACATCTGCTGCCTGGCCGCGATCTCGTCGTCTACCGGTTCGAGCGCGAGGTGCATCTTCGTTGTCCCCGACAACACCGTATTCTTGAAGCCTTGTGTCAGCGTGCCGAGTGTCGCGTCGAGCAGGCGGTCCCGATCGAGGTGCCCCGATGCGATGAGACTCAGCAGCGAGTCCGGCCAAAACTCATAGTTCTCCGGCCGGTGCTTCCGCCAGTTCTCAGTGCTCTCCGCCCAGCAGTAGGTGAACGCCTCGCACTCGACCTCGAAGATCCGCCAGATGTCGTCGATCAGGTCGGGTTCTTCGCGCAGTATCTGACTGGGCGGCTCGTAGTCCTCTTTTCGGGTGTGGTAGTAGGCGCTGCCCATCCGCGTGGCGAAGAAGCGGACGTAGCCGTCAGACGTCGGCTTCTCACAAGCCCCCGTCTTGATCAGCCCGCGCAGCAACGCCCAGTCGATCTCCGCCCACTCCGAGTCCAGCTTCTGCTCCACCCACTTCTGAAGCCAGTCCGGCTTGCGATCGCTGAGCACCTGCAGCACCGCGCCGTCTTCCTGCTGGTTGTACATCGGCATCGCGTTGATCTGCTTGGCTGTCTTCAGCGAGCAGACACCGAGCGCCGCGACCGTCGCCGACCGGACGATCTTCGGGACCGTTTTGTTGTTGTGTTTGAAACCCGAGAGGACGCGTCGGCGGACCTCCTTGACCTCCTCGCTTGCGCGTTCATCCAGATACATCCCGTCTCGGACCGCTTTGAACAGCGTCGCGGTCTGTACCGATAGTTTCCGACGCTCTGCTTCGGTCAGCTGCGACAAGGCGTCGGCCACTTGTTTGGGTTTCCCCTTGGAGACCAGCCGCTCCAATTCTTCATACGTCATCATTAGCGCCTCTTGCGCAGGATTGCTTGGCCGTTATTGATTCGCTGCCGCCCATCTTTCCGCCCGCTCGACCCGCGCCTGCGCTTGTTGCGCGAACACCCTTGACAAGGCCGGGTTCTCCGCCTTCGCTTCCAGCTTCAGCAGCCGTTTGGCCAGCTTCGCTGTCTTGCTTGAGCCGCTGACTGCCGCGAGTGTTTTCTCGGCAGCCTGGTCGAGTGTGAACTCAAGCTTCATAAGCACTTCGAGAAGAACCGAGAGCACGTGGTACGCGTCGCGCGGGGGAGCCTGCCAATTCGCGACCAGCCGCTGCAAGCAATACGCGGCGAACCAGGCGTGCAGGTCCGATACGCAAGACAGCGCACCGAGGTGGGTTGCCAGCCGGTTGTGTTTGAGCCACTCCTGGCAGTCGAGCGGCGAAAAGGTGAGTAGCGAATCGGCCATCGCATCGGGGGCCGCCCGCCCGTCGGCGACCGCTTCGATCAGCGCGTCGAGCGCCAGCCCGCTGACGTCCTGGTTGCGGGACGCCAGCCCGAGCCACACCGTGAGCCGAGCGGTCTCGGTCCACGGACGGTCGGGCGGGAACAGTCCGTGCATGCAGTGTGGCGAGGGGTCATCCGAGGTCGGGTTGTAGTCCATGCCGTAGTAGATGGAGCGGATCGCGTGGGCGAGGTTCGCTTCATTGTTTGCAGGCCAGCACGATTCGATCCACCGCGGGTCGCAGCATTGCGCGCTGACATAGTGCCACTGGTCCATCTGCATGTAGTGCACCATGGGGAAACAGTAAGCAAGCTGCGCGTTGGCTTCGGGATTCTTCCGAGGCGGGGGCTTGACCGAGATCTCCATCTGCGCGCTCTTGCACTTGCGTCCTGCGTCCATGAAATGGCGCTCATAGAGTCGGAGGTCGACAGAAGTGGTCCCCGTCCCGCCGGGCAAAGGCAGCTCAAAGCCGGCGTCTTCGAGTTCGGCAAGCCGGCCAAGCGGCTGCCGAGCGCGCGCGGCCGCGAACCAGAGCCCGGCGTCTTCCGGCTCCATGCCGTCGGGGCTGGCGACGTGTTTCTGAAGAGCCGCCGTATCGGTAATGCCCAGCGCCCAACGTGTTGCGGCGCCGATATCGCCGTCGAGCCCCACCGCGGCATCGAGCGCCTGTTCGCGCCCGTCGGGAGCAAGCCGCAGCAGCGCTACGGTGACGTCATAGATGCCAAGCTGAACTCCTTTTGCCTGAGCGTCAACCAGCCGCTGAACAAAGACACGCGGATCGATCCACCCACCGCTGTGCGTCGGTGTGCTGAGCAGCTGTCGCGATACTCCGGCCTTGATCCACAGGCGGATCTCACGGACGCGTGCCTCCATGAAGCCGGAGATCTCGATGGCTCTACCCCGTTTCGGGAACTTGACCTCGTGATCCGGCTCACTCCAGGCGATAAGCAAAGCAGGGAGCGCATCGGGGTAGTTTTCGTTGAACCCGAGCCGCTTGCGTAGTGGCTTATAACGGGCGTCGAAGTCGGCGGTGCGCTGGTCACACAGCCGGGCGACGCCGTCGAGCACACGCTCGACCTGATCGGCCGACTCGAAGTTCTCGACGAGGTAAGCCGCGGCATCAAGCAGCTCATCGACTGACGCGATCGGCGTGACCGGGTCGCTAGCGGATAGCACCGGCGCCTGCGTGATCCCGAACGACAGCGGCGGGGCAGGGCGGAGCTCGTCGGCTGCTTTGATGGCATCGTTGACGCCGAGTAGTTCGCACAGCCCTGGTTCCAGCTTGGCTGACCGTGTACGCAGGTCGTCCAAGAGCTCAGCAGTACCGGCCGCTGAAGAGGTGTCTTGCGCTATAGTGCCTGTTATGCCTGACGAATGAGTCTCCTCGAGCTTGCCAAGCAGAACCTCTGCGTCTCTGAGTAGCACCTGAGGCAGGTCATCCATCGCAGAAGACAGCCGATAAGCCGCATCTGCAGACGCTTCATCAGCATATTCGGTCAGCAGAGCGAGGGCTGAAGACTGCACGTCCGCGTCGGGGTGTGTCAACCCCTCAAACGCGAGCGAGATCCCCGCCACGCGGTGTTCGGGCTGCTCCTTGAGGATCGGTTTAATCATTATCAGCACAGCCTTGGGCTGGCTCTTCTTCGTCAGAGCGAAGACGCGATCGGCCGAGCCGAGGAAAGCCGAAGTGTCAAGCTTCTTGGCTTTGCTCAGCCGTTTGAACTGTTTGATTGCGAAGGTCACGACATGGCTTGTCTGCACAGAAAGGAGAGGGTGTAGCTTTGATTGTCGATCTGCGATCTCGTCAACGGTCGGATCCAGCATCTCGAATAGTTTGGTGTACCCCGAGAGGGTGTTCTGCTTGAAGCCCATCGTCATCCCGCTGAGGCAGGCATCAAGTAAAGTCTGGCGGTCGAGGTCCCCGGCCTCCGCGAGCTTGGCGATCGCGACTTCCCATGCTTCATATTTCGAATGGTTACCGAAGTCGTTGGCAAATACGCTGGTCTGAATTTCGAAGAATTTCCAGACGTCATCAAGCAAGTCGGGGTAGTCCCGCAGGTATGCGCTCAACGATTGGTAACCCAGTTCTTCGTAAGAAGGGTTGCGTGTATTCAGGCAAAATGCCAGCGTGTCGTAGTACGCGTCCGTGCTTGGTTTTCGGCAAACGCCGTTCTCTAAGAGCCTGCGAAATGTAGCCCAAGTGATGCTGGGGTACTCACCTTGCATCATCTCGCCCAGCCAGTCGTCCGCCCAACCCGGCTGGCGATCTTTCAATACCTTCAAGACCAAGTCGCATTCATCGCCTGAATAAGAACGCATGTGCAGACGCTTTGTCACCGAGAGCGGGCACACACCAAGCGCCGCCAGCCCGGAAGCCAGCACGATCGGCCGATACTGCTTGTCGGACATCGTGATCTTTTTGAAGACGCGATCGCGGATCTCTTTCTGTGCCTTCGGTTGCTTGTCGTCGTCGAACACATACGCATCCAGCGCCTTGTGCAGCTTGCCTACTTTTGTCGAGAGCCTTTTACGCTCACCCTCGTTCATTGGACCGAGCAGTTGTGCCAACTTCTTCATGTCCCCCTGAGAGACAAGCGTCTCCAATAACTCGTAATCCATTTGCCCGTCCCTCAAAATGATTGTTGTTACGACGCTTGATTATTACCATCGACGAACATCCGCGCCGCGAGGATATGCTTGCATGGGCCTCGCTCGCCCTGATACTTACTGAACCACGGGCAGGTGCACTTGTCCTGTTCGTCATCTGCGTCCCGCAGGCGCACGTAATGGTCCACACCCGTGCCGCCGACGGAAAGATCAGTCGACCCATCACCGATCCGCTTAACGATCTTTACTTTACCGTCGGCCAGCAGCTTGTTCGCGCCCTTCAGCCGGGGCTGCATCTTGTCGACCAGATCGAGATCAAACGGCATCTCGCGGTGAAAGTAAGCCCCGGCCGAGGCGTCGTACCCAGCCAAACCGCGTGTGCCGAGTGCCGCTAGTGCCGCCTCGACTTCCTGCATGGAGAAGCCGGTTTTTTCTGCGATATGCTCGGCATCAATCTCCGATTGCCAGCCGAGCTGCGCCTGCACCGCTGGTAGGGCATGCTCCCACTTCCCGGTCGCGAGTTGTTCGAGCACCTGGCCCTCGCCGGAGAACCCGCGGTAGACCTCCGGGCTGACCATCAGGAAAAACGCGCCTGCTCCGGTGATAACTTCCCAAGCGCTGTTGCCCGCCCCCTCGTCCGACCAGATCCGCAACGCCTTGCAACCCGACATCAAGGGCTCAAGCACGCGCACGCGGTGTGTGCCGAGCAACTGCACCGAGCCGCGCGCTTCGCGCTGGCTCAGCCGCAACGCCTTGCCGGTCTGTACAACATAGGACGGCCGCTTCGGTGCGCCGGCCTTGGGCAGCGTGCGGATAAAACGCCGTGCCTCGCTGCCGGGCACCTCGATCTTCAGCGACAACTGCGGTTGGTAGGCCTGCACCTCGCTGAAACCCTTGAGCCAACGTACGGGGAGCTTGACTTTTTTCTCGACGACCGAGTCGCCACCGTGCTCAAGCGTGAACGCCTCAGCACCGACGGACAAGCGCGAATCTTCACCATCCCGCAACCGTGAGAGTGCGGCACGCATCGGGTTGTTGAAGTCGACGTTGGTCGTGCCCCGGCCGACCATGTCCGCGTCAAAGCCATCTTGTTTGAGGTCGACGCGCGCATAGACGCCGCAACAGCCGGAGAAGCCCTCGAAGCGCAGCAGCCGTTCGTTGCTGGTCACGACCGGGTCGAGGAGCGCAGGCACCGGCAGGAAGAAGTGGGTCCGGACGACATCGCTTAGAACAAGGAGCATGTCCCCGGTCTCACGCGGGTGCAGCAGTTTGCCCTCGAAGAAGTGCGGGCTTTTCAGCTGCGCGTCGCAGGTCGCGAGTGACAGCCCCGTGGCTCCGCCTGGCTGTTGGTCGACGTTGGATGCGAAGGGGTAGTGGTAGGTGTAGTCGAGGACGGCAGCGGCGCTCATGGGAAACTCCCGGAACCGGGGAAAACAACGGCCCCGGTTAGAATAACCGCTGAAAAGGCAAGTTGAGGAGCTTGGGGATGCGCATTTCGTGCCCCGGTGCCTCTGCCCCGATGCACCATTAAAGCCTGTTTTCCGCAGTCTTTAGTGATCTGTTTCGACCCAGAAAGCGCGCCCGAACCCTGCTTAATCTGTCCCGGTATATAGAACTATCGGACCAGAAGACGGGTTTTGGGGCCCAAATCTCTGATGCTCACGTTTTGTCCACACGGAGTCTGATGGGAGGTTGACAAGAGGTTGGGGCTTGTTACACTTATCCTTCTCGCTGTACTTCGCAGCGGGATACCAAAGGAAATCGACACTGCACGCAGTTTTGATCGAAAACTTGATTGTCTAGGGACGACTCAAAGCCGTCCCTGCCTGGGACGGTTCCCTCGGCTTGACAGCCCCAAGAGAACCATTAAACTCCCCGACCCTGCTTCGAGCCGGGCCTCATGTCACGCCACTTGGCGGACGCAGTGATGCCCGGCCCGCAGCCGCGGGAAACACGCCAATCGCTTCGGCGGGCGGCGTAGCCGAAAGGCACAGCTCTTTGACAATTGGATAGGTTTTTTGGTGTTGCTGATTTTTTGAAAGTAACACCGAGTGCAAGCGTTTGAGGTGCTTGCCCGTGATGCCCATGCAAGACACATCCCCCGGGTGTGTGGCGAGTGGGCCTCGACGGGTCGTTGGAAATATCGTTCCAACGCGTGATTCTGGCTGATGACTGGTGTAAGCCGGTTGGAGGTCGGAGTGATGAAGCTATTAAGAGCGTATGGTGGATGCCTTGGCATCGAGAGGCGATGAAAGACGTTGTAGCCTGCGATAAGCCACGGGGAGCTGGCAAACAAGCTTCGATCCGTGGATTTCTGAATGGGGAAACCCGGCCATTTATGGTCATCCATAGCTGAATGCATAGGCTATGGAAGCGAACCTGGTGAAGTGAAACATCTAAGTAACCAGAGGAAAAGAAAACAACCGTGATTCCGTAAGTAGCGGCGAGCGAAAGCGGACAAACTCATAGCGTCGTGAACCACTTGAAAGGTGGACCACAGAAGGTGACAGTCCTGTAGTGGCGTAGTGAGGTAGCCCTAGAGTAGGGTCGAGCTCGTGAAACTCGGCTTGAATATGGGGGGCCCACCCCCCAAGGCTAAATACTCCTCGATGACCGATAGTTGACCAGTAAGGCGACTGAACGGTGAAAAGTTCCCCGATAAGGGAAGTTAAAAGTACCTGAAACCATACGCTTACAAGCGGTCGGAGCCGATCTTCGGATCGGTGACGGCGTGCCTTTTGCATAATGAGCCGGCGAGTTAATCTCTGTAGCAAGCTTAAGCCGTACCCCGGTGCAGGCGAAGCGAAAGCGAGTCTTAAAAGGGCGTCCAGTTGCAGGGATTAGACGCGAAACCAGGTGATCTACCCATGGCCAGGTTGAAGGGGCGGTAATACGCCCTGGAGGACCGAACCCGTATTCGTTGAAAAGAATTGGGATGAGCTGTGGGGAGGAGTCAAAGTCTAATCATACCTGGAGATATCTCGTTCTCCTCGAAATAGTTTTTGGGCTAGCCTCATGTTATACCCTGCAGGGGTAGAGCGACTGATTGGGACTGGGGGGCACCAGCCTACCCACCCCAGCCAAACTCCGAATACTGCAGGGCTCTATCATGGGAGTCAGTCCGCGAGGGATAATCTTCGTGGACAAGAGGGAAACAACCCAGACCGCCAGCTAAGGTCCCTAATGATGTCTAAGTTATTAAGGAAGTGCGATTGCCGTGACAGCCAGGATGTTGGCTTAGAAGCAGCCACCATTTAAAGAGTGCGTAACAGCTCACTGGTCGAGGAGTCGTGCGCCGATAATGATCGGGAATTAAGACATCAACCGAAGCTGCGGACTATGTTTACATAGTGGTAGAGGAGCGTTCCTGTCAGCGCTGAAGCAAAACGGGCAACGTTTTGTGGAGCGGCAGGAAGTGATTATGCCGGCTTGAGTAACGATAAAGCAGGTGAGAATCCTGCTCGCCGAAAACCTAAGGTTTCCTGGGCAAGGTAAATCCGCCCAGGGTTAGTCGGACCCTAAGGCGAGGCCGAAAGGCGTAGTCGATGGG
>JBCCYY010000074.1:0-17598 GCA_039188575.1 Planctomycetota bacterium | reverse complement strand
GGTCGCGGCGAGGATGGCGTACCAGGGCCCGAGGATCGGGCTGCCGTTGACCTCGCGCGAGTTGAACGTGCCGAGCATCGTGAGGAACTCGCCGATGAACCCGTTGAGCCCGGGCAGGCCGACGCTTGCGAAAGCGAACAGGCAGAAGAAGAACGCCCAGGCGGGCATGATCTTCGCGAGCCCGGACATCCGGCTGATCTCGCGGGTGTGGAAGCGGTCGTAGAGCATGCCGATGCAGAGGAACATTCCGCCGGTCGCCAAGCCGTGAGAGAGCATATAGATGAACGCGCCGGTCGCGCCGATCGAGCCCTCGGTCGCCGTGCCATCAAACGCGAACAGCCCGAGGATGCAGAAGCCCATGTGCGAGACGGAGGAGTAGGCGATGAGCTTCTTCGCGTCCGTCTGGACCCAGCACACCAGGGCCGCGTAGATCACGCCGATCACCGCGAGTGCGCCGAGCCAGGGCGCAAGGGTCAGCGCCGCCAATGGGACCATCGGGATCGCGAGCCTGAGCAGGCCATAGGGCCCAAGCTTGAGCACCAGCCCCGCGAGGTCCACCGACCCCGCCGTCGGCGCCTCGGTGTGCGCGAGCGGCAGCCAGGTATGGAACGGGAACAGCGGCGTCTTCACGCCAAAGCCCGCCAGGAACGCGAGCATCACCAGCAGCTGCGCCTCCAAAGGCATCATGCGACCGGCGGCCCAGAGCGCCTTGATGTTAAAAGTCCACTGCCCCGTGTACTTCTGCTGCGCGTATTCCGTCGACGCAGTCTCAGGCGACGTCGCCTCAAAGTCCGGGTCCGTGATCTCAAACGTGATCGAGTCGTATACCTCGGTCAGCCCGGGCGTGTCCACGGTCAGCGTGGTGTTGAACCAGGCGACGTACAGGATGCCCGCCATGGTCAAGAGCGACGCGGTGAAGGTGTAGAAGAAGAAGACGCGCGCGGCCTTGAGCTTCTCGCCATGCCCGAAGATGCCGATCAGGAAGAACAGCGGGATGAGCGTGAACTCGAAGCAGACATAGAAGAAGATCATGTCCCTTGCGATGAACGTGCCGATCAGCGCGGCCTCGAGGATGTGAAGCCAGAAGTGGAAGGTGCGCATGTCGCCCTTGACCTCGACGAGCGAGCCGAGCACGACGATGGGCATGAGGAAGGTGGTGAGCATGACCAGCCAGATGGACATGCCGTCCAGGCCGTAGTTGAACCCGAGGTCCCAGCCGGGCACCCATGGGATCTCGCCGACGAACTGCAGCGACTCAGGCCGGGACCAGTCGAACACGAAGGCGACGTAGAGCATGAAGCAGAACGAGAGCGTCGACGTCGTCGCGGAGTAAATCCATGCGCCCTTGCGGGTGCCCAGCGCGGGGATCGGCAGCAGCAGGCCGAGCGCGAAGAACGCGGGCATGATCAGCAGGAACGGGATGGTGTAGGCGTCGGGTAGCAAGTTGGGGTTTGGGGTTCAGGGGTTTGCGTAGGCCGGGCTTCAGCCCGGCGGGTAGGCATCTCTTTCATTGATACCGGGCTCAAGCCCGGCCTACGTCCTCATAGAAGGAACAACAGCAGCAGCGCAACCGCGGTCACCCCCGCGATCATGCCCAGGCCGTAGCCGTGCAGTTTGCCGGCCTGGGTCGGCTGGACGGTCTTCCCGAGCAGCCGCGGCGCCCAGCCAAAGCTCATGATGGTCGCGTGGATGACGAGCTGGTCAATCAGGTAGGCCACCTGCCCGGTAATGAACAGCGGCCTGACGATCACCCGGTCATAAAACTCGTCGATGAAGTACTTGCCACGCAGGATGCCGACCGGCCCCTTCAACAGTTCGGCGGCCTTCTCGGCCCGGTCCGAAGTCTTGTAATAGAACACGCCGGCGAGTGCGATCCCCGCGACCGCGAGGAAGCCGCTCACGATCTTCATGATCATGGTGATCGTCTCGCTATACGCAGCGTCGGTATACGCGCTCGAGGCCTTGATTAGGCCTTCTATCACGTGGTACTCGTAGAGCAGCACCCCGGCAACGGCCGACCCGATCGCCAACGGGATCAGAGGCAGGTTCATCGGCCACCACGGCATCTCGTGCGGCTCGTGGGCGTGGTGATCGTCATGGCCGTGGTCGTCTTCGCTGTGATGCTCATCGCCCATCTCGTACTTGGTCTCGCCGGTGAAGACGATAAACCAGAGCCGGAAGGTGTAGAACGCGGTGAGCAGCGCGGTGATCAGTGCGAGCAGGCCCAGGACGATGTAGAGCGTGCCCCCGTCGCCGTAGATACCCTGTGTCCAGGCCGCTGCGATGATCACGTCCTTGGAATAGAAGCCTGCGGTAAACGGCACACCGGCGAGCGCGATGCAGCCGGCGAACATCAACCACTTGGTGACCGGCATCTTCCTGCCGAGCCCGCCCATCGTGCGGATGTCCAGTGTGCCTGCCAACGCGTGCATCACGCTGCCCGCAGTGAGGAACAACAGTGCTTTGAAGAACGCGTGGGTCACGAGGTGGAAGACCGCGCCATGCGTCGAGAGCGCACCGAGCCCCAGGAACATATACCCCAGCTGCGAGACCGTCGAGTACGCGAAAACCCCCTTGAGGTCGTTGCTGCACAGCGCGATCGTGCCCGCGAACAGCGCGGTGACGCCGCCGACCACCGCGACCACCGTGAGTGGCGAGATAGTGGCTTGAAGATGCACGACATCGAACACCGGCATCATCCGCGCGACCAGGTACACACCGGCCGTCACCATCGTCGCGGCGTGGACCAGCGCGGACACCGGCGTCGGGCCGGCCATCGCGTCGGGAAGCCAGACGAACAGCGGGATCTGGGCCGACTTGCCGAACGCCCCGACCATCAGGCAGAACGGGATCGCCATCACGCCCAGCGGCAGGGCCGCGCCCTTAGTCGTCACGAGCTCGTGGTTGAAGATGACGGAGAAATCAGTCGAGCCGAAGTGCTGGTAGCAGAGGAAGATGCCGATCAGGAAGCCGAAGTCGCCGATACGGTTGACGATGAAGGCCTTCTTCGCCGCGGCGACCGCCGAGTCCTTGCCGTAGTAGTACCCGATCAGCAGGTACGAGCACAGGCCCACGCCCTCCCAGCCGAGGAACAGTAGCACGAGGTTGTCCGCCATGACGAGCGTGGTCATGGCGAAGATAAACAGCGCCATCGCGGCGAAGAACCGCGCGACGCCGGGGTCGCCCTTCATGTAGCCCACGGCGTAGATGGCGATAAGCGAGCCGATGCCGGTAATGACCAGCAGCATGATCATCGTCAGGCCGTCGAAGTAGTAGCCGTAGTTGATCTGCAGGCCGCCCTCGTAGCCGACGATCTGCTCCAGCGGCTGGCCGTCTCTGCCGAGGACGGGGTGGCCTGATTTCTTGTCGATCACCTCCTCGTAGACAGCGGTGCCGCCGACGTGCATCCAGGGCTGGGGCTGGATGACGACGGCCGGGTGTTTGTAATCATCAGCATGAATGACTTCATGGCTATGTGGGTCTATCGCCACATCATCCAATGCGTAAGTGCCGTGAGTTTTCCAAGGCGCTTGAACTTGCTGCTGTTGATCATTTTCGAATGTTGGATTAAGGAAGCTTCCAACCGTCAAACCAAACCCCGCGAGGATCGACAGCACGCAGATCGGCCCGGCGAGCTTCTTCATGCTCGGCGTCAGGCACAGCGCCCCGCACAGCACAGCGCCGAGGGCGGCGATCCACGGGATGTACACGGCGTTCTCAAGCATCTATCAAACCAGAACCAAAAACTTATGAAGCGACACGGCTTGCCGCGATCGCGATCTCAAACCTATCCCTGCATCGCGGCCCACGCGTTCGCGTCCAGCGTCCTCCGCCGGCGGAACATCAACACGACCAAGCCGAGCGCCAGCGCCGCCTCCGCGGCCGCGACGGTCAAGACAAAGATCACAAACGTCTGCCCGGTCACGTTGTTGTGGAACATCGCGAACGCGACGAGCGTGATCACCACTCCCTGGAACATCATCTCCGTGCACAGGAACATGACGATCAGGTTCTTGCGGGTCACGAACCCGACGAGCCCGAGCGTGAACAGGATCGCTGCGGTCATCAGGAAGTGCGACAGCGCGAGCTGGCTCAGCGCGGCCAGTTGTAGGCCGGCGGGTTGGAGGACATCCAGCATCACACGGCCCCCTCGGGTCGCTCGTCCGGCGTGTCCGTCCCACGCGCGATCGCGTCCTCGTTGGGCACGTGCATCTTCGCGATCACCACCGCGCCAATCAGCGACACAAACAGGATGATCCCGGCCAGCTCGATCGCGAGCGGGTGCTCCTCAAACAGGTCGACGCCGACGCGCTCGGCGTTGCTCAGCCGGGTCGGCGAGGACGACGGCGACGACGCCAGCTCCGCGGTCTCTTCGGACAGCGCCCGGTTGGCCAGGTGCGAGGCGATCAGGTCCGTGTCCGCCGGCATCGCGGCGTCGGGGTTGGCCTGCACGCTGTTGGGCGCGTAGTAGATCGAGAGCAGGACCGCCAGCAGCAGGAAGCCCGCCGCGCTCGCCCACAGCGGCTCGCGTGCGACGCGGTCGTAGTCGGGGATGTCGTCTTCGTGCTGCGGCTCGTTCTGGCTGGCGAGCATGATCACGAACATGTAGGTAACCAGGATCGCACCGCCGTAGATCATCACCATGGCGAAGGCCATGAACTCCGCCGACAGCACCAGGAGCAGGCCCGCGCTGGACATCACGACCATGATAAACCACAGCGCGGAGTAGACGGGCCGCTTGTGCGTGATGACGCGGACGGCGGCGGTGATCGCGATGAAGCTGAAGACGTAGTAGTAGATGAACGCGACCGACGGCAGGCCTAGCGCTCCCTCGGCGAGCTGCCGGATCAGGTCCGTCCCCAGCGCGACGCCAATCCATGCCCCGCCGAGCGCCGTAACGCCGATGAGCGCCCCGAGCGGCCGGAGGTTGCGTCCCGGCCTTGGCATCAAGAGCACAAGCGCAAGGGCGCCGAGCACGGAGGCGGCAAAGAGGAGGATCGCGGTGAGCATCACGCGGTAGAGTCGGTTCCTGAACGGCTGATCGCCGGGGCGATCCGAGACAGCACAGGCACCACAAAACCGGTCCCTGAACGCAATTGAAAGGATACGGGCGGGGGGTCTGGCCAGCAAGCCGAGTGGCGGTTGTTAACAGCCGCACGATCGCGTTGAGAATGGCTGTCAGTTAGTGCCAGGCGGGGCGAACTCATTGTGCGGCCCCGGGCGGTGTGGTGTCACTAGCTTCACTCTTCGCGGAGTTCTCGCTCTAGCATTAGAAGACCCTTGCGCACACTCGCCTTGATCTTTACGCGTAGGCTGGGGGAGCTCAATGGTTCATGCCCGGCAAACTCTAAGCACTCGATGCTGATGAGGTGTTCCGAGTATTCAACGCCGGTGATATGCCGCAGGCCTCGCCCCCCAAGTCTAACCTGATACGTCAAGCTCCAAGCGCCGTTGCTGCTCTCAAATACCGCGAGGAAGGCGGTTGTGTCGTTGTCAACACCGATCCAATAAACAACCGCGACGTCAGACTCCCTCAGGCCATCGAAATCGAATGGTTCAGATAATCGACGCCGGAGCGGCTGCTCACCTCCTAATGCCTCGGCATGCTGTTGGATGTGCTGCTCGACGGCGGCTGCGGCACCACGATCAGGCCCATCTGCACCCACACGAATGGAACATGCGAGTATTGCAAGGGCGTACAGTGTTGTCGCCATCCATTTCATGCCCGGACTCCTCTTGTGAATGTCAGGTAGCTACCCCAGCTCCGGCACCGCGTCCAAAATAGCGTGCCGGCTCTGGCCCTCGCGCATCGTCGCGGCCTCGGGCATGATCGCGCCCAAGGCGTGGCCCGTGCGGTCGGCTTCTTTGATCGCGCTCATCTTGTTGAGGTACGCCACCAGCGTCGCTACGACCGTCGCGTGGCTCCACGTCAGCGGGCTCACCGACAGCGGGGCGTTCGTCTCCGGGTGCACCTGCTCGGCCAGGCAGCCCGAGGGCAGCGCACGGTCCGCGACCCATTCTAGATACGGCGCGGCCTGCTTGACCTCGTCGACGCTCTGGGCCTTGGCGATCTTGTAGTCCGCCATCCAGAGCGTACAGATAAACCACGGGTTGCCGGGGATGTTGTCGGTGTCCTGGCTGACCTGGTGGTAGTAGTCGTCCTCGTAGCGGGCGACCCCGCCGACCGGGGTCTTGATGGTCAGGCGATCTTCGATGGCCTGCATCGTGGCGACGACGCGCTCGTCGTTGGCGGGCAGCAGCCCCATCGCGAAGATGGCGAACATCGACGCGTCGAGGATCTCGTCCGGCTTGTGCTCGATCGACGAGGGCACCGCCCAGCCGTTGGCCGACTCGCAGACGCCCGGCAGGCGGTTGATCGCCTCGGGCAGGGTCTGCCTCGGCTCACGGTCGTCGAAGATGTCGGCCATGAACTCGGCGATGCGGTCGGTATCGACGGGCTCGATGCGGCGGAGAAACCGGCCGTGCTTCTCGGACCACATGTGCTTGCAGAACGCCTCGCGGACCTCGCTCGCGGCCTTGGCGTACCGGCGGGCCCGATTCTGGTCCCCGAAGCACACCGCGAACTGCCAGGCGCTCTTCAGCCCGGCATAGACCGTCGCCACCGTGAACGCGTGCACCCCCCAGCGCTCCTCCCACAGGTCGTAGCTCGGCAGCGGCAGCTTCGTGTCCGGGTCGCGATAGCGCACAAGGAACTCCGCCGCGGGCTGGACGATCTTGAACCACATCGGGCGGACAAACTCGATGTCCCGGTAGCGCACGTAGTGCCGCCACAGCGACCAGATCACCAGCGCGGTCTCATCCTCCTGGATCGGCATCTGCGGCCGGCCTTTTTGATCGACCCACGGGTGCCAGCTGGACGCGGGCGAGCCGCAGGGCGTGTACTTGTGCAGGAACATGCCCCGGCGGGTGATCACCTCTGAACAGAACTTGTAGAAGCTCCGCGAGACATCGGGGAACCCACCCGCCGCGAGCGCATCGGCGACGAACGCGCCGTCGCGCGGCCAGAGGTACGAATAAGTGTCGCGGGAGAACTGCAAATAGTCGCTGTCGTTGGCGGCGATGATCGCGCCACCGTTGTCGATCTGGGTCCGCACCGTCAGCAGCGAGCGCTTGTAGAGGTCGTAGACCTTGTCGGACAGGCCCGTCTCGTCGTCTTCGCCGAACTCGGTGCGGGTCGCCGCGAGCCAGAGCTTCCAGTAGGCCATGGTCCGGTCGATGACGTTCTGCGGCCCCTCGCGGTGGATGAAGCGGTGGATCTCTTCGCAATCGGTGTACTGCTTGCCGCACCCAATGACGAGGTACGCGACACGCGTGTCGTTCGCCGGCAGCTGCACCGAGCACAGGATCGTCGAGTCGACCGCGCCCTGAGCAATCGGGTTCATGCCCAGCACGCCGTCTTCCGCATCCCGCCAGGTGCCTTCCGCGCCGCCGAAGCCCGCGTTGCCCGTCGCGTACTGGTCGGTCTGCTGCTCGCCGTCGAGGTAGAAGCTCGTGGTGAGGTAGCGCTCCTTGCGGTAGTGGATGACGCTGCGGAGCTGCGGGTCGTAGTAGGCGGTGTCGCCGACCTTGAACCCGTACATCTGGAAGTCGTGGTGGTGCAGCAGCCGGACCTCGCGGTCCTCGTCGGCGAGGTTCACGACCTCGATCCGCCGGACCATGATCGGCCGGTGGTAGTCGACCACGTCCGTACAGACCAGCTTGACCATGAGCTGGTCGTTGGTCATCTCGACGCGCGTCGCGAGCGTGTCGTCCTGGTACTTGCGTGAGAGGTGCCAGTCCTTGTCGGACCAGTACATCCGCTTGCGTCGCTTTTCTTTAGGGTCCGCGGCGATCCGCTGCTTGGGGATCGTCCCCCACACGCCGAAGCGGCAGGGCTGCCCGCCCGCGTGGTTCTCCTGGCCCACGTGCGGGTAGTACAGGTCGCGGATCTGGTAGTGCTGGTCGAAGGCCACGAGCATCTGCCCGTTTCCGACCGGGATATCGCGAGGCATCCTTGCTCCCGTGATCGAGTCAAAAAAGCGGGGCCGCAACAAGCGACCCCTGGATCAGGATTGTAGGGGTTTATCGACGATTCGTGCCGAACCGCTTCAAGGCCCGGTGCAACGCATCCTGCGCCCCGCCCCTCTGGACCTACGCCACATCAAGAGCGCCAACCAAACCGTGGCACACTTGAACTTGTGCGCACCAAACCCGTATTCGGCCCCCTATAGGAGGCCCGTTTTCCTGTGCCGGGCCCAGCCCCAAAGACGACCCACCACAGACCCCAGGAAGCAACATATGCAACCACAGATGAACCAGAATCACACGCCTGAAGACGCCCCGGCGATCTACTACGGCCCACAACTGATCCGGATGGATAAGGTCGCCTCAGACCATATTAAGTGGCTGTGGTATCAGCGTTTAGCGCTCGGAAAGCTGAACCTCATCGCCGGCGACCCAGGCATGGGCAAATCCTTTCTCACCCTCGACCTTGCTGCCCGCGTGACGACCGGCGCCCCGATGCCAGGCGAGGCCGACACCCCCGATCAGCCCACCGACCGACCGCCCGGATCGGTCGCCCTCCTCTCCGCCGAAGACGACCCGGCCGATACCATCTGCCCCAGGCTTGAAGCCGCCGGCGCGGACCTCAAACGCGTCTTCGCCTTCACCTGTGTGCGCACAAGAAGCGGCACCAAAAACCTCTCGCTGCGGGAAAACCTCAAGCACATCCGTTTTATCTGCGAGCAACGGACCGATGCCAGGCTCGTCATCATCGACCCCATCAGCGCCTACCTCGGCGACGAATCGGGCCACTCCAACACCAAGGTCCGCAACCTGCTCACCCCCGTCGCCAGGATGGCCCAGGGCCTCAATGTCGCCGTCCTCGCCGTGACCCACCTGAACAAGGCCGGGCCACGCAACGCCCAGTCCGCGATCTACCGGGCGATGGGCTCGCTCGCGTTCACCGCCGCCGCGAGGACCGTCCACCTCGTCACCCGCGACCCGGACCACCCCGACCGCCGGCTCATGGTCCCGATCAAGAACAACCTCTGCCACGACCGCACCGGCTACGGCTTCCAACTCGGCCCCAACCCCGCCGGCCAAACCAAAGTCCTCTGGCAGCCCCGACCGACCCGCGAACCCGCCGACGTCCTGCTCGACCGGCTCTGCCGAACCAGACCCAACGACCCAGACACGCCTACAAAACTACACCAGGCCGTCGACTGGCTGCGCAACGAACTAAGCCAGGGCCCGGTCCCAAGCGCCACACTGATACAAGCCGCGCGTGCCCAAGGCTACGGCAAACGGACCCTGACAAGGGCAAGAGCCGCACTGGATGTGCTGGTCAAAAAAGCCGGCGATACCTGGCGCTGCGAACTGCCGGATGACACAGAACCGGCTCTAAACAGTTTGGTCGGGGATGAGCGAAGCGAAGACGCGAAGCGGCTGTCAGCGGAACCGTGAAGGGCAGGTTGTCTCAAAACGTGTGTGAGAAGTGCCTTAGGTAGGGTAGAGGGTAGGCTTCCAGCCTGCCGTCACGACAAAGTCATGAATCAACCGTTTCGAGCTGCGCTCAAGCGGCGGGCAAGATGCCCACCCCACCTTCTCAAACACGTTCTAGGCCCTTTCAAGCCAGGCGCTATCGTTGATTCTGGCATCCGCTTGCTCCCCGTGATACGATGCATTTGTTCTCGGGGTAAGGCGTTCTTGCCCATCCGAATCCTGTTGTGCACGCCCAATAGCACGCACAACAGAACCATTGAATCAACTGTTATCGACATGCTGACAAATCGAAATCGCAAGAAAAAACAATGGGAACAAGCCGAAGCGGTCAAGATGCAGCATCGGATAAAGCATGCATTGCAACAGTCCATATCGATGATGTCTGACTCAAAGTGGCGCAAGGCTCTAAATGCAATCGCCGAACACACTCCTAGAGCAACTCCTTCAACATGGAAACTCGCATGGTCCCCCGAAGTCATCAGTGAAAACCAACGCCCTGAGAAGACTGACATCCTTGATCGCCATTTGGCAGATGCGCAATTTTACTATGTCGATTATCAATCAATAATTTGGTTGAGACTTACCCTCGAAAGCCCCAACACAATCGCAGAATCTCTCCGACAGATTGCACAATTTGATATCGAAACTGAAGAATCAAGCCTCACCATATTTGGGTACCGAAACGTACCGAACATACAGTATCGATAACCATTCGCCCGAGCAGACCGGGCTACGCCCAGCCGCTCATCTCAAACCCGTTAGCCGGCATCAGCCGTAGTTGCATTGCCCCCTATGCGATTTGCGAAGCAAATACGTGAAAACGCTCGCGTGATCAGTCGCCTTCACGGACGGATACACGCTACTTTCGCTCATCGCGACGAAGGCGAATCACAGTACGACGAGTGGAAAACTGCATGCGCTGATTTTCACGCACATTACGATTCTCTTGCATTCCTTGGCGGAGTACGTGAAGCCCGCGAAAGGCTTCGAAGTGGTGAAAACGACGCGATAGACTATGCCCTTGATTTCCTGGAAGTCCGACCATATTTCTTCCGTTCCGGGTATATGTACAAGGACTTCATGCGTGTGCTTCGCAACTGCCCACTGTCGCCTTCGCAACGCAAACGCTACGAACGCCTTCACGCGGCATATACGCAATTCCGTGAGCAGCAGCGCGAATCTGCCGGCTAACCACCGGCTGCAGTTGGCCGGCTGCGCCCGCGATATGATGGTGTCGTCGGCTTAGAGCCTGCTCACCGCACGCGGCCGGTAACTGAGCTTTTTATGTTAGGCGGACATGGCCGACGACATTGGTTGCCTCAAAGAGTTGCCTCCCGATCTGGCCTACCTCGCTGATCCAGCGATGCGCTATGGCGTCAACCAGTTCGATGACGATATTGATCGCTTCCTATCTAACGCATCCAGCGAGCAACTCGATGAGCTTGCGGCACTTGCCGAGCGCGTGAAGATCAATGACCACTATCCCGCGGTCAACGAATGGCTCGACGACTTTGAGATTGATGAGTATGAAGAGGCCGCCAATCTATATTTCCTGTTTGGCATCATGGACGCAGCCGACTTGGAGTTCGAGTCCGCCTAACCAACTGCTGCAGTTGACCGACGGGTGGCACTGACAAGTCGCAGCTTGTCAGTGATTCGTAGCCGGAAATGATTCGCACCGACACCCTTTTGATTGCCAGTAACGCGCGATAAGTCACGGCTCTGCTAGATTACCCATGATCCATGAATCATTCGCAGCAAGCCCCATGAGCAGTATCGCGCAAAACACCCCCGCGGCAAAGGTCCTCGACGCCCTCTACGAAGACGCCGAGCAGAGGCGTGCCCAAGTCGCTGATCAGCCGGACGCCTTCAACCCCACCGGCACGGTGTTGGAGCGCTATACCGCGCTCAAAGACCAGTACATGCCGATCGACCGACCGTTCGGCAACCTGCTGTATGCGCTGATCCGGTCGGCCAGGCCCACCACCGTGGTCGAGTTCGGCACGTCGTTTGGGATCTCCACCATCTACCTCGCCGCCGCGCTCAAAGACAACGGCGAGGGCAAGGTGATCACCACCGAGTTCATCGCTGAGAAGGCCGACACCGCACAGCACAACTTCGATCAGGCCGGTCTGACAGACTGGATCGAAGTCCGCGTCGGCGACGCGATGAAGACGCTCGAGCAGCCCTTGCCCGGGCCGGTCGATCTGCTCATGCTCGATGGCGACAAGGCCATGTACATCGACATCCTCAAACTGCTCGAGCCGTCCATGCAGCCGGGCAGCCTGGTCGCATCAGACAACACCGATCAGCCCGGGACCGCGACCTATCTAGAGCATGTCCGCGACCCGGCGAACGGCTACATCACCAGCGCGCTGCTTACGACCGGCGGCCCCAAACACCAGAGCGGGCACGAGCTATCGGTCAAGCTCTGATCCATGAACGAGTGACGGTCTCAACGACCCCCTTATGATGACCGGATGCCTGCCAAGATGATGAAACTGTGCCGGTCCTCCTGGGTCTGCTTTGTGCTGTCTGTCCTGACCGCAGCCCATTGCCTTGCAGAGGAAGGCAAACACGTCTCACCCGGCGAGGCATTCGCCAAGCGGCTCGCCGCCGCGCTGAAGTCGATGCGGTCGACCGAGTACCAGCACAAGACCGACATCGACGAAGAAACCGGTCGGTATCACTGCGACTGCTCGGGCCTGTTCGGTTACTTCCTCCGGCAGGACCACCCCGAGGCCTACCTCGCGCTCACCGGCGACCTCGCGCCCTGGCGCTCACGGCCCCTCGCCGCGACCTTCTACGAGACCTTCGACCGCGTTGGCGAAGAAGGCGACGGCCTCTGGCAACAGGTCCCCAGCCTGCTCGACGCCAGGCCCGGCGACCTCATCGCATGGCGTAGGCCCGAACTCGCCAAGGGCAAGTCCACCGGCCACGTCATGATGCTCGCAGGCCAGCCCAAGCGCGATCGCGACGGCAGGGTCCGCATCCGCGTCATCGATTCCACCAGCTACCCGCACGGCAACGACACCCGCGACGAAAACAACAAAGGCTTTGGCGCCGGCGAGATGTGGTTCGTCATCGACCAAGACGGCGGGCCCACCGCCTACCACCAACGCGAGAAGAGCAGGGCGTTCGACGACCGCCCCATCACGATCGGCAGGCTCCAGTCCGGCAAAGCAATCGCCGAGATCACGCACCAAGAGGACCAAGCCTTCATCGGCCTGCCCGAGAGTAAGGCCAGCAAACTCGCGAAAGAGCGCGGCCTGACGTGGCGCGTCATCATGAAGGACAACGAGCCCGTCCCGCTGTCGCTATTGCGATACAACAGAGACCGGCTCAACGCCGTGCTGATCAAAGGCAAGGTCGTGCGCGCCCGGCGGGGCTAGTGTTCTACTTGCCAAACCCAAGATAGTGCAGCGATGCATTAGTCCGGAGATAAGTAAATCCGTCTTTTATCGCTTATTGCTGCGCCGTCCTGCGACGAGCAAGCTACCCAGACCAATTAGTGCCAGCGAGGATGGCTCGGGGATGACGGTGATGGTGAAACTCCTCAACAGTTCGCCGCCATTCGCGCCGCCGAAGGCACCGAAGCCGATTTCCGTACCGGCGGACACGTTGGAAACCCCGGCGCTGGTGAAGTCGTAGATTTGACCATTCGTGAGCGAGAAGATCCCGATCGTCCCATCGCTGGTAAAAGACCAACCCGTTCCTGAGGCAGCGGCATCATCCTTCCATGCCACGGACCGAAGCGAATAACTGCTTTCATTCACCGCGAAATCCAGCCCATCGAATCGGACGGTTTGATCCAGGGTGAAGGTCCAGTTCTGGTTAGACCCCCACTTGGCATTCCCGTGGCCCATGGTGTTCTGGTCCATGAACAGCTGGTTGTTGCCAGAGACATTGGTCGACGTAAAGGTGATCGGTCCACCGCCATCTTCGGCACTCAGTGACAAGACCGTGCTATTCCCGGTCCGGTCACGATCCAGTCCATTGTTGTTGCCATCGTCAGCACCGCCAGTCGTGAGCCCTGTGCCCGCATCGCTTTCATTGGGGGCAAGTGTTTTAGGCGATGTATTGTTCGTCAGGAAAATTGTCGCTGCAGAAGAAGACGCTGCTGCATAGATCGCGAGCGAACCGATCAATACGCCGATTAGTTGTTTTGCACTGAACACGAGGTGCCTCCTTCAAGTTACAGATAGATATGTATGTTTAATCTAGACTCTGTTTGTCAGTGATGTGGCTTTGATTTATAAAAATGCTGAAAAATATCGCTTTATCATTAGTCCTGAAGCACCTGTGTAGCAATCTTTATCCAAGCCTTTCAGAATCCATCAATTCTTTAGTAAGCTCGCCGGGGTCCGATGGGGTCGATCTAATCCTTCTCATTCAGCTTCATCACTAGCGTCGGTGGGGTCTCGCTCTGGCGGGGCGCGAACGTCGAGTTCAGGCCGCTTTCTGTCTCACGCACCACCACCAGCGTCACCGTCGCGTTCGTGTCGCCCCGGACAAACGCCAGCAGGTTCTTGTTCGTGAACAGCACCTGCTCGCCTTTCTCGGTCGAAAAGCTGCCGAGGATGCTCACCTGCCTGCGGTTGATCACCGTCGAGATCCGCCGATCCACGATCGTGTCCTCGGCGTTTGGGTCGTAAGTCTTTTCCTTGAACTTCTCATCCTGCTCATCGCGGTCGTTGACGCCGTAGACGCGGAACCGCATCGGCTTGTTCTTCTCGTCGCCGAAGATGACCGGCGTGAGCTGCAGCCCGACGGCACGGACCTCTTTACCAAAATCCTCGCTGTCGAAGCGGATCATCGCGAAGCGGTCGAGCTTGTGCTTCTCCTTCCGGTTGATCTTCTTGGGGTGGATGCCGGGTTCCTTGGCGGCCTTGTCTTCGCCCCGGCGGACGGTGAGGTCCTGCGACGCGATGACACGGGTCAGGCCATCGTCTTTTTCATTGGCTTGCTCTTCGGCGTGGATCGGGAGCACAAGCGCAGCGGTAACAAGCAGCGGAAACAGGCGGCGGACGGCCGGAATTATCATGGTTTGTACTCCTGTTTGCGCTCGTGCCAACGGCAGCACTTTATATGGGGCCCGGATCGCGACGGGGTCAGTCGGGGCTCAGCGTCGCGGTCGCGTTGTTGGACGAAGTCAGCCTTGCGTTGGCGTTGCGTCGACCGCCGACGGTGTCGTGGAACAGGTGATCGTTGGTGAACTCGGGCCCGCCGTTGTAGCTGGTCTTGAACCCGTCGGGCGTGGTGCCGAAGGTGACGCTGCCGTCGTTGTGTAGCGCGCTGCCGGTCCACTTGCCGCTGCCCCTGGAGGTCCACACGCTGTGGAAATCGATGACGCTGGTGTTGGTGACGCTTCCGCTCACGCCGTCGTCGTCGATCGCCCGATCCGACAGCACAATTGCTTGCGTGTTCGCGGTGTCGCGCCACTCGTTGCCGCGCGACGAGGGCTGCCAGGTCTGCCCCGACGACTGCCCCCAGTTGTTCGACGTGTCGCCCATGAACGAGATCTCGAGCATGGCGAACGAGGTGTTGTCACTCGAGACGTTCGGCCCGGTGGTGACGCTGATATCGGGCACGACGCGGTTGGTGTCGCCCGGGCTGATGATGTACACCGGCGGGAAGTAGTCTGTCTCGAGCATGACCGCCAGGCGACGCGCGTGGTTCACGCCCAGGACGCTGCTGCGGTACGTGTCGCCGGAGTTGCTGTGGGCCAGGCTGCCGTCGTTTCTCAGCGGTTGGCCGGAGGAATCGATCCCCGGGAACCACGACTTGTTGTCCTGCGCGAAGGTGAACATGCCCTGGTGGATGCCGCGCAGCTGCGTGCTGTTCTGCATCTGCCGGGCCGCCTTGCGGGCGTTGCCCAGCGCGGGCAGCAGGATCGCGATAAGCAGCGCAATGATGGAGATCACCACGAGCAGTTCGATGAGCGTAAAACCTCTACGCATACAGTCTCCCAAATCGGGGGGAATCGATTGTCCACGGCGGATGCCGTTACCGTCGCCGGCGTGCGACAAGCAGCGAACCGAGGCCAAGCAACGCGAGGCTGGTGGGCTCGGGGATCACTGTGCCGCTGATGCCGACATTGTCAAGGAATGTGTGGTGACCACCTGAAGCGGGCGGGGCAGTACCCCCAGTCCAATTTAAGCGAAAGACCACGGACTCTCCGACGCCAACCGTTCGGTCCGCGA
Source organism: Planctomycetota bacterium (assembly GCA_039188575.1). Classification (GTDB taxonomy): domain Bacteria; phylum Planctomycetota; class Phycisphaerae; order Phycisphaerales; family Phycisphaeraceae; genus JAHQVV01. The sequence goes on along the minus strand of JBCCYY010000074.1, from coordinate 1,891 downwards.
GCCCCGTGAGATCGATGTCGTAATCATCGACAATCGGTGCGGCCGCTGTCGTCACGGGACCCGTAGATGATTCAACGCTCCCGTTGGTAACCGCGCCGCTCTGCACGCTCAGCCCCCATTCGTTCGCGGCATTGGGCCGGAAAGCGCCCGCATCAAAGTGGAAAGCACTGAGCTCAATCGCGTCTAGGCTGGTATTCGTAACCGTGAAATCGATAAAGCCGTCGTACCCGTTGGACAGTGCCGTTGCATCGTTCGAGGCGTTCGTTGTGTTGTCGGCAACAGCACCAGCGAACGTACCGAACGTGCCGTCTGAGCTCGCACCGTTTGCGACCGTTGCGTTTGAGAAATTGAACCAGGAGCCACCTGATTCGGGCGTCCCTTTGCCCTGGCCCGACATGCCATTGAGCAGCGTTGCGTTCCAGGTGTCCGCCCCTGATTCCGTCCAGGTTTCCCACCCCACGAGCAGGCCGGGGGCTCCCTCCGTGGCGACAGGCACGGCCAGCGCGAAAAGCGCGGCAGATAGCGTTAGTTTCTGATCAAGTCTCAAGGTGGATCCTCCAAGTAAAAACGGCACTGAAATGTCTCACAAACGGGTGTAGGCATGCTGAATGATGCCTAGAAGATGTGCAAAAAGTATGGCGTATTTTCATCACCAGCACAACCCCTTTTCGCTATAAAAGTGAAAATCACCATATTTGCGGTGCATATCGATGCAGGCGGCGTCGTATGGAGTCATTCAATTCGGTCATCTTGCATGTTTTGTGGGCAGGCTTCGATCTTTGCGTAGTGGCGGTGCGATAGGCCGTGGCGTCAAGAAAAAGCGCGAAAGCCAAAGATGCGGCGCTTGGCAAGAATCGATCGATCGCTTCCATCAAAACGGTTACGCCACCGCACATGCCGTTGAGCGGGATTTGCAGCTGAACGTGTTTTGTGCACGCAACACCGTTGCAGGCAGTACGCGACGCGGCGTTCCTGAATAGGCAAAGCAACAGCGCCCAGACGGTTGGGGGTTCGTGGACTTGGTTTTGCCAACTTTCATACTGACATACCGGCAAGCGATGCGAATGGAAGGTCATATTTGTACCGCCGCCAAAAGAGTCAATGCCCCGCAGCTAAACGCACCACGATAATCTGGTACGGATAGGAGATATCATGCGATGGCACGGGCAAGTTGCTCCAAACCCCTCTTCGCCTTGCTAAGATGCCGTAATATCCGATCAGGATCCGCCTTATGCCCCAGATCACCATCGATGGCCGGCCCTGCGATTACGACGGCGAGGACAAGCCGACGATCCTCCAGGTCGCGCTGAACAACGGCATCGAGATCCCGCACTACTGCTACCACGACGGGCTCTCCATCGCGGCGTCCTGCCGGATCTGCCTGGCCGAGGTCGCCCAGCCCAACCCTCGGAACGACAACAAGGTCGAGCTGATCCCCAAGCTGCTGCCGACTTGCCAGACACCCGCGGTCGATGGCAGCGAGGTCTACACGCAGTCTCCCAAGTCGATCGGCAACCAAAAAGCGGTCATGGAGCTGCTGCTGATCAACCACCCCCTGGACTGCCCGGTGTGCGATCAGGCCGGCGAGTGCCTGCTCCAGGACTACAGCTACAAGTACGGCCACGGCCAGTCGCGCTTCGAAGAGAACAAGATCAAGCAGCCCAAAAAAGACCTGGGCCCGAACGTGCTGCTCTACTCGGACCGCTGCATCATGTGCTCGCGCTGCCAGCGCTTCACCAGCGAGGTCACGGGCACGAACGAGATCGGCATCTTCGGCCGCGGATCGTCGGAGCAGATCGATGTCTTCCCCGGCAAGCCGCTGGACAACGAGCTGGCCGGCAACGTCGTGGATATCTGCCCGGTCGGCGCGTTCCTCGACAAAGACTTTCTG
>JBCCYY010000073.1:0-17936 GCA_039188575.1 Planctomycetota bacterium | reverse complement strand
CGATGAAGCAGACGGCCTCCGCGGTCCTGGCTTCGCCACGCTTCCTCTACCTCTACGAGCTAGGCGTAGACGAGAAGGCCCAGCCCCTCGATGACTTCGAGCTTGCCTCGCGCTTGTCGTTTTTCCTCTGGGGGAGTATCCCGGACAAAAAGCTGTTGGAATTGGCGGGAGCCGGCCGGCTGAGTGACCCGGCGGAGCTGAGACGACAGATCGACCGGATGCTCAATGACCGGAAGCTGAAGCGGTTCTGTGACGCGTTTCCCGCCCAGTGGCTGCAGCTTGAGCGGATCATCTCTTCAAGGCCGACCGGTAAAGCGGCGAGGGGTTTTACGGTCAACGGCCGCTACCGGGCGAGCATGCACATGATGGCCGAGCCGCTGCTGCTGTTCGAGGCGTGCCTGGTCGAGAACCGGTCGATCCTCGAACTAATCGATCCGCCGTTCAGCTACCGCAGCGACCTGCTGAAAAATTGGATGGGCGGGGGCAGAGTCAATCCAGGCCCGCCGAAAGTCATGACGTTCAGTCGTGTGCCCAATACCGATCGTCGAGAAGGCGGGGTGATTACGAACCCTGCGGTATTGACGATGACTTCGGGCGCGGACGAGACTAAGCCGATCACGCGCGGGGCCTGGGTGGCGACGGTGATCTTCAACGCCCCGCCCGATCCGCCGCCCGGTGATGTCCCGCCGCTACCTGCGGGCAAAGGTGATGACACCGAGCACCTCACGCTCCGCGAGCGACTCGACGCCCATAGCACGCGTGAGGACTGCCGGGCTTGCCATGCGAAGATCGACCCTTATGGTTTTGCTTTGGAAAACTACGGTCCAACCGGGCGCTGGCGAGATAACTATGAGAACGGGCGGGGCGTAGACGCTTCCGGCGAGTTGTTCAGGACGCACGCGTTCGACGACCCGGTCGAGTTCAAGGACGCGATCCTTGCCGAGAAAGACCGGTTCGCACGCGCCTTCGCCGAACACATGCTCTCCTATGCCCTTGGTCGAGAACTGAGCGTCGCCGATTCTCCAGCGATCGACGATATCGTCAAAGCGGCAGTAAATGATGACTATAAGCTTCGGACGATCGTCAAGGCGGTCGCGACAAGCCCGCCACTGCTGGAGAAGGGCAACCCCGAAAGAACCTTGAAAGCAGACTGAACTGGTATTCGATTTGAACTGGGGATCGCGATGAAAAAACTATCCAGACGCGCGTTTTTACAGGGGGCCGGGGGGGCAGCGCTATCCCTACCCTGGCTAGAGAGCCTCGCGCTGGCGGCGCCCGTTCCAGCACCCGCGCAGCGCGTCGCGGTCTTCTACGTGCCCATCGGCGTTGTCCGCAGCGGCTTCTTCCCCGGCGAGGCAGACGTGCCGACGCCCAAATTCAGCGGCGCTCTCAACGCAGCGGTCGAAGGCAAGTTCAAGCAGGTGGGCTGGCATGACCTGCCCAAGACGCCGACGCTCGAGCCGCTCCAGGGCGTCCACAAAAAGGTGACCCTGATTACCGGCATGGACCGAGAGTTTCAGAACGGGACCGATGTCCACGCCCAGTGCGCCTCCTGCTTCCTCAGCAGCGCTGCGCCCAACGACAACGACATCGCCAACTCCGCCTGGCCGCTCGACCGCACCTTCGACCATCTTGTCGCCGACCACTTCGGGCAGCGCACACCGTTTAAGACCCTGGAGTTCAGCTGCAACAGCCACACGGATAATAAGGAGTCCATCCACTTCGACAACATCTCATGGTACGGCACCGGGCACGTCGCACCCTCGATGCGCGACCCGCGCAAGGTGTACCGTCGGCTGTTCGGCATGCAGACAACCCGCCACCAGCAGGCCATCACCGATCTCGTGCTCGAAGACGCCCACAGCCTCCAGAAGCAGTTGGGCAGATCGGACCAACGCAAGTTCGATGAATACATCGAAGCGATCCGAACGATCGAGCAGCGTATCGAGAAGCTCGACGCGATGCGCGACGAATTGATACAGGCCGATATCCAAGAGCCCGCCACCTCCCGGCTGCCGCGCGGCGACTACATCCGGCTGATGGGCGACCTCATGGTCATCGCGCTGCAGACCGGGCTCAGCAATGTCGCGACCATGATGGTTGGCCCCGAACGCTGGGACACCCCGTACATGTTCGATGGGCTCTTCGAAAAGCCCATGAGCCACCACCAGATGTCGCACAACCAGCACAAGTTTACCGAGCACCTGCTCAAGGTTGACCGCTTCCACATGGAGCAGTTCGCATACGTCGTCAGTAAGATGGACAGCATCACCGAGTCCGACGGCTCGACGCTGCTGGATAACACGCTGCTGACCTACGGCTCGGGGCTGGGCGACGGGGCGACCCACCAGTACAACGACCTGCCGATCATCGTCGCTGGTGGCAAATCGCTTGGTCTTAGGAATGGACGGCACCTGCACTGTGCGGATAAGACCCCGCTGGCCAACCTCTGGCTGACTCAGGCCAGGATACTGGGGCTAAAGCAGAGGAAGTTCGCCGACAGCACGGGATCGCTCGATGCGTTGCGTGTGTGAGGTACTGATCGGTCAGGAGATCTTGAATAAGGGCGGCTCCACACAGGCGTGCGTGAGCCTGCAGCAATGAATCCCACAGCCGGGTGTGTGAGATCGCAGATCGCGGATTTTCATCCGGTTGGCAGGTGCAACCGGCCCTTGAAACGCCCGGCATCTTGGTATGCTGTTTGGCCCTGCCGCCCCGTCTCAGGAGACCGCGATCGTGAAAATCGGCTTCAACATGCTGCTCTGGTCCTCGAACATCGGCGAGGAACACTTCCCGCTACTGGCCACCATGAAAGGGGTCGGCTACGACGGCGTCGAGCTCTCGCTCGGCGCCAACCTCGACCTCGAACACCACAAGAAGGTCGGGGCCGAGCTGAAGAACCTAGGCCTGGCCTGCACGACCGTGACCTGCCCGCCGCCTGAGGCAAACCCGCCCAGCCCGGACCCTTCGATCCGTGCCAAGGGGCTGGACTTTATCAAGTGGGCGATCGACGCCACCGTCGCGACCGGCGGGGAGGTGCTCGGCGGGCCGTTCCACTCGGCCTACAAAGTCTTCACAGGCAAGGGCCCGACCGAGGACGAGTACAAGTGGTGCGCGGATGTCATGCGTGACGCGGCGATCTACGCCCAGGATGCCGGCATCACCCTCGCCGTCGAGCCGATCAACCGCTTCGAGTGCTACATGCTCAACAACGGCGCGATGGCCCAGAAGCTCTGCAAGCTCGTCGACCAGCCGAACTTCGGCTACCTCTACGATACCCACCACTGCAACATCGAAGAGAAGAATATCCGCGACGCCATCGTCTCGGGCAAAGACCACATCAAGCTCGTCCACATCTCGGAATGCGACCGCGGCGAGCCCGGCACAGGCCTGGTGAACTGGGACGAAAACTTCGCGGCGATTAAAGAGATCGGCTTTGACGGCTGGATGGTCATCGAGGCGTTCAGCCCTGACGACCCCGACTTTGCCGCGGCGATCCATGTCTGGCGCGAGTACGACCCCAAAGAAAACATCTATGGCGGCGGCTTCAAGTTCATCAAGGACATGCTCGCCAAGCACAACTTCTAAAACACAACACCCAAGCCCGCGGCTTGCAAAGCACGCCGCGCGGGTATCGACCCACTCGTAAACTCAAGACAAGCACTCAGAAACGCCAAGGAGCGAACCATGAGCAACGAATCCCCCAAACTCCACAACGCGATGTGGCCCGGCCTGGTCGGCAAGGGCGGTGACGAAGAGGGCGCTGAACCTGCGATTGGCTTCGACCGCATGCTCGAGCTCACCGCGCATGCCAACGCCAACGGCGCGAAGTTCGATGGCATCGACATGTTCCTTTTCCTGCCGCACATGGAGATCGACGCGTCCGACGACGAGATCAAAGCCATGGGCGAAAAGGCAGCGGCGAGGAACCTGAAGATCGGCTCCTGTGTCGCGCCCATCTGGCCCGGCACGGTCGGCGACTCGGCCATGGGCGACGACGAGCAGCAGGGCAAGTTCCTCCTCGCCGTTGAGAAGGCCTGCCGGGTCACCAAGGTCCTCAATGAGAACGGCTACCGTGACTACGGCGTCATCCGCATCGACTCGGCCGAGTTCGGCGTCGACAAGTGGCGCGAAGACCCCAAGGCGGGCACCGCACGCATTGCAGACACCTTCAAGAAGGCGGGCAAGATCGCTGCCGACCACGGCGAACGCCTCGCGATTGAGGGCGAGATCTGCTGGGCCGGCATCCATTCATGGAAGGATGTGCTCGACCTTATGGAGCTGGTCGACATGCCCGAGACCGTTGGCTTCCAAGCCGACCTCGCCCACACCTACCTCTACCTGATGGGCTACAACGCGCCCGAGCACGCGATGGTCCAGGCGGGGCATACCGACGAGGAGTTCTGGCCGGCCTACGAGCAGATGGTCGACAAGCTCCGCCCCTGGACGATCGACTTCCATGTCGCGCAGAACGATGGCGAGGTCCACGGCGCCGGCAGCCACGATAAGACCGGCAAGCACTGCCCGGCGGACGACCCCAACGGCAAGCTCGACATCGTCAAGTGCTCCAGCTACTGGCTTCAAGACGCGGAAGAACGCGGCATCCAGCACATCTGCTGGGACGGCTGCATGTTCCCCAACGCAACCCTTGAAAACCCCGAGACCTGGAACACGATCCTCTCCAAGATGGTCGAGGTCCGCGACGCTTGCGGGTGGTAAAGGCCGCTTCGCGGAATGCCCAATGACCAAGTCTAAATGACCAATGAAAGGTAATGGGCATGACCGGGGATGATCGTGCGTATGATTTGGCAGAACGTACAGCTGCCTTTGGCGAGCAGTGTGTTGCTCTCGGGCGGAGGTTGAAATTAGATGCGGTGACTGATCCACTGATCAGACAGATGGTTCGGGCGACGACAAGTGTCGGAGCCAACTACTGCGAAGCAGATGAAGCAGGCAGTAAGAAGGAGTTTCGCTACCGAATCAGCCTGTGTGCAAGAGAATCAAGAGAGTCAAAACACTGGTTGCGTATGCTCTCGAAAGCTGTTACTGAGAAACAAAAAGAAGAATTACGATCATTATGGAAAGAAGCAGATGAGCTAAGCCGAATCTTCGCCACCATCCACCGAAACAGTGCGGATAAAACATGATCTGTCATTGGACATTTAGGCTTGGACATTGGTGATTAACAAAACTCATTCACTGAAACGAGGAAAACAATATGAGCATCACAAAAGAACTACGCATCGGCCTAGTCGGATACGGCTTCATGGGCCGGACCCACTCCAACGGCTACAAGCGCGTCAATGATTTCTTCCCCGACCTCGCGACCCGGCCCGTCTTGAAAGCCGTCTGTGGACGCAGCGAAGACAAGGCGAAAGAGTTCGCCGGTCAGTGGGAGTACGAATCGGTCGAGACCGACTGGAAAGCCCTGATCGCGCGGGACGATATCGACGCGATCGACATCTGCACGCCCAACGACACGCACGCGCCGATCGCGATCGCCGCGGCGGAGGCGGGCAAGATGGTGCTCTGCGAGAAGCCGCTGTCGCGCGATACCGAAGAGTCGTTGCCGATGGTCGAGGCGATCGAGAAGGCAGGCGTGGCCAACACGGTCTGGTACAACTACCGCCGGGCGCCCGCGGTGACGCTGGCTAAGCAGCTGATCGACGAGGGCCGGCTGGGCAAGATCTTCCACTACCGCGCCAACTTCCTGCAGGACTGGACCATCAGCGAAGACCTGCCCCAGGGAGGTGCAGCGCTCTGGCGTTTGGACGCCAAGGCCGCCGGATCGGGCGTCACCGGCGACCTGCTCGCGCACTGTATCGATACCGCGATGTGGCTCAACGGCGGGATCGACGAGGTCTCCGCCATGACCGAGACCTTCATCAAGGAACGCGTCCACACCGCCACCGGCGAGAAGCAGGCCGTCACCATCGACGACGCCTGCCTCTTCCACTGCAAGTTTGGTAACGGCTCGCTCGGGCTCTTCGAGTCCACCCGCTACGCCCGCGGCCACAAGGCGCTCTACACCTTGGAAATCAACGGCGAAAAAGCGTCCATCCGCTGGGACCTGCACGACCTCAACCGGCTCGAGTACTTCGACCACGGCGACGACTCGCTCGTCCGCGGCTGGCACAGCGTCCACATCACCGACGGCGACATGCCCTATATGGACAAGTGGTGGGTGCCAGGCCTGTGCATCGGCTACGAGCATACTTTTGTGCACCAGGTCGCCGACTTCCTCGCCGCCGTCGAAGCCGGCGAGCCCTGCCGACCCACCTTCCGCGACGCGCTGGAGACGACCAAGGTCTGCGACGCGGTCCTCAAGTCGGCTTCTGAGAAGTCCTGGCAGACCACGGGCGTGGATTGGCAAGGCAGCTAAGCAGAACCGCGCAGAATATGCGCGGTCGCGCAAAACAAGACGTAATAAACAACGGCCGAGCTAGCGCTCGGCCGTTGTCTTAGCTGCAGTGCCCATCCGGTCTAGGATGACTTACGCGGTCAAACTAACCCGCGTTCCGTCGTTAAACAATTGCATCAGTGAATCGAGCATGCTCTGGTCATAGCCATAGGGCTGGGGCCCGTTGGCACGGAATGACTGGGCCTTCGATCGCACGTCTTCAAGGGTCAGCCCCTTCTCAGCCAGCTTCGACTCGATCTCGGCTTTGAGAGACTCGGCATCAATCCCGCTTTCATTGCTAAAGCCAGGGAACTGCCCAGAGCCTAGCTTTGATTGGAACTTTGCCTGTAAATCCTCGATCGATAAGCCCTTTTCAGCGAGCTTACCCTCGATCTTGGACTTGACGTCTTCAATCGTTAAGCCTTTCTCAGCAAGCTTGCTTTCAATCTCGGCTTTGAGCTCGGGAGGCGGGCCCCCGTTCTCTTTGATCTGCTGCAGGGCCTGCATCCGTGAGGATGGATCCAGGCCTGAACTTCCAATACTGCCAATCATGGTTCACGTCCTTTCTGTAGGAGATGGGTCCGTGGGGAGATTCGGGCACTGCGAAAAAAACCCCAATCGATCCAGCCCAGCTCCGCCAGGGTGGAGGCAAACATAAACGGTCGCATGCTTGGCGGTCCGTCGCCCTCGCTGGTGTTTTGACAGCAACCGAGATGCCTTCAGCGAAAAAATTCAAGTTTTCGGGCACCACGGTTCCGATAAGTGGCCGGCGTTGTTCGACAGGTCTGGCGACCCGCCGGCAACCCGCCCGCTAAACTGCCCCGCCATGCTGCTTGGCATCCTTCTTGGCTTAGGTTCCGCGTTTTGTTCGTCGCTGGCGTATCTGGCCTCCCGGCGGTTTACGGTACGCCATGCCGGGCACGAAGAGAAAGAGCCGCAGTGGCGCGGGCCGCTTCGGCTGATGGTCTGCTCTCACTTGATGCTCTCGATCCTCTGCGGGGTCGCGTACTTCATCCTTCGGCCGACGGGGGATCAGCAGCCCGTCGACTGGTCCTGGGCGGTCACGACCAGTGTCTTTGTCGCGCTGTTTTACCTGCTCGCCAACACGCTGTTGTTCTTCGCGCTGCGTCAGACCGAGGCGTCGCGCATCGCGCCGCTTCTTGGGTTTAAAGTCGTGCTGCTCGCGTTCGTCACGCAGTTCATCCTGAACGAGCCGCTGGTTGCGCAGCAGTGGATCGCGGTCGTCCTCGCCACCGCGGCGGCGTGGGTGCTGGGCTCGTCTGGCAACCGCCTGCCTTGGAAGACCATCGCGCTGACGCTCGCTGCGTGTACAGGCTTTGTCAGCTCGGACACCTTCATCGATCAGATGGTCCCGGTCTGGCTGCCGCCGGGCTTGGACTACGAGGTCGCTAAGAAGCAGGACCCGGTCCTGGTCGTCACCGCCGCGATGCAGGGCATGTCGCTGGTCTACGTCTGGTGCGGGATCATCGCGGTCGCGCTGTTGCCTGTCGCGAAGCCTTGGAAGGCCGCGCATTGGAAGGGCTCGGCACCCTACGCCGCGGCGTGGATCACGGCCATGGTCTGCCTGTTCAGCGCGTTCGCCCTCGTCGGCATCGTGCTGGGCAACATCCTCCAGTCCACGCGCGGGCTGATGTCGATCGTCCTGGGCGTACTCATCGTCAAGCTCGGCCACCACCACATCGAGTCGCACGCCCCGCTTAAGGTCGTGATCCAACGCGGCATCGCCGCGGCGATGATGATCGGCGCGATCGCCCTGTACGTCACGGCGAAGCAGTGATGTAGCCGCCGCGTCACTACGCGGGCGGACGAAATGTTGGTAACGTGTCACGGTTTGTCCGCCCGGGTAGTGACCCGGCGGCTATTGCTGCTCTTCTCGAGGTGACGCGAGTGGTTCGCCACATTCAGGGCACATCTGACTGTGCGTTCCTTTCAAATCATAGAGGCAGCGCAAACAAACACTTGGCCTGATTGCTTTTTGAACCAGAGCAATTGAGCACGCTTTTCTTTCCCAAGCCGCACAAATCGCTAGCGCAGCAATCGGCGTCAAGATCACATAGACCACGAAAAAGCCAATCAGTATCAAAAAAGCCGGCGATGATGAGTGTAGTGCCCGCTCGAAAAAAACCAAGACCAAGCCAAAAAGGAAGAGAGAAATAACTGCCGAGGAGCAAACAAAAACTGTTCGTTTTCTACCTTCTCTCCTGATTGATGCAACCAAGTCTCTACGTTCTAAGTCGCTGAGGTTTTCTCTTGTGGCCTCATAGAGTAAGTATGCAAAGTTCAATTTTCCTAGTATCCACCTCACGGTGTTAACGCCCGGATGATCACGCCCGGCGTGCCGAGCGCATCGCGGTACCGTGTCGCCGACTGGAAGCTTGTGAACTGGCCGACATGCACGAAGGTCACGGGCTCGTTGCTGCTGGTCGCGCCGCTGACCAGGCGGGGCAGGCCGAGCTTCAAGTCGCGCGACTTCGCGGCGATCGATTCGGCGAGGTCGCGGGCGCTCGAGCGGTCCGTAAACGCGCCGAGCTGCAGCGTCCAGCCGGTCACCTGGACCTGGTCGTCGATCTGCTGGCGGAAGCCTGCATCACGGGTCGTGCCGCGCGCGAGGACCAGGGTCGTCCGCGCCTGGCTCCACTGGCCGAGCTTCTGCTGCGCGATGCCTGCGTAGAAGTACGCCCGAGCTTTGCGCTCGCCGTCCAGCCGTTCCGCCGCCCAGAGCAGCTCGCGCTGCGCCTCGGCGTATCGGCCTTGCTGCGAGTAAACCAAGCCGAGCGCGTCTGCCGCGTCCGTCGCGAGCGAGGGGTCCGGCGTCGCCTTCGCCCGGTTCAGCATCGTGTCCGCGTTGCGGAGCTGGCCCAGCGACTGCGCAGAAAGCCCGGCGAGGTACGCCGCCTCGTAGCGGTCGTTGCGGAAGCGGTCCCACGCGATCTGCCGGCCCATGTCGTAGGCGGCCTGGTAGTCGCCCTGGCCATACGCCACCGAGACCTCCTCGATCGTGGCGTTGGAGCCCTGGTCGATGTAGGTGTCCTCGAAGTAGGTGTCCTTGAAGGCCGAGTTCTGGCAGCCGATCATCGCAACAGCGAAGGCAACGAGAAGGGCGGGGCTGAGCTTGTTCATGGCGGGATCCTTGTGGGTCGGCACGCATTTTAGAGCATGACGCCCACGAGGGGTTCAGTGTTATACGCAAGTTGTGCAGGCGGGCTTCGCACCAGCCGAGGCAGGGCTATGATGGCGCACAATGGCACTGCTCCGACCGATCCTGAAACACGCCCTGCTCCACCCCAAGCGCACGGCGATCGTCGACGACTCGCGCACCTGGTCGTATGCCAAGCTGGTCGGCGGGGCGTTCTTCATGGCCCGGGTGATCAGGCAGTACACGGACAAGCCGAATGCCGGGCTGATGCTGCCGACCTCGGGCGCGTTCCCGTCGGCGCTGCTGGGCACCTGGCAGGCGGGCAAGGTCGCCGTCCCGCTGAATTACCTCTTGAACAAGGAGGACCTGCACCACGTCATCCATGACAGCGGGCTCGACACCGTGTTCACCGCGACCAAGCTGCTCGACGTGGTTGGCGAGGACGCGATCCCCGAGGGCATCAAGGTCGTGAAGCTCGACGAGCTGAGCTTCAAGGGCCTGCCCCCCGTGCGCTGGCCCGCCGCGCCGCGGGACAAGGACCTCGCGGTCTTGTTGTACACCTCGGGCACGTCCGGCCGGCCCAAGGGTGTGATGCTCAGCCACGGCGCGCTCGATTGCAACGTCCGCGCGATCATCGAGCATGCCGACCTCGGGCCGACCAATAAGTTCCTTGGCGTCCTGCCGCAGTTCCACGCGTTCGGCGTCACCGCACTGACGCTCATGCCGCTGTGCCTCGGCGCCGAGGTCATCTATACCGCGCGGTTCGTCCCGCGGAAGCTGGTCGAGCTGATGCGGAAGCACAAGCCGAATATTTTTATCGCTGTGCCCTCGATGTACGGCGCGTTGTTGAGTGTGAAGAGCGCGACGGCGGACGACTTCGCGTCGCTGGAGTTCGCGGTCAGTGGGGCAGAGCCGTTGTCGCAGGCGGTCTACGACGCGTACGCCGAGAAGTTCAACTGCCATCTTTTAGAAGGCTACGGCCTGACCGAGACCGCGCCGGTGACGAACTGGTCGACCCCCCAGTTGAACAAGCAGCACGCGGTTGGTAAAGCGCTGCCGGGCGTGAAGAACTACATCGTCGATGACCACAACCAGCTGCTCGGGCCGAACGAGGCGGGCGAGATCCTCATCGCCGGGCCCAATGTCATGGACGGCTACTGGCAGCTCAAGGACAAGACCGACGAGGTCTTCGTCGAGATCGATGTGCCCGGCAAGGGCAAGACCAAATGCTTCCGCACGGGCGATATCGGTAAGCTCGATGACGAGGGCTATCTCTTCATCACCGGGCGGAAGAAAGAGATGCTCATCGTCGGCGGCGAGAATGTCTTCCCCCGCGAGATCGAAGAGGTCCTGAACATGCACCCGACGGTCAAGGCCTCCGCCGTGGTCGGCAAGGCCGATGACATGCGCGGCGAGGTGCCCATCGCGTTCGTCGAGATCGAAGAAGATGCCGAGTTCGACGACAAGGAACTCCGCAACTTCGTCCGCGACAAGATCGCGCAGTACAAGGTGCCGCGGGAGATCCGCCAGATCGATGCGCTGCCGAGAAACCCGACCGGCAAGATCCTTCGGCGGGAGTTGAAGGTGTGAGTCGCTCGATAGCTCCGGGTGGAAACCCGGAGCAGGTTTAATTCTCTAAAACTGATTTCGAGTGGCTCGTAGCTGCTCTGGGTTTCCACCCGGAGCTATAGGGTGGTCTTGCCCTTATCGAAGATACGGACGATACCGCCTTCTTGGTGATGCTTTGGCAGATACTGATCAAGCAGATGATTCAGATGATCGCGGTCATCTATGGGCGTACAGTCGCAACCTCGTGAGAACCAGCGGTTGCCGGTGGTTCCTTCGTTTTTGGAAAGTAGGGTGGCGAGGACGGTCTTGACTTTGTTAGCAATAAGGCGGGCTTGTTCGAATGGCTGATCGACATCTGAAAAGATTTTCTCACTGCCGAGCCAGCTTATGATGAGGTGAGTGTGTGTTGGTGTGCATGAAACAGCGTGTAGCCGTACCTTCCGATTGGTGACGATTTCATAAGCTTGATCAATGATGAATTGCTTCTGATCATCGCTAAAGTGACGTTCGGGGTTATTCGCGAGGCTGGCACGCTGCGATGCAAGAACCGGGTCCGGTGTTCGGATACCTTGCTTACCGCGCTGCACATAGCCCTTGGGGTTGTCTGCCTTCCATGAACGGTAGGTGTGGAGCGTGATCATATACACCGGCATAATTGGATTGTATTGGATAGCTCCGGGTGGAAACCCGGAGCACCCACAACTACTCCAAACGCAATCAAGAACGGTTGTTATTGCTCCGGGTTTCCACCCGGAGCTATGTTGTCATAGCACGTTCAATCATGAGCCTGCGCTGCGCCATCCCCGCCGACTTGTTTATCGAGGCGGACGAAGCCGAGCCAGCCGATGATGGAGCAGGCGAGGGTGATCGCGAAGACCCAGTAGTCGATGCCCTGCCAGGCTGGCAACGCGATGCCGGTGCCCAGCAGGTTGTCGCTGCCTTGCCAGCCGGCGTAGAGGATGACGCCGAGGAACGGGGCGAGGAATCCGCGGACGCCGGTGAGGGTCTGGTGGATCGCCATGTACGTCGCGGCGAGGTGGCGGTCGGCAAAATCATGGTGGCCGAGCTGCCACGCGAGGCGCCCGCCGCCGAAGAGGACGCCCTGGCCGATGCGCGGGACTAGGATGAGCAGCAGCACCCACTGCAGGGCGGTGCCTTGGGCCGCGGCGAAGACGGCGACGAACGCGGTGCTCTGCGTGAAGATCCAGGTCAGGCCGTGGCGTGTACGGAAGCGCGTGACATGGACTTTATCGAGGTAGTGCGCCCAGAAGGGGATCGACAGCGCGACGAATAGTTGGACCGAGACCTCGGTCAGCGCGAAGCCGACCATGTACCGCCCGAGCCCGAGCGCGGGTGGGCCGAGCGTCCACTTCTCGGGTAGGTCGGCGAGAAGCTGCGTGATGAAGGCGATGATGACGGTGTTACCCGCCATGGTCGCGACGCCGGCGAAGAACTGCCAGACCATATAGCTGCGGAAGTGGTGGTCGGTTAGGAGGATATTGATCGCGGAGATACGGACGGGTGGCCCGGGCGTGTCGGCGGAGCCGATGGTGGGCTCGCGCTCTTCTCTGCGCAGCGCGCGTTCGCGTCGGACGCGCAGGCCGGCGTAGCTGACCACGCCGACGATCCCCGCGAGCGCCGCGGCGAGGTAGACCGTCAGGTACAGGCGGGGGTCGAAGCCGCTTTCTTCGTTGAAGAGCCCGCCCGCGATGAGCGGGATGAAAGCGAGCATGACCGTGTTGAGCAGCATGAGCCGGCCGGTGATGCGCGACCGGCTGTGCCGGGGGTAGTTGGCCCGCCAGATGACGGTGCGTACGGTGATGGCCCCAGCGATGAGGCAGCGCGACAGAACATAGCAGCCGACGAATAGCACGGCGTTACTCGGCTTGGCAGGCAGCAGCGCGATCACCGCGACGAGCACCAGCAGCAGCGACTGCAGCACCGCGAGCGTGACCGCCTTGCGTCGGCCGTTGGCGAGCCTCGCCCAGATGGTCGAGGTCGCGTTGGCGAACATCGGCGCCGCCGTAATCGTCGCGACGCCCATCGGCCCAACCCCGAACAGCAGCGCGCCGATGACGCTGATCACCCCGGCCTGCAGCATCGCCAACGGGAAGGTAAAGCTCAGCTCGCCAACCAGCTCGCGCGTGTATGCCCGGCGGACGAAAGCGGGCTGCGCCTTGGGTGCAAAGGAACGGAGGTACGACAGCACGGGCATGGAGCGAGGATCGTAGGCTGGATGGTCGCTGCTGTCTTGTTACGCCGCTTGGCGACGCTTGCTGCGCCGACTCGTGCGTGAGATCGCATGGAACTCTTGATACCACCGCACGAGCTCCGCCAAACCGTCTTGGATCGAGGTCTGCGGGTTGTAACCCAGCAGCGTTCTGGCCTTGTCGATTTTCGCGAACGTAATCGCCGGCTCGCTGGGTGGCGCGTCCGGGCATTCGAGGATCGCCTGCTTGCCGATGAGTTGTTCGAGGATGCGGACGAAGTCGGCCATCAGCACGGGCTCGCCCCGGCCGAGGTTGATGAGTTCGTAGCCCAGCGGTGTATCGATCGCGCGGATAACGCCTTCGACGATGTCGTCGACGTAGGTCCAGTCGCGTTGCATCTGACCGCCGTTGAAGAGGGTGACCGCCTCGCCGCGCATGATGCGGTCGGTGACCATGAAGGGCATCATATCCGGCCGCGGCCTCGGGCCGTACACGCTGAAGAAGCGTAGTGCAGTGAAGTTGAGCTGGTGGAGGTTGTGGTAGGTGTAGCCCATCAGCTCGACGGCCTTTTTCGTCGCGGGGTACGCCGAGAGCGGGGTGTTGGACGGATCGGTCTCGGTGAAGGGCAGGGCGGTCGTGTGGCCGTAGGCGCTGGACGTGGACGCGAAGACGAAATTGTTAACACTGTGCGCGCTCGCCGCCTCGAGCAGGTTGGTGCTGCCGGTGATGTTGACGTCGGTGTAGAGCGGCGTTCGGCCGATCGCATAGCGGACGTTGGCCATGGCCGCGAGATGCGCGACGGCGGCGGGCCTGTGATCCGCGACGATGCGCATCATCGTCTCTGCCTCGCGGATATCGGTCTCGTAGAGCGTAAAGCCAGCGTGACCCGTGATGCCCGAAAGGTTGTCCCGCTTCTGGCCCGCGTCGTAATAGTGTTCGCAGAAATTATCGATCCCGACGACCGCCCGGCCCTGCGCGAGCAGGGCTTCTGCCAGGTGCGAACCCACCAGGCCCGCGACACCGGTGATCAGAACAGGCGAGTTGTGTTGTTCAACCGTTGGCACCATCACCGTGGTACATCGGCGATCGAACAACGTCCATCACAGATTATTTGAATACGAACGCAAACGATGCGTCTTAATGAAGCGATACCCAGCATCGCCGGCCTAATCGGCCTGGGCTTGATTGATCTTGTCCCGGGTTTCGCTGATACCTATCTCAAACAGGGCGAGGATGACTTTGCTTTGTAAGCGCATCATCGATCCGAATACGATCAGCATGATGGATTGAAAAGCGAGTGTGATCGCACCCACCAACCCTCCGAACCCACCGTTACCAAGTTCCGAGATGGCGATAAAGAATAGGACAAGCGCAACAATGATGCCCAGGCCACCCAGGATAAATGCCATGGTCGCGAAGAGGCTTGCCGTGCTGTCGTAGCCCTTCGCATCCGCGGTCCATTGTGGCTTTTCGTAGAAGCGATCCATCTTTTTCGGTCCCGGTTGAGTTGAACAGTGATTAGAGCGGTCTATTCCTGGTCGTCATCGACCATCATGAACTTCACTTCCGCCTCGGCAGCAAGCTCTTCACCGACATAAGCACGGCAGCGCATGTGGGCGATCCGTGCGCGGATCTTCACGGTCTCCGCTTCAAGGAAGAGCTGGTCGCCGGGCGTCACGGGCTTGCGGAGCTTGACGCGGTCCATCGACAGCAAGACCGGCAGCTTACCGACCTGCGCGAGGGATTGGCCGATGAGCACGCCGGAGAGCTGGGCCATAGCCTCGACGATGAGCACGCCGGGCATGATCGGGGTGTTGGGGTAGTGGCCCTGAAAGAAAGGCTCGTTGATTGTGACGTTCTTGACGCCTACCGCCCGGCGGTCGCCGTCGATCTGTACCACGCGGTCGACCAGCAGCATCGGGTAGCGGTGCGGCATCATCCGGAACAGCCCGCGGATGTCGATCGACTCGACGTTGCGACCCAGGTCGTTGAAGGTCTGCTTTCGGTGCTGGGCGATGAGCTTCTTGACCAGCAGCTGGTTCAGTGCGTGCCCCGACTTGTACGCGACGATGCGCCCCTGGATCGGTGCGCCGAGCAGGTACAGGTCGCCGATCAGGTCGAGCATCTTGTGGCGGACCGGCTCGTCGTCGAAGCGGAACGCGTTGTTGCCCAGCGGCTTGCCATCGGTCCCGATGACCAGCGCATCGTCCTCGGTCAGGTGCGCGAACATGCCCGCGGCCTTGGCCTGCTCGGCCTCGGCCTGGGTGGAATATGTCCGGCAGGGGGCGATCTGCTCTTTGTAGTTGTCACGGTTGAAGTCGAAGCTGACGAGCTGCCGGCCGATCGGCCCCTCGCCATAGTCCAGCTCGTACAGCAGCGTCATCTCCGGCTCGTCGCTGGGCGTCGCGGCAACGACCGAGTCGCCATCGCGGATGATCACCGGCTCCCTGATGACCAACGGCTTGCGCGGCTGGTCGTTGTCCTTCCGGCCGGCCGACTCGAGCACCTCGTAGAACGGGAGTGATGAGCCGTCCATGATCGGCACCTCCGGCCCGTCGATCTCGATGATCAGGTTGTCGAGGCGCAGCGCAGCCGCCGCGGACATCAGGTGCTCGACGACATCGACGCTCGCCTCGCCCTGCTTGATCGCTGATCGGCGGGGGCGCTTAACGACGCGCGAGACCAGTGCGGGGATCGGCGTGTTGTCCAGGTCCGTGCGGACGAACACAATGCCGTGGTTAGACGGAGCTGGCTTGATCGACAGCGTCGTGACCTGTGGGTTGAACAGCCCGGGGCCCGAGATCGTGACCGGCTTGTCGATGGTCTGCTGCGATTGCATGGGGTTAGGCTTGAGGCTTGTGTCCTGAGGACTGCTTGTTCGGTATCATCTGAGCTTCGCGGACTCAAGCCTCAAGACTCAAGCCCCAAGCCTTAAAGGTCTTTCAAGACCTTGCTGACTTTCTTCATCATGTCCGGGAGTTTTCGCACGGCCATCTCTTCACGGAATTTGGTCTTCAACGGCCCGGCCGGATAGCCCGCCCACGACTCGCCGTCGGGCATATCGTTGATCACCGCCGCGCCGCCTGCGATCTGGCAGCCGGCGCCGATATGGACGTGGTCTTTGATCATCGACTTTCCGCCGATGAGCGTGCCGTCACCGACCGTGGACGAGCCGGCGATGCCGACACAGCCCGCGATGATGACCATGTTGCCCAGCCGGCAGTTGTGGCCGATCTGGACGAGGTTGTCGAGCTTGCAGTGGTCGCCGACGACGGTGGCGTCGAACTTTGCGCGGTCGATGGTGCTGTTGGCGCCAATCTCGCAATCGCTGCCGATACGGACGGTACCGATCTGCGGGACCTTGACCACGCGGGGCGAATCGCCGGAGGTATCGACCCGGTAACCAAAGCCATCGGCCCCGATGACCACGCCGGCGTGGAGGATGGTGCGTTCGCCGATGCTGCAGCGTTCGCGGACGGTCGCGTTGGTCCAGAATTCGCAGCCGCTGCCGACCGTGCTGTCGTCGTAGATCGTGACCCCCGCGTGGAGGATGGCGTTGTCCCCGATCGTCACACCCGGCTTGATCACGCAGTTCGGCCCGATCCGGCAGCCCTTGCCGATAGTCGCGGTCTCGGCGATCAGCGCGGAGGGGTGTACGCCCTTGGGCGGGATGGGCGTTGGCGGGGCGTAGGCCTCGAGCACCGTCGCCATCGCAAGGTCCGCGTTATCGACGGTGATCACGGCCTTGCCATCGACCGCCTCAAGCTCGATGCCTTGCTCGACGAGCACCGCAGATGCGGACGAATCGGCCCACTTGGTCGCGTACTGCACGGTGCCGACGAATGTCAGCTCGCCGGGCTTGGCTTGGTCGATCTCGGCGAGCGCGGTGATCGCGATATCGCCCGGGCCGGAGAGTTCACCGCCGACCAGTTCGGCGATCGCTTGGGTCGTGTGAGGCACCAAAGAATCCTTTATCGGGGTTTACTCGCCGCCGCGGCTGAGGTGATCGAGGTTGAGCTTCTCGAGCACGATCGGGGTGAGGTTGACCTTCTCCGCGCGGTAGACCACCCGGCGATTGCCGATCACCTGCACGAGCTGCTCGGGGGTAAGGTTGTCAAAGTCCGGGGCCGGCGTGTCGAAGAGCACCAGGTCGTAGCCCTGTTTCGAAGCGATCACCGCGACCGCGTCATCGATCTCGCCGTACAGCTCGATCACGAAAAGCCGCTGCTCACGCAGCAGGTTCTGCTGCTCGATGTTCTGCCAGGCCTGAAACTCGTACAGCGCCTTGGTGATCTCGCGCTCGGTCTTCTGGCGCTCGGCCGCGTTTGCCGCGAGGTCCAGGTTCTGCCGGAGCACGTTGATCGCCTGCTGGCGGTCCTTCTGCTCTTTCTCCAAGACCACCCGTCGCTTGCTGACCTCCGCCTGGAAATCCTTGTTTTTCTGGCACTTGGCGATCAGTTCCGCGACGTTCACCACGGCGACAGCGGTCTTGTCTGCCTTGGGTTGGTTCTGTGCCTCCAGGCGTTGGCTCTGGAATCCCATGTACCCAAAGACGAGGGCGACAGCAGCGAGCAGGCAAATCAGCTTGGCGTGTTGACGG
>JBCCYY010000072.1:0-18057 GCA_039188575.1 Planctomycetota bacterium | reverse complement strand
GGGCGGTGTCGCGGTCAATCGGGGCAATGCCGAAACCCACATCAGCCTGCAAGCCGCCGATCAGCCCGGGCAGTGGACCGGGGGTGTTACGTTTAACGACAACCACGTCGAGACGCTGAAAAGCTCCGCTGTCGAAGGCCCCCTTTCGTACGCGGGCAATAAAATCCTCGATACAGACAATCTGTTCAGTCCAACAAAACCGGCGAGCCAAGGCACGGTTCCCAACGAGGGTGTCGACGGTGAGCAATACAACGCGCAGCAGATCATGGGCCCGGACTACGACGGTGTCTTCCTGCCCAACGAGGTAAACGGCGGCCCACAGAGCACCAATGGATGATCGGAACGATCAGGCGGCGGGCATATGATTGGAGTCTGCGATGAATAAGCGGCTGAGCCCGTGTCTTATCTTGGTGTTGGCGGCCGGGTTGACCGGGTTGATGATTGGCTGTGCCAGTGGATCAGATCGACCAGATCCATTCGGAGCAGAGGGGCCGGCTCGGGGTGATCGCACGCCGCTTTCAGAGGGTTCGGTGTCGCAGGCCCGGGCCGAGATCATGGTGGATACTGTCGCGTTTAAAGCCAAGACCAAAGCCGGTGCTGTCGCTGATCCAAAGACGTATCTGGCAGGCTTTGCGGAGGAGGCGAATAAGACCTGGCCGAAAAACCGCAGGCTGAATGTCGTGTTCCACGGCCACAGCGTGCCTGCCGGCTATTTCAAGACACCGCGTGTGGATACGTTTAACGCTTATCCGCACCTGACACATCTCGGCCTGAATAAGAAATACCCCAACGCGCATATCAACGTGATCATCACCGCGATCGGCGGCGAGAATTCCACAGCCGGCGCCGCGCGCTTTGATGAGGATGTGCTGCCACACAAGCCCGATCTGTTGATGATCGATTACGGGCTCAACGATAGGGGCGTCGGCCTGGAGCGTGCCGAGAAGGCTTGGCGATCGATGATCGAGTCGGCCCTGGAACGGGAGGTTCTTGTGATACTCCTGACGCCGACGGCAGCACTGCGTGTAGACCTGAACAACGCCGACGACCCGCTGAACCAGCACGCGGAGCAGATCCGACAACTCGCAGCGGAGTACAACATCGGCTTGGTGGATAGTCTTGACGCCTTCAAACAGGCGGTTGCGCAGGGCAAACCGCTCAAAGAACTTATGAGCCAGGGCTTGCACCCGAACCGTCAAGGTCATGACCTTGTGGCTGAGAGCTTGCTTGTGTGGTTTCCTTGACACAGTGGCGGCGCAGCAGGCTGGGAATCAAAAGGGGAAATATCTTTTAGTGATTCCAAACAACCGCTTAGCAGTTCTATCCACCGTGTGACCCAATTCGTCTAGCAGTAAACCACGACGTTCGTCTAAGAACCTGGCGACATTTGAGACGTACTTCGGCTCATTTGGGCGGACCTTGCGGTGTGGTGCAGGGGTGAGGTATGGCGAGTCGGTCTCGATCATCAGGCGCTACAGGCACAACAAGCTGTGTGCTCGCAAAGAAGCTTCGTTGAAGTCATCACATCGTCTTGAACACCGAAGAGGTGTTTCTTTTTAAGCAATCATCATCGCTCAGAGCAGCTTATGGCTGCGCTATGTGGGAGCTGTCGCCGCATGATAGAAGGCATTTCTGCTTGTTTTAGTATCACAACTGGGCCTTCGAAACGGCATATGCCAACGATCGCGAACGTTGACCGCCACTCGACTTTCAAGGTAGCATCATTCAATACCAGTCATTGATCCAGTTATCGAACCAGAAGGAATAGCCATGAACAGACTGAACCGCCGTGAATTGCTGAAGTACTCCGTTGCCGCCTCCGCCGCAGCGACGATTCTGCCTAGTTACGCCAGCATTGCGGTCGCGGCGAACGACAAACTCAACTTGGCGGTCATCGGCTGCGCGGCACGCGGTGGCAAGATCGGTGGCGAGGCCGTGAACCACGGCCTGACGCAGTGCGTCGCGCTCTGCGATGTGGTCCCGTCACGGGCCGAGGGCTTCAAGGGCAAGATGAAGGGCAAGTGCGATGACGCGGTGATCTACGATGATTTCCGTGTGATGTTCGAGAAGATGGGGGACAAGATCGATGCGTGCACGATCGGAACGCCCGACCACTCGCACTTCCCGATCGCGATGCTCGCGATGTCCATGGGTATCCATGTCTTTGTTGAGAAGCCGCTCGCGCACATGTTCGAGGAGTGCGAGCTGCTGATGGCCGCCGAGAAGAAGTACGGCGTGATGTGCCAGATGGGCAACCAGGGCCACTCCAGTGGCCAGCGCCTGCAGTTCCAGTCGTGGGTGGACAAGGGTGTCATCAAGAACGTCCGCCGGGTTGATGCGTGCATGAACAAGGGCCGGCGCTGGCACCCCTGGGGCGACATCAAGGCTTATCCCGAGGCGGAAAAAATGCCCGATGGGATGAACTGGGATGCCTGGGCGGCTACCAGGCCGATGCGGCCTTACAGCAGCAAGTACGACCCGGGTAACTGGCGTGGCTGGTACGACTACGGTTGCGGCGCGTTTGGTGACTGGGGACCGCATACGCTGGACACCGTCCACCGGTTCCTGAAGCTGGACATGCCTCACACGATCCGCGCGGAGAAGATCATCAAGCCGAACGAGTTCATCTACCCGCACGGCACGACGATCGCTTTCGACTTCCCCGAGCGCGGCCCCGGCATGCCCGAGATGACCATCAACTGGTACGACGGCACGCAGAACCGCCCGCCGAGCGAAGAGGGCGTGAAGATCCCAACGTGTGGCAAGGCGATCTATAGCGACGACCTGACGTTCGTCGGCGGCACGCACTCTGGAAGCCTCAAGATCGTCGGCGGAGCAAAGCAAGATGAAGCCTCGGCCAAACTTCCCGACAATGCAAAGAGTGAAACATCCACTAATCACATGGACAACTTCCTTAAAGCCGCCGCTGGGCTCGACCCGTATTGCAACTCGTCGTTCGCCGTGTCCGGCCCGCTGACGCAGCTGTTCATGCTTGGCTGCATCGCTCAACGGCTCGGCGAAACACTCGAGTTCGATGCGAAGACGAAGCAGATCACCAACAACGCCCGCGCCAACGAGCTACTCAAGGGCACCCCCCCTCGCAAGGGCTGGGAAGACTTTTACAAGCTCGCATAGTCGCGGGAACGATGGCCGACAGAGACGGTGTTGGGATTCGTATTCAGTCGAGACTGAAAAATGTTTTGGCGTTTCCGTCAACGGCATAGACAAACTCGTCCAGCGATAGCCCACGACGCTGTGCAAGAAACCGTGCCACATCCGCTACGTACCGCGGTTCGTTCGGGCGGACCTTGCGGTGTGGGGCCGGGGTGAGGTAGGGCGAGTCGGTCTCGATCATCAGGCGGTTCAGCGGGATACGGTCCGAGGCCTCGGCGAGGGCTTTCGCGCTGCCGAAGGTGACGATACCGGTTAGGCTGACCATCGCGCCGAAGGCGAGGATCTGGTCGAGTTCCTCCGCGCTGCCAGTAAAGCAGTGGAAGACGAAGCGCTCGGGGGCGATACCGCTGGTGCGCAGCATGGGCAGTGTATCGTCGGTTGCTTCACGGTTGTGGATCACAATCGGTTTCGGGTGGCCGGGGAGGAGGCTTGGCGACCCCCCGGAACGTGTTGTTAGTGTTGTGTCTTCTTCTGTTTGTTCCGGGGGGTCGCTTCGCTCCACCCCGGCCACCCCAGCATTGCTGTCGGCCACCCCCAACTCGGCTGCTAGTTCGAGTTGCCACCCGAACACGCGCTGCTGCAGATCAAACGGCGGGTCGGGGTAGTGCCGGTCCAGGCCCATCTCGCCGATGGCGACGCACTGGGGATCGCTTAGTTTCTCGCGCAGTGCATCGAGAAGGGCGGCCTTGTCGGTGTAGCCCTCTGCGTAGTGCGGGTGCAAGCCAGCGGTGAAATAGACGTTGTCGAAACGCTTCGAAAGCGCGCTGGCCTTCTCTGCGTCGGCGGGCGTCGTGCCGACGCAGATCATGCGATCTACACCCGCCTCCGCCGCGTTGGCGAGGACCTCGTCGATGCGGTTGTGCAGGCCGTCGTAGGTCAGGTGGCAGTGGGTATCGATCATGGGTCTTCTGTCTTGCCATAGACCTTGATGGCCGCCTCGGTCACACGCTCTTCGTAGTCCTCCGCGAACTGCCAGATCAGCGCATCCTGCTTGCGGACCAGCCCGCGCTGCTCGGGCGGCAGGTCGGACTGCAGGCAGAGCAGGATATCCGACAGCGCAGCGCCAGAGAACCGGTGGTGCGAGTGATCGACCGGGTCCGCGTTGGGCTGTGAATCGACTCCGATCAGCGTGACGTTCTTTGCTTGTTGAAGCCAGTATCGGTCTGCTTCGTTGAGGTCTGATTCACGGATCGAGCCGATGCGCGTCGTGCGGTAGAGCACGCGTGATGCCCAGCGTAGGGCGGTATCACGGCTGGACGAGTAGGCCACGATCGATTCGTACATCCCGCGCAAATCCTCTTTGAGGATGCGCTCACGGGCGACATCGGTGCTGATGTCCGGCGCGATGAGGATGACGTTGCCGATCTTCCAGCGGTGTTGGCGTTGCTCGGGTGTGCAGGTGTGCGACATCAGGCCGAGCTCGCGCAGGATAGAGCCGACGACCTCGGCGCCGCTGCTGTGGGCGACCAGGTTGATTCGGTCGGCGTTAAGCCTGCCCGCGGCGATCTCGTTGGCGAGCATCTCAACAAACCGCCTGGCGTGCGCGGTGGTGTAGCGGACGGAGTCGCGGTCGTGGCTGTACTCAAACAGGCTGTCGCGGCTCGGCCAGCTGTAGAGGACCAACGGCCCGAGCCCGCCGCTGTACAGGCTCAGCTCGGCTGCGGTCAGCGCGGCATCTTCGAAGCTGTTGTTGAAGCCGTGGATGTAGAGCGTGATCGCCTTGCCGTGGGATTGCTTGAGGACCGTGTCGAGCTGTTCGATGAACCTGCGCTCGTTGTTGGTCTCGTAGTCTTGATTTTTCTCGCCGGCGTGGTCCCACCGTATCTTTCCGAGGCGCTTGATGCCGCTTAGTTCGGGGCGGGGCTGATCTCCGCCGGGCTTGGCTTGGATCGCGTCGTTGAATCGTTGCCAGGCATCGTCGTTGCCCAGATCGATGGTGAGTTGTCCCAGCGAGAGCTTGTCATTGCGCAGATGGTTGTACATCCCGTCGTCGCCTTCATCCGGATCGAACCGGCGGTCGGTCGCGTAGAACAGCGTGTGCTCGTGGGTCCGCCACGCGTCGGGTGTGTCTTCGAGCCCGGCGGCCTGACCGGACTCGAACATCAACGGCATCACCATCGGCGGGCGCTGGCACGCGGGCAGCACGAATAGCAGCATGAACAGGTACACGGTCAGACGCATCGCCGAAGTATACCCGTGTGCATGATCGCAACGCCTCGCTACACTCTGGCCATGACTAAGCGAACCAAGAACCAGCTCAGGCCGACCACGATCGAGCCGTTCCCCTCTGCGGCGGCCGGCAGCGTGCAGATCGTGATGGGCGGCACGCGTGTCCTGTGCACCGCGAGCGTCGCCGCCGAAACCCCGCGCTGGATCAAGCGCGACGAGGACGGCGAGCCCGTGCACGGCTGGGTCACCGCCGAGTACGCGATGCTGCCCGGGTCGACGCCCGACCGTAAACGCCGCGGGACGGATGGCCGGTCAACCGAGATCCAGCGGCTGATTGGCCGGGTCCTGCGCGCCGCGGTCGACCTCGACAAGATGCCGGGCATCGCGATCACTTGCGACTGCGATGTGTTGCAGGCCGACGGTGGGACACGCACCGCGGCGATCACCGGCGCCTACGTCGCGCTGGCCCAGGCGATCGCGGCGGCACGCAGTGACGGTCGGCTGTCCAGCAACCCGATCATCGGCCCAGTCGCCGCGGTCAGCGTGGGCATCATCGACGGCAAGGCCTACCTTGATCTGGACTATGAGTTGGATGTCCGGGCCGAGGTCGACATGAACGTCGCGATGAACCACAGGGGCAGCTTCATCGAGGTGCAGGGCACCGGCGAGAAGGGCGTCTTCAGCCGGGACGAGCTGGACACGCTGCTCGACCTCGCGGGCAAGGGCATCCGCAAGCTGATGAAGATCCAGAAGGCGGCGTTGGCGTAGCCGCTGGTTTATCATGATGGCTTGATCGATCTGGTTGAAACAACGGATTGTTGCTGCTGATGCCCTTTACGCTGTACCGCTACATCCTGCGTGAGCTGCTGAAGGTGCTGGTGCTGACGACGTCGGTGATGGTGGTCGTCCTGAGCTTTGGTGCGGCGATCGGGCCGATGGCCGACGGGTTGCTAGGCCCGGTGACGCTGGTGAAGTTCGTGCTCTACACGATGCCGACGGTACTCGGCTTTGCCCTGCCGTTCGCGGGGGCGTTCTCGGCGACGGTGGTTTTCCACGCGATGAGCAAGGACAACGAGGTCCTCGCCTGCCGGGCGGGGGGTATGAGCTACAGCCGTATCTTCGCGCCGGTCGCGGCGCTGGGGTTCGTGCTGATGCTGGTGCTGCTGCTCCTGAGCAACACGATCGTGCCTGGCTTCTGGAAGTCGGCGAAGAAAACAGTCGAGGGCGATGTGCTCGGCGTCCTCGTCAGCCAGCTCAACCAGAACCGCCCGTACATGCTGGCCAACGGCAGCCTGGTCCTGACCGCGGACTACTCTGAAGTCCGCGAGCCCCCGCCCAACAGCAGTGTTGGCAACCTCAGCGCCGAGCAGTTCATCGTCATGACCCGTGTCGCGGTCGCACAGTTCGACAAGGAGACCAACAAGGTCGCGTCCGACACCACCGCGAGCACTGCCAGCGCGTTGCTTGTCCGCGACGAGAACGGCAAGGCCTACATCACACTCCGCCTGGAGGACCCCGTCCACTACAACGCCGCCAGCAACCAGTTCGAAACCGTCGGCCAGTCCGGCACGCTCGAAACCGACCAGCCGATCCTGCTGCCCGACCCGATCTCCGACGAGGCGGTCTTCTTCACGTTCCAGGACCTCATGCAGCTCAAGAACGACCCACAGGCGTTCGATCGGGTCCGCGAGGCACAGGCCGACCTCACCGCCGCTGTCTCGCGTCAACAACTCACCAACCTGATCGCTGAGGCGTTGACCCCCGAGACCGGCCGCGGCTTTATCACGCTCAAGGGCGGCCTGCCCAACACCTATTTCCGCCTCAGCGCCCCGGTGATCCAGGGCAACGACGCCGGGCTCGTCCTGACGGCCAGCGGGCCAACCCGTGTTACTATCGACCGCTACGACAACCCGCAGCTGCTGGGCGACCCGATCCGTCGCTTTGAAGCGGATGTCGCCGAGCTGGCCGTGCGGACCGACCGTTTCGACCGCGAGCCCGAGGCGAGGATCCTCATGCGGAACGTCAGCGTACTCGGGCTCAACGACAGCGGGGCGGTCAACAACAAGGAGGAGTACGCTTTCCCGTCGATGCGCTACCCCGAGCAGGTGCTCGGCCGGGACCCCTCGACCATGTCGCCGGAAGAAGTCGGCGAGTGGACCCTCCGCGAATCGATGCGCGACGCGAAGGGCGTCCAGCAGGCCAAGGTCAACCTACGCTTCCGTATCATCCAGCTCAAGTACATGATCGACGCGGAGCTCTACACGCGGATCGCAACCGCCATGGCGACACCGCTGCTCCTGCTGCTCGGCACGCTCCTCGCCGTCCGCTTGCACGACCGCCTGCCGCTGGTCGTCTTCTTCTGGGCCTTCATCCTCGCCATCGTCACGCTCGTGATGATCCACACCGGCTCGAGCATGGCCGAGCGCGTCTCCATCCCCGACATCATCAACGGCACGGGCGGCGACCGGCTCCTCGGCGTCGGCGTTCTCTGGGGCGGCAACCTGATCCTGCTCCTGATCATCGCAAGGCTTTACCTCCGCGTCGCAAGGAACTGACACCATCCATGAAGACACTGGACCGGTACATCATCAAGCTCTTTGTGCAGAACTACATCATCCTCTGCGTGGTGTTGAGCGGGCTGTACGTGCTGGTCGACCTGATCGTCGACCTCGATGAGTTCCTCAAGGCCGGCCGGGAGCACGCGGACCGCATGGGCGGGGTCTTCCTCGGCACCGTCTGGGTCATGGCCGACTACTACGGCCCGGTGCTGCTGCTGATCTTCTCTGCGATGTCGGGTCTGCTCGTCGTTGCCGCGATGGGCTTTACGATCTCTCAGCTCCAGCGGTCGCGCGAGATCACGGCGATCCTCGCCAGCGGGGTCAGCCTGTACCGTGTAGCCGTGCCCGTACTGATCGTCGGCTTCACGATCAACCTCCTGGTTCTGCCGGTGCAGGAGCTGGCAATCCCGCCCCTGGCCGAGAAGCTAGTGCGGTCCAAGTCGCAGGTCGGCCAGCCGACGATGACGGACAAGCCCGTGAACTACGCGCGCGACCAGTCGGGCGCACTTATCAGCGCCGCAAGCTTCAGCGCCGAGACCAAAGGTATGACCGACGTCCGCATCATCGAGCGCGACGAGACCGGCAGGCAGACCCGGCTCATCCGCGCTGACCTCGCGACCTGGTCAGACAGCGAGGAGGCCTGGCTCTTCGAATCGGGGCAGGCCTTCGCGACCGCGACGAGCGATACCCTCCCGACGCAGTTGGGCGGCAAGCCGGTCGCGATGTACCAAACCGAGCTCTCGCCCGAGGTGCTCATCGCCCGCCAGGAGGCACTCTTCATCCGGCTGCAAGCGATGACGGACCTGCAGAAGATGAGGACCAACACCTCGCTGACCCCCAAGCAGCGCGGCCGGATCACGCAGGTCATGTGGGGCCGGTTCACAACCCTGGTCATGGGCGTGCTGATCCTGCTGATGGGGCTGCCCTTCTTCCTGACCCGGGTGCCCGGCAACATGCTCGCAAACTCGGCCAAGGCCGCGGGCATCGCCATCGGCGCCTGGTCTGCGGGCCTGGTCCTCATGCAGGTCGGCGGGATCAACCCGGTCACCGCGGCGCTCTTGCCGGTTGTGATCTTCGTGCCGATCTCGTTCTACATGGTTTCGACGATCAAGACGTGATACAGCCGCCGCGTCACTACGCGCCGGCTAACCATCGCTGATATTCTGTACCCCCTATGAACCGCATCGATTCAATCTTCCAGACCCTCGGCCAGCAAGGCGGTAAGGCGCTGATGCCGTTCATCACAGCGGGTGATGGCGGGGTCGGACTGCTCGGGCAGGTGATCCCCGCGCTCGAGCGTGGCGGGGCATCGATCTGCGAGGTCGGGATCCCGTTTTCCGACCCGATCGCCGATGGCCCGGTGATCCAGGCCTCGATGACCCGGGCGCTTGACCTGGGCACGACCGTCGAACAGGTCTTCGAGCAGGTCGCCGCAATCCGTGACCAGACCAGGCTCGGCCTGGTGGCCATGGTGAGCTACTCGATCGTCTACCGCATCGGTTTGGATGCGTTCGTCAAGCAGTCCGCGCAGGCGGGTTTCGATGGTTTTATCTTCCCCGACCTCCCGCTGGAAGAATCGCAAGCGGCGCGCCACGCCGCGGCTAGCGCGGGGTTGATCCTGAGCATGCTGATCGCACCGACGACGCCCATCGGCCGGGCCCAAGCCATCGCCTCCGCGAGTACGGGCTTCGCTTACGTCGTGTCACGCCGCGGTATCACCGGCGAGAGCAGCGCGCTGCCGCCCGAGCTGCCCGACCGTCTCGCAAAGCTGCGCGAGGTGACGGATGCGCCGATGGCGGTTGGTTTTGGCATCTCCAGCGCGGACCAGGTGCGCGACGTTGTCGCCGTCGCCGACGCCGCGATCGTTGGCTCGGCGATGGTGCGCCGCATGCACGAGCACCCCGGCAACGCGGCCGAGCAGGCCGAAGCCATGACCCGTGAACTGGCGGCGGGCCTGTCCAACACCACCGGCGTCGCTTAAGCGAGGGCACCCCCCATGAGCCACGCGTCCAGGGTTGCGACAGGCTTGCTCGGGTATTGCTGGGCACAGTTCGTCATCGTGATCGGCCTTGCACTGCTGCTCTCGAAGATCACGTCCAAGCCTGAAACCGAGGCCGGGCTGACGATGATCGCGGGTGGGGCCGTGCTAGCCATGGGGCTGGTCATCGACAAACTCGTTCCCGAGGCGGGGCGTACGTTTGTATGGACGCTGAAGGGGGCGGCGATCGTGGTATTCGTCGCCTGCGGGGCGTGGACCGTCCAAGGCATCGTGGCCGGCCGGATCGACCTGCTTTAACGGCCTTGAGTCCCTATGCAGAACACCCGATTGCACGGATACCCGGCATTCAAACGATAAGAAGCATCATGATGAAGCGACTGTTTTTATCGGCACTCTGTCTCCTGACGCTCTCGGCCAACGCCGACGCGGTAAATACCAACGCGGACAAGCAGGTCTCTGACGCGCTGATCCGATCCGCGGTCGGGACCCTGGCTTTCACGCAGTCGCTCGAATCGGATGAGCCCGGGATCATCTCCGCCGCGCTGCTTGACGCCGCGATCGAGCTGAACCCGGAGAACGCGCAGGCCTGGGCCATGCGCGCCGAATTGGCCGAGTCCGCCGGCGATCAAGAGGCCTACGAGCGTGCGCTCGTGGGCTACCTGGACACCGGGGTCGACGACGACTTCGCGCGGTTCAACCTGATCCGCTACCGGTTGTTGAGCCAGAACAACACGCTCGATGATCAGCTCCGTGATCTGGAAAAGCTGCTCAACAGCGCTACCGGGCGCGGGATGTCCGGCCCGCTGCGATCCCGCCTCTCCAGCCTGGCTTCCTCGACCGCCAACGAGCTGCTCGACGAGGGCGCGCGGCGCAAGTGGGCGGTGGAAGCGGCGCGGGCCGACCCCGCCAACCTCGAAGGCGCACAGGCGATGCTCGACCTCGTGATCGAGCTCGGCGGCGACGACGTCAGGCAGGGTACGGCGACTGTCAACGTGATCCGCGCTGACCCGCTTGCCCCCGGGCCTAGGCTCGACCTGGCCGCGCGGCTCGCCGAACACGCCGCGTTCGACAGGGCCGCCCAGCAGTACCAGGTTGTCTCGACACGCCTGAGCCCCGAGCCGCTGCTTCTCAGTGATTACGCCAGCTGGGCGCACTGCCTGGCCATGACCGGGCAGGACGAGCTTTTGCTCCAGCTGCTCGAAGAGTTCGAGGCAGCGCTGAACCAGGCCCCGCCCCCTACAGGCGATGCCGAGCCGGACCCGGATGCCGAGCCCGCCCAGGAAGCTGCACAACCGGTTGAGCTGCCCTTTAGCCTCGCGTTAATCCGACTCGCTGTATTACGCGACTCAGACGACCCAGACCGGGCTCAGCTGCAGTTCGATCAGATTGCCCGCCAGCTGCAAGCTGAACCCGAAGCCGACGAGGAAAGACTCGTAACCGATTTGGCAAAGCAGAGCTTGGCGCGGATCGCCGCTGTGTTCGCCTCAGACCTTGGTCAGGCCGAGCAGATCGTCCGTGACAACGGGGGCGACCCCGTCGCGCAAGGCTGGATCGCGCTCCGCCGAGGCGATGCCGCGAAAGCCCTCGGGCTGTTCCGCCCGCACACCGGGGACAAGCCGCTGGCCGCGTGCGGTTTCGCGCTCGCATCCGGGCAGGATGACGCGGGCCGGGCGCGCCTGCTGCAGAGCTACATCGAGTCCGAGTCGAGCACCTCCCTCGCCGCGCTGGCCGCCGGCCGTGCGTTAATCAACTTGCAGAAGCGGGCGCAGCCCAACAAGACAGGGCAGGCGCTGCTCGCGCTGATGGCCAAGTACCCCGAGTCGTTCTGGCTCGTGGACGTCGAACGCACGCCGTGGATCGACGTACGGATGCGCATCAAGCCGCAGCGGATCAAGGCGCTTGAGCCGATCAAGGCCGAGATCACGGTCTGGAACACGTCGCGCTTCCCGCTGGCGATCACGGAGAACGGGCCGATCAACCCGAGCATGGTCGTGACCGTCAACGCATCTAGCTCGGGCAGGCAGCTTCCGCCGTACCCGCCGGTCGTAGTCGACCTGTCGGGCCCGATGACGATCGAGGCCGGCGAGCGGATCATCCTCGACACCCGCCTGGACTACCACCAGTTCGGCCTGCTACGTGCCAACAACCCCGGCGCGCCGATGTCCTTTGACGCCCGCCTGATTGTCAACCCGATACTCACGCCTACCGGGCTCTGGCGGCCCAACGGGATCGGCGGGCTCTCCGATGTCCGCGATAGCCTTGTGGAAGCCAGGCCCGCCACCGAAGCCGCGATCCAGGGCTGGCTCGCAGACATCGACAGCCAGCAGACCTCGACCAAGCTCAACGCGATCCGCAACCTGGCCTACCTCGATCGCGACAGTCAGCCCGACCTGCTTGGCGATGCGGTCCTGCTGGAGGTTACCCAGAAGATACTCGCGGCCTGGGACAACGGCAGCGACAAGGAACGCGCGTGGATGATCCTCAACTGCGTTGAACTGGAAAAGGCGTCCACGACCTTCGCCGATCTCCTAGAGCGGGCAACGAACAGCAACGCCAAGATCGTCTGGTACGCGCTGCTCACCACCCACGCCAAAGAAGCGGAGTCCGAACTGTTTCTGAAAGCAATCGGCCGGCAGGACCTCCCCGAGGTCTCGCGTTTCGCCGAGCGGATGAAACGGCTGTTGAGAGATGTGGAAGCGTTTGTCGCTGAGCAGGAGGCGCAGCAGGCCGAGCAGGAAGCGGACGAAGGGCAGTGAGTTGAGTGAATCGAGTGGGTCAGGCGTCTTCGGCTTCGGCCGTTTCCGGTGCTGCGGGTTCGTCCGCGGTTTGCTCGGGGACACTCTCGGGCTCGGCGGCATTCTTCGCCTGAGCGGCCAGGAACCCGGCGCTCGGGTAGCCGCCCAACGCGATCGACGCCAACGCCGCGATGACACCCCCCGCTCGACGCAGCGGCGGGGCGGTCTCGACCGTCTGCCCCCGGTCCTCGCCGAAGAACGCGACGCCGACGATCCGCAGGTAGTAGCCCGCGCTCATCGCCGAGTTGATAATGATCAGCACGACCAGCCCCTGGAACAGCCCCGAGTAGCCCGACTCGACCGTGCCCGCCGAGTACGCCGAGCCGATCAGGTACAGCTTGCCGAGGAAGCCAACCAGCGGTGGCAGGCCGACCAGCGACACCACGCTGACCAGCAGCACGCCCGCCTGGAACGGGTGCCGCGTCCGCATGCCCGCGAGGTCGTCGTAGGTCTCGACCTCGCCGCCGTCCTTGCGGGTCAGGCAGCCGAGCACCGCGAAGGCCGCGATCGTGCTCAGACCGTAGGCGATCAGGTAGAACAGCACCGCGGCGGTGCCGTTACTCAGCGACGTGTCCGCGTCGGGGTTGTCCTGCATCAGGGAGATCGCGAGCATCGGCCCGACGAGGACGCCGACGAGCATGTAGCCCGAGTGCGCGATCGAGGAGTACGCCAACACCCGCTTGAGGTTCTTCTGCACGAGCCCCAGCGCGTTACCAACGGTCATCGTTAGCGCCGCCATGATTGCAACGAGATACACGAGCGCATCCGGCAGGCTCGGCAGGTCGGTCGCCTCGTTGTGACCCGAAGAGAGCGGCAGACCCAGCAACGCGATGAGCGCGATCATCCCGGTCGCCTTCGGCACGAACGCGAGGAAGGCCGTCACCGGTGTCGCCGCGCCCTGGTACACGTCCGCCGTATAGAAGTGCATCGGCACCGCGGCGATCTTGAAGCTCACGCCCACCACCGCCAACGCGACCCCCAGCACCATCATCGGCGAAGCACCGTTCTCAGAAACGTACGCATGGATCAGCCGGAACTCGGTCTCGCCCGTCGCGCCATAGATCAGCGCGAACCCGTACAGGAACACCGCGACCGACAGCGCGCCGAGGAAGAAGTACTTGATCGCCGATTCCTGAGCGAGCCCGCCATCCCGGTCGCGTGAGGTCGCGATCATCACGTACGTCGGCAGGGAAGACAGCTCCAACGCCAGGAACAGCCAGACCAGCTCGCCCGCCCCGGCGGTCATCATCACGCCCGTCAGCGAGAACAGCATGAACGCGAAGAACTCGGCCTTGTAGTTGTCGCCCGCGTCGAACGCCTTGCCGTCGCGCCCCTCCGCGTCGCGGATCTGCTTGATGTGATCGACCGTCCCCGTCGCGACGAACACCAGCAGCACCCCCATCGCACAGATGGCTAGCTTCAGGTACGACGAGAAGAGCCCGAGCCCGAGGAAGTGCGTCTTGTCCACCGTCCCCATCGTCAGCGACATCACCCCGGCCAGCACCAGCGTCCCCACCGCGACCATCGGCGTCGCCTTGCGCACCGCCGCCTTGGACGACAGCCCCGCGACCAGGCACAGGCACGCGCCGATCAGCATCGTGATCTCGGGCCAGAGGTGCTGCAGCTTCTCGAGGGTGGCTTCCATTAGTCGTCGGCCCTCCCAAACCGGAAGGGGGACAGGCATTCCTGCCTGTTAGCAGGCCGAAGGCCTGATTCGAATCGGGTGTAAGGGATGTAACGCCAAGGCATAGGAGGCAAGTCATAACGCCAAGACGCCAAGGTTCCAAGACGCCAAGAAAGGCAACTAGGCTTACCCTTTGTTCTTAAAAGCAGGGGTTTCATTCTGATTCCTCCTGCAGATTTAGTGCTCTGAAAGATCCGATTGTTTGTAAATCCTTCCAAACAATTTCATGATCTGGATTGGTGGGTGCAAGCCAGGAAAGATCATCGAGTTCTTCCTTGGCGTCTTGGCGGCTTGGCATCTTGGCGTTCAAAACCAAATCGTCTTCACCCTCATCAACGTCTTCCGCTTTAGCTTCCGCTTCGATCCGATCGATCTCATCGTGCACGTACTGTGTGTGTGCTTGGATCGCGGGCTCCAGCGAGCGCAGGATCGGGTAGGGGAACAGGCCGATCACGACGCAGACCACGGCGATCGGCGTCAGCGTCATCGCTTCACGGTACGACAGGTCCTTGCCGCCGGCGATGCCTTTCTCGCCGGTGTCTTCCCAGTGCGGCAGGTTCAGCGGGCCGAACACGATCTTGCCGACGAGCAAGAGCAGGTAGATCGCGGCGAGGATGACGCCGGTCGCGGCGAGGATGGCGTACCAGGGCCCGAGGATCGGGCTGCCGTTGACCTCGCGCGAGTTGAACGTGCCGAGCATGGTCAGGAACTCGCCGATGAACCCGTTGAGCCCCGGCAGACCGACGGATGCAAACGCGAAAAGGCAGAAGAAGAACGCCCAGGCGGGCATGATCTTCGCGAGCCCGGACATGCGGTTGATCTCGCGCGTGTGGAAGCGGTCGTAGAGCATGCCGATGCACAAGAACATCCCGCCGGTCGCCAGGCCGTGGCTGAGCATGTAGATGAACGCGCCGGTCGCGCCGATGGAGCCCTCGGTTGCGCTACCATCAAACGCGAACAGCCCGAGGATACAGAAGCCCATGTGCGAGACAGAGGAGTAGGCGATGAGCTTCTTCGCGTCGGTCTGGACCCAGCACACCAGCGCCGCGTAGATCACGCCGATCACCGCGAGCGCGCCGAGCCAGGGCGCAAGCGTCAGCGCCGCCATCGGCAGCATCGGGATCGCCAGCCGCAGCAGGCCATAAGGCCCGAGCTTGAGCACCAGCCCCGCGAGGTCGACCGACCCCGCCGTCGGCGCCTCGGTGTGCGCGAGCGGCAGCCAGGTATGGAACGGGAACAGCGGGGTCTTTACCCCAAAGCCCGCCAGGAACGCCAGCATCACCAGCAGCTGCGCCTCCAAAGGCATCATGCGGCCGGCGGCCCAGAGCGCCTTGATGTTAAAAGTCCACTGCCCCGCGTACTTCTGCTGCGCATATTCCGTCGAGGCGGTCTCCGGCGACGTCGCCTCGAAAGCCGGGTCCGTGATCTCAAACGTGATCGAGTCATATACTTCGGTCAGCCCCGGCGTATCCACCGTCAGCGTCGTGTTGAACCAGGCAACATAAAGGATGCCCGCCATGGTCAACAGCGAAGCGGTGAAGGTGTAGAAGAAGAACACCCGCGCGGCCTTGAGCTTCTCGCCGTGGCCGAAGATGCCGATCAGGAAGAACAGCGGGATGAGCGTGAACTCGAAGCAGACATAGAAGAAGACCATGTCCCTTGCGATGAAGGTGCCGATCAGCGCCGCCTCGAGGATGTGCAGCCAGAAGTGGAAGGTGCGCATATCGCCCTTGACCTCGACGAGCGACCCGAGGACGACGATGGGCATCAGGAAGGTGGTGAGCATGACCAGCCAGATGGACATGCCGTCCAGGCCGTAGTTGAACCCGAGGTCCCAGCCGGGGACCCAGGGGATCTCGCCGACGAACTGCAGCGACTCGGGCCGGGACCAGTCGAAGGCGAACGCGACGTAGAGCATGAAGCAGAACGAGAGGGTCGATGTCGTCGCGGAGTAGACCCATGCGCCCTTGCGTGTGCCGAGGATCGGGATCGGCAGCAGCAGCCCGAGCGCGAAGAACGCGGGCATGATCAGCAGGAACGGGATGGTGTAGGCGTCGGGTAGCAAGTTAGGGTTTGGGGTTCAGGCGTTTGGGTAGGCCGGGCTTCAGCCCGGCGGGTAAGCATCTCTTTCATCCATGCCGGGCTCAAGCCCGGCCTACGTCCTCATAAAAGGAACAACAGCAGCAGCGCAACCGCGGTCACCCCCGCGATCATGCCCAGGCCGTAGCCGTGCAGTTTGCCGGCCTGGGTCGGCTGGACGGTCTTTCCGAGCAGCCGCGGGGCCCAGCCAAAGCTCATGATCGTCGCGTGGATCACGAGCTGGTCAATCAGGTAAGCCACCTGCCCGGCAATGAACAGCGGTTTGACGATCACGCGGTCGTAAAACTCATCGATGAAGTACTTGCCCCGCAGGATGCCGACAGGCCCCTTCAACAGTTCGGCGGCCTTCTCGGCCCGGTCCGACGTCTTGTAGTAGAACCAGCCCGCGAGCGCGATCCCCGCGACCGCGAGGAAGCCGCTGACGATCTTCATGATGGTGCCGATGGTCTCGTCGTACTTGACGCCGGTGTAAGCGCTCGAGGCTTTGACAAGGTCGTCAATGACGTGCCAGTGGTAGAGCGCGAGCCCGGCGATGAGCGAGCCGACAGCGAGCGGGATCAATGGCAGGTTCATCGGCCACCACGGCATCTCGTGCGGCTCGTGCGCGTGGTGGTCGTCATGGCCGTGGTCGTCTTCGCTGTGGTGCTCATCGCCCATCTCGTACTTGGTTTCGCCGGTGAAGACGATGAACCAGAGCCTGAAGGTGTAGAACGCGGTGAGCAGGGCGGTGATGAGCGCCATCACGCCGAGCACGATGTACAACGCGCCGCCGCCGCGGTAAACGCCTTGCGTCCACGCCTCGGCGATAATCACGTCCTTGGAGTAGAAGCCCGCGGTGAAGGGCACGCCGGCGAGCGCGAGGCAGCCGGCGAACATCAGCCATTTGGTGACGGGCATCTTTTTGCCGAGGCCGCCCATGGTGCGGATGTCCAGCGTGCCGGCGAGGGCGTGCATCACGCTGCCCGCGGTGAGGAACAACAGCGCCTTGAAGAACGCGTGCGTTACCAGATGAAACACCGCGCCGCTGGTAGAGAGCGCGCCCAGGCCGAGGAACATATAGCCGAGCTGCGAGACCGTCGAGTACGCGAAGACCCCCTTGAGGTCGTTGCTGCACAAGGCGATCGTCCCGGCAAACAACGCGGTGACACCACCCACGACCGCAACAACCGTCAACGCCGAAGGCACCAGTTCGAACACCGGCATCATGCGGGCGATCAGGTAGACCCCGGCGGTCACCATCGTCGCGGCGTGGACCAGCGCGGACACCGGCGTCGGGCCGGCCATCGCGTCGGGCAGCCAGACGAACAGCGGGATCTGGGCCGACTTACCAAACGCCCCGACCATCAGGCAGAACGGGATCGCCATCATGCCCAGCGGCAGCTCCGCTCCTTTTGTTGTGACGAGTTCGTGGTTGAAGATGGCGGAGAAGTCGGTCGAGCCGAAGTGCTGGTAGCAGAGGAAGATGCCGATGAGGAAGCCGAAGTCGCCGATGCGGTTGACGATGAAGGCCTTCTTCGCCGCGGCGACCGCCGAGTCCTTGCCGTAGTAGTACCCGATCAGCAGGTACGAGCAGAGGCC
>JBCCYY010000071.1:0-19052 GCA_039188575.1 Planctomycetota bacterium | reverse complement strand
GGTCTGCAACCTCGGCTCGGTCAACCTCCGCATGCACACCACCCCGGAAGGCCTCGACGCCGAGATGATCGAAGACACGGTCACGACCGCGGTCCGCATGCTCGACAACGTGATCGACATCAACTACTACCCGACCGCCGAAGCGAAGAACGCCAACACGCGTCACCGCCCAATCGGCCTGGGGCTGATGGGCTTCCAGGACTCGCTCTTCATCCAGAAGATTCCGTACGAGTCGCAAGCGGCGATCGAGTTTGCCGACACCTCGATGGAAGTGATCAGCTACCACGCGATCCTCGCGTCGACCCGGCTCGCGGCAGAGCGTGGCAGGTACAGCACGTACGAAGGCTCGAAGTGGGACCGCGGGCTGCTGCCGATGGACACGAACGCGCTCGTGTGTGAGGCACGCGGTGCCGAGTTCTGCGAGTTCGACGACTCGGCCCAAATGGACTGGACCCCGGTCCGCGAGGCGGTCGCCGAGCACGGCATGCGGAACTCCAACGTCATGGCCATCGCCCCGACCGCGACGATCTCCAACATCGCTGGCAGCTACCAGTCCATCGAGCCGACCTACCGCAACCTGTTCGTCAAGTCCAACCTGTCCGGCGACTTCACGATCACCAACTCCTACCTCGTCGATGACCTCAAGGAGCTGGGCATCTGGGACGAGCAGATGCTCGACGACCTCAAATACTACGACGGCTCGCTGCAGCACATCGACCGCATCCCCGAAGACCTCAAGCACCTGTACAAGACCGCTTTCGAAGTCGACATCTTCGCCTTGATCGCATGCACCGCGCGTCGGCAGAAGTGGATCGATATGGGCGTCAGCTTCAACCTGTACATCGGCCAGCCCTCGGGCAAGCTGCTCAACGACATGTACATGTCCTGCTGGAAGCAGGGTCTGAAGACCACGTACTACCTGCGAGGCCAGGGCGCGACGCGGATCGAGAAGTCCACGACCAAGGCCGTCGGCGACACCTCCAAGCAGATCCAGACGCCAGCCAAGCCGCAAGCGGCTGCAACACCAGCGCCCGTGCCGGCTGCCGTACCGGTCCAACCGACGGTCAACGACCCGAACATGGACAAGATGCTGGACGGCAAGGACATGCCCGACAACGCCTGCTCGATCGACAACCCCGACTGTGAGGCGTGTCAGTAAGTTCAACCCAGGCACCACGGCTAACCAGCCACCCGGCCGCGTGTTGGAAACAGCACGCAGGCCGATTCAGGCGAAAGAAAAGAAAACCTTTGTGACGGGCACGGACGCCCCGAGTTGAACACGAACACCACAGACACGGAGACCGAATCATGGGTTGCTGCGACGGACCATCTGAAATGTACGACCTTTCCAAACCAATCGATGTCAACAACAAGCGCCTGATCAACTGCAAGGCCGTCGACGTCAACCAGCTATGCCCGATCAAGTACGACTGGGCGTGGGACCACTACATCAACGGCTGCGCCAACCACTGGATGCCGACCGAGGTCTCGATGCAGAAGGACATCGAGCAGTGGAAGGACCCCAACCTGTTCACCGACGACGAACGCCGCGTCATCATGCGCAATCTCGGCTTCTTCGCCACCGGCGAATCGCTGGTCGCCAACAACATCGTGCTCGCGATCTTCAAGCACGTCACCAACCCCGAGGCGCGGCAGTACCTGCTCCGGCAGGCGTTCGAAGAAGCGATCCACACGCACACGTTCCAGTACTGCTGCGAGTCGCTGAACCTCGACCAGCGCGAAGTCTTCAACATGTACCACGAGGTCGACTCGATCGCTGGCAAAGACGACTTCGTCATGTCGCTGACCAGCGCGATCATGGACGACAACTTCAAGACCGACTCGGTCGAGAATATCCAGACGTTCGTGAAGAACCTGATCGGGTTCTACGTGATCATGGAAGGTATCTTCTTCTACTCGGGCTTCGTGATGATGCTGAGCTTCCACCGCCGCAACCAGATGGTCGGCGTCGGCGAGCAGTTCCAATACATCATGCGTGACGAGTCGATCCACATGAACTTCGGCATCGACCTGATCAACGGCATCCGCGAAGAGAACCCGGAGATCTGGACACCCGCGTTCCAAGAAGAGTGCCTCCACCTGATCCAGACCGCGGTCGACTACGAGATCAAGTACGCCCAGGACTGCCTGCCCAACGGCGTGCTCGGCTTGAACGCCGAGGCCTTTGACGAGTATGTCAAGTACATCGCGAACCGCCGGCTCGAGCGGGTTGGCCTGCCGACGCAGTGGGACAACGCCCGCAACCCGTTCCCTTGGATGAGCGAGGTCATCGACCTGCAGAAGGAGAAGAACTTCTTCGAGAGCCGGGTCACCGAGTATCAGTCTGCAGGCAACTTGGACTGGGACTGAGTGAAGGAGGAGGGCGAGGCTCCTATTACTTAAATTGTTTCTTAAACGCAGCCCCGTGTCGCCATCCCGTGCGGCACGGGGCTTTTTCGTGCCCGGATTGATTGCATGCCGGCCGGATGTAAGGCTACAATTCCTAACGCGTCGATAGTAGGCATGAAGGTGGATTTGTAGCCCCGCTCCAACAGGCGGTGTGGGCATTCCTCATCCACTGGAGCCAGTGCAGAACATCATGGATTTGAAGGTGATCAACCCGTTGGGCCGAACCCTCGCCATCACTGCGCCGGCTTTGCTTTTAGGGGTATTGGCGGCCGTGATCAGCTTCGGAGGGTTAACCAGCGAACAGGCCAAGCCCCTGCGACCAGCAGATGCGATCCAGCCCGCCGAAAACCCGGCCAAGCAGACGAAGAAGGTCTCGTACAACCGCGATATCCGCCCGATCCTGTCGGACAAGTGCTTCGCCTGCCACGGCTTCGATGAGAACACACGCGAGGCGGGTCTCCGGCTTGACGTGCGTGAAGAGGCGCTGTTCGAGTACGACACCGGCACGCCGATCGTCCCGGGCGACCCACAGAACAGCTCGATCATCCAGCGGATCAAGAGCGACAAGCCTAACCGTGTGATGCCCCCGCCTAGCACGCACAAAACAGTGTCGGAGAAAGAACTCGCGGTCCTGGAGCAGTGGATCGCTGAGGGCGCCGAGTACGAGCCGCACTGGGCGTTTATCCCGCCGGTGATGCCCGAGCCGCCCGAGGTCTCGGGCGAGGCGTGGGTGAAGAACAACATCGACCGCTTCGTGCTGGCCAAGCTGGATCAGAAGGGCCTGAGCCCCTCGCCCGAGGCCGACAAGCGCACGCTCATCCGCCGGGTGTACCTGGACCTGATCGGGTTGCCGCCGACGCCCGAGCAGGTCGAGGCTTTTGTGAACGACACGTCGCCCGACGCGTATGAGAAGGTCGTCGATGCGCTGCTGGTCAACGACCATTACGGCGAGCGGATGGCGCTGCCCTGGCTCGACGCGGCGCGCTACGCGGATTCGAACAGCTTCCAATTCGATAATGACCGCTGGGCCTGGCCGTGGCGCGACTGGCTGATCAAGACGATCAACAGCAACCGCCCTTTTGATGAGGTCATCATCGAGATGCTGGCCGGCGACCTGATCGACAACCCGACACAGGACCAGCTCATCGCGACCTCGTTCAACCGCAACCACTTCATTAACGCGGAAGGTGGTTCGATCGCGGAAGAGGTCCGCTTCAACTACGTGCTGGACCGCGTAGAGACCACCTCGACAACATTCCTCGGGCTGACGTTTGCCTGCGCCCAGTGCCACGACCACAAGTACGACCCGGTCAGCATCGACAATTATTATCAATTCTTCGCATTCTTCGGCCAGACCGACGAGCGCGGACGCATCGACAAGCGGGTCCCGGCATGGGATTTTCAGTATGCCATCTCAAAGCCCTATCTCCACATCGCAACAGAAGAGCAGAAGCAGGAGCATGCCAGACTCAAAAAAATCGAAAGCGACGCTTGGAACGCTTTTGGCGGCAAGGACGCACACAACAAAGCGATGCGTGAAGCACGCGACTGGGCGAACAAACTCAGCGTTGATGAGGTCAACCAACTCACAGGGCTGATCCATGGCCTGGTGGGTCGGGCTCGGTACAGGCGAGATTTCCAGGCACCGATGCAGAACGCCAAGTTCTTGGACTACTACGCCCGGCAGGTCGCGCCTCATGACGCGCCCTGGGTCGCCAAATACATCACGTGGAACCAAGCCCAAAAGGCGCGGATGAAGCAAGAATCGCTCATGCCTATCGTGATGACGATGGGCGACCGAAAAGAGCCGCGCGAGATCAGGGTCCGTGACCGCGGCCTGTACAGCTCCCCGATCGGCGAGCCGCTTACGCCGGGCCTGCCCGACGCGCTCGGCGGCTTACCCAGCGGTCTGCCGCGCAATCGGCTTGGGTTGGCGACATGGATCGTGAGCGACGCGAACCCGCTGACCGCACGCGTGCTCGTAAACCGGCTCTGGCAGCAGGTGTTCGGCATGGGCATTGTCAAGACGCCCGAAGACTTCGGCCTGCAGAGCCCGCTGCCGTCGCACCCCGGCCTGCTCGACTACCTCGCAGTCAAATACCGCACAGACTGGGACACCAAGGCGATCATGCGCGAGATCTTCACCAGCGCGACCTACCGCCAGTCGTCCGCGATGACCCCCGAGCAACTCGAGAGCGACCCCGAGAACAAATACCTCGCACGCGGGGCAAGGTTCCGCCTGCCCGCGATGCTGATCCGCGACCAGGCGCTGGCAACATCGGGGCTGTTTAACAACGAGATGTTCGGCCCGCCGGTCTACCCGTACCAGCCGCCGGGGCTATGGGTCGACGTGAGCTTCGCGCAGTTCGAGTACATCCAGAGCACGGGCGCGGACCTGTACCGTCGGAGCATGTATACATTCTTCCGGAGAACACTGGCCCCGCCGAATATGTTCGACAACGCAAACCGGCAGGCGTGTACGGTGAAGGTGTCGGAGACGAACACACCGCTGCAGGCGCTGACGCTTCTTAACGATCCGACATACGTCGAGGCGGCACGGGCGCTGGCGATGCGGGCGATAGGAACAAACCATCATGCAGACCCAGACGATGTGATCCGCAAGATGTTCCGCCTGATGCTGCTGCGGCCTATTCAAGATCGTGAATTCAATATCCTTAAGTCGGCGTACCTGCGTGAGTATGAGTGGTACGAGAAGCACCCGGAAGATGCCTACGCGTATCTGACCATTGGCCAGCTTCCTTTGCCTCAAGTCAATCCTGCAAAGCTTGCCGCACTCAGCAGCGTCGCACTGACCATCATGAACCTCGATGAAGCGGTGACCAAGGAGTAGTTGGCCATGCAGATCAACCCGCCCAAACTCGATGGGGTCCCCGAGACCCATCCGCTGCTGTCCATGACTCGGCGGACGCTGCTGCAGCGCGGGGCCTTCGGCCTCGGGTCCGTCGCGCTCGGGTCTATGCTCAGCAGCCCCGCGCAGGCCGCGACCAACGTACCCGCCCTGCCCTGCCCGCACTTCGCACCCAAGGCCAAGCGCGTCATCTACCTCATGATGGGTGGCGGCCCGTCGCATGTCGACCTCTTCGACCCCAAGCCGGAGATGGAGAAGCACTCGGGTAAGCCCCTGCCTGATTCGCTGATGAAAACGACACGCCTCGCCACC
Source organism: Planctomycetota bacterium (assembly GCA_039188575.1). Classification (GTDB taxonomy): domain Bacteria; phylum Planctomycetota; class Phycisphaerae; order Phycisphaerales; family Phycisphaeraceae; genus JAHQVV01. Next base: position 13,462 of record JBCCYY010000071.1, on the reverse strand, counting down.
ACGCAGGGGCAAAAGCAGTTCAAGACGCTGCCCGGGCAGTTCGGCTACAACCGCTGCGGCAAGCACGGCGTCAAGCTCTCCAAGCTTATCCCATATACCGGTAAGATCGCCGACGACATCTGTGTCGTCCGCTCCGCCTACACCGAGGCGGTCAACCACGCCCCGGCTGTCACCTTCAACCTCACCGGCAGCCAGATCCCCGGCCGGCCGACCATGGGATCGTGGTCGACCTACGGCCTGGGCACCATGAACGAAGACCTGCCTAGCTACGTCGTCATGACCTCGCGCGACCGGGAGAACTCCTGTGGCCAGCTGCTCTACGACCACTACTGGGGCTCAGGTTTTTTGCCAAGCGAGTACCAGGGCGTCCGCTTCCGCGGGCAGGGCGACCCCGTCCTCTACATCAAGGACCCGGCAGGCGTCGATCGTGGACAACGCGGCAAGGCTATCGCCGACATCAACGCACTGAATCACTTCAAGCACGAACAGGTAGGTGACCCGGAGATCAAGGCACGTATCGCGCAGTACGAGCTCGCATACCGCATGCAGATGTCCGTGCCCGAGCTGGCCGACCTGTCGGACGAGAGCGAAGACACGCTCGCGCTATACGGCGACGATGTGCACCGGCCGGGGTCGTTCGCGCGCAACTGCCTTTTTGCACGCAGGCTCGCCGAGCGCGGCGTCCAGTTCATCCAGTGCATGCACGCCGGCTGGGACCAGCACAGTAACCTGCACACCCAACTCGCCGTGCAGTGCAAGGACACCGATCAGCCCTCGGCCGGCCTGGTTATGGACCTCAAGCGACGCGGCCTCTTAGACGACACACTCGTCATCTGGGGCGGCGAATTCGGGCGTACCCCCTTCGCCCAGGGCACCTTCGGCCACGGGCGGGACCACCACGGCAACGCTTTCTCGTTCTGGATGGCCGGCGGAGGCGTCAAACCCGGCATCGTCTTTGGCCAGTCCGACGACTTCGCCTTTAACTTGGTTGATAAAGAAAACGAAGGGATGCACGTCCACGACTTCCACGCCATTATCCAGCACCTCATGGGCGTCGACCACGAGCGCCTGACCTACCGTTACCAGGGCCGTGACTTCCGCCTGACGGATGTACACGGCGAGGTCGAGAAGTTCAAAGACATTCTACTTTAAATCGTCATCAGTACGGTGTAGCGGGCGACGCGCAGCGTCCCACGCGAAATCTATAAAATGATTCGAAACGGGACGCTACGCGTCTCCCGCTACACCGTTCTTAAAAGGATCTTGCAAACATGTATTTACTCCGCTTGTTTTTGATCGCCTTACTCGTCTTCACAACACACCATGCACTTCCGGACACCCGCCCAAACATCCTCGTCATCATGGCCGACGATCTCGGCTTCGCGGATGTCGGGTGCTTTGGCAGCGAGATCCAGACGCCGAACCTCGACCAGCTCGCCGACCGCGGGCTGCGCTTCACGCAGTTCTACAACACCGCGAAGTGCCACTCGTCGCGTGTAACGCTATTGACCGGGCTCTACTCCAACCAGGCCGGGCAGGAGTCGCTAAAGAACGGCGTCACCACCGCGCAGGTCCTCAAGGATGCCGGCTACTTCACCACGATGGTCGGCAAGTGGCACCTGCGCGACCAGCCCACCGACCACGGCTTCGAGCGGTACTGGGGCCACCTCTCCGGTGCGACCAACTTCTTCAACGGCGACAAATCCTTCCGGCTGAATGGCCAACCATGGGACGTCCCACAGGAAGACTTCTACCTCACCAACGCAACCGCCGACTACGCAATGTCCTTTATCGACGATGCGAAGCTCGCCGACCAGCCGCTTTACCTCTACATGGCGTTCGCCGCGCCGCATTACCCGTTGCATTGCCTTGAAGAAGACTTCAAGGTGTATGAGAAAACCTACACAAAAGGTTGGGATGTGATCCGTGAAGAAAGGCAGGCCAAGCAGAAACGCCTGCGCCTGTTTGGCCGGGGCTACGTCAAGCCCGCGCCCCGGCCGAACCATGTTAAGTCGTGGGTCTCGCTCACCAACCAGGAACAGGACTGGGAGGCGCAGCGCATGGCCGCGTACGCCGCGATGGTCCACCGCATGGACCTCGAGATCGGCCGGGTCCTCGACCACCTGCGGAAACACAAGATGTTCGACAACACACTGGTGCTGTTCGTCTCCGACAACGGCGCTTGCCCGTTCGACCGGACGCGCGGGCGCGGCCTGCCGCTCCGGCCGTGGGACCCCAAGTCGTACTGGTGCTACAGCCCCGGCTGGGCGCACGTCGGCAACACCCCTTTCCGTTTGTACAAGCAGAACCAGCATGAGGGCGGGATCACCTCGCCGGCGATCGCGCATTGGCCCGACGGCATGAAGGCCCGGCGCGGGTCGATCACGGATCAGCCCGCGCACCTGATCGACGTGATGCCGACGCTGCTGGAGCTGAGCCAGGCGACCTACCCCGAAGAAGACCATCAGGGCGAGGTGCTGCCATTGCAGGGCACATCGCTTGTTCCGGTCCTGAAAGGCAAGGAGCGCGATCCGTACACGATGTTCTTCCGGTTCAGTGCGAACCGTGCAGTGCGCTACGGCGACTGGAAGCTTGTCTCGTTCCGAGGCAGCCCTTGGGAGCTATACAACCTGTCCGAAGACCGGACGGAGCTGAACGACCTCGCGGCGGATGAGCCGGACAAGGTCCAAGCGCTGCGTGATGAGTGGATGCGCTGGGCGGAAGAAGTGAACCTGATGAGCCCACGGGACCGTCAGCCGGTCAAGGACAGGATGCAGAAGCCGAATTTCTAACCAATCGTGCCTGATACAATCGATCATGGATCAAGCGGCTTGCCCGCTGAGCAAGCCTGTCTCCTGACCGAGGTCATATGCGATTGGTCTTTGCCTACATCCTGATGCTCGTTGCCTTGACGGCTGCGGGCTGTCTACCCAGTAAGCAGCCCCCGGCCAGGGCTGACCTCGACGCGACCGACACCCCGGCACGGGTGCCCGCGATCGTGAGCGCCGCGGAGTCCGACGACGAGGCCGAGCTGGCCAAGCTGGTGCAGGCACTCTCCGACAAGGACCCGGCGATCCGGCTGTTCGCGATCCAGTCGCTCGAAGAACGCACCGGCCAAACGCTGGGTTACCGCTATTATGAAGGGCCTGACAAACGCCAGGCCGCGACCAACCGCTGGCATGACTGGCTCAAGGACGAGAAGGCACCGGCGCTCGCACGGCCGACCAACGAAGAGACAACCGACTGACCCGCCGAGATTCAACACCATGGCCCACCCGATCCAGGCAACCCACGCCACCGACAGTACCACGGTGGCACGACTCACCGGCTCACTGACCGTGATGAACGCGCCGGACCTCCGCGTCGGCCTGCTTGATGCGATCAAGACCAACAAGCCCAAGTTGCTCGCGCTGAACCTAGCCCAGGTCGACTTCGTGGATTCAAGCGCTCTGGGTGTTTTCGTGGAGGCCCGCCGCGAGATGAACACCGGTAACGGCAGCGTGACGTTTACCAACGTCAACGACGATATCCGCGGCCTGATGCGGATCATGAACCTCGAAAGCGTATTCGATTTTGTCGATGACGAGGCCGAGGTGCTTGGGCCAACGGAGTAGGATCCGATAACATGCGCGACACCAATGGGCCCCGTCTAAACAGGCATCGACCCGTTCACACCGATAGATACCGCAGCACGCAGAAGCTGCCATGCGATATCTCACCGGACCCATCACGACCCTCGGCGAGCGGGCCATCGGCACCGTTGCTTTTATCGGACAGCTGGGTCTGCTCATCAGCGCGACCTTCGGCGCCAGCCCGCGCATGGTTGTCCGCAAGCGCGGCCGACGCCTAGCCTGGCGCAACCTCTGGTTCCAGATGCACCGTGTCGGGATCAAGTCCATCGGTGTGGTCATGCTCGTCACCTTCGCCATCGGCGTGATCCTCTCGCTGCAGATCGTGCCCATCCTCGAGCTCTACGGGGCCGGCGACCAGATCGCGTCCATCATCGGCATCGCCTTCTTCCGCGAGCTAGGCCCATTGGTCGGCGCGATCGTGCTCACCGGGTTCGCGGGCGCCTCCATCGCCGCAGAGATCGGTACCATGGCGGTCAACGAAGAACTCAAGGCCCTGCGCAGCCACGCGATCAGCCCGGTGCGTTTCCTCGTCGTGCCGCGCGTGCTGGCGTCGATGATCATGACCACCTGCCTGGCCGTGCTCTCGAGCATGATGGGCGTCCTCGGCGGCATGCTCACGACCAAGGCCATCATCGATATGCCCTACGACGCCTACATCGATCTGACCTTCGACATGGTCGAGACCGGCGACATCATCACCGGCCTGGTCAAGGCCGCGGTCTTCGGCGTGCTCATCGGTGCGCTGGCGTGCCAGCACGGCCTTGCGGTCCGCGGCGGGGCGCAGGGCGTCGGCAGCGCGACCACACGCACCGTCGTCATCAGCATCGTCGCCCTGACCGTTGTCGACCTGGGCTTCACCGCGGTCTTCTACATGCTGGGGTGGTGAGCAGGAGGGCGAGGCTCCCGAATGATAAAATCATGACTGAAACCGACAATATCATCGAGATCCGCAACGTCACGAAGCAGTTCGGCTCGACGAAGGTGCTCCACGACCTGTCACTGGATGTGAAACGCGGCGAACGCCTGGTCATGCTCGGCGGGTCCGGCGCGGGCAAGTCCACGCTGCTGAACCTCATGGCCGCGGAGACTCGGCCGACCTCCGGCAACATCAAGATCGACGGCAAAGACATCTGCGGCATGTCCGAAGACGACCTGGACAACTACCGCAAGACCATGGGCGTGCTCTTCCAGTCAGGTGCGCTCTTCAACTCGCTGACACTCGCCGAGAACATCGGCTTGCCGCTGCAGGAACACACCGACCTGGACCAGAGCACGATCGACACGATCGCCACGATGAAGCTCAACCTCGTCGGCCTGCTGCCCCACGCCGACAAATACCCCTCGGAGATCTCAGGCGGGATGAAGAAGCGCGCGGGGCTGGGCCGGGCGCTCGCGCTGGACCCGAAGGTGATCTTCTACGACGAGCCCAGCGCCGGGCTGGACCCCGTCTCCGTCACCGAGATCGACAAGCTCATGGTCGACCTCAACGAGACGACCGGCGTGACCACCGTCGTCATCACCCACGAGATGACCAGCGCCTTCCGCATCGCGACGCGGCTGGTGCTGCTGGACCAGGGCCGGTTCGTCGCCGACGGCGCACCCGATGAGATGAAAGAGAGCGACAACCCGCTGGTGCACCAGTTTGTGCACGGGCTCCTGGCGGGCCCGCTGACCGACCGCAAGGACACGACGGCGTACCACGACGCGCTGCTCAAGCCGGGAGGGCAATAAGAACTGCCTTGCCCTTCTCCCTGAAAGGGAGAAGGAGCCCGAGCCGAGACAAACAACAAACCCAGAGTAGATCGACATGAACGCATCCAAATACGCATTCCAGGCCGGACTGTTTATCCTCCTCTCGATCGCGGCGGGGATCTACCTGGTCTCGCGCGTCGCCGACCGGGGCGGCCCCGAGGACGCGACCGCCTACACCGCCGTCTTCACCGCCGGCGAAGACATCGCAGGCCTGTCCGTCGGCAACGAGGTGCGCCTGATGGGCGTCAAGGTCGGCCTCGTCGAGTCGATTGAAATCATTACGCCGGATGATCCAGAAAAAGAGGTAGAGGTCCACGTCGGCTTCATCGTCGGCAACGGCGTCAAGCTGCGTGAGGTCGGCAACAACGTCGAGTTGCAGACCGCGCTGACCGGCGGGGCCTGGCTGAACATCCTCAACGTCGGCACCGGCGACGCCATCGCGGCCGGCGGCGAGGTGGCCGGCCAGGCCTTCGATCTGTTCGCCGTAGTCAAAGATGTCCGTGACGAAGTCGAGGTGGTCAGCAACGAACTGGAGACCACGCTCGTCGCGGTGCGTGAAGAGCTGGACACGGTAAGCAGCGAACTGGTCGAGACGGCCGACAGTATCGAGGCCACGGCAAACGAAGCGACCGCGCTGATCAACCAGGTCGAGAAGCAGGTCGACCCGCTGCTAAAAGATGTAGACACCTTCCTCGCCGAGTCGACCGGCGTGATGACCGATGTCCGCGGGGTCTTCGGCGACAGCGGGGACGACATCCGCACGACGCTTGCGAAGGTCGCCTCGCTATCGACCAGCCTCGACGAGAAGATCCCCGGCACGGTCGACCAGATCGCCGCGTTCGTCACCAAGGCCGAGGGCTCGATCGACGGCGTCGACACCCTGCTCGCCGAGGTCACCAGCACGGCAACGGAAGCACGCATGATGATCTCAGACAACCGGCCTGACATCGACCGCACGATCGAGTCCGCCCGGCGCAGCGTCGATGAACTCGAAGGCCTCGTCGACGACCTGCGTGCCAACCCGTCGCGTCTGCTCTGGCCGCCTGACGAGAAGGACCTGCAGAACCTCGACCTCTACGCGACGGCAAGGAGCTACGCCAACGCCGCAGAAGACCTTGAGTCCGCCGCTGCCGCGCTGCACAAGGCCGCCAGCAGCGGCGAAACCGATCCGATCAAGCTGCAAGCCCTCCGACAACAGCTGCTGCAACAGTTCGACTACTTCGACAAGCTGCAGGCGGAGGTGTGGGAGCGGTATGAAAAGTAGGGTTTGGATTGAGACCGAATCACTTTTTCCTGACCAGCACCATCTTGGAATCATCTGAAGACGCGATGTGAAGCTTGCCGTCTTTGATTTCCCACGTGCCCTTCTCGCCCTCGGGGTTGTCGTCGGGCTTGGGGATCATGATGATCGTACCGTCGGCGGTGGCCCTGTACTTGATCTCGACCTTCGTGGTCTTGCCGTTGGGCGAAGTGACTTCGCTGGCCAGGCGTTCATCATCGATGAAGGTCATGACGAGCTTAGCGGGGGCCTTGGGCGCCTTGCCGTTGATGGTCTCGGCGACCCAGGTGCCCGCGAGTTCGGGCAGGGCCTCGCCCGCGTGTGCCGCAGCGGGCATGAAGAGCAGTGTAATCGCGAGCAGCTTTGTAGTCAGGGTGCGTGTCATCGTGGGCCTTTCTTTTACTACGCAAATCCATCATAAGCGGTGTAGCGGGAGAAGCGAAGCGTCCCGTGCGAAGCATGAGAGATGGCTCGCAGGGGGACGCTTCGCGCCTCCCACTACACTTCAACCAACGAACGCATTGCCGACCTTGCGGGCACGCACGGGCTTGTCCAGGTCCACGCCCAGCGCGATCCCCATCTCGACGAGCAGGTTCCAGCCCGCGGCAAGATACACGTAGCCGACGTACTCACCCGCGTCCGGGACCTTGATCGTCGGGAAGCGTGTTTCACGCGAGCTCACCGCGATGATGTGCATGCCCACGCCCTTGACCAGCACCTCTTCGAACTTGGCCTCCTGGTCTTCGATCGGGTCGATCCACAGCACGACCTCGCCAGGGTCCATGACCTCCTCGATGCCGTGCGCAGCGTAGGTGCCCTCGAGGAAGTCGCTTGGCTTGCGTGTGATTTCGTTGGTCTTGAGCGTGAGCTCTTCGCCGACGCCGTCGTTCGCTCCGGCCCAGTAGATGACGTGGGTCTCGACCAGCAGCTTGGTGATCTCCTCTGAGATCGGCATCGTCATCGCGTCGTGCATCGCGTCCGCGATCGTTCCAAGGTGGCCCGCGAGTTGTCCATCGCCGACGGCCGACTCGATCACGGCCTGGATCACAAGCGCCTGCTCGATCACGCTCTTGGTCGCGGCGACCGCGCCCTCCTCGCCACAGCCCAGTACGACACTCTGGTTGGCGCTCTGCTCCAGCAGCGAGTCGGAAAACGCGGCGACACCGAACCGCTTGTCGTGCCCGGCCGCTTCGAGCTGCTTGAACAGCTGCACCACCTCGGCGGTTCGGCCCGAGTTGCTTGCAGCGAGGACCGCCCAGTCGAGCAGATCGTAGGTCTGTGATTGGCAGCCCGCCTCGGTGTGCAGCTGCAGGTTGTAGCCGCGCTGCCGGGCGAGCTTGATCGCGTGCTTAGCGGGGAACAGCCGCGACGAGCCCTCGCCGGTGAGCAGCAGCTTGCCTGTCAGCTTGGCGCCGAGGGCGATCGGATCGGCTACCGATGCATCGAATCCCCGGGCCACCTCGACCGAGGCAAGCATGTCTTTGCACAGGTTAAACGCGTCATATTTCGTACCGTCGGCTTGCATGCGCGTATGGTAACGTAACAGCCCTATGAGCTTCCAATACGCGCGCAAATCCACCCACAAGGTCTACCGCTACGACACCCTCGAGGGCATCACCGGCAGCGACAATGTCGCTGGCGAGACCTGGCTCTTCGCCTGCCCGCATGATGACGACATCGCGATCGGGGGCGGGCTTTGGATGAAGGCCGCGTGCGAAGCAGGCGTCGATGTCCACTTGCTCGCCACAACAGATGGGCGGATGGGTTATTGCACGATCGAAGAGAAAGACACGATCGTGGAGACGCGCACGGCCGAACTCGTTGCGTCATGCCAAGCGCTGGGCCTGACCGACACCGACAAGACCCACCTGCTCGGCTTCCCAGACTGCAACCTCGCGCAGTTTCTCGGGAGACGGCCAGCCGTCGAAGGCGAACCCGAGCACGCGGGGTTCACCGGCCTGCAGAACGCGTTCGTCGAAAGGCTGCGTGCGATCAAGCCGACGCGGCTCTTCATGCCCTCGCCGATGGACTACCACCCCGACCACCAGATCGTGCACAACGAGATGCAGATCAGCCTGTTCCACGCCGCCGGCGAGATCTGGCCCGAACTTGGGGAGCCGGCGGACGTCCCCGCGGTGTACGAGATGGCGATCTATTGCGACTTCCCCGACCCGCCGAACCTGCAGCTGACGTGCGCTGACGAGCAGTTCCAAGCCAAGCTCGAAGCCATCGCCGCGTATAAGAGCCAGAAGCAGATCGACATGCTGGTGCAGAAGGTCAAAGACGCCGGGCCGGTCGAGTACCTCCGCGAAGTGAATTTCAAGTTCTACTCTGCGACGGCATACCACCATCTTTTTGACGATTGATCAATCGTCGGCTTTCGCCGCAAGCAAACGGTCGCATAGCTTGATGATGTTCTTTTCGCCGTACTGACCCTCAGCGTACTGGCGTAGCGGAGGCTGCATCCACTGCTCCCGGACCGCCCCGATCCTTGCAAGCTGATACTTGACCACCCGCTCAGGCAGCAGCATCAGCGAAGTCACCAGCATCTCGTATTCGGTTTCCTGCCGCACGCTGGAATCGGCCGGCCAGGGGTCTTCCTGCTCGACCAACTGCTTGAAATACGCCTGGCTCAGCTCGATCTGGTACAGCAGATCACTCGGGCCAAGGCCAGTAGTGCCCACCTTGCTCAGCAACTCGAGTATCTCTGGCTGAGCACGGTGCATCGCATTGTTGATCTGCCCCAATGGGTAACGGCTGAACAGGCGTAGCTGGCGTATCTTGTCGTATGCGTGCTGGCCCTTGGTAGATAGGGCCTGTTTCGCACGGCTGCGCACTGCGCCGTAGTGCTCGACGATACCGATACGGTAGATCTCGATCAGCTCATCGACCGAATCATCAAACGCCGCCTGCTCGGCTTCATCCAGCCAGGCCATCAACCGATCCTGCCGCTCGACCTTTTCACGGTAATACGCCAGCGACTTGAGCGACTCGGGCCGCAGCGGGCCAGGATTAGCAAATTGCTGCAATTCATACGCCCGGCGACCGGTGATATACAACGCAGACCTGTAGTGCGTACGGAAATGCTCATCTGCCGGCAGCCAGCGCAGAGCCGGCTTACCCTCATCCACCCGCCGATCGTCTTTGACCTTCTCGTTGTCGCGTAAGAAAAGCACGATCGATGCCGGCTCGATAGTGACCTCGGTCCACGGGGGCTGCTTGCCGTGGTTCGCAACCGTCACCTTCCATTCGAAGCTGTCTTTATGTAGCTTGATCTCGCCTGGCTCGAAAACAAAACCTTCTGCCAACCCGCCACGCCACACGGAGATGACGCGATAAGCACCTGGCTTACCCTCGACCTCGACCTCGACCACCTCAACAATATCCGTCGCTAACTGATTGGAGGTAGAAAAAACAAATCCCGGGTTGATCCCCGCTTCAGCCGGCAATACCAAAGCGACCGCGAAAAACAGGCCCACCAGAACGCCGCCCCAAGAACCGAACCGCAGATATTCTGACATCACGACTGCTCCCTGAAAACACGTATTGACCCGAATAACACGCGAAGCTACACAGACTGATCCTACGCGATCACCCCACCGTACAGGATATCTTGATTGCCAACACAGCCCACAATGAACCGCGCCCATCCGGCCTGCCAATGGTACAATTCAAATAGTCAGCGATCGCCCGGCTTGCTTAAACCCCGGCGAAAGACCCTTAACAAGGACTGCCCCATGGCCACCAGCTTCGGCGCCCTCTGCACCGATTTTTATGTCAACCAGAAGCTCGCCGTGAAGATGGACCTGCCCTCGGAGCGCGAGTCATCGCTGCACTTCTTCGAACGCATCCGCCAGCAGCTCCCGGGCATGTCCAAGTTCCGCCGGTACGACGGCGAGCTCGCCCTCGAATCGCAGCGCCGCAAAGACGACCCCCGCTACCAGTGGCTGGCGCTGCGGAAGAACTCTATCCGCGCCGGCCACGTTAACCCGGACACCATGCAGCAGGCCATGGACTACCACAAGTTCATCCTCCAGCAGGTGCCCTACCACCTGTCGATCAGCCCGCTGGACGTCGATTGCGTCGAACTGACTTTCGGCTTCGACCTGGAGTGCGAGACCAACCACGACGAGGTCGTCTACAACGCGCTCTTCGCCGACACCCCGCTGGGCAAGGTCATGGACGTGGAGGGCGGCAAGGTCCTGGACTGCCAGCCCTTCGTCTCGGTCAACCTCGACGAGCAGGGCTCGGTGCAGGCCTACTTCGAGGTCAAGACCCGGCAGAAGTCCCGCCGAGGCTCGTCCGGCCGGTACCGCGACGAGCCCATCTCGATCTACCTCACCGTCCGCAAGTACGGCCCGGTCGACTCCATCGACCACCTGCAGACCTACCTGCCCGAGCTGGAAAAGCGCTGCGGGGAGTTGGCGATCGACAAGCTCGTGCCGGAGATGCTGAATCCGATTTCGCAGTGTATTTCGTCGAGCGCTGGTTAAGTTTGAAGCGAGACGATTCCTATTTCTGGGACGGTTGTTGAACAGAATCTCTATCACACCCATTGACTAGCTAGTTGGGGGGGGTATTCTATGGGCCGAGAGAAGAATGACCTTCTGGGAAAGGAATATCATGTATCGGCTCTTTTTCACAGCACTTGTTCTGATATCACTGAGCAATTCGGCGAAAGCCTTTTTCGTGCAGCAATTTGATGTAGGTTTAAATACCTCTGATCTTTTCAGTTTTACTCACTCCCAATCCCGCTTTTATACAAGAGTACTCCCTGAAAACCATAAGATTGACTGGATCGAATTGGTGGTGACTAACCATATCGATCCTGCGGGCACTGTTGATGTCTCGTATGAACTGAAAGATGTATTCACGCCATATGATTTGGTTATTCAAGGCACTGTGCCCAATGATGGCACATATTTGATAGTTGACACTCCTATCATCACCCCTGAGGCGATTGACTTTCGCGTTTCACACGCGAACGTGTCCTCAAACCCTTCGTCGAATGCGCAATGGCGCGTCTTCGTCAGCGAAGTCCCCGAACCAAGCTCGCTCGCCTTACTCAGTCTCGGCGGGCTTGCGATGATGCGTCGGCGGCGACGGGGTTGAATTGCTCAGACTTCGACCCCCGCGTGATGACGCGGCGGCTGCGTCGCGCTGCTGATCGTAAGCAGAAGGATGTCGTAGCCGCCGGGCCACGCCCGGGGGATGAACCCTCTCCAGCCCACAACAGAACAGCGTAGCGGGAGACGCGAAGCGTCCCGCGCGAGTCATCTATCACGGCTCGAACGGGACGCTTCGCGTCACCCGCTACACCACCTGAATGAAATCACTTGCGTCTTGCCGATATCCTTCTCTGCATGGCCAAGTCACCCCTAAAAATCCTCGTCCTCCGCGGCGGCCCGGACCGTGAGCGCGACGTCTCGCTGAACTCCGGCGGGCAGGTCGCCCAGGCGCTGCGTGATGGCGGGCACACGGTCTACGAACGCGACATCACGCCGGACGACCTCTCGGCGCTGGAAGACGGCAAGCAACTAGGCGTTCAGGCCGTCTTCCCAGTGCTGCACGGGCCCTGGGGCGAGGGCGGGCCGCTGCAGGCGCTTCTCGAAGAGGCCGGCTTCGCATACGTCGGCTGCAAGGAAGCTGCGGCCCGGCTGTGCATGGACAAGTGGGAGACCAAACAGGCGCTGCAGGAGTCGCACTTGGCGACCGCCGAGGCAGAACTCCTTGAGAAAGGCGATAAGCGCCGGCTGGCTTCGCCTTGCGTCGTCAAGGCGCTGGACGAAGGCTCAAGCTATGGCCTTGCGATCTGCCAAACCGATGAAGCCGCAGACGCCTCCGTCGCCAAGCTATTCGAAGAGCACGACCGTTTGATGGTCGAGCAGTTCATCGCGGGCAAGGAGCTCACCGTCGGCGTCATCGAGCAGGAAGACGGCGCGGCTGCGCTCCCCCCAATCCACATCGTCCCGGCGGCCGAGTTCTACGACTACGACGCGAAGTATACCCGCGACGACACGCAATACCTTTTTGAAATCGACCTTGCAAACGCTTGTTTGGAACAGATCGCCGACACAGCCAAACAGGCGTTTGAAATCCTCGGTTGCCGGCACCTCGCCCGCGTCGACTTTATCATCGACGAGCAGCTCAACGCGCACATCCTCGAGGTCAACACCATGCCCGGGTTCACCAGCCACTCGCTCGTGCCCAAAGCGGCGAAACAGATGGGCACCGCGTTTCCGGACCTTTGTGACCACTTGGTTCGCCTGGCGCTGCGGTAAAGGCTGATCCGTCGTCACCCGAACCCTGTTCCTTACGGCAAGACCGAGCCGACCGCCGATACCAGTGATCGCGGTACACCACGGAGGTCGTATGGGCTGGTTCCTTTCCAACAAGAAGACCAAGACGAAGAAGAAGACCAAGCGCGGCAGGTCCGCTGACCCCAAGTGGGACCCGGGCCGGACGCTGCTGGGTATCAAGTTTGCCAGCTTCGCGGGCGGGATCCTCGCGGTCGCACTGGCGTGGCACTTTGGCGTGCAGCGGCTCGAAGCCTACGTCAACACCCAACACGCCCAGCCGATCAGCGCAGAAGACATCCGCTTCTCGGAAAACCCGACGCACCTGGCCCCGGCGGAGTTGAACCACCTGCGCTCCGAGCTCGCGCAGATCATCGGCGACGCGCCGCTGAACCGGGCGGGCCTGGTCAACGCCGCCAAGATGCTCCGCGAGCTCGGAGCGCAGGTGGTTCAACTCCGCCGGGGCCAGGTGCGTCGGGTTTTCCGAGAAGCGGATGTCTTCT
>JBCCYY010000070.1:0-19407 GCA_039188575.1 Planctomycetota bacterium | reverse complement strand
GCGTAGCGGGTGACGCGACGCGCCCCGGGCGGGTCACCTGAGATGCTTTGACGGGGACGTTTCGGGTCTCCCGCTACACCGCAGGTACGGATCGCTAAGATCGCGGATACCATCTGCGGCTTTTCAATCATTGAGCGCTGCGGCGGTGAACTGCCCAGCGTCCTTGTCTCGGTCCCACTTTTCGCTTGGCCCAAAGCGTTTTTCGTAGCCCCGCCAGAGCTCGAACCAGTACGCCAAGAACGCGTACGGGTCGTACTGCCCGTAGTGCTTCTCGATGCGCTTGTGCAGTTTCGAAGGGTCCTTGGGGCGCTTGACGTTGTACGCCTTGCAGTAGTGGCGGTACGTCTCGGTGTCGATGGCGAGCCGGTCGTAGTAGCCCAGCAGCATGCAGACGTTCGCCGCGGCGTACGGGCCGATGCCGTTGAGCTTGAGCAGCGCGCCGTAGGCCTCGTCGCTGGTGCGCTCTTCGTGCTCGAACCAGTCGAGGTCGAGCGTGCCATCCGCGACATCACGGCCGAGCTGCGCGATGCGGCCTGCGCGGTAGCCGACCTTGCATCGGTCCTTGAGCCGCTGCTCGCCGAAGTCCGCGACCTGCTCGGGCGTTGGGAACCCGCCGTGGCCGACGTGCTCGACCAGCAGCCGGTTCATGTTGACCGTGTTTGGCCAAGTGACGTTGCAACTGGTGATCGTCTTGACGATGTCTTCAAAGAGGTCGGCCCCGCGGAACAGGCGTGCGAAGCCGCGCCGCTTGGCGGTGCGGTGCAGCCTGTACCAGGGCGACACATCCTCATCGATACGCAGCATGCGGGCGGCCTGATCCTTGATGTGCTGCTGGTCGTCGCGCGACAGTGTACGGTCGCAGTGGATGACAATGTTCTTGGGTGGCACAGGCATCTTGCCTGTGGATGACAGGCTGGAAGCCTGTCCCACCTTTTGTTTGGACTGCGTGATACGCGTATGAACCTTGCGCTGTTTGGTATCCCGCAGCACGCGGTAGAGCTGCTGCTTGTCCCGGTCCCAGCGCGAGGGCGCGAGCAGGAAGTGGCCATATGAACAGACCGCTTTGAATAGCTCGAAGTCAGCCGGGACAGGTAGGGATAGACGTGAAGGCATACCGATACGTTAGGCGAACCAATCGGCAAATGCTTCTTGATAAGCCTGGGCCCCCTGCAAGGCTATGACCCTTCCCAGCACAGTACCTTTGCTGAAACCGATCACCGTCGGCAGCGTTACCAATTTTAAATCAGATCGAAGCCAATCAAATGTATCAGGGCATTCGTCTGTATCAAAACAACGCGCTTCGATACTCTTAGAACTTGCCTGCAGCGCTTGCTGTAGAGCCTCGTCTGCTTGCTTATCCACATTGTTCCATTTCGCCCAGAAATGAATCACCAAACGATCCATAGCTGACCCGCGCTCCAACCACTCTTCATAAGTGATAGGTTTTGATGAAGGCTTCCACACTTCCATCGTTCACCACCTAAAGTTCGCCACTTCTTCCCGCGTCGGCGGCAGCCTTTTATCTAACGGGAACAGCCGGTCCGCGATCGTCTTGCACAGGCGGTCGCCCAAGTGGCGGTACATCTCGTAGTGCTGCTCGACGCCCTGCTTGAGCTCCTCCGCGGTGGTGCCCATCGTTTCGACCCACTTGCCGTTGTGATCGATGATGTCCATGCAGCGCTCTTTGTCCCACTCGAAGTGGTACTGGAAGCCGTAGGTGGTCAGCCCGACCTTGAAGGCTTGCACCTTGCAGCCTTTCGAGCTGACGAGCGGCGCGGGCGTCCCGCCGGGCGGGGCCTTGGTGACCTCGCAGCCGTGGGCGTGCATGGCGGTCGCGTTCCAGGGCAGGCCGGTGAGGATCGGGTCGGTCGTGCCGAAGAACGATAGCGTCGTCGAAGCCATGCCCAGTTCGGGGGTTTCCATCCGCCCGACCTCGCCGCCTAATGCGGTCGCGATCAATTGGCAGCCAAGGCAGACGCCGAGCACGGGGATGCCGCGCTCGTGGGCTTCTTTGATCAGCGCGATCTCGCCTGCCATCCACGCGTGCCGATCGGCCTCATCCGTGTCCTGCGGCCCGCCCATGCTGACGACGCCGTCCACGTTGTCCAGGTCCGGCGGGAGGTCGTCGCCCTTGTGCAGCAGCCGCACATCCAGCTTGTGCCCGTGGTCGGAGAGGGTCTCGCCGAGGCGTTGCGAAGAGTCCAGTTCGTCGTGTTCGAAGATGAGGATGGCCATGATCGTCGGGAACCGGAGTAGGGAGTAGGGAATCGGCAATACAAGCATAGCCAAGCCCGCACCCTGCCGCAGGCACGGTGCGGGGTCCGAGCCCTCTCACAGGTTTCCTGTCGAAACCAACCCCTGAACGCCGATAACACACAGGCATGGACCGAAAGCCACACCTGGTTGTGCTGCACAACGGCGGGATCCGCTCGCTGGTCGCCTCGGCGCTGCTGCTCAGCGATGAGCCGGCCCCGCGCCTGACGTTCGTGCACATCGACGACGGCCGGGAGGCCCGCATGACGCGGCGCAACTTCCTGCGCAAGCAGGCGCTCGCGCTCAAGGTCACCCGCGTCACCGAGTTGTCGGTACCCCACCTCTTCGGGCACGGCTACGGCCGGGCGCCCGACGGCGGGCCGCTGGGCCTGCTCACCCGGCCGCAGCTGCTGCTCGCCGCGCTGGCCGAGGCCCGCTACCAGCAGGCCGAGGCCGTGGTCTGGCCGGTCTCCGTCAACGGCGACGCGACCCAGGGCGCCGCCGCGACCGAGCAGGCCGTGCTCTGCGAACACCTCGCACAGAACGAGGCCGAGTCCTCCCCGCGGATCGAGACCCCGCTCGCCGAGATGACCGACCAGCAGGTGGTCGAGCTCGGCGCCCAGCTCGGCTGCGACTTCTCGCTGGCGTGGTCGTGCTCGCGCCCGGGCGAGACCCCCTGCCAGGCCTGCGGCGGCTGCCGACGACGGAGTCAGGCGTTTGAGAAAGCGGGCATCATCGACCCGCTGCTCGAGCCGGCGGGCGCAGCGTGATAACATATTCGGGAATCGTGATGCCCAGCGTGCGGTTGGTCCCACACAAGGAGCTTCGCCAATGACCAAGATCAATCAGTACCCGCCTGTGGTTGCCGGGGGCTTACTGGGGCTCGGCTTTGTTGCCTTCGGCCTGATGTTCCTGCTCGGCATGGTCCCCGATCAGGAGCCGCCGCCAGAAGGGTCACCGGCCGCGATGTTCTTCGGGGCGATGATACCCACCGGCTATTTCACGTTTATCAAGGTGCTCGAGGTGCTCGGCGGGCTGCTTGTCTTGATCCCAAAGACCCGGAACCTCGGCCTGCTCCTGCTCGTGCCGATCGTCGTCAATATCATCGCTTACCACGCCTTCATCGGAGGGCCCGAGGGGTTTGCCGATCCTGTGCTGCTCGTGATTGTTGCGCTGACGGCTTACCTGCTCGTCCACGAGCGCGGCGTCTTCATTGCTCTGATCAATCGGCCCTGGCACAAAGCCGGGCAGACGACTGAAGCGTAACTACGATCAGGCCCGCGTGGATTCCAACCACTTCTTCAACCCCGCCGCGGTCAGGGAGTTGATGATGTCGGCTTTAGTTGCGCCGGCGCGTCTTGCGGTGAGGACGCCATAGTGCAGTTGGGAGAGGTCGCCTTCGCCGTGGGCGTCCGTGTTGATGGCGAGCTTGACGCCGTGCTCGAGCGCGAGCCTCGCGTGCGTGTCGCGGAGGTCGAGCCGCCAGTGGTTGGCGTTGATTTCCAAGGCGATACCACGGTCTGCAGCCGCCTTGATCAGCGCCTCCATGTCCGGGCTTAGGCCCTCGCGGCGGAGGACCAGCCGCCCCGTCGGGTGGCCGATCATCGTGACGTAAGGGTTCTCGATCGCCTTGAGCAAGCGTGCGGTCGCCTTCTTCGGGTCCTGCGTCAGCGCGGCGTGTGGCGAGGCGACAACGACATCAAGCTCGGCCAGCAGCTCGTCGGGGTAGTCGAGCTTGCCGTCGCTGAGGATGTCCACCTCGCTGCCCGCCAGCACGGTGATCTTGTCCTTGAGTTTTTTCGCGACCTTACGGACCGCCTCGATATGTTTGACCAGGCGTTTGTCGTCGAGCCCGTTGGCCTGGAACTGGCTCTTGCTGTGGTCGGTGATCGCGACGGTGTGGTGGCCGCGCGCGGCCATACCCCGCCCGGTCTCTTCGATCGACCAGCTGCCATCCGACGCGGTGGTGTGCGAGTGCAGGTCGGCCTTGATGTCCTCGAGCCCGATCAGCTTGGGCAGTTCGTCTTCTTCCGCGAGCGCGATCTCGCCGCGGTCTTCGCGCAGCTCCGGCGCGATGTATGCCAGTCCGAGCTTCTTGTAGATCGCTTCCTCGGTCTTCGTCTCGACCTGCCTGGTCTTGTCTTCCTTGTCGGCCAGCGCGTACTCGTTTAGCGTGTAGCCCATGGACTGCGCGCGCTCGCGGACCTTGACGTTGTGCTCCTTGCTGCCGGTAAAGTACATCAGCGCGGCGCCGTAGTGCTCCGGATCGACGACACGGAGGTCGACCTGCAGATTTCGGTGCTCGGCGTCGCAGCGGATGGACGACTTCGTCTCGCCATGGCCGAGCACCTCTTCAACCATGGGCTGGCCGACGAAGGCGTCCATGATCGCGGGGGCGTCTTCTTCGTTCGCCGCGACGAGCAGGTCGATGTCGCCGATCGTTTCCTTGCCCCGCCGCAGCGAGCCGGCGTACTCGATGCGCTCGACGCCGTCGAGGTTTTCGAGTCCCGCGATGATCGCCAGCGCGAGCGGCATGGCGTACCCGATGTGCGTCCGGTCGCCCGCCTTCTCCGCGAACGCGATCGACTGCTGCAGCTTCTCAAGCTTCTTCTTGCCAAAGCCCTTGAGGTCTTGAAGCGAGCCGTCGGCGATCTTCGTTTTCAGTTCCTCGATCGACTCGACCCCGCCGTCGTTCCAGAGCTGGGCGACGCCCTTGGGCCCGAGCCCGGGGATGTCGAGCATCTGCAGGACCCCAGCCGGGACCGTCTCGATCATCTCCTGGTGCTCGAGGACCTGGCCGGTGCGGAGGTACTCCTCGATCTTCTGCGCGATGCCCTTGCCGATGCCGTCCACCTGGAGCAGGTCCTGCGGCTCGACGTCGCCGACATCCTTGACGAAGTCTTTGAGGACGCGGGCGCCCTTCTCGAGCGCGATCGTCTTGAACCGGTTGCCGCCGGTGACCTGGTTGACATCCGCCATCTGCTGGAAGATGACCGCGAGCTTGGTGTTATTGCTGGCCATAATGCCATCATAGCTCGGGCAATCCTGTTGAACCGCGGAGGCGCGGAGATCGCGGAGCAAGGCAGGCAAGCCAACATGGAACCACTGATACACACAGATAAACATTGATTAAGCACACCACCATTCATACCAGTGCGCACCTGTGATATCAATCTGAATTCCTCCGCGATCTCCGCGCCTCCGCGGTTCAAAAAAAGTTTTGTGACGCTACAATCTCCCGACCATGAATATCAAACTCCTCGAAAAGTTGTGCCTGACCGCGGGTGTGCCCGGCCGTGAATACCGCATCACCGAACTGATTAAGAAAGAGATCAAGGGGCTCTTCGACGAGGTCACCGTCGACCCGCTCGGGTCGATCATCGCGGTCAAGAAGCCCTCCGCCGTCAGCAAGGTCGGCAAGAAGAGCACGAAGAAGAAGACCCGCGCAAGCAAGGCCCCGAAGAAAGTCATGCTCGCGGCGCACATGGACCAGATCGGCTTCCTCGTCACGCACATCGACGACAAGGGCTTCATCCACGTCAACCCCGTCGGCGGGTTCGATACGCGGAACCTCTTCGCCCGCGCGGTGACCATCTGCCCGGACCTGAAGGACCCCAAGAAAGACTTCACCGGGATCATGAACCCGTCCGGCCGGCCGGTGCATATCGCGCCGCCCGAAGAGCGCAAAAAAATCCCCGAGGTGCGTGACTTCATCATCGACACCGGCATGGGCAAGAAGCAGGTCGAGAAGAAGGTCAAGCTCGGCAACATGGTCGTGATCCAGGCCCCCTGCTACCAACTCGGCGACTACATGGTCAGCCAGGCGATGGACAACCGCATCGCGTGCTGGGTCGCGATCGAGGCGATGAAGAAACTCAAGACCCACGACTGTGAGATCCACTGCGTGTTCACCGTGCAGGAAGAGGTCGGGCTGCGCGGCGCGGTCGCGTCGACGCACACGATCGAGCCAGACATCGGCATCGGTATCGACATCACGCTCGCCTGTGATACGCCTGGTGTGCCCGCGATCGACAACGTCACCAAGCTAGGCGACGGCGCGTCGATCGTCGTGATGGACAGCTCGGTCATCAGTGATCACGACCTGATTGAGACGTTTGATGCGCTCGCCAAGAAGCACAAGATCAAGTCCCAACGCGCGATTATGGCAAGAGGCGGCACCGACACCGGCGGCATGCAGCGCACCGCCGGCGGCTGCAAGGCGATGACCCTCGGCGTCCCGGGGCGGTACGTCCACACCGTCACCGAGATGTGCCACAAGGGCGACCTGGAAGCGTGCCGGGATTTACTGGCGCGGTATCTGGAAACGGTAAAGTAGATTTTGGCCGTTTGAAGCCCACGTTCGACGACCGTGGGCTTGGTGTTCCAAACCATTCTTGGGGATACAAACATGCCAGCATGGCACAACTGGTACCACTGCGTCGTCTCAACCTACGGCGCATGGCTTCCAGGCGACCCGCGCGGCTTCAGAACTCGGAAGCACCGCGAACATGTTGAAGGGGATTACAAGTCACCGCCACCCACAGGTATCTACGAGGATCGTCACCAGCAATCGAAAGATCGGATGACGCGCGACGCAGTGAGGCTGTGTTTACAGTCGCGCCAGACCATTCTGGATGAGATTATTGATTCAGCAAGTAAGCATTGTCTCGAATTACTTGCGGTGAGTGTCAGCGCAATGCATTTCCATCTCTTAGCGAAGTTCCCGATGAACCGGAGGAAGCCCACGCTCGACGAGTGTTGGCTTCGGACCTCGTCAGTCGACGACCCGGTCCGTCACATCGTCGGTCAACTCAAGTAGTGATCAAGCAAACGCCTGATCGGAGCAGGGCTTGCTGATAAAGGGGTTTGGGCGAAACGCGGCAAGATTGTCCCGATCAAGGACCGGGCGCACCAGATCAACACTTACAAGTACATCCTGAAACACAAGGATGAAGGGGCAGAGGTTTGGGAATTCGAGTCACATCAATCGGATGAAGAAGACTAGAAGCCCGCGTTCGTCGAACGTGGGCTTCCCAACCATGAATCAATCTTCATCCGACCACTTGATCTGGAACTCGATCTCGTGGTCGCCGTCTCCGCGTTCGTGCTCGATGGTGAAGAGCGCGCGGTCGGGGACGTACAGGCGCTCCCCGGCGATCTGGATCTCGAAGTTCTCGCCGGTCTCGATGCAGTCGGCTAATCGGCGGAGCTTCTCGACGAACTCGGCGTGGGTGTAGGTCTTTTCGATATCGCGGTCGGGCATGGCGGTCTCCGTGTGGGTTGGGGGCAGCCGGTAGGCTTTTTACGCCATCACCTGATGGCTGGGGCACACGATAGCCCGTTAAGGTTTGTCAACGATGAGGAAACTGATTCGGCCTGTCCCAGGCCTCGCCATCGAGTCCAGCCATACAGACCGGCTCAGCGTTTGCTCACCTTGCCCGGCTCGCAGTAGCACGACGAAGACGGCCTCACATCCGCATCGGCCCATGCCAACTCGATGCGCGGGCCTAGAGCGTCGGCCTCGGCGGTCTTGCCCTGGGCATTGAGTGACGCACGCAGGCCGATCAGGGCCCAGCCGTTGTTGCGGTTAAGCGCTAAGTCTTCGCGGTAGACCGCTTCGGCTTCTTCAGCGCGGCCGTCGCCCATCAATAGCGCCCCCAGCGCGTGGCGTACCGGCAGCATCCAGCCCGGGGGCTCGTCGTAGACCAGCGCGTCTTCGGCCTCGATCCCTTTACGCAGGATCGCGAATGCCTGGTCCGTCTTGCCCTCGCGGTAGAGCAGCTCGCCCTCAATCATCGCGTTGGCGATCGGCATCACGGTCGAGACCTTGTTGTTGAAGATGTGCCAGTCCTCAGGGATCGCGGAGGCGGCCTTCTTGAACGCATCCAGCTCTTCCCGGGCCTGCTCGGTCCGGCCCAACGCCGAGCAGGCGATCGACCGCGCGTAGTAACGCACCGCGTTGCTGACCAGCCGGTACTCCGGGTACTCGGGCTCCTCGAGGATCTCTTCCCACTTGCCGAAGCGGATCATGACGTGCAGCGTCGTCGGCATGACGCCCTCGATCAGCGGGGCGAATGCCTTGAGCGCCTCCTCGGGCATCTCGGCCTCGAGGTCACGCGCGGCCTGCATTGCCTGCCCGTACTGGCCGGACATCATCGACGCGTACGCGAGGAAGTGCAGGTTGTGCGCGTAGTAGACGGCATACATCCTTGGCGCGGGGGCACGCTCGAAGTAAACCCGATCCGATTGAACCGCGTCGATGTTGCTCTGGGCCGCGTCGGCGTATCGGCCGACACGGATAAAGATGTGCGAGGGCATGTGCACCAGGTGCCCCGAGCCGGGCACGAGGTCCATCAGACGCTCGGCGGCGGGGACCGCGCGGTCCGGGTCGTTGCTGGCCTCGACCGCGTGGATGTAGAAGTGGTTGGCGCCGGGGTGATCCGGGTATCGCTCAAAAGACGTCTCAAGGACTTTGACGATCTCTTCGATCCGGCCCTTGGGCCTGCCTGCGTCGTCCCAGTAGTCCCAGGGCTGCAGGTTCATCAGCGACTCGGCGTAGAGCGGGCCGACGTCTGGGTCGTCCGGGAACTGCTTGTAGGCCTTGCCCATCGCGTCTGCGTACGCATGGTCTAATGGCTTTCGGTCCTCCGGGATCGGCAGCTTGTAACGCTTGTCCACCGCGCGGATCAGCGCCGCCTCGACCGGGGTCGCTTGGTCGATCCGCTTCATCGCCTTGTCCGCCGCGGCCCGGGCGTTGGACGAGCGCTCCACGGTCATCGCCGGGTCGTTGATATTGATCCCGTTGGCGTACGCGATGCCCCAGTAGGGCATCGGCGAGGCGGGGTCGAGCTCGGCCGCCTTCTCGAACGATCGGATGGCCTCGTCGTGATTGAAACCATACAGAAGTTGCATGCCCTGGTTGAAGAAGGCCTGCGCATCGTCGCTGCCGGTCTCGATCGGCCGCTGGTAGTTGCCAAAGCCCGGATACATGCCCGGCTCGAGCGTGCTGCAGCCCGTCAGCAGGGTGAGCGTGGCCAAGAACAGTGCAAAGGTTGTCGGTCGTTTTGTTGTCATCGCAGGTCCTTTCATTCGCGTGTCGCGGGGCAACAGCTTTCTGAAGAATCCTACATAAGAGCCTGGTGCTTCAAGGTTGACTCCGGGTCAAGCTGGGGTTGACTAGGGGTCAAGTTGATCAGACCTGCCAGAGCCCGCACTCGATCCCGCCCTGGATGACGATCGCGCAGGTGCCATGCCCGGGCAGCGGCATCGGTGGCAGTGCGACTTCGGCACCGGCGGCCGCAGCAGCTTTCACCGATGCCTCGATGTCATCGACGAGCATGTATGGACGGATGACCGGTGTTTCGGTCTCGCGCATCGGGCCGCGGATGCCGATCATGCCGCCGCCATCGAGCTCCGCGGTGCGGGCGTTGCCGAGGATTGGGTCGGGCTCGTTGAAGGCCAGGCCATGGACCGCGGCGTATTGCTCGCACAGCGCGCCCGCTTCGGGCGACACGATTTCCAGGTAGTGGATGGTCATGGATCTATCTCCCACGGGTTGATTCGAATCCGGCGTGTCTGTGTTCGGTGTGTCACCTGGCCCGGCCTGCTCAGACGGGCCGGTGCTTGACTGATCACACCCGGTGAGCAGCGATGCGATCGCCGGCGGGATCGTGAGGGCGAGCCCGGTACCGATTACATGACGACGCGTAAGGCTATGCATCGGAAACTGAACTCGGAACAGGTGGATACTTCGATTGTACGATAGATCGCGCTGGCCGACTTACAACTCACGGCCTCCGTCCGAGTGCACTTCATCGACGGGCACGTGCAGATGGGTTACTTGCCGCCGCGGTAATCGAAGCCGGGGATACCGGGTTTGTCTCGATTCGCGGTGCTGTTGGTATAGATCACGTCGGTAAGTCGCCATCCTCCGCCGAGAGGGGTGACCGCATCGTAGTCATGCCATTGGACCACGAATTGCTCCTTCGGGGAAACACGGTGATTGAACCTGCCTTGTGGTCTTAAGGGCGTGATGACGAGTGGCGAGGGGTTGATCACGCCTTCACACACCAGCAGATGCACCATGACGACTTGATTCGGATTCTCAAACCGGTCGACGAGCACAAAGACGAACGTGTACCAGCCCGGGTCGGCGGGGATGGCCTGGAAAGACAGTTCGACCGGATGGTCAGCGGCAGGCAGCCGGGTATGAATGCGCCCATCGCTGATCGCAAGCCTTCCATCCAACCCAAACCGTTCTTGCCAATCCTTTGTCGTGTCGTATAGGCCGTCGCGGATTTTCTCGACGGAATACGACTGAAGTGGCGAAATGAGCAGGCCCGTATCCGTGGTGACCCGATTGTCATGCGCGCAGCCCAATAACACGAGGGTGGTGAAGAGCAACAGTCCTGTTTTCAGCGCTCGGCAGTGTTCCATACAAGAACAGACGGCCGGTCGCGCGATGGGTTCCCACCAGCTTAAATCTCGCAGCCCCCATCGGAATACGCCTCCATCGGCGGGCAGGTGCAGATGAGGTTGCGGTCGCCGTGGGCGTTGTCGATCCGGCCGACGTAGGGCCAGTACTTGTGCTCGCGCAGGTAAGGCAACGCATACGCCGCTTCTTCACGCGAGTACGGGTGGGTCCACTCGCTGGCGAGCAACGACTTCGCGGTGTGCGGGGAGTTAGTGAGCGGGTTGTCGTCCTGCGGCCAGTCGCCCTTCTCGACCTTGGCGATCTCTTGCCTGATCTGGATCATCGCGTCGCAGAATCGGTCGAGCTCTTCTTTGGACTCGGACTCGGTCGGCTCGAACATGAGCGTGCCGGCGACGGGCCAGGACATCGTCGGCGAGTGGAAGCCGAAGTCCATCAGCCTTTTCGCGAAGTCATCGATGGTGACGCCGGCGTCCTGGTACCTGCGGACGTCGAGGATGAACTCGTGCGCGACGGTGCCGCTCTGCCCGGTGTAGAGCACGTCGTACGAATCCTTGAGCCGGGCGGCCATGTAGTTGGCGTTGACGATGGCGGCCTTGGTCGCATCGGTCAGGCCCTCGGCACCCATCATGGCGATATACATCCAAGAGATGGGCAGGATCGCCGGGCTGCCGTAGGGCGCCGCGCTGACGGTGCCGAACGGGTCGCGCCCGCCGGTGGTGCTGTCCATCGGGTGGCTGGGCAGGTAGGGCGCGAGGTCCTCGGTGCAGCAGATCGGGCCCATGCCCGGGCCGCCGCCGCCGTGCGGGATGCAGAAGGTCTTGTGCAGGTTGAGGTGGCAGACATCGGCACCAATCAGTCCGGGCGAAGTCAGGCCGACCTGCGCGTTCATGTTTGCGCCGTCCATGTAGACCTTGCCGCCGTGGTCGTGGATGACCTGGCAGATCTCGCGGATCTCTGTTTCGAAGACGCCGTGCGTCGAGGGGTAGGTGACCATGAGCGCGGCGAGCTCGTCGTTGTGTGCCTCGGCTTGTTGCTTGAGGTGGTCGAGGTCGATGTCGCCGTTGTCCTTGCAGTTAACGGGGACGACCTTCATGCCGGCGATGACGGCGGAGGCGGGGTTGGTGCCGTGTGCGCTGACGGGGATCAGGCAGATATCGCGCTGCGTGTTGCCCGCGGCCTCGTGGTACTTGCGGATGAGCATCAAGCCCGCGTACTCGCCTTGTGATCCCGCGTTGGGTTGCAATGAACACGCCGCGAAGCCCGTGATCTCGCTGAGCCAGTTCTCCAGCTCCATGAACATCAGCTTGTAGCCCAGCGACTGGTCGGCGGGGACAAACGGGTGAAGGTTCGCGAACTCCGGCCAGGTCACGGGGATCATCTCGCTGGCGGCGTTGAGCTTCATCGTGCACGAGCCGAGCGGGATCATCGAGTCCGCGAGGCTGATGTCCTTAGAGCAGAGCTTGACGGCGTAGCGCAAGAGCTCCGACTCGCTGTGGTAGCGGTTGAACACCTCGTGGGCGAGATAGTCGCTGGTGCGGGCGAACGAGCCGAGGTTATCGAGCGGGTCGTCGCCGACGAGTTCGTCGAGGTCGAGGTGCTCGGGGGTGATGCCGCGGTTGAAGATCGTGAGCAGCGCGAGCAGGTCATCCCGGGTGGTGGTCTCGTCGAGCGCGATGCCGACGTGGGTCGGGCCGATGCGTCGGAGGTTGAGCTCGAACTTCGCGGCGAGCGCGTGGATGGCTTCGGCGTCGGAGACCTCGACGACGATCGTGTCGAAGTAGGTATCGGTCTTGACGTTCCGGCCGAGTACAGTGAGGCCGGCGACGAGCGCACGGGTCGCGGCGTGGACACGGGTGGCGATGTGCTTGAGGCCTTGCGGGCCGTGGTAGACCGCGTAGAACCCGGCGATGATGGCGAGCAACACCTGCGCCGTGCAGATGTTGGAGGTCGCCTTGTCGCGTCTGATGTGCTGCTCGCGGGTCTGCAGCGACATGCGGAACGCGGTGTTGCCGTGCGCATCTTTGCTGACGCCGATGATCCGGCCGGGCATCTTGCGGGCGTAGGTTTCTTTGGTCGCAAGGAAGGCGGCGTGCGGCCCGCCGTAGCCCATCGGCACGCCGAAGCGCTGCGAGGAACCGATAGCGATGTCTGCGCCCTTGCCATCATTGAACTCGCCGGGCGCTTTGAGCAGGGTGAGCGCGAGCAGGTCGGTCGCGCAGACGAGCAGCGCCCCGGCGTCGTGGACCTGCTGGGTCAGCGCGTCGTAGTCCTTGACCTGGCCCCAGGTGTTGGGGTACTGCACGAGGACGCCGGAGACCTGGTCGCTGATTTCGAACTGATCGCCACGCGCGACGCGCAGCTCGACGCCCATGGATTCGCAGCGCGTCTGCAGCACCGCGATGGTCTGAGGGTGCACGTCCTCGGCGACGATGAAGATCGGGCGCTTGCCCCGCGCGATGCCGTGGCACATCGCCATCGCCTCGGCCGCGGCGGTGCCCTCATCCAGCAGCGACGCGCCGGCCAGCGGCAAGCCCGTCAGGTCGCTGACCATCGTCTGGAAGTTCAAGAGCGCTTCCAATCGGCCCTGCGCGATCTCGGCCTGGTACGGCGTGTAGGGCGTGTACCACCGCGGGTTCTCCAGCACCTTGCGCAGGATCACCGGCGGGATGATCGTGCCGTGGTACCCCATCCCGATGAAGCTCTTGTAGACCTTGTTCTTCCGGCTCATCTCCTTGAGCCGGGTAAGCATGTCGTACTCGCCCTGCGGCTGGCCGAGCTTAAGCGGTTTGGTCTGTCGGATCGCGTCGGGCACGGTTGCGTCGATCAGATCATCGACCGAGTCGAAGCCGCAGGCCTTGGCCATCTCCGCAAGCTCATCGGTGTTCGGCCCGATGTGCCGGTCCAGGAAGATGTCGTGCGGGTCGAGGATCGAGCGCGGGCCGGCGGGGACGAACTGGCCGTGGGTCTCATCGAAAGCGACTTCGGTTGGCGTCATGGGTTTGGCGGGGTTGTTGGGGTGTGGTCTGAAGCAGGTACGCAATCATAGCGTTCTAAATACAAGGTGATCATGAATGAGGGTGCCACACAACTGCTATAGACAGCTATGTGCGGATACGAGTGATCATAAGGGGGCTTCACACACAGCTTGCTTCGCAAGTTGTGTGGCACCCATCTGGGTCTATTCCGCCTCGAGCGCGACCGGAGTCAGCGTCTTGCGCTTGGGCATCTCGGCGGTGAGCGTTTCGCGGATGTCCTGCCAGTCGCGCTTGTAGGGCGCCTTGCGGGCGGCGGCCTCGAACGCGTCGGTCGTGTACATGTGGTCCAGGGCCAGGCCTTCCGCGCAGACCAGCTCGATCGCGAGCAGCTCGCCGTTGCGGAGCACCGTGAACTGCATGGTGTCGCCCGCCTCGTGTGCGGAGATGCGCCATCGGACCCAGTTGGTGATGTCGTGGTGCTGGTGGTGCGGCGAGGGGGACTGGCCGGCGATCTGGACGATGATGTCGCCGCGGCGGAGGTGGGCGTGGCCGGGGAAGCCTGGCATCGTTGCGATGACGCGGACGCCGGGCATGGCCGACTGCGGGTTCTCGTGGGCCATGACCGGCTCGTACGAGTAGCCGACCGAGGCGGGGCGGCGCTGGCCCAGCTGGCCGGGGAACGGGTCGTTGTTGTTCAGGTTGTTGCCGAAGTCACGCTCGCGCATCTCACGCATCACGTGGTGCTCGGCGACGTACAGCAGGCGCTGCGACTGCTCGGGCGAGCCGGACTGCTGGATCAGCTTCTTGAGCGCCTTCTTGTCCAGCGTGTCGTCGGTCAGCAGGTACGCCTGCGCAGACTCGCGGACCGCGTAGTCCTCGTGGTTCAGCGCCGCGACCGTCTCTTCACGCGGGCGCTCGGCCCAGGGGCTCTCGAACGGCTTGGCATCCATGACGATCGGCTCGGCGGCGCGCTGCTGCTCCTGCAGGCCGGGGAACAACCGCTGCTCATCCAGCTCCAGCTGGATGATCCGCTGCTGGAGCTGCTCGATCCGCCGACGCTGCTCGCGGGCGCGCTCCAGCGGGTCGGCGTCGTCTTCAGCCAGGAGCTGAAGCTCGAAGTCTTGGAACAGCTCGCGGATGGCCTCCTCGGCCTGCGCCTCGATGAGGCGCTCCTGCTCGGCGTCCTCGGCCTGGCCCAAGGCGGGCATTGTGATCGCAAACAGCAGCCCCGGAACGATCATGTCTTTAATATTGAACATACTCTCAGTTTATCCGGCCCGGCGGCAGATGGAACCGTCTTTGCGGGGATTTCCGGGTGGGTGATGGCGTTGTTGAACCGCCCTAGTCGTCCAGCATGGATACCAGCTGGTTGGACTGTTCCAGCAGCCAGACGCATTTGCGGCGGACCATCTCGAGGAAAACCGACCCCTCCAGCCGGGCGAACATGCCCGTCTTCGCGACCGGGATGACCGCCTCGGCGATCAACGCCTGGATCATCAGCCAGGGCACGACCTTGAGCTCGGCCCGGGTCAGCACGGCGTCCGGGACCGAGTCGTAGCCCATCAGGAACCGCTTGAACCGTGCGAGGTCGATCCCCTCGGGCCAGGTGAGCGGGTCCTCGCCCCCGCCGAGGATGGAGAACTGCAGCGCGCCGTTGGCGATGTCGATGATGCGTTGGTGGACGCGGGCGGTGTCGTAGTCGATGACGGCGACGACGCGTTGGCCTCGGAAGAGCATATTGCCCGGGTGCCAGTCGCTGTGCACGATCTGCCTGGGCCAGTCGAGCATACCCGCGTCTTCGACGCGCTGGACCGCTTCGTCGTAGTAGGCCTGCAGGTCCCGGACGAGCTTGGCGTGGGCCTTCGCCTGCTCGCCGGTCTGCTTCGGGTTCTTGCGGGCGAGCGTCGTCGGGATGGTCCGGCAGGCGTTGTAGACCGACTTCGCGGCGTGGTACGAGCTGCTCACGACGGTGTCCGGGTCGTAGTCGTAGTCCTTGAGCAGCTTGTGCATCAGCGCGAGGATCTTGCCCGAGTCCTGCGTCGCCTCGAGCGACTGGTCGTAGGGCGTGCCCTGGATGTACTCGAAGAGCTCGTAGGTGTAGTCGCCGAGCCGGAGCATCGAGTTGTTGTCGGTGCGCGTGCCGATGAGGTGGGGCAGCGGGAACTGCCGAGACGCGAGGTGGAGCTGGATCCCGTGGCAGAACGCGATCTTCTGCGGGTCGTCCTTGCCCATGGCGCGGCGCTTCAAGAGGAAGGGGCCGCGCTCCGCCTTGATGAGCAGCTTCGGCGCTTTGCGTGAGCCGCGGGGGAATTCTTTGATCTTGTCGATGACGCCGACGTCGTAGTGGCTCATGACGATCGCGAGCTCGTCCGCGGCGAACTGCTGGCGGTCGCTCTTAGTACTCTGCCCGCCGGAGAGCGTGACCGAGCCGAGCCCGCTCGCGCTGCCCGCGACAGACGAACGCGGGTCCGCCGACGCCTGGCCCCCGCCCGATTGTGCTGCCGGCTCTGCCATCAATCCATCTATCGCCCAACCCTTCAGGACCAACGCACACTTTATGGCAAAACCCCGCCCACGGCACGGCATGCGTTACAGTGAGACGCTATGAACGACTTCACCTGGGTCGACCTCTCGACCTTTGACCTGGCCAAAGCCCGGGCGTTTTACGAACGCGTGCTGGGCTGGTCCTACCTCGACGCGGGCGGCGGGTACAGCGTGTCGATGGCGGGGTGGGTCGAGGCCGCCGGGCTGTACCCCATGCCTGAGTTCTTCCGCAAGATCAAAATGCCCTCTTTCTGGATGTCGTATATCGAAGTCGCCGATATCGACGCGACTGTCGCCAAGGCCGAAGCGCTTGGCGCGGAGATCGAGCTGCGAGAAGACAACGCCTTCGGCCGGATCGCCCTGATCCGCGACCCCCTCGGCGCCGGGTTCACCGTCAACCAGAACGAGGCAATGAAAAGCAGCCGAGGCGATGACCATGGCATGTGGTGCTGGAGCGAACTGGTCATCTCCGATTTGTCCAAGGCCGAGACGTTCTACTCCAACCTCTTCGGCTGGTCTTTCACAGCGGGCAACCAGGACCAGCACATGATCCACCACGCCGATGGCCAGGCGGTCGGCTCGGTGCAGGTCGCGGCAAACGAGATCAAAGGCGACAAAGAGTACTGGGCCGTCTGCTTCACGGTGCAAGACCTCGCGCAGGCGGCGCAAACGATCGAACAAGCCGGCGGGCAGGTGGTCGATCAGTACGAGACCTCTGATGGCCAAGTCCTCATCGCCCGAGATGATCAAGGCGCCACGTTCTACCTCACCGCGGGCTGAGCCCGCTGCCGACCGTCACCGCCCCGCTCCTTCTCACGCCGCTTCTTCCTGCGCTTGGCGTACGCCCGCCTGCGTTCGTATTGGAAGTAGCTCGGCTTCTCCACCTCGTGCCCGTACAACAGCCCGCCACTGAGGTACGTGACCAGCTCGTTCCAGCCGCGGTGGTCGGCGAAGCTGACCCGCCTGACCTTCCAGCAGTGCTCGCACGCCAGCCGCCGCCTCCCCGCCCACCGGTCCATCACGCCCGGCAGCCACTCGCCGCTGAGCCCTTCGACCTCCAACCCTTCTTCGATCCCCAGGTACCGCCCCACCGTCCAGATCGGCAGCGGCGCGTACAGCGTGCTAACTAAGCGTCCGCAGCCCAAAGCCGCCGATGGCATCGGCGGTCTTGGTTTTACTGGTTTGCTGATCGGTTGAGATCGTTCGCTTTTAAGACCGCGGATACCATCCGCGGCTTTGGAACACTGATTAAGCCCCGGGCACTTCCACCACCAGCCGCGGAACCGGCCGCGCTTCTTCCCATCCCTGTCCGGGTAGGGCACGAACCTCGGCACGCGCTCGATGACCTGCTCGAACTCGGCCGGGATCTTCTCCGCCAACGACTCCCACAGCGTCCCCCACCACTTCGCCGGCGGCCGGCCCTTCACCGCGCCAGGGTCCAGTTGCCAATCGCTCCAGACCACCGGCGTCTCCATCCCACCGCCACGATCGCCCCGCCCGAGCGTCCCCAACGGCACGTACCGCACGCCCAGCGGCCGGTCCTCCGTCGGCTCGTGCTGCTGCCACTTCAGCGTCGTGTCGTCGTACCCAAACCCCTTGGCAGCCTGGGCCCGCGCCGCGCGGGTCCGCCCCTGCTTGTGCGGCAGCCAGTGCCGAAGCGCCTCCTTGTGCTTGCCCAGCACTTTTGCCGCCTCATCGATCGGCAGCCCCGGATAGTCGATGCGTACGGGCCCGCCGAGCCGCCGCATCAGTTCGCCGTCGATGATGATTTCATGCGCCGCTTGTGCGCGGATGGGGCACATCGGTGTGTCGTCGTACACCCCTTGCAGGGGCGGGGGGTCTGCCTCGTCCGCCAGGCCCATCCACTGGGCCAGAGTCTGGCATTCATGATCCGCCAACACCCTCCCCCGCCCCTCCCTCTGGGCAAGGGGGTTTAGAAGCCCATCGTCCTCGGCCGTGGCCGACAGCGGCCGGCCGGTCATCCAACGCTTGAGCGCTTGCGAGGCCCCGTTTCCGCTTGATTCCGAAGGCCCGGGCCCCCTCGGCGTCAGCCGGGTGTCGGACGCCCGGATGGCGACGCACCACGCCCGGACAGGCCGGTCGTACGTCCCGCCTGTGTGCATCCGGTCGTACCGCCGACGGGCCTCGGCCGGGTCCGCCTTGCACGCCGCAAAGACGCGGTGCCAGGCGTCCAATAGGCTGCGATCGAGTTCGTCCATTTAGAAGGATGGAGCGCCGGGTTTTTGCGCACAGCGGCGCGATGAGGGGCGAGGCGATAAGGGCAAGTGACTTCCCTGCCTTGAGGGAGGGACCGAGGGGGTGCGGTGTCATTGCCCGCGTTGGCACAATGCGGCTCGCAATCGGCCTGCCTTGCCCCTTCCGATTTTCAGTAAGATCCGTTGAAGAACTGGGGGAAGAAGGGGCCCGGGTCTCCGATGGGGCAGTCAGCCATGATGAATCAACCGATGACCGTGCTTCTTGCCCAAGCCTGGATGGTGGTCGTCGGCGTTGCCGTTCTGATGAACACCTTCATCATCATCATAGGGGTCTGGCTCGCGATGAAGATGTATCACAAGCCGATAGGCGATCAGGTGCTGGTCCGGACGGGCTACGGCGGGACGCGCGTCAGCTTCACCGGTGGGATCTTGTCTTACCCCACGCTTCACAGCCTCTGCCGTGTGTACAGCGGGGTCATCCTGCTCAAGCACCCGGACACCGGCGAAGACTGGCCGGTCAAACTGGTGCTTGACGAAGCACACGCGGTCAAGGCAAGGCAGTCGTTCGGCGAGAAGACCGAGCAAGCCATCAAGCCGGCCCTGCAAGCCATCGCCGATCAACACCGCAACAACCCTGAAGCCCTCGAAACCAGCCTGGCCAGCGTGGGCTACGCCCCGGTGGGCTGAAATCAGGTGGAGCCGGCAGGCCTCAAAGGTCCGGTACCGGGCATCCAATCGGTTGTGATCGGGTTCGTCTATCCCAAAGGATGAACGCCCCGTTTATGCGCACAAAACCACAGAGTTGTACTTATCCCCTTATCTGCACCCGCGTCGGCGGGTGGCAGGGGCAGAACGCAGTGATGCCCCCCTATGAAGCCGGGTCTGTCAAGAGGATTTTTGCTTCGGTCCGTCGGCATGATGGCCCAACCTCCTATCCGGGCTCTCACGCTTACGCCTTGTGCGTGGGCCCACTTCACGGTTGCGG
>JBCCYY010000069.1:0-19978 GCA_039188575.1 Planctomycetota bacterium | reverse complement strand
CTTGCCGCGGTGCAGGCGGATCGCGTTGCCGCTGTCGGTCGTCTCGATGGTCGCCGGGGCCTGGACCAGCACCTTCGCGCCGCGCTTGGTGGTGATCTCCGCGAAGCCCTGCGCCAGCGTTAAGCGCTGGTTGATGGCCAGGAGCATCCGGTCGGGCAGCGCCCCTTGGCCGTTGGCGGTGACCCACTGGGCGTTGACCTGGTCGGTGACCGTCGCCACCACGCGGTAGGGGTCAGACGATGGCGTCGTCGGTGTGGTGTCGGGGAGCTCGGCGACCGGCTCGACCTCGCCCGGTCCGCTGAGCAAGACCACCGTGATCACAGCGCCCAGCAGCACGGCCGCGGCGGTCGCTATGACGGCGAGACGCTTGGGCGTGAAGGCGTGCTCAAAGAGGTAAGCCGCTGCGGCACGCCACTGCTTGCCTGTTGCGTTCTGCGAACGCCAGCTTGAAGTGTCATGATGCATGGTCACGGCGACCGATTCGGCCTGCTCCTCAAGCCGTGCAAGCTCAGCCAGGGCGAGGCTGGAATGATCGACACGCTCGCGCAGGTGTTGGCCGACGACTTCCCGGAAGTGGAGTTGCTCCATGAACGCCTTGGCATGAGCGGGGTCGGCGCGGATCCACGCCTCGACTGCAAGCAGTTGCTCTTCGGTCGCGATGCCAGCGAAATAGCACTCGATTTCAAGGATGGGCTCAATCATCGGGCCACCCCCACCGCCTGCTTCACGCACTTGGCCAGGACCTTGTGCACCCGGCTCATCAGTGAGGTCACCGCGGTCACGGTCATCTCGAGCTTTTCGGCGATCTCGTTAGACCGCAGGTCCTGCTCGTAGCGGAGTCTGAGTGCCTGTTGCGAGCGGGCCTGAAGCTTGTTGATACAGTCGTCCAGCGCGGCCTTCGTCGCGGTCTCGGCCGGGGGCTCTTCCGGCATCGCACCGGCGAGGACATCCAGCGTGTCCTGCGTGAAGACCAGCTTGCTCGTCGCTTTCTGCCGCCGGTAGTTAAGCACACGGTTGCGCGCGATCGCGATGGCCCAGCGGATAAACGGGGTCTCAGGATCATATTTCTCGTAGTCCCGGGCCACGGCGACCGCCACCTGTTGCAGCAGATCTTCCGCGTCGTGGTAATCCGACACCGCAGCGAACAGGTAGGCACGAATCGAAGTCTGCCACTTATGCCAGTGCTCTGCGACGATGGCCCGACGGTCAGAATGACCCATTGAATGAGACAAGAAAGGCCTCCCTAACGAGGAACGCGTCCCCGCACCTATATCAGTGCACGAAACTAGCGCTTTGTCACTAGTAATCTGAGATTATTTTCAGAATCGCCGTTTATTGGCCTAGAATCAGGCATGCAGTGCAATATCGATGCAAAAGGCAAGGCACTGAGACTGATCTACGGGCTGATCATGCTCGCGGTGGCGGCGGTGGTCGCGGTGCTGATGCTGGCCGGCGTGCTCGGGCTCGGCATCTGGGGGTGGGCGATCGTGACCGCGCTCGCGCTCTTCGGTGGGTTCGGCATCTTTGAGGCCCGAGCCGGGTGGTGCGTTGTGCGGGCGATGGGGTTTAAGACGCCTTACTGAAGGCCGCGTTCAGTGCGGTGTAGCGGGTGACGCGCAGCGTCTCGTGCGCGTGGTCAATGGTTAAAAATAACTCTGGTTCGCCGAGCCACGGGACCCTTCGGGTCTCCCGCTACACAGCAAGCAACGCCGATTCTGTCGGTTGGTTTTATTCCTCCGACACCCGCAGCAGCTGCGACTGGTTGGTCTCTTTGATGTTGACCGTGATCGCGGGCAGCTCGGGGCGGGGCGGGGCGACGGTGATCGCCGCGGTGTAGGTCATCGTCTCGTTGCGGGCGACGGTCTCCTGACGCGAGAGGTCGAAGAGGATCTCGCCGCTGGCGGAGGTGTCGCTGATCTGGATGTCGATGTCCGGGCCGCCTTCTGGGAGCTTGCTCAGGTCGACCTCGATATCGACATCGGACTCGGTCTTGATGGTCGCGATGGGCACGCCCGCGATGACGCCGACGCTGTCGAAGGTGAAGGTCGTGTCCCACTTGGCCTTGGTCTCGGCCTGGGGGAAAACATCTTCGTGGTTCCAGGTGTTGGTGGCGTTCCACGTCTGGCCCGGCGTCGCCTCGGCGGGGGCGCTGATGAGGGTGGCCAGCTCGCTGGCGGTCTCTCTAAAGTCCAGCTCCTCGGGGATGATGTCGGCCTCGGCGGCCTCGGCGCCCGCGGCGGTGGCCAGCTCGTCGATGCCCTCGACCGAACCGATCGTGCCGTCGGCGTTCACAGCGATCTTCAGCGGCGTCTGCACCATCGCGGACATCAGGTTGTCGAACGCGGGGCGCTCGCCGGTGAGGTTGTCGGAATCAAAGACGACCGGCTCGGCCTCGCCGACCTTCACGGTGAACTTGATCGTGGTGAGCTGCATGGTGCAGGTCGCGGTGCCGTCGTCGTTGACCTCATCGACACGCCAGGTGACCTTGCCCTCGCTCAGAAACGTCGTGGTCTCGGACTGCTGCTGTCCGAGGATCTGGGCGGTCTCGTCCTTCTGCGTCTTGCCCCAGAACTCGTAGGTCGCGGTCTGGCCCGCGGACCAGCCCGGGCGGAGATTTGTGGGCTTATCGTCCTGTGCGAGCGTTGGCATCGCGACGAACGACGCGACAAATAGAGCAAGGGTCAGCAGCAGCGGGGCGGTGGTCTTGGTCATGGTGGATCGCAGGGGGGTGGGTCTTCTGGGCCTCAACCTTAACAGACGCTGGATACGCTTGGCGGGTTCGGTTACTCCGGGCGGTTGAAAAGGGCGTCGGCCCCGATCTTGATGCACTCGAGCCGGATGGCGACCCATCGGCCGTCGACATACTTCCAGCGGACCGCCCACTCGCTGACCTGCGTGCCGGGGTAGTCGCCGACGGTACCCTTGACGTTGAGCCGCATGCCTGTGATGCCGTGGTCTCGCTGCTTGTCGAGCGCGGCGCTGGAGCCGATGAGGATGATGTCGTCGAACCGGACTTGGTCTAAACGGCCAATCATCTCTTCGCGAGTGAGTTCATCTTTCATGAAGGATGGCCGCGCGTTCTCTTTGCCCGTATATGCGATCGTTGCCTGCTCGTCGACGAGTGTACGGACGGCGTCGAAGTCTTTGTCCTCGACAGCAAGCAGCAGCTCCTTCAACGCGCCACCGAGCTGCTCGCGCTGGGTTGTCACGAGATACGACGATGCGAACACCGCGGCGACCAGCCCCAGCGCGATCCACGACAGGTGCATCAGCCGTTTATTGCCCGTGCGTCGGCCGGTAATGCGCGTGCCCGCCCAGATCACCGCGAGCGGCACCATCAGCCAGCCCGGCGATTCGAAGAGCAGGTAAGGCAACCAGCCGGATTGTGCAGCTTGCGCGAGCATGGGTACATGATAGATGCAGAGGCGGCTTTGCCCCCTCTCTGTCAGGGAGAAGCAGCCAAGACTGTTAATACGAGTTGTGCTTGTGCAGCGGGACCTTGGCCAGGTCGATCGTCGCGAGCAGCTCGACGATGCGTGCCCCCGCTTTGCCGTTGCCGTACGGGTGACGCAGCCGGCCCGTCTGCATCGCCAGCGCTTGCTTGACCGCGCGCCGGGTCGGGGTGACGCCGTACTTGGCGTCGATGACGCTGCTCGGTTTTTCTCGCCCGGCCTGCCTTGGGCCTATGTTGACCGCTGGGGTCTTCAAGGCCGCCGCCTCGATGAGCCCGGCGGACGAGTTGCCGACAATCGCCTTCGCCCCGGCGAGCACCGCAAGGAACTCGGCGCGGGGCAGGTGCTCGGTCGGCGTCAGGCCCGCGTCCACAATCGCCCGCAGGACCGCGTTCCGCCCGGGGTCGTGGTTGGGCGACATGATCAGCCGGCTGTGCTTGGCGGTCGCCTCGAGCGTCGCCTGCATCCACTGGTATTCCTCGTCGGGCATTGCCCCGACCGGGTGCTGCATCACAACCAGGTCCGGCGCATCCTCCGCCGGCACCACCGCGGCCAGCCCATCGACCGCGGGTGAGCCGGTGTTGTAGACGCTTGCTTCGGCCTCGCCCATGCGGACCAGGCGTTTCTTGCTCTGCGTCGTCGCGGCGAAGTGCAGGTGGGCGAGCTTGCTCATCGCGTGCCGCATCGCTTCGTCCGCGACGCCCTCGGCACGGTCCCCGCCATGGATATGCGCCAAACGGAACCCGCCGACCTGCGCCGCGAGCGCCCCGGCCAGGGCCTCGATCCGGTCGCCGAGCACCATCACCACGTCCGGGGACAACTGCGCCAACACCCGCCCGATCGCCATCACGCCCCGGCCGAGTGATTGCACGTCTTCCTCGCGCGTCGCCGCCGCGCCGGTCCGCTGCATCTTCACCCTTGCGGTGACCCGGTGGCGGATGTCCTTGACGCTGTTGGTCGTCAGGTGCGTGCCCGTGACAATCAGGTGAGGTTCGAGGGCCGCGTGGTCCCACATCACATCAAGCACAGGCTCAAGCAAACCATACTCGGCCCGGGTACCTGTGATGACGGCGATGTGCTTGGTCATAGTTGTTTTTTAACCGCAAAGGCACGAAGGCGCAAAGAAAGGCAAGCCGAATCAAACAGCAAATCTCTGTCTTCAGACGCTTCGGGCAGCCCATTAGAAAAATCCAGCTTTTCTCGTGAGCCATCAATAAAAACAAGCATAACAAGATTTTCATTTACCTTGCATTGCTTCGTATTTAAGACATCCCCAAGATAGTAGTAACCCTTATATTGCTTATTCTCAGCAAAAATAAGCAGCTTATGTGTGCCACGTTCACTTGAGCCACCACTCCAGGCAAAGCTGTAGTACAGCAAAGAATACCCATCAATCGTGCCGAGGTACTTGGCCTCACTGATACCTATGAACAACTCGTTCGGAGGCTCGGCTGCGTGATAGGCCTCGACTAAAACTTTTGTCCGATTGCTTGTGCAGCCTGAAAAACAAATAAGAAACAGGAGAAGCAATGGGCAGCGTCGATACGTACACAAGCAAAGCACATTCTGCATCCCGAAATCCCTGCCTTCCTTCGCGCCTTTGCGGTTCAAGAAACGAACCCACAAAAACTCAACCCACAGCCCGGATCGTCCCGCTCCGCAGACGCTCTTCCAGCACCGCCTCGGCCGTCTTGAAGTCTTCCTGCGTGTCGACGTCCACCACCTCGCCGGGCTCGGTCACCACCGCCCGGCGGTCGCTGCCCAAGAACGCGTGCGGCCGACCCTCGACCAGGCAGAACAGGCTCGACCGGGTCACCGCGATCACCCCGCCGTCGAGCATGTAGACCGGCGGGAGGTCCTGCCTCCGGTACACCTCGTTCTCGGCGTACATGCCGAGCCTGCCCGTCTCCGGGTCCACGGTCTTCATCCAGTACGGGTGGTTCTTCCCGACCGGGCAGACGCTCTGCACGCTATCCGCCCCGGTCTCCCCGAGCATCTCGATCGCGCGGTCGGTCAGGCCGTCCGGCCGGACCGGCACGTTGCCATAGAGCAGGCAGATGTTGTCGTGCGCATCGACGACCTGGTTCACCGCGTGGCGCGCGGCGGCGTCTACGGTCGCGGTGTCGCTCGCGAGCTCGGCCGGCCTGCGGATCACCTCGACGTCGTACTTCTCGGCGATCTGAGCCAGGTGCTCGCCATCGGTCGTGACCAGCACGCGCTGGATGCGCGAGCAGGTCAGCGCGTGCTCGATCGTCCAGGCCAGCATCGGCTTGCCCGCGATCATCAGCGAGTTCTTGTTCGGCAACCCCTTGCTGCCGGCCCGGGCGAGGATCACGCACAGTGCGGCCCCTTCATTCATCATCTTCCATTCCTTAGCTTTCAAGGCAGGCCGTCCAGGGCCGCTAACAAGACGCCATGAGCTCGCGTTGCGCGTCAAGCCATCGGCGACAATCCGGGCAAACAAACGCTTCACCCCCGCTCACATCGGCCAGCGCCGCCGACCCCCGCCAGAGTTCGGCCAAACCTTGATCACCCAAATGGCCCGCAGGCAGCCGCCCCAACCAGTCCTCTCCGCACAGACAGACCGTGCCATCGCTCAGCACCGTCAGCCGTTGCTTCTGACGCGTCAGGTCCACCGGCGTTCCAGGCGGCACGGGCACCTCCATCGGCACCGGGCTCATGCCCGGGATCAGGCCCCGGCCGGTCTTCGCCCGGTCAACCACCGCCCAACCCGCGATCATCATCCACCGCTCAAAGAACGTCTCCAGGTCCGATAAATTCTCCGCCACCTTCACCAGCCTCGGCACGACCCAGCCCTGGAACCCCTCGCCCCGCTGGCGGTTGCCGTTGCGCGCTTTGAAAAGCCGCTCCAGGTTGTTCATGACCTGACCGAAGCCGTCCACACCCATGAGCTGCTCGTACACCGCGGCGCTGTCCGCGTTGATCCGCACCGCGATCACGTCCAACGGCAGCGTCGCCAAGCGATCGATGGCCTGCTCGTCGACCAGCAGGTCCGTCTCGATCCCGACACCGAGCAGGCCCGCGTGCGTCGCGCGTTCGAGCGTCTCGTACCAGTCGCCGTGCAGTAGTGGGTCGCCGAGCCCGCCGAAGAGGACCGAGTAATCAGTATTGATCGGGTCGCCAGGGTGGAGGCTTGGCGCCCCCCCGGAACGGCCTGTCTCCAATACATCGCACAAACTTTGTTCCGGGGGCTCGCAGACTCGTCCCCGGCCACCCTTCAGTTGATTCAGTAGCAAATCGACCGTCTCCCCCGACATGTCCCCACGCGATAGATCCAAGTAGTGCTGCGGCACGACCGGCCCGTTGACCGGCCGACGCGGCGACAGCTCGACATTGATCTGCTGCGGCAAGTGCTCGAACTGCCGCCAGGGCTCGTCCGTCTCGATACCGCGTGACCCGTCCGTCACCGCCAGGTAGTCGGCTTCCACAAGGTGATGACCGAGGCGGGACGCAATCGCCTGAAGATGATCGACCGCGCGGGGCGTGTCGTAGATAAACCGCCGGTACTGCATTCGCACCGACGCGGGCACTTGGACGTTGACATCCTTGCCCATCGGGTCGATGACCGGCTTCTTCGGGTTGTAGCACAGCACGTTCGCCACGGTCGCGTTGTGCTCAACCAGGTCCTGCAGCGCGTCGCGATAGATCACCAGCGGGCTCAGGCCCGGCGGGGCCTGGCTGAACGTCAGCTTCATCGCCTCGGGAGCCGAGCGGTGCAGCTCCAGCTGCTTCGTCGCTAGCGCCGGATCGATGCAGCACCAGTCCCCACGCAGCGCAACGAGCGACTCAGCCCCGCGGGCCAGCATCACTTCGAGCACCCCGTGCGCGGGCAGCAGCTCGTCGTAGACCGTCATCCCGCCCAGGCCGCCACGCCAAGCGGTCAACGACCACTTGCGCCCCGAGTCGATCACGCTGCGCAGCCAGTCATCGCTCCCCCTCGTTTGTACCGCCTCGGTCGTGATCCGCGGGCCACGGGCCGGTGTGTCGTACACCCCCGCCAGCGACTGCTCCCGCGGGTGCATCAGCACGATCTCATCGAGCCCATCAATACGCGCGACACGATCGATCGTGTGCTGCAACACCGTCTTGCCCGCGAGCTCATCAAGCAGGGACACCGCGTGGCCGAACCGGCCGCGGTGCAGATCAACCTGGATGATGGCGATGCTTGTCATGATCGTTACGCGGCGGTCGTCAGCGGCGCGGGCTTGTCTTCTTGGTTCGCTTCATTGATCGCATCCAATAAGCGCTGACGCGCCTCGCCGAAGATCGTCAGCGCCTCGTCGCAGGCCTGTTCGATGAAGCCCATGTTGTCCAGGTCGCGCTCGATCTGCGCGAGCTGCCGCTGGTACTCGTCGCTGTGATCGGTGTGATGAATCCCACGGTCTGCCCGCTCGCGGCGGAACGTGCCGACCGTGTTGATCGAGCTGACCAGCTCGAACGCCTCTTTCAA
This sequence comes from Planctomycetota bacterium, assembly GCA_039188575.1. Lineage (GTDB taxonomy): Bacteria > Planctomycetota > Phycisphaerae > Phycisphaerales > Phycisphaeraceae > JAHQVV01. Next base: position 12,055 of record JBCCYY010000069.1, on the reverse strand, counting down.
TTCACCGTGGACACGCTTGGTGTTCTTCTGCACCTGATCAAAGAGCTTGCTGGCCTTCTTCGGGTTCTGCTGGTGTTCGCGCAGCCGTTTGAGCAGCTTTGTCGTGTCGAGTGTGACACGTTTCAGCTCCTTGACGCGATCGATCCGCCCATCCAACAGCCCGCGCAGCATGGCCAGCCGATCACGGCACAGCCCGACCTCGGCCTGTGGCAACTCGGGGACAGCACGCGTCGCATACCGATCCAGCGCGTCCTTGAGCGTGCTCAGCCGCGTGTGCTGCTTGGGCATCCCGCCCTCGGTCGCGTCGATCACGGTCAAGCCTGCCTGCCTGGCTTCATCGAAGTCGCGCTCGAACTGGCCGAGGTACGTGCTCATCTGCTCGTCGGTAAAGATCGGCCGGCCGTGCACATCCTCGGCCCGCCGTAGGTTGCCACGCATCCGAACGACGCGCGTCCACTCCATGGTCTCGATGGTGTTAAATGCGCCGAGCTCCGGCTCCCAGACCTGGTGCACCGCCGTGCCAGGCGCGTAGTACAAACCATCCGAGAAGCCGAGGTCCTGCCCGATGAAAACGACCGGGTCGCAGCCAAGCAGCTGCGCGAGGTAGAACGACAGGTGCGCGACAGTGGTCCCAGCCTTGATCGTCGGCATCGGCCGGGCCATGTCACCAAGCAGCTTATCGTTGAGGTTGTTCGGGCAGACCCGAACCGGGCCGGGGTACGCCGAGATGATCGCGGGGTGGCATTTGGCCTCGACGACGAGTGTCACGTCCGGCAGATCGGGCAGCGCCTCGTAGAAACGCGTCGAGATCTCCGAGTAGTCCAGCGCCGTGATGAAGTCCGGCCGGATGCCGCGCTGCAGCATCGGCTTGAGCGTGGTCTGCACGCCGATGACCACGACGTTGCGGCGAACCTCCGGGTCGCAGAGCAGATCAAGGTTTTTGACCAGCGATGGGCCGGCCCCGACACAGACGGCGGGGTAGCCCTTGGCCGCGCCCTTCAGCGGCGCGATCGTCGGGCCCGCGGCGTACTGTGCGAGGTTGTTCGTCAGGTTGCTCACCGTGCGCGAGGCGTTGACCAGCGCGGTCGCGACGTTGGTTCGGCAGAACGCCAGCGTCTCGGTCACGAGCTTGCCGAACGCGTTGAACGCGTCGTTATGCTGCTGGCGAGACGGCGCGTGTGTGATGAGCTGCGTGCCGAGCGTCGGCGTCGCGCTGCGCTTCTCGATCCGGGCCAGCAGCACCGACTTGGTCACATCCGGCCCGGCCAGGATCAGGCCGTTCTGCCCCAGCCAGCGCGTGTAGTCCACCCGCTCAAGCACCGCCCGCAGCTGCGCGAGGTCCGGCTCATAGACGATCACCAGGTCGCGCGGGCCGACGTTCTTCACCAGCAGATCGATGTGGTAGCCCAGCCCAAACCCGAGGATCACGGTGCACGCGGTCTTCGCGTGGTCGACCGGCTCGACCAGCTTCTGGGCTTCTTTGAGAGGGTCGTACTTGCTGGCCAGCGCGATCGGCCGAGGCCCAAGATCGGTCCGAACAGCGGTCAACGCACCGGCTTTCGAGTCGGACCAGGCCAATGACGCCGGTTCAATCGTTAAAAGCTGTTCCACCAGCGCAGGGTGGTGGCGCGCAATCGCTTTGAGGTTCTTTTCGAAGACATCCATCGTCCGCTTGTTATCGGAACGATGGTCGAGGCGGCTTGGATATGCGGCAGAGCGCTGATCACACCCAGCCGTAGATCGCGTCGACGTTGCCGGGGATCGATTCCGGGCTGAAGTTGTAGGGCTCGGTCCGCTGGCCGTCGCACATCACGATATTCAGCGTGTCGTGGTCACGGAGGTTGACCGTCTCCCCGAGCGGCTGGCCGGCGGTGGGCAGGGTGTTGTTGGGCAGACGCTGCACGGTCGGGCTGCAGGGGTCGGCGATATGGTGGTCGACGACGATCGCCTCGGTGCCATCGCTGAGCGTAACCCGGCTGCCCGGCGGGTAGGGCGGGACCACCTCAACAAGCGCGCGGAGCACGTTCGGGTCAAAGCGCGTGCGGAGCTTGTCGCTGAGCATCGCGGCGAGCGCCCAGACCTGCGGCATCGACTCGCCCCCGGCCGGGCTGCTAAGCCTGGTAAATACATCGGCGACCGCGGCGATCCGCGCGAAGATATGGATGCCCTCGCCCTGCTGGACGGGGAAGTCTTTGCCCGCGTACCCATTGCCATCAAACTGCTGGTGGTGGTGGAGCACGACCGTCGCGGCGGTCGGGTCGATCCGGCCGCGCACCGCGCGGAAGCCGAGGGCCGTGTGCTCGCGCCAGGCCGGATCGGTCTCGTCGTGCGTTTCCTTGTAGCGGTCGACCACTTCCTTGGGAAGCAGCGTCACGCCGATGTCGTGCAGCATCGCGCCCACACCAAGCGGGACGACCTGCTTCGCTCGGGCGGGGTCCGTCACATGCCGGCGCTGCTTGATGAGGTAGCCCTCGAGCTTGAGCCCGAGCAAGACGCTGAGGTAGGTCACCGCCGAGCCGGCCCGCATGAGCTCGTCGCCCGTCTCTTGTTCGCAGAGGTCGCCCAGGAACAGCGCCGCCTCGGGGTTGGACACCACGCTGTCGACGAGGTTGGTGATCGTGCTGGTGTACGCGTCGTAGTTGAGTTTCGCGGCGGAGGTTTGCTGCAGCGTCTCGAACGTGTCCTGCATCTGCGTGACCACATTCGCGCGGATCTGTACCGTCGCCGGGTCCACGTACTTGCCGAGGAACGACAGGCGTGGGTAGTCGACCCAGAGCGTGCGGACACGCATCTCGTCGAGCTTCTCGATCACCGCCGGCGTGAGCTCGTAGCCGATATTCAACAGCTGGTGCCCCGGCAGCCGGGGGTTCATCACGGGCAGGGCCAGGGTCATCTCCGGCCGGGCAGATCTGATATCAACACGGAGCATGGGTGTTCTCGGTCGTTGTCTCCCACACAACATCGTCCGCTCCAGTCGTGCGGGTTAGGGCGTGGCTGTGGATTCATCCGACTGGTGAAGATGTGTTCGGGTTATGCCGATTAGCGATCCAGGGGGAACGACCCCGTCCGCTCGCAACTACCAAGCCTCGGGCCCGATGCACAACACGACCAATCAAGCCGACCTGCTCGCCGGTGTCTTGGACAGCTCGCTGGACGGGATCATAGCCTTCTCGTCGATCCGCGACGGCCGAAACAAGATCACCGATTTCAGGATCGAGTTCGTCAACCGCATGTGCGAAGATATCGTCGGGCGGTCTGCAGCGCAGATGCTCGGGCGGACCATGCTCACCGTCTTCCCCGGCAACAAAGAAGACGGGCTCTTTGACGCCTATGCGCGCGTGGTCGAGACCGGCGAGCCGTTCTACACCGAGCACCACTACGCCCACGACGGGCTGAACCACTGGTTCAGCATCAAGGCCGCCAAGTGCGGCGACGGCTTTACCGTCACCTTCTGCGATATTACTGCGCGCAAGACCAGCGAAGAGCACTTCCGCGTCCTGTTCGAATCGTCTACCGATTCGCACCTGCTCTTCGATGACACCGGCATCATCAACTGCAACCAGGCCGCCATCGATATGCTCGGCTACGACAACAAGCAGGAGATACTCCAACTGCACCCCGCGGAGATGTCGCCCGAGTTCCAGCCCGACGGCCGGCGCTCGATGGAAAAGCGCATCGACATGGACCAGACCGCCCGCGAGCAGGGCTTGCACCGCTTCGATTGGATGCACCAGCGCAAAGACGGCAGCAACATCCTCGTTGCGGTCACGCTCAAACCGGTAAAGCTCCCGGATAAGGAAGCGCTGCTCGTGGTCTGCCACGACCTCACCGAACGTGCCGAGTCAGAACGCAAGCTCCGCGAGTCCGCACAGCAGCTCAGCGAGGCACAGACCATCGCGAAGGTCGGCAACTGGCAGTGGACCAACGCCGACAACAAGATCACCTGGTCCGACCAGATCAAGCACATGTTCGGGCTGCCGATCGATCAGCCCGCGCCCAGCTTCGAGGAGCACCGCAATCAGATCCACCCCGACGATGTGGCGTACTGGGAATCCGTGCTGGCCAAAGCCGCCGAAGACCACCAGCCCTACGTCATGAAGTTCCGCAGCCTGCTGCCTAACGGTGAGAGCCGGGTGCTCGAATCGCGCGGACAGTGCGAACTGAACGAACACGGCGAGCTCATCCGTACCTATGGTACGGTGCAGGATGTCACCGAACAGCGCGAACAGCGGCAAGAGCTCGAAGCCCAACGGCACCGGCTCGAGTTCGCGCTGAAGGCCTCCAACATCGGGCTGTGGGACTGGGACATCCCCTCGGGCGATAACTACCTGTCCGACACCTGGTACACGATGCTCGGGTACGAGCCGAGCGAGCTGCCGATGCGGATCGAATCCTGGCACGAGGTCACCAAGCCCGACGACCTGGATCGCGCTAAGGCCGCGTTGGAGGACTACTTCGCGGGCAGAACAGCGCGCTACGCCTGCGAGATCCGCGTGCGCAACAAAGCAGGCGACTTCCGGTGGGTCCTCGATACCGGCGAGGCGATCGAGCGCGACGAGGCGGGCAACGTCACCCGCATGATCGGCCTGCACATCGACATCCACAAGCTGAAAACCGCCCAGCAAGAACTTATCGAAGCCCGCGACCTTGCCCAACAGGCCAGCGCTGCCAAGAGCGCCTTTGTCGCCAACATGAGCCACGAGATCCGCACACCGATGAACGCGATCCTTGGCTTCTCCGACCTGCTGCTCGATGTCGGGCAGACCGAGGCCGACAAACGTAACCACGCCCAGACCATCCGCCGAAACGGCAAGCACCTGCTCCGCGTGCTCAACGACATCCTCGACCTCTCGAAGATCGAGGCGGGCAAGATGTCCATCGAAAGCGTGACGATCGAGCCGGCCGAACTGTTTGAGGACGCCATCAACCTCATGGCTCCCCGGGCGGGCAAGAAAGGCATCAGCCTGAACCTTGTCACCAAACAGGCCTTGCCCACGCACTTGAAATCCGACCCGACCCGACTCCGCCAGGTTGTGTTGAACCTCGTCGGCAACGCGGTCAAATTCACGCAGCAGGGGCACGTCACCCTTGAGGTCGAGTACATCCCCAACGAAAACGGCTCGGCTACCCTGCGCTGCGTCATCACCGACACCGGGATCGGCATCAGCCCCGAGCAACAGCAGCAATTATTTACACCCTTCAGCCAGGCCGATCAATCCACCACGCGGAAATTTGGGGGCACAGGACTCGGCCTCACGATCTCGCACAACCTCTGCCAGATGATGGGCGGCGATCTGACGTGCACCAGCGCGCCCGGCGGGGGCTCCACCTTTACCGCAACCTTCCAGGTACAGCCCGTCCAAGACACCGATAGCAAGCAAACAAAAGGCCGCCAGCCCACGCACAGCACCGCGGCCGATACATTGGTGGGCAAGCGCGTCCTGATCGTTGAAGACGGCCCGGATAACCAGAGGCTGCTCCAGCACTACACCTCGAAGGCGGGCGCGACCGTCGAGGTCGCTGAGAACGGCAAAATCGGCAGAGACGCCGCGCTGGCCGCGCTCAAAACCGGCATGCCTTTCGACGTCATCCTCATGGACATGCAGATGCCGGTGCTCGACGGCTACAACGCGACCGCGCAGCTGCGCGACTTCGGCTACGACCTGCCCATCATCGCGCTCACAGCGCACGCCTCGGCCGACGACCGGGACAAGTGCCTCCAGGCGGGCTGCACCGACTACATGAGCAAGCCCGTAGATCGCCATAAACTCATCCAGATCATCGCCGACTACATGAGCCCGACACACCACGACGGGGCCGGGATCTAGTGAGGCTGACGTGATCGGCAGCCGGTAGAATCCAAGGGATGGATCAAGCCGACAACGAAACGAATCCCCAGGCAGCTGTGTCGGACCGCGATATGCTCACGCAGTTCCTCGCGAACCGCGATGTGACCTGCCCCGCGTGCGACTACAACATCCGGCAGCTGCAAGGCGGGACCTGCCCCGAGTGCGGGAGAGAACTCGTTCTGCAGATCGGGGTGGTGGGCATCAGCAATCTCTGGATCACTGCGCTGGTCGGCGCGCTCGTGCCCGCCGGCTGCGGCATCCCGTTCCACATCCTGATCCTCTACGCGTTCGCACACGGCGCAACGGTCAGCGATCTTGTGAGTGAGCCCGAGGGGGTCCTGTTCTTGATCCTGGTTTTCTACTCGCTGTGTTGCGTGGTCATCTCGATTCTGCTGCTTGTCATGCGTCAGCGGTTTATGCGTTGGCGCGTGCAGGCCCAGGGCGGGATCGCATCGGGCTTGGTCATGGCCGCGGTGTTTGCCGGGATCCTCGGGCTTGCCCTCATCAGCAATCTCTAACCGACTATTTCAGCGGGTGAAGCCCAGACGATCGGCGCTGGTCGTTGAGCCGCGATATCGCGTCAGGCTCGTGCTTAATGAGTTTAAGCAGCTGGGATGTCGACACACCCAGCAGCTCCGCCGACGCGGGTATCTCGTAGCCCACCACCGCTAAACGGTCCAACGCCTCTGCCAGCAGCGATGGGTAGTCCGCATGGCTCGGGTTGATGAGGAGCCTGCGCTGCTTGACGCGCGACCGCCAGCAAGCGCTCGGCGCCGAACCCGGGTCCACCGGCTCGCGCACCTGGACCGCCAGCTTCAAACGAAGCCGGAAGAGCGCTTGATGCTTGTTTTGTTGCTTGTGCCGGCGCTCGGTCGCGCTGGCGACCAGACCGCTTGGTCTGTGCGTGATCCGGATCGCGGTCTCGACCTTGTTGCGGTTCTGCCCGCCCGGCCCGGACGCTCGGCCGGACGCGACCTCGCAGTCCTTCAACAGCGCTTCATCGTCCATGGCCGCCGGGTGCATCCAAGGAGTGTAGTGCGATTCAATCCCCACGATACGCGCACACCGTCTTGCCCGTCTCCCAGACCTTGACCTCCTCGAGCTTGGCCCGGCCCGGCAGCTTGCCGTCGAGCATCTGCCAGACAACCTTCACGATGTGCTCGACCGAGGGGTTGAGCTCGGCGAACTCGGGCACATCCTCGTTCAGGTGCTTGTGGTCCAGCTTCTCGATCGCTTCTTGATCGACGATCGCGTCCAGCTCGGCAGGGCTGATCGTGTGCCCCTGCTCATCGATCGGGCAACGGGCCGCGACCTCGACCCGGTAGTTGTGCCCGTGCCCAGCGGGGTTGTTGCACTTGCCGAAAGTCGCGCGGTTCTCCTCATCGCTGAGGGTTGGCACGTGCAGCCGGTGGGCCGCAGAGAACTCGTACTGCTGTCGCATCACCACGTGGTCCATGTCGTTCCTTTCGATCGCGAGGCTGAGCGTCGGGGTCAAGGCCAGGCGGGCCTGGGCCACCGTTTGATTCAGGGGCGGGTCCATCGCTTCAATCACCTGATGCATCAGCTTGCCCATCGGTGTCGAGGCCGAGTGGGCGTCATCCTTTACCTGCTCGATCAGGATCGGCAGGACATGCTCGCGCACAACCTTGTCGATCGCCTTGATGTTGATGAAGTAGCCGGTCTGTGGGTCCGCCTCGCCCTTGCAGATCACTTCCAACTCGTAGTACCGGCCGAGCCCGCGCATCGCGGGCCAGCTGCTGAACGTGTTATCCCGCGGCGAAGCCAGATCGCCTGGATCACCCGACAAGCAAAACCGGACCGTACGAGACAACTCAAGCATGGCGGGAGTATAGGTCTGTAACGATTATCCGGGCCCGGACCCGCCATGACCGCGATCCATGGCGGATTCCCGTTGCGTGCGTGCCCGATGAATCGGTGACTAGATTGATGTCGAGTTGGGTCAGATACAGCGTCGCGGTCTACATCGGGCTGCTCATCTCCGGTGCCTTGGCAAACCAGCCTTGGCATCCAGCGGGAGATGCGCTGCCGCCCGAGCCCAGTGTGCACTTCGACATGCCCTCCTTGGAGCGGCCGTTGACACCCGCACAGGACCAACGCGAACAAGCGAAAACCGATGTCTCCGTCTAACCCCCGATCGAATAAAAATAGCCGGAGCCTGTAGGCCTCCGGCCATTTTTTCCTACGCGCCTGCGCGGTGATGTGATACGCTGCGCGGGTGACGCCAGCATTCCAATCCATGCATCGCAGAGGGGCCGTGTCGACCGGCTGGGTGGTGCTGCTCGCGCTGCTGGCGATGGCGATCAGCGCGGTCGTGTACCTTGCGCTGACCCGCGGTGAAGAGGGTGCCTCGGCCGATCCGCCCAAGGCCTCGCAGGAACAGATCGACCAGGAACTCGGCGTCCTTCAACAGGACTTCCAGACCGCGCTGCAGGAAAAGCAGGACCTGTCGCGCCTGGCCGCGAAGGCCCGGGCCTTCACCGAGCGGTACCCCGACCAGCAGGGCGGCTACGTGCTGCTCGCGCAGACACGCATGGGGCTGAAACAATGGGACCAGGCGTATGCCGCACTGCAGCAGGCGTTGACGTTTAACGAGAACGCCTTCGAGCTCAGCAAGATGGCCGGGCTCAGCGCCGCGAAGCTTGGGCAGATCGACAAGGCCTTATCGCACTACCTCGAAGCGGTGCAAGCGACCAACGACCAGGCCGACAGCGAGGTCTACACAGCGCTCGGGCGGTTGTATCTCGCGTTAGGGAGCCCGCCGAACGCGGAACGGATGTTCAATCAAGCGGCCGAAGCCCGCGGGCCGGGCGAAAAGACCAACTACAAACACGAGGCCTACGCGGGCCTGGCCGACGTCTCAGCAGTCGGGGGCGACACCGAGGCGGCGCTGTCGTGGGTCGACCGCGCGATCAAGATGTCCAAGCTCGACAGCGACGCCGACACCGCGGCCTACCACATCCAGAAAGCGCGGATCTATACGGACTCGGACCGCGACGAAGACGCCGTGACGATGCTCAACTACACCTGGAGTGAGTTCGCGGATGCGCCCTGGCGAATCGAGTCGGCGAGGCTGCGCGCCAGGCTCTACGAACGGGCTAATCAGCTCGGCAAGGCCGTGGACCACTTGCAGGGAGTCACCGAGTGGCACCGGATCAGCGAGAACCGCAACGAAGAGACCATCGCCGAGTTCACCGCGCTGCTCGCCGACTGGCAGATCAAGGCAGGCCGCATCGAGGACGCGAGGGTCTCGCTCTACAACCTGCAGGCGCTGGTTCCGGGCCACCCAGCGATCAACGGGCTTAAGAAAAAACTGCAGTGATCAAGCTGTCCACTGCTTCGGCCCCATCCCGAAACCGCATCGCCAACACCGCGCGGTAGATCGGCAGATCAAGCCTCTCATCCTCGAGCAGCGCTGACCACTTCACCCAGTCTTTTTCTGTCGTAACAACCGCCTCGGCACCGGCCGTCGTTGCCAGGTCCAGCAGCTTGAGCAGCTGCTTCCGCGTGTAGTGGTGGTGATCCGGCTGTGCCTCGCAGTGCAGTACCTGCTTGGCGTGCTGGTTGAGCGTCGCCTCAAACGCCGCGGGGTTACCGATGCCGACGACGCCCATCACGGATTGGTCTGCCAGCAAAGACAAGTCATGCGGCTGATCACGCACGTCCTTCAGGCCCGACCACGTGTGCTCGGCATGCGCGATCGGCGGCCTACCGGTGATCGACTTGATCTGCTCATCAAGCGTTGCCAAGCCTTCCAGGGGAGCCTGATCGCTGCGCGTCACGACCACCGCATCTGCCCGTTTCAACGCGGACCTCGGTTCACGCATTAGCCCTCGCGGCAGCAGGTAGCCGTAGCCCCATGGGATGGTCGCATCGATCAGCACCAGGTCCAGGTCCCGCTGCGCCCGGCGGTGCTGGAACCCATCGTCAAGCACAAAGCAGGTGATCGACGGATCTTCGCTCAGCGCCAGCTTCGACGCGGCAACACGGTCCGGGTTTGGCTCGACGCGCACCGCTTCGCCAAGCAGCCGTTCGTGCTCGATCGCCTCATCCCCACCGCGGTAGCCACGCAGCAGGATGCAAGGCCGGTGCCCCTGCTTGATGAGCCGGTTGACGACGTAGCCGACCATCGGCGTCTTGCCCGTCCCGCCGGTCGTTAGGTTGCCGACCGATACCGTCGGCCGACCAAGCGGGTACGTCCGCTTGAGCCCCACCGCAAAACCCGCCGAACGCAGCGCGTTGCCCAGCGCATAGCCCGGCACCGCTGCCGACAACGCCGAACGCCACAGCCGGCCACGCAGCGTCGCGTCCTCGCCCGACATCGCTTGCAGTACTCGTCCGCGCAGGGTCATGCCCGGAGTGTAACCGCGGCAGCCACTTCGCTAAGGCAGCGGTGCCGGCGGGCTGGTTGCGTAGGCTAGTTCCCCGCGCAGCCGGCGGGCGATGTCCGCGATAATCCTGGGGTCGCCCGGCGCGCCGAGGTGCGGGCTCTGCCAAAGCGACGAGTGCACCCACCACGCCGTTTGGCCAGGCAGCGCAGCGCGTCGTGGCCCAACGATGCTGTCACGCAACCGCACATAGCTGTAGCAGGGGTAGGCGGGCAGGTTCGCTTCGCTGTTGAGGCGTTCGAGTAGTTCCGAGCCGGGCCGCATATGGGTCTGCTTACGGTTCGCGGAGGGCAGCATCGCCCAGGTCGCGCCCTGGTGCGGCGTGCTGATCGTGAACAAGCGCTGGATGTCGAGACGCTTGCCCGCTTCGTGGTCGTCAAGAGCCATGTACCGCGCGACCAGCCCGCCCATCGAGATCGCGACGACGTCCACCGGCAGGGTGTCCGCAGAATCCGACGAGCCAAGCAATGCGGGGTGATGCGCCCCGAGCTCACTCAAAACGCGCTGCCGGCACGACTCGAAATCTGCGGTCATGCTGAATGAGACCGAGATGACAGGCCCGCCTAGAAGAACCTCTTCCAAATCGGCAGCGAGTACCTCAGTCAGCAGGCCCGGATCGAGGTAGCCGCCCAGGACCAGCACCGGCCTTGGCGTGGACACCGGTTCATCCGCCATCGTTTGCAGGGCAGACCGCGCATCAGTGCGTGACAGATCGAACGATGGATTTTTCGTTGTACAGCCAATCAAGTGCACGCATAGAAAAGCCAGACAACCAAATAAGCCCGATTGGAGACGCCCCATCATGGCATCAGGATAAGGCATCACCGTCCAGCAGCGTGTTCAGCATCGGCACCAGCCGCTTCATCGGCAGGCCCACCACCGTCGTCGGGTCGCCTTCGACTTCAATCGGCCAGCCCGCCGCCTGCCGGTCGAACAGGTTGTAGCCCCCGGCCTTGCCTCGCCAATCCTCCGTCGCGAGGTAATCATCGATCTGCTCAGCCGTGATCGTCCTGAATCGTACGACCGCGGTGTCTGCCTCCAGATCGAGGATGGATTGATCAACCCCGACGCGCAGCAGCGCGACACCCGTGATGACTCGATGCTCAGACCCGCTGAACGCCCGGATCATCTCGGCGGCATGCGCCCGATCGCGCGGTTTGCCGACCAGCTGCCCCGCAGCATCGACGCAGATCGTGTCCGCAGCGAGTACCAAAGACGGTATGACCGCCTCGTCCAGACTCAACGCCTTCATCTCGGCCAACGCCACCGCATAGCCCTCCGCCTCATCACGCCCGAGGTGCCCAGGCGGCTGATCCGGGTCCGCAAACGGAGGCGATCGCTGTTCAAACGCGAAGCCAGCCTCGGTGAGCAGTTGCGCTCGACGAGGCGATTGACTCGCAAGGATCAGGCATGAAGCGGTGTTCATGATGATGCGTCAAACCCTCGAAGTAAGCAATGAATGCGACACTTTACCCTGCAAAAGACTGCGATCCTGTCCAATCCGACCATCTCCTTCATGTCAATCTGGGTAAGACACACGGTCGGCGACAGTTCTATATAGGCGAAATCCTCAAGGCTTTTTCCGATGAACCCCGATAACCAAATAAGCAGACTTTTATCGGGTATCTGGCCCGGGCCTGCGGACAGGATGTACTCGGCCGGGCGGAGCCCGCCGGTGTCAGATCAGGCGATTCGGGACGGATTGGACCGGCCCCACGCCCCCATCACGGACGAAGGGGCACACCCCGTGCGCACCATCGCGATCATCAACCAGAAGGGCGGCTGCGGCAAGACCACCGT